>PBYS01000001.1 GCA_002729725.1 Puniceicoccaceae bacterium
AGGACTTTGCAGGATTTCCTGGGCCATGCTTGTGTGGAGACTACAATGATTTATCTGCACGTGATGGAAGATCAGCAGGATCTGACGGTGAGTCCCTTGGATGCTTTGGAAGGCTCTTCGTAGTCGTGTGCGAAGCACAGTTATTAAAACGGGTCAGATGGTAGTGGTTCGTCATCACACAAAAGCCTTTAAGGATCCAGCCACACTTCTCGCAGGACTCAGACAAACAGTCCTGAGAGGCCTGTTTGTGCAGCATCATTATAAACAAATCTCTGCGGTAATTGCCGCGATTAATTCAATGATAGAGTCCATTTTACTTTTTGATACCGTGCGTGTAGAGCAGGTGCGGAGATCTGCGTTCCCGGAGAATGGCACGATTCCGTGCGTGTGGAGCAGGTCGGGGGCAGAAAAAGTGGCAGAAAAAGGGGCAAACGCAAAATTTAAAGATCAATATGGTTAGACTTTGCTGAATTCATCAGGGCGCTTTAGTAATTGAGCACCCTTGTGAGTAGTTCCGGCACATGATTCTGGGCAAGGCCCCAGAGGGCCGCGTCTGAGTGTAAAGGTCGAGTGTTTTTGTTTGTGGATGTTAAAACGATGATCTCGTTGGGAGCCTCTGATTTTATCCTCTAGTGTCGCTGTGCCTAAATTTCCTCTTTCAGGGGCTTGATGATTTGGTCTCTAATTCTGCTTGTTGCATCTCAGTGTAAGCTGCGCTCGGCTTTATTTTATTCAGCTTGCTCTCCGTGCCTCATTTCGACTCAGCGGTTGCTTTGGGTTGATGGAGTGTTAGTTGTATGGGTATGAATCGATTCTCAAAAACTTTGGTTATCTTCGCTGCTTTGGTTATTTGGTATGCATTGATTGGTTTTTGGATCGCGTCAGTTTTGATCCGGCACTTCGGTGAACAGCAATTACAGGCGCGCTTTAGTCCGGATTCGACGATCGCTAAGGTGCGGATTAATCCGTTTTCGGGCTCTTTTCGCGTGGAGGGCTTACAACTGGCCGATGCTGCGGGGGCTTGGTCCTTAGACTGGCAGACGGCGGAATTGAATCTTAGCGCTGCGACTTTTGTTAAGTTTTACCCGGTGCTTGATGTGTTGCGTCTTGCTGGTGCCGAGTTGCGCTATGAAAAGAGGCCGGGGCTGGCTCAGCAAGATCCTGTCGAATCGGTCGACTCAGATGACGCTGGGGATTGGCGCAATTGGGTCGATGAGTTGAATTTGACTGAGGTGCCTGAATTACGAGTGGACTTATTGGAAGTCTCCGCTGGGCGCGTTGAGTTTGTAGATCTGACAGCTGCGACGACTTATCACAAAGTGGTGGATCCGATTGATTTTACATTGCGTGGGCTGACGACGGTGATTGAGGGCGATACCGACATGCGCTTTGTCGCTGAGATGGATGATGGTGCGGTTTTGACTTGGCAGGGAGATTTCCAGAGTCGGCCAATTCGTAGTGCGGGTGCTTTTAGCTTAAGCGGCTTGGCTGTGCACGATTTATCTCCTTATTATAGTGAGTTGATTCGATTCGATCTCAAGCGTGCCGTCTTTGGTTTGCGCTTCGACTATGTGTTGGACCTTTCCAGCATGGATCAGTTGCTCGAGCTGCAGCAGGGGCAAGTGAGTTTAAATGAATTGCTCTGTGAGCCCATCGGGCAGTCTGAGCAACTCATCTCGGTGGATGCTGTTACGCTCGACGGCATTGGCTTTCGTTTTCCAGAGATGGCGCTGGAGATCGCTAGTATCACGGTGTCGGACGGAGCGACTCGGATCGCACGAGATGCGAAGGGAGAAATTAATCTAGCACACTTGCTGGTCTTGCCAGCCGCGAGTGAAGGAACTGCGCCAGAAGAGCCTACGCCAGAACCGGCTGCTCATGAGCGTTTGCTGCCGGCCTTGACGTATCAAATCGGCCAGTTGAGCTTGAGTGATTACCGTATCGTCTGGGAGGAAGTGCTGGCTGCGGGCTTGGCTAATTTGACCGTTGAGATTCCTCAGATGACGCTGACAAGCCTCTCGTCGGACCTTTCAGCCCCCATTCAACTGCAGGCCAATTATTTGATCGGCGAATCGGGCAGCGCGCATATTGCCAGCACTATCGTGCCGATGGAGTCTGAGCTGGATCTATCGATGCAGCTACAAGGGATTCCCTTGCAGCTGCTCTCACCTTATACTCAAAATTTTGCGACCACCCAGATTGAGAGTGGCACATTTGGCTTTGATGGACGTTTTGAGTACGCAGCCTCAGGGGCGCAATCGCTGACTGGTAATGCTTCGATCCTCGGTAATGCTTCGATCCTCGGTATGGATCTTATCTACGATGAGAATTTGCACGCCAAGTGGCAACGTTTACAGCTGTCTGAGTTACGTTTAGATTTGGCGCCTTTCTCTTTGGCGATGGATGCGGTGGTGCTGGATCAGCCTGAGATTATCTTCACTCAACAGCCCTCGACTGCCGCAACTGCAAGTGAGGCGGTGGCCGAAGAGGTGCCAGCAGCCAGCGAGGCAGCGGCCGCGGATAGCGGAGAGGCGACGCCTATCCGCATCGACACTTTCGCGATTGCCGAGGGCAGCATCACTTATGTGGATCAAAGCATGGAGCCTGCGCCTCGCATCGTCATGGATGAAATCGGCCTGATGCTGCGCGGCCTAGACCTTGCAGGCAGTGAGCCTGCGGAGCTCGATTTAAATTCAAAGATCAATGGCAGCCGCTTCGAGCTGCAGGGGGGGCTGAATTTGAGTCGGCCCAAAGAGAGCACTCGTCTGCAAGCTTCACTGAGCGGACTGTCCTTGCCCGGCTTTTCGACCTATTCGGGGCAAGCCGTGGGCCGGCGTATTGCCAGTGGCACTTTCAATCTCGATTCGGATTGGGTGATTGAAGCGAGTCAACTTAAGGCGAGTAATCAAATTCGCATAGAGCAATTGGAGCTTGGCGATCGAGTCGAGAGCGAAAACGCGGTGAGTCTGCCACTGGATCTGGCTGTCACCTTGCTCAAAGGGCCCAATGGGGTGATGAATCTGTCATTGCCACTTTCTGGGGATTTGAATGATCCTAAAGTGGGCATTGGGCAAATCGTGCGCACGGCCATCGTTGGCTTGATTACCAATGTGGCTGCGGCACCTTTTAAGCTGTTGTCTGGTTTGGTGCCTAGTGGAGAGGAGGACCTTTCGCGGGTCCGTTTTGATTCTGGCTCAGGAGAGTTGAAGGCCGCCATGGTGTCGCGACTCAATACATTGGCCACTGCTTTGAAAGAGCGACCGGGTCTCAAGCTGGCGATCACGCCACAGATTTCTGCCGACGATGAGAGAGTCCTGGCGGAAGAGCAGTTACGTATGGCTTTGCTCGGCGACGCTACTATTAAAGACGAAGCACTGTATCGCAAACGCCTGACTCAGCGCTATCGAGAGTTCAGTCAGGCGGCAGCGACGCCAGAACTTGTTGCGTCGGCCGATGACGCGCCCGAGTTGAAGCAGATGGTGGCGGCATTGTTACCAAGTATTGAGCTTACGGATACGGATCGAGTTCATTTGGCGACTACTCGGGCCGTGGCTATTCGTGAGCATCTGGTGACGGCTCAAGGGATTACTCCCGATCGCTTGAGCGTCGGCGAGCCTGAGCTAGGTGCTGGCGAGTCCGGTGCGCGTTTTGATTTGAAGTAAGCCTTTCGTTGAGCGGGCTCGGGCCCCGGTTCGAAGAAGCGAGCTTACACTGTTCTGATAGCGGTGCAGGTTCGAAACTTATTTGTGGGTGGTGAGGTTGGGTTGGTGGCGGCTTAATTCTTCTCCAATTGCCATTGGGCTAGTTGGAATTCTGTTAGATCGGGATTGCCGGCTTCGAGCGCGATTTTCAGTAGTTCCCGGTGGGTCTTGTCTTTACCTTGAGCACGTTCAAATTGTGCTAGCCAAAAGGCGGTCGAGCAGATCTGCCAGCGGGCCTGTGCGGGCGTTTCGGCTGTTCCGGAGGCGTCCAGCGCTTGTTTGCGCGTGTATTCCCCTTTGAAATATCGACTGACTTCATCGTCGTTCAACTGATCCGAATTTTGCGAATCGAGCAGGAAGTCGAGGTAGAGTGCTGTGGGGTTCTGGTTTTCTGTGACTTTTGCTTGATACCTGCGCAAGGAGGCAATGGCAGCCTCGGCCTGGTGGGTGGTGTAGGCGAGGAGTGCATGTAGCAGTTGGATGCCCGTGTTGTCGGGAAGTTGCTGAGCCGCGCCGGCGATGATTTGTTCGGCTTGGGCGATCTCACCGAGTTGTATGTGAACGAGTCCACTGGCGTACGCGATGGATGCATTTTCCGGGGCCAAGCGACTGGCAACTTGGTAGTCGCTGAGGGCTCCTGCGAGGTCGCCGACTTTGCGTAGTAGGGAGCCACGCAGAGCACGGGTGTCGGCTTGTTCCGGGTCTATCTGTAATGATTCGTTCAATGCGCTGAGTGCTAGAGCTGGGGTTTCGGAAGCGAGGTGTGCGCGCCCCAGCATTGCCCAGGCGGCGGCATTCGGTGCGATGCGATTTAAGGTGATGGCTTCTAGGATTGGAATGGCATCGGCGGGGCGTTGAGCGCGTAGCAAGGCGCGGCTGGCGATGAGGGCCTCTTCGCTGGTTTCGGGGCGGAAGCCGGCGTCGATGGCGTCGAGGATGGACCTTTGAGCCTCCTCTTGGCGCTCAAGTTTTTCTAAGCAAATGCCGCGATAGAAAAAGAGCGAGCGCCGCAAGAGATCGGCCTCTGGGGGGAGCGCCTCGATGGCGGCTTCAAATTTCGCGCGTGCGGTGCCGACTCGATTTTGGGCCAGCGCGGCACGGCCTTCGAGGTAGAGCGCGACGTCTTTGAGTTCGGGGCGGTTGGCGATCGGCTGGATGACGGCTTCCAGTGAATCCCAACGCTCGACGCTGGCGTAAAGCGAAGCGAGTGTAATGAGAGCTTCGTAGTTTTCAGGTTGTTGGCCAGTGAGGACTTGCAAGTCTTTGATTGCCGCTTCGAAGCGACCCATCTGCGTGAGCAGGCGCGCACGCATGAGTCGGAGTGCGGTACGTTGTTGTAGTGCTTCCTTTCCAGTTTCTGCTTGGTAGACGGCGATAGCTTGATCGATGGCGGCGACAGCTTCGTCGTGCGCCCCCGCCTGCATCTCGACACGAGCTTTTTCCAGATAGGCCTCGCTGCTGAGGCGTAGGCTACTGTTGGCGTTGCTGGGGTCGGCTAGATAGATATTGTTAAAAGCCTGCGCCGCCTGATCCCATTCGCCGGCAGCCATGCGGAGCAAGCCCAGTAATTGGTTGGCTGCGCGGGCGTCGTCACTTTGCGCGGGGGCTTGTTCGAGGACTTGTTGTATCAAGGCGCTGGCCTCGTCGCGGCGTTGCATATTGCCCAGCACCAAGGCTTTGAGCAGGACGTGTTCGTTGTTCTCAGGTTCCAAGCTGAGCGCTCGCTCGGCGGCAGCGAGCGCTGACTCGGATTTGCCTTGGTCGAGCATGGCTCGTGCTTGCAGGGTGAGAGCGGGCAAATAGTTTGGGTTGAGCCGCAATATTTGCTTAATGCCGCGCTCGGCACCTTGCAGGTCGCCGATCAAATAATTGCCTTCAGCAATGCCATAGTAGAATTCGATGCGATCGGTTGAGGGCGCAGCGTAAACACCGAGGCAGCTGAGACTCAGAAGTAGACCGAAGAAGATGTGAGCGCGAAAAAGCATGTATGAGGGATTTGCTATAAAAAAAGGCAGAGGACGATTGGAAAATTGCTAAACTCTGTTCTATCATAGTAGATATGAGTCAATCACCCAAGTCTAAGAAGGGAACGCGTTCGGCTGCTGATATGTTTTTTGACAGCTTGGGTGCCTTGGTTCCGAGTTGTGGGCCCGCTATGCACTTAGTCGAGTTGGGCCAGCAGCGGCCGCTTAAACTGCGGGAGAAATTCGTATTGTTGTATAACTCCCCGCTGTGCTTGCACTGTAATTGTAACCGTAGGAAGTTTGAGGAAGAGAAAGCGAAGATGCATGCGTTTCAAAGTTCCCGTTAGTATTTTCGGAGAATTGTGCTGAGCGTGCGCCTGCGGTGCATCCATTTTCGGCTTTTAGATCTGAATATAGGCTCTATCTAGGCTTCGTGGACGAGGCCACTTAGAGTTACGAAACCTCTTTGTTTCCGCCTGAAAGATTGACACCGTTCTTTACGCGCTGCCTCATCTACGCTTAATCTTTTATTTCTGATGTTTGGTAAGCTATTGAATTGGATTCGTCAAAGTGGGCTACACCCGTTTCCGCTCTACCGTACTTTGAGGCAGTACACCTTTCGCAAGGCCATGGCTGATTGTCGTGCTGGTTTGAATGTGTGCTTGCTCGATTTTCCTCAGAGCATGGCGTATGCCTTGATTGCGGGCTTGCCGGTACAGATGGGAATCTTTTGCTCTGCGCTGTCGAGTGTGACCGCGCCTTGTTTTGCAAGCTCACGTTTTGTTTTGATCGGGCCTTCGAATGCCACTGCGGTCATGCTATTGAGCACCTTTTTGACTTTAGGCTATGCCCCTGAGCAGGCGATGCTGGCCCTGCCGGTGCTGTTGATTCTGGTTGCTGTCTTTATGTTAGCCGGTGCGCTGATCGGTATCGCAAATCTGACTCAATACGTCTCGCGTGCGGTGGTTGTCGGTTATATTACGGCCGCGGCCTTCTTGATTATTGTGAATCAAATGAAAACCGTGCTGGGCTTACATGTGCCGCGAGCTGGCACCTTCGCGGAGTCTTTGAAGCTCTTGATATTAGGGATCGGAGAGACACAGTGGGAAGCGCTCGTCGTGGCGTCGCTCACATTACTGGTCTTCTTGCCACTACGGCGCTGGGCAAAAGGCCTGCCCAATATCGCGATCAGTCTGCTAGTCGTGGCAGGTCTGGCCGCGGTTCTGAGACATTATGGCATCCACGCAGAAATGCTGAGCCCGGTTAGTATTAGTTCTTGGCAGTTTGGCCTACCTCAGTTCGAGATCGGCGATTTAGCAGTGCTGGCTAATGGGGCATTGGCTGTAGCATTTCTTTCACTGCTGGAGAGCTCTTCAATTGCCAAGACTCTGGCGGCCCAATCGGGCGATCGAGTGGATCTGAACCAGCAGATGTTGAGTATGAGTGCAGCCAGTTTCGTGAGTGCTTTGGGAGGCGGCATGGTGGTGTCGGGCTCGTTGACCCGCTCGGTGCTCAATTTTAAAAGCGGTGCGCAGACGATTGTATCCAGTATTTTTAATGGCATTTTCTTAGTGATCGGGCTCTTTTTGCTGGGGCGATTTATCGGCTATATTCCGAAGCCGGCACTCGCAATGCTGGTGATCGTCGTGGGCGTCTCTTTGATCAATCGTGCCAATATCGCGGTTATGTTAAAGACTACGCGCAGCGATGCGACCGTATTTCTAGTCACTTTTTTCGGAGGGCTCTTTTTCGCGCTGGATACAGCGATCTACATCGGCACGGCCGCATCGATTGGGCTCTTCTTGCACAAGGCGAGTAAGCCAGGGCTGATGGAGGTCTCTTTTGATGATAGTGGCAAGCTGGTCGAGCAGAAGTTGGAGCAAGAGCGCAAGGAGCGTCCAGAGATCGCGATCGTGCACGTGGAAGGAGACCTGTTTTTCGCATCCAGCGATGTTTTTTTGGATCAAATGCGCCACGTCGTCACGCACCCAGCTCTCAGTGTGATCATTTTACGCCTGCGCAATGCGCACAATTTGGATGCTTCTGTGGCACTTACCATCAAAGAGCTGGTGCTGTTTGCGCGTAAGAATGGGCGTGATGTCATTGTGAGCGGGGCACATCCTTATGTGGAACGCGTCTTTCAGAATTCAGGCTTATTAGAGACATTAGGAGAATCGAATTTCTTTCGTTATCATCCCGAGAATCCCACCATTTCTACCCGCGATGCACTGAAACGCGCCCAGGAAATTACAGGCGAGCGGTCGGCCGATATTACCATTTACGCCAGCGAGAAGAAAGAGTGAGCGTGTCCTCATAGGATGCTCTGCTAGTCGCTGACAGACAGACGCAGCGCTGCGTGCGTAAAATAATCAGTCTTTATTCGCTCCTGAGTTGACCTAGTGCAAGCCTGCTGAATGGTGCGCAGCGTGATTGCCACTCGAAAACAAGGAATACTACACGCTCATTTGGCCGCGCTTCTGTTTGGGGGCACGGCACTGTTTGCGAAATTGATTCCACTTGCTGCCGATGTGATCACATTTTGGCGCACTGTTGTGGCCATGTTTGTGATGTGGCTACTTTGTCGCCTGACCGGGCGCTCCATGAAGCTAGAGCGTCGGCGCGACGTGTATTATCAGATCGGACTCGGGGCTATGTTTGGCATCCATTGGGCCACCTATTATGCATCCATTCAAGTGTCGACGGTGGCGATCGGCATTACCTCGCTCTTTGTGGCGCCTGTGCTCTCTGTATTGATTGAGGCTGTCATGCGTCGAGAGTGGCCGAATGTGGTGGACTTATTACTTTGTGGAGTCGTCTTTCTTGGGGTGCTGTGCCTGATTCCGAACTTTGATTGGAACAGTGGCTACCTCAAAGGCGTGGTGCTAGGTGTGATCTCCGCGCTCTTTCTCGCGCTGCGACAAAATTTGCACCACCGCAGTCGGGCGAAAAATTCCTCCAGCTTAGTGCTCTTATTCTATCAATTGATCGGGATCGCAGTTCTGTTTGCGTATGCGGGCGTCGGCGTTCCACAGGACGATTTGAAAGACAATTGGGTCAATCTATTACTCTTAGGCGTCTTTTTTACCGCAATCCCACACTTCCTCAACGTCTCCGCCTTGCGCGAACTGGAGGCGAAAAGTGTTTTAATCATCACCAGTTTGATGGTGCCCTATGGGATTGTACTCGGCCTGTTTTTCTTGGACGAAGTGCCTGCCCCGCGCACACTGATAGGTTGCCTTTTAGTGATGCTTGCAGCCACTGCGGAAAATTTACGCATGCGCCGTTAAGGGGGGGAGTTGTTCTATATGCCGATCCAGTCGACGAGTTGGCGGGCGGGTGCAGAGCCGCGGCCGCGTTGGCGTAGTACGAAGAGTTCCCAATGCGCCCATTTGTCGGTGAGTCTGCAGAATACGACGCCCGGTGGTGGCGGGCTGCTGATGTAGTCGGGCAAGAGGGTGACGGCATTCTCGCCGGCGATCAGAGTGAAGGTTTCGGTCACGCTTTCGCTATTTCTGATAAAACGCGGCTTGAAGCCCGCCTGATTACAAAGCTCGCTCATCCAGTGATTACGCCCAGGCACATCCTTGGGGGTGACGCCGATGAAGCGCTCTCCCTTGAGCTGGGCTAAAGAAAGCTCGGGTTCTGCGGCAAGAGGATGCTCTGCAGGTAGCGCGGCGCAAACGCCCAGTTTTGCGGCGCGCCGTTTATAAAAGTCGTTGGTTTGTGCGGCTCCTTCTTGTCCGATGAGTGCCACGTCGAGTTTGCCCGCTTGTAGGGCTTCGAGCTGCTCCGCCGGCGTTTGATCAAAGAGGAGTAGTTGGATGTCGGGATGGGCTGCTTTGAGTTTACTGAGCGCAGGATTTAGAAATTTGGAGGCCGCCATCCCCAGATAGCCGACGCGTAATTGTTGCTGGCGTCCTTGCGCAAAGGCGCAGACATCCGCCAGCGCGAGGTCGTAGTTTTTAATGATCGGCTCGAAGCTGTCGCGCAGGTGAAAGCCCAGATCAGTCGGGAGCATGCCTTTATTGTCCCGTTCAAAGAGCGGCCCGCCGATTTCTTGCTCCAGACTCTGAATGTGGCGGGACAGCGTCGGCTGGGCGATGCCGAGCTGTCGGGCCGCGCGGTTGACGCTGCCCGCTTCCAGCACGGCAAGAAAACTCCGTATTCGATCCAACATAAAAGTGGGTATGCAGAAAATGCATAACAAAGGCAAGCCCGCGGTATTAGTCAGCCGGAGGATTGGCTGCTAGAATAGTGACATGAAAAACGAAAAGAATATCACGGAACTCTCCTTGATTCGCAGTCTGCTGGCAACCACGGCAGCGGTTCACACACTTCCACTTCGCATCAGCCTGGCAGTAGTGATGTGGCCGCATGGATTTTTTATGAACTGGTCGGGCACCCAAGCCGGGGAGGGCATTCAGTTTACATTGTTGTTTATCGGGGCAGCAATTGCACTGGTCGGATCCGGCGGTGGATTGTATTCACTGGATCGATACGTGGTTGATCGTTTGAGCCCTTCATTCGGAAAGGCGGAAGGATGAGCAGGCCGATGTTTCCGTTCGCGCCAGGGAGTGTCTTGTTGACCGCGCTCGCGCCTATTCTTTGGGGGACCACTTATCTCGTGGCCACCGAATATTTGCCCGCAGGGCGTCCTTTGTGGGCGGCTGTGATTCGCACCTTGCCGGCTGGCTTGCTGCTCATTGCCTACACGCGTCAGCGTGTGCACTCTATTTCGTGGGGCCGTTTGTTGCTGTTGTCGGGGCTGAACATTGCTGCCTTTCAGGCATTGTTATTTGTGGCTGCGTATCGCTTGCCCGGTGGGATCGCCGCGATCGCTGGTGCTTTGCAACCGTTGATGATTCTGGCCTTGGCTTGGGGCATCCTGATCGTGCTTGCTTCGGTGTTCGTGCTGCAGTGGCAGCGGCGAACAAAGCCGAATGGCGACAGCCAGGGAACGCTTAAAGCTAAGGCCGCATAAATCGAATTTTCACCAACCCTCCACCTCAACCAGGAAATATCATGATAGAACTCAGTCCATCCATCCTTGAAAATCGTGTCACTACCGGGCGTTTTGATCCGAGTGCGACACTCGACAGCACGAGCATCCGCGAACTCGTTCGTTTAGCCACGCAAGCACCCTCCGCCTTTCATTTGCAGAACTGGAGCTTCATCGCGGTGCACTCCGATTCCGCGAAGCAACAATTGATGGATCTATCCTATGGGCAGCGACAGGTGCGTGATGCCGCGGTGACCTTTATTGTCGCGGGGCATGTGAGTGCTTATGAATCATTAGCCGAGCGTTTACAGCCGTCGGTGGATGTTGGGATCATCGATGCCGCGACGCAGCAAACCTGGGTCGATATGGCCACCGGATCGCACGAAGGCAATGTGGCACTGCAGCGCGACGAGGCGATTCGCTCGGCTTCTTTGGCGGCGATGTCGCTCATCGTGGCCGCTCGGGAAAGGGGCCTCGACACGGGGGTGCTCGGTGGTTTTGATGCGGCTGCTATATGCAAGGAATTTGCCCTGTCTGCTGATGCCATTCCGGTTATGTTAGTCACCGTCGGGCGTGCGGCCGCGGGGAATTGGCCGCAGAAGATACGACGGCCGCTTGATGAAGTGTTGCGCTGTGTTTGATCCATCTGCGGGAGTGACCTCATCATCATTTTGAAATCGTCAAAGTGAGTTTCGCCGGATAAATCATATTCGATGATCGAAGAGTTAAAAGAGATTTCTTACCTTGGAGAGGAGCGGGCGGAGCGCATGGATGCTTATTTGCCGCAGGGGCATGAGTCCGCTTGCCCTGCTGTGTTGTTGATCCATGGGGGCGGCTGGCGCTTGTCGGACAAGGCGGCCGCGCGCGAAGTCAGTATCAGCCGTGATTTAGCGAAGGCAGGCTACGCGGTCTTTTCGATTAACTATCTGCTCAATATTACGGAAGCCCAGAGCGAGGGACCGCGTAAGCTTACCCGCCTGGCTTGGCCGGCGAATTTTTACGACTGTAAGACGGCGCTACGCTTTATCCGCAAATTCGCGGATCGCTATCGTGTCGACCCTATGCGGATCGCCGTGATGGGATCGTCGGCTGGGGCGCATCTGGCGATGCTGCTCGCGAGTACGTCATTTCATGAGAAATTCAACCAGCAAGGCCTCTATCTGGAGCAATCCAATGCGGTCGCTTGCGTCGTGAACCTTTACGGCGATTACGATGTGCGTGGACGTGCCGTCTCTCCCTTTGCGGGTGAGACAAAGGAACAGACTCAAACGAATGAGCGCGAGGCCTCGCCAATTACCTGGATCGATTCAGCAATGCCGCCGATGTTGATTGCGCACGGTGCGAAGGATGTTACGGTATCGGTCGAGCGCTCGCGCCTGTTGGTGCAACATTTGGATCACTTAGATCTGGACTATCTGTATTTGGAATTGTCTAAAGATGGGCATAGCTTCGATTTACATCCGGGCACATTCGACCTTGAAGCACCGGTCCTTAGTTTTTTGGATCAATACCTATGAAGATCTTTGTCGCAGGTGCAACTGGTGCCACGGGATGTTTGCTGGCCACGCGTTTGCATGCGGCCGGGCATTTGCTCAATTTGGTGGTTCGATCTGTTGAGCGTTTGCCCGAGTCGCTGCGTGAGGATGCGCAGGTACAGGTCTCAGAAGCCGCATTGCTTGATTTGAGTGATGCCGAGTTGGCGCAGCAGGTGCGCGGCTGTGATGCGGTGGCGCTTTGCTTGGGACATAATCTTTCCTTTAAAGGGATTTATGGTCAACCACGTCGTCTGGTGACGGAGGCGACGCGTCGTCTTTGCGCCGCGATACGAGTTCACTCGCCGAAGAGGCCGGTGAAGTTTCTCTTGATGAATACCACCGGCAACCGGAACCGTGATTTAGCCGAGCCGATCCCACTCGCCCAGCATTGTGTGATTGGCTTGTTACGCCTGATCTTGCCGCCTCATTCCGATAATGAACAGGCTGCGGACTATCTGCGTGCTCAAGTCGGGCAAGACGATGCCATGATCGAGTGGGTGGTGATACGTCCCGACGGACTCATCGACGAGGCCGATGTCAGCGGCTATACCTTGCATCCTTCACCGACCCGCAGTGCCATCTTTGATGCCGGAAAGACCAGTCGGATCAACGTGGCCGACTTCATTGCACGCCTCATCGAAGGCTCGGAACTGTGGAAGCATTGGAAGGGGCAGATGCCTGTGATTTATAACGACGGAGATCGCGTCAATCATTCCTGTGACGATGGCTAAAGCGCATCGCTCCTACTGTGACGATGGCTAAAACGCATCGCTCCTACATTGAGCCAGCCTTGTTCTGCATTTCGAGTCGAGTCTTCAACTCTACTTTCTTTCCCGTAAAAGAATCAAAAATCGCTCTATGTGTCTTGAGCGAGAATTCATCCTCTCTTGTCTCGTATTGAGTGACCCAGTTCAGGAGCATCTCAAGGTTCTTATCCTGACTTTCTTTGGAGTCGTATTTGTGGGGCTCCCATGGCCTTGCCTTGCAATTTTCCAGGCAAGTTTGAATGCCCGGATTTAGGAAAATGAGTTCTTGGGCTGACTTGGCAGCTTCCAATATGATTGAACCGTAGCAACCTTCGATCACCCAGTGGTCGTGGTTCGCGATAAAGGAATCCAGCGCTGCTATGCTCTCACTGGTTTTCTTGCGCACGCCTGGGGCGTCCCATGTGATTGTATCCAGGTCAAGATACTTGAGCTTAAGCTTCGCGGCATAACTGTGAGCCAAGGTCGTTTTTCCTGATCCGGAATTTCCATATATTACGATTCGAGTCATGCTTTCTGGGGAGACGTCAGGATTAGCCGACCATTTTGAGTAGGTCAAAGACGATGCGCGCAAAGGCGCTGGACTTCTTGGGATCGGAAAGGAGCTGGAACATCTGGTTTTGGTGCGCATCGCTGCTGTCCATAATGGCTTCGTCCACGGCCTTGGGGAAATCGCCTAGCATCGCCTGTTCGTCGGTATTGTTGGCGATCTGGTGCATGACCTTCTTGTTCTCGAGGACTTTGTCGCGGATAGTATGCGCGTAGTTGATTAGATCCTTTTCGGTCAGTTCGTCAGTGATAAAGAGTTCATTCAGGCGCTCAATGATTTGTGAGAGGAGTTCCTCTTTGCGATCCCGCGACCGGGCCGTGCCAGCGGCTTCTCCCCCCTTGAGTCCATAGTCGCCTTCCTCCTCTTCCAACTTCAGATCCTGTTGGCGTAGTTTGGTCAGGCGATAGTGGCTCATCTCGACATTGCTCAGGTCGACGGCATCGTCGTCATCAAAACTCTCGCGGAGCATGGGGCGTAAGTTACGGGCGTAGAGACTTAGTTTCTCCAAGTCTTTGTCGTCGTAGTCTACGATCTGCGACATGAACTCGTAGAAACGGGTGAAGGTGCCGAGGTCCTTCTTAAAGATGTCCAACGCGTCCTTGTCTTTCTTCGCCTCCTTGAAGCGATTCTCGGCATTCGCAATGAGCACATCGTCTTTAGTCTTCTTGGCCCGTTCCAACTCATCTTTGCCCGCCTTGTAGCGCGTCACGGCTTCCGTGTAGCGCACTTTCCAGCGTTCGACAGCGGGCTTACAGATATTGGCGAGGGCGGCGGGACTTTTGCTTTTCTGATAGAATGCGTCCACGAAGCGCTCGACTTCGTTCCAAGTAAAGATGCCGACCGCACGCAGTTTCTCGAACAGATCGTAAATCAAGTCCGGGTCCGAGACATCGGCGAGGCTCGCCGTTTTGTAGTAGGGCAAGAAGGCTTCGAGGATTTCTTCCGGCTCGTTGAAGAAGTCCAAAACGAAGGTGCCGCTCTCGGCCTTGCCGGGGTAGGTCCGATTGAGACGCGACAAGGTCTGCACGCATTCCACGCCTGCGAGCTTCTTATCCACATACATGGCGCAGAGCTTGGGCTGATCGAAACCGGTCTGAAATTTGTTGGCCACGATCATCACCTGATAGTCCTCGGTGTCGAAGGCCTTGCGCATGTCGCGCCCCTTCAGGTTGGGGTTCATGTTGATCTCGGTGAACTTCTCGCCGACCAAGCCGTCGGCATTGGGGTCTTTGCTGTTGAAGCTCACTTCCCCGGAAAATGCGACCATGCCGTAAAGCTTATGGTAGCCCTGTGCCTTAATGTATTTATCAAAGGCCAACTTGTAGCGCACCGCCTCTTTGCGCGAACTCGTTACGACCATTGCTTTGGCCTGCCCGCCCAACAAGCCCATCACATTGTCGCGGAAATGCTCTACGATGACCTGCACCTTCTGCGAAATATTATAGTCATGCAGGCGCACCCACTGGTTCAGTTTCACCCGGGCTTTGCCACTTTCGACCTCCGAATCAGCGGCCTGCATCTTGAGAGCCAAGTTGTAAGCCACCTTGTAGTTGGTGTAGTTCTTGAGCACATCGAGAATGAAGCCCTCCTCAATGGCTTGGCGCATACTGTAAACGTGAAAGGCTTCCGGCTTGTTCTTCTTCGAGGGCGCTTGATCCGGATTCGGCAAGCGGCCAAAGAGCTCCAAAGTCTTCGGTTTAGGCGTCGCAGTGAAGGCGAAGAAGCTGAGATTGTCCGACTTGCGACGTGAAGCCACGACATTGTCGAGGATCTCTTCAGTGCTCAGTTCTTCGTCCTCTGCGCGCTCTTCGACCATCAGCACTTCTTTGAGCTGGCGCGCCGTCGAGCCGCTTTGCGAGGAGTGTGCTTCGTCGGCGATGATCGCGTAGTTGCGCTCCTTGAGACTGACACTGTTTTCGATGGCCTTTAGCACGAAGGGGAAGGTCTGGATCGTCACGATGATGATCGGTGTCGATTCCTCCAAGGCCTTCGCCAGCTTCTCCGACTTCGAGCCTTCGCCCTCGTCGCGGTTGATGCGTCCGACCATGCCGTCCACATGCTCGAACTGATAAATCGTATCCTGCAGCTGATGGTCCAGCACCGTGCGATCCGTCACCACAATGACGGAGTGAAAGCGCTTCTCGCCCGCATCATCGTAGAGCGAAGACAGTTGGTGGGCCGTCCATGCGATCGAGTTCGACTTGCCCGAACCGGCACTGTGCTGAATCAGATACTTCTGCCCCGGGCCTTCTTCTCGTGCGGCGTCAATCAATTGGCTAACGACGTCCCACTGATGATAGCGGGGGAAGATCATCGTCTCTTTCTTATATTTGCGCCCGTTCCACTCCTCTTTCTCCTCAATCTGCAAGTGCACGTAGCGGGCGAGGATGTTGAGCAGGTTTTTCGGCAACAACACCTCGTTCCACAGGTAATCGGTGGCGTAGAGATTCTCATTCGCGGGCACGTCATTGCCGGCGCCGCCATCCGCGGTGCCCTTATTGAACGGCAGGAAGAAGGTATTCTGCCCGGCGAGGCGCGTGGTCATATAGACCTCGTATTGGCTCACTGCGAAATGCACCAGCGCGCCGCGCTTAAAGCTGAGCAGAGGCTCGGGCTTCTTGGCGACTGGGTCCACCGGTGGACGCGTGAGCTTGTATTGCTTCATCGCGTTTTCCACCGCCTGCTTGAACTCGGATTTCAGCTCCATCGTGGCGACCGGCAGCCCGTTGACAAACAGCACCAGATCGATCCGCCAAGCCTTTGCTTTCTGACTGCTGGCGTCCATCCGCTCCTGGCTCACCCAGGGACTATAGACCAGCTCCGGCACCACCCGCAGGCGGTTGTGCTGATACATGCGCAGAGTATCCGGGTTCAGGTCATGCTCGGGCTCGAACTGGCAGAGCTTAAAGCGCGTGCCGCGATGTTTCAGCTCATGACGCAGCACGCCCAGCGTGCCGAAGGTGCGTAGGGTGGCATCGGCCGCATTCGGATGACTCTTAACGAGTTGCGCGGCGACTCGCTCCAGAAATTTCGCGCCCGTATCAGTCGGATACAGTTTGGTAAACTTCTCCCACTCCTTCGGCTGCGTGTCCTGCACGAAGCCCAGCACGTCCTCTTCATACAGAGCCAATTCCCGGTTGTAGTCCCCGGGTGAGCCGAGCTGCCAGCCGTTGGCCAGCAACTGCTCAATGATGTCGTCTTGAAAAGTGCGTTCGTTCGCTTTGTCAGTCATGGGTTTGGCATTATTCGTTCATTTGGAAGGCGTCTTGAAATGCCTTTTCGATACGCAGAATTTCATCGTCAGTAAGCTCCCCAAACTGCTTACGCTTTGCCTTCGAAAGCTGCCCTCGATTTTGATGTAACAACTGAAGTAGCAAGTCACATCGTCGGTCAGGAAGATCAACCGCTTCCAAGATTGCTTGCCGAGCAGTATCATAGTTTAGAAGGAAACGTAATTCTTCCGAAACGTCCTCACGCACGGTGATCGCAACGGTTCTTGCAAGATACGTCGCCTGCACCGTCAAATCGGGATATCGGAAATAGCTTCGGATGCGCTCTGCATTCAGCAATGCCAACCGCCCCATGTCGTCAACTTCGTAATCGGCCATGCGGAGCAAGGGTTTAGAGTAAACCTCCAGGGCCTTGTCGTAGTCCCCCATTAGTCGCAACATAGTCGCAGAAACCGGGAGCATCAGCCCCGTCTTCATCAAGCCGCCTCGATGTAGAATATCATGAATCAAAAAACGGTGTAGCCGCCCGTTCCCGTCCTCAAATGGATGAATAAATACGAAACTAAACGCGATCATCGCTGCTCGAATCAGCGGGGGCACCTCATGAGTTCCCTCCGCACTCGCAGCGAGTGCCTCCATCATTTGTGACACCCATTCGGGCGGTGGGCAAATGTAATGAATCCGCTGAGTGAAATTCGGTAATTGCTCCCCCACGTAGCTCTGATCGTTCCGATAGCCCTTGGCCGCATAGCGGGGGTCCACGATCAAATTCTGTTTGGCCGTCAAGGACGCCTCTTGAAGCAGTGACCAGAGGGTGTCCGCCCCCGCGTCTCTGAGTAGTGCCACGAAACGCTCACGGCGGCTTGCTTGCGGCATCGTCTCACGCTCGATATCATACGTCGAACGGGTCTCTTTTAAATAGAGGTAGTCATTCGCCCGTGTAAACAGCTCCGGAGGAAAATCCCGCATGAGCGCTTCCATTTCGACCTCCAGAGGCTCTGCTACTGCGGTTTCAAGTTCATGAGTTCTGCGAACAGTGGGGCAAAAACTCGCGTGGCCAATCAGATTGTCGCGCACCCGCCAACGCGGCACTCGCTTCGACTCGTCCGCGACAACATACCGCTTGGGGTCGAGTGCATAGACATAATTACCGCCTACTCGAACTGTCAGCTCCAGCTCTTTGCCAGTCAACCACTCATAAAAGAATCCAGCGAGACGTGCATAGCGTCCCGTCGGCTTTGCCTGCACCATGGAACACAGGTCTTTCGGGTCGATATGAGAAAATAGATCGGCCAATACGGCCAGGTGCACACCTTCATGTTTGAGAGCGAATTCAAGATGACCGGCAAATTCATCTTCCGCAGGTTTGTATTGCAGCGGGAAGGTCTTCTCAATCGAACCATCAGGCCATTGAGTTTCTTTCAGCTGAGATCCCAACACCGACGCCTGCGGCAGCGGATGCCCCGGTAAGCCAAAGTTTTCGATCAACCATTTGTAGCCGAGACTGCTCATCGCACCTTAAAATTCATATAATTCGGAAAAGTTGCGACAAAATCGTTCGCGAGGCAATAAAATGATTAGAATCCCTCGGGATCCCCTATAAAATTGATAAAGCTTCTACAAAATGATTAAAAACAGGATAACTCTATATAAAATGATTAGAAATAGGTCAATCTCCTGAAAATCAAAACACGCTTAAATAGAATCGACTGAAGCGGGTGCCGTTCCCTGATCCAAAGAAAATAGGCGCACTGTGATGTATCTTTCGGACGACCATGTGCCAGACGCCGTCGAAAGCAGTGAGCATAGGTGCCTTCGAGTGCAGGTTTTTAGGCGGTCTCGGTGGTGGCATCAGAACAATCGAGTGTATGAGTAGCTAGGCACGCAAAGCAGACAGGCCCTCAGCGGCCATCGCCGCATCTTCCACATCTCCGCTGATCAGGCACTCCTTAATCGAGCGTCCATCCAAAAAAGGCCGACGATCATTTAGACGTGCAGCGACCTCTGTTGCCGGATAGGCGTCCTTGATTTCAGCCATGTCGGATATTGTCCACTTTATCCGACATTTTCGACCTGGTGTCAAGTGTCTGTAAAAATCGTGACGATCACTACAAAACGATTAAACGGGCTACAAAACTGATAAAAACGGGCGTTCGCGTTACAAAATCGATACAACCGAAGCTCTTGGCTCACCGCCACGCAAATTTCTCTCTCAGCTTTGCCACGGGTTCTGAATAATGGGCATAGCCCTCCCGCATCAGGCGACCGCTGACGATGCCCGGGTGAATCCCTACGCTGTCGGCAAAGGACTTCACGGACGTCGGCGAAAAACGAGCGCTCTCTGCGACGAAGTGTTCAAACGCGTCGCAGGGGATCAAGAGCTCCGCGGCAAAATGATCAGCCGCTTCTTCCCGCTTTTCATCCGATTGCTCCGCTTTCTCACTTTCGAGGAAGATACTTTTCTTCCGCTGCTGGAGCACGTGCTTGGCCTCGTGAAAGAAGGTAAACCAAAAGTGATCATTGGTCTTAAAGAGAAGTGACTGTAGGATCATCGGCCGCTTCTGGAACCAGCGCATCACTCCCGAAATCCCCAAGCCAGGCAGTTCCGGCACTAGCTTGTAGATCACCCCCGCTTCCGCGCACAAGGTCTGCATCTTGGGGTAAAACTCGGAAGGTGGCTCAGTCTTCGATCTGTGTGCTAGTTGCCATGATAACGATCACCCGATAGCTCTGTAAGATTTTAAAACCGCTGCGCTAGAGGGGGGAGTTTGGGGGAGAACTATTTTCAGTATGAGGAAAGTTTGCTAAAGCTGCACGCTACGAAAAAGGCTACAATTCAGTGCTCATGCGCCAACGATACTCGCTCCACTCGTGGACAAGTTTTGCTTTCACCGGATTATTGCGAATGTAAGTGATGGTCTTCATGAGTTCGCCTTCGTTTCGCATCCATCGATCAAACCAATCCTGCTGCCAGAATCTACCAGAGCGATTCAATTCCTGGTTGATCCAGCGAGCCGAGCGTCCTTTGAAACGTTCTAAGATCTCCTTCAGCGAAAACTCCGACTCTTGGCGTAAGATTAGTAGATGCACATGATTCGGCATCACGGTCGCTTCGCCGACGAGCCAGCCTTCCTTCTCCATCGCCATGCACGCATCAAGGCAGCGTTCACACGAAGCACTGTCAATAAACGGAGCAAAGCCACTGCCCATATCCAAGTATTTTTCAGTCGTGAGAAAATAGCGGCGTTGCAGTTGATGAAACTCCTCAGTTTGTGCATCGATATTTTGCAAGGAGTCGTGGATCTGCTTCAGCTTAAGTTTCACCGCATCAGGTAAACTACCGTGACACCGAATCGTCACGAAATGCCAATGTCCCTCGACTTCCCAATGAGGCAGTCGAGAGCGCCACCGCTCCCGAGTTGGAATGATATCCATACACAAAGTAAGCACGTAGCGTGCAGCTTTAGCAAACGTTCATTTTCGTTGCGTACAAGTTTACGTAGCGAGACGCTTCAGCGAACGTCCAGAGCTCTCTGTTCAGACGCCGAGCATCGGTGTCTTGCAAAGTGATCGTTTGCTAAAGACATCTGAGTTAGTCTAATCAAGGATTATTTACGTCAAAATGAGTTTTACCAGAGGGCTATTTCTACGCTGTAGCGCTGCGATATATTTGATCTCATTGTAGGGTTCATTTTTCTCCCAGCAAGCGAAGAGTATGCGTATCCACTTGAAGGCGAGCGCACGTTTTGCGGCATGGGCTCCGCAGCGTTTGGTCTTGGTCATGTGATCGTAATAGGCTTTTGCCCATGCTGAGCTTTTGACGGAGCATCCAGCAAACTCGTGGAAGCTTTGACGGATAAACTTCGGACATCGCTGGCGCATGAAGGTCTTGGTGCTCTGTCCAGACTGCACACGTATCGGTGCGATACCCACCATGGTCTGCATTTCAACCGCGTCCTTGGGTTCGAGTAGACTGAAGGCGGCCAGCAAGCGCGGAGCAAGGTTTTTAGCTGCACCAGGCAACTCGGAGAACAGAGATGATTGCTCGTGCGCTTCGAAGACTTCTTCGATTTGCTTTTCGTAACGCTTGATGGACTCGTTGAGTATTTGGATTTGGCTGATATGGTCGGATATGCGCATGCGACCGACTTCCAATAAAGTGAGATCTTCGATCGTAGGGTGAGATTGTTCGATCTGCTCGAGGCGCTTCTCGATGCGCTCTTGTGAGCGACTGCGATGTCTGTGAAAGAAATCGGTCAAAGTTGTCTTACGTGCTTTACTCAAGCTCTGAGGGTCTGGCCAGCGCTTGATAAACTCTAAAGCTAGTCCTGTGCTCAAGTCTTCAAATAGCTTTGGGGCGACGGGATAATACAACTCTAAGACCTCTCGGAAGCTGGAGATCACAGCAGTGCGGCGATCCACAGCGTTACGTCTGGCTGCTGAGAGCTGATGCATTGCACGAGCGGGAAGACTTGATTTTTTATGCACACGCACCTTTTCAGGATGGCGCTCAAGTAAGTCTAGAATCGAGGCAGCATCGCGTTGATCGTTCTTGTCACCACTGGGAGTGAAGGTCTTCCGGTAACGCGCTGCCGTAGCGGTATTGACGACATACAGGTCAACATCGTCATAAGTTTCCAATAGCCAGAGCAAAGGGTCTCGGCCAGCTTCCATGCAAATAGAAATTCGTCGCCCTTCGAAGCGTCCGCTAAGGTAGTCTATCAACTGGCGCAACTCGCTCTGGCCATGCTCGACTTGCCCGTGTTCATAGCTGCCCACGGGAGTCTTTAGGCAGTAGTCGTGTTTGTGTTTAGCCCAATCCAGTCCGATCAGCACCGAACCGGGAGCGATGTTTATACTTGTTGATTCATTCATGGAATGTAGTGTTGAGGTTCTTGTTTGAGGGACGGATTCGCCCATACGCTGAAATGCTTATAGAGATGGCTACTTGCCATTCATCCGGAGTATTCATCTGATGGGCGATGTCTTCACGGTCTCGGCACTCTTCAGCTATACTTCGTAAGTAACACACGCTATAGTCGTAGACCGTGAAGCCGTCCCACCTGACAAGGTAACATACCCTGCCCAACTCTTGAACGGAAAATCGCACACAAAGAACACTCGTTCCCCTCTGCCAGTAACGCCGTCCTCGCCGAGCTACACCCTCACGGGCTCCGCTTCGGACGGCTACTGCTAGAAAGGGATTGGAGTTACTATAAGCACTCGGCTACTTAAACGAACATTGGGAACGTCGAACATCGAACGTCCAACGTCGAACATCGAATGCTTCCCCGGTAGCGGGGCTCTTTAGACCCCGTTTGCGCAGGGCTGGCCGAGCGCAACGGATGCTCCGAACCGAGGCTAAAGCACTCGGCTACTTAAACGAACATTGGGAACGCTGAACATCGAATGCTTCCCCGGTAGCGGGGCTCTT
>PBYS01000002.1 GCA_002729725.1 Puniceicoccaceae bacterium
GTATCGTTGGGATCTGTCCCAAGCATCATTTCGTAGAAATCGGAGAGGCCATCTTCATCGAGATCACTAGTGGTCGCCCCCACATGCGGCACCAGTGGGTCAAAGCCTGTCGTTTGATATTCAAAGCCATCTGGATAAAGGTCTCCGTCGCTATCAAAATAGTTTACTTGGGTGCCAATTTGATATTCAAGCAAGTTGCTTAAGCCGTCGTCGTCCTTATCCAAACTGGTGTCGTCGTTAATCAAATCAAGACCTCCGTTGTATTCGTATAGGTCGGGCATGCCGTCGCCGTCGGTGTCAGTGAGCAGTGGGTTACTCCCGATCGAGAGCTCTTGCCCGTCTGAGAGTCCGTCACCGTCGGTGTCAGATATTTGTGGATCAATCCCATTATCAACTTCGCTGCCATCGTTGATGCCGTCGCCATCGGTGTCGGGGTTATTAACGCCTGTAATATAGCCATCCAGATCCCCGTGCGTACCATCGCCATATGGGAGAAAAAAGGGGGGAGAAAAAAGGGGTCATTTCGTAAATTCATAAAGGGAGAAAAAAGGGGTCATTTCGTAAATTCATAAATAAAATCCTGATACTCTTTGGTCTTTCCCAGTTTGACCTTATCCAGACTTCCGACATGTATGGTGACGGCCTGAGGGACTCCCATGTTCAGTTCTCGAGCGATCCACACATTCGTCGCGGAACTGCGCTGTTTCAACACGCTCGCGATCCAAACTTTCCACCATGCAGATTTTCGATCATTCGTGATATCGCCAATCTCCTTGCCCAAGATCTTCAAGCCCCGATTTAGGATCGCTTCCCATTGTAACTCATTCGCCTCCTGCAGCTCTTTGCCTTCTAAACGAATCGTCTGATTGTTCCCATCTTTAAGCAAGCCCTCGGATTCGAGCAATTTACGTTTAAAGTCCTTAGTACCCAAAGCCCACCCGTGGCACATTTTCTCAAAGGCCATTTCTTTTTGAGCAGGCGTATTGGTTGAGAGCCATTGTAAATAATCTGCATACTTCCTACGACCGGCAGGCGTGTCACGAAGCCCACCCGCAGAATCCAGCGCCCCCGAGAGATCAAGAAACGAAGGCCGCTTGCGCGGATACCGCAAATACCAATAGCTCGACCAACGGTAGTTCTTAAGCTCCTCTACGGTGCACATTTTCGCCCGAACCGGGTTCAAATGCACGTAATGCTGCAACGCTCCCAAATGAATGTTCTCCTCGACGATCAGACTCTTGTATCGCCCTTGGAACAGCTTGCCGTGCACTTTTCGGAAACGGTGGTAGCGGTTCGCGTAAGTCGCCTGTAACCACTTCATGCCATACACCAAGTTTCCATTTGGTGTGCGTAGCACCAGATGAAAATGATTCGTCATCACGCAAAAACCTTCAAGGACCCAACCGCACTTCTCGCACGCTTCAAAAAGACAATCCTCAAACGATTGATGCGCACCCTCAGTGCTAAACAAATCCTGACGGTAATTACCACGATTGATCACATGATAGACCCCGCCACTACGCTCGATTCGTAAACTTCGTGCCATTACCTTGAGTCAATTAAAGAATCAACACAAGGCAATCGTTCTTTTATGATTTTACGAAATGACCCCTTCTATGCCTTTTTTATGATTTTACGAAATGACCCCTTCTATGCCTTTTTATGATTTTACGAAATGACCCCTTCTATGCCTCCTTCTTTTATGATTTTACGAAATGACCCCTTCTATGCCTCCTTCTATGCCTGGGGTTCGGGGGTCGGTGTGGCGGTGCGGGGCGGTCGATTTGGCCGGGGTGCTTTGGAGTGCGGCAGCCGTTGCGGCGTTGTTCGGAGGAGCGATTAAGGATTGAAGGGGCGGCTCAGTATTGCGCGGTAGCGCCGTTGCCTGAGCGCAGAACGAAGGATCGAGATTCGATCCCAGAGGACGAAGCGGACGGCGTTGACCAGCAACTACGGCAAATAAGGGTTCAAGCTATGCCGAAGGCCGATATTCAAGTTTTCGCCGACCTTGTATTCCAAATTGCGGTCGTTCGTCGTAGGATTGAAGTAAAGAGCATCCACGCCAATGAAGCTTCCGTCTTCATGTGCCCCGAAAAACTTAAAGTCGCCATAAATTTTCCCATAGTGGGCTGAGACCACATTTCCTTGAGGGTCAAGGATTGTTCGAACCCTGAACAGGTAGTTCACCCCTTCTTCTTCGTAGTCTTCGGCTATTAAGTATTTTGTGTGGGCGGCTGCAGTAGCGTCCGGGTTCTCTTTTCTGCTCTTACTCCACTCCTTGCGTGAAGCGTATCCTTCCTCTGGCGCAACGTGCGGGGACATTAGCTTACTGCCTTTCCGATAGTTGCCTCCGATTTCAATCAACCCGTCTCCCTCATTCGGGAAAGTGACAACGAGACGAGATTCGTTGTCATTTCGGCTATTGTAATAACCGTTGACGGCAAAAATCACGTCAGTGCTTTTACCGGTTCCGTGCGGCGCAACCCAGTCGGCAGCTTCTAAATCAAAACCAAATTCTTTGTTCGGTTCAGGAATCACAAACTCAAGTCTAGCTCGTGCATACATCGGTATCGGCTCCTTGATTTCTTTCAAGGTCAAGACCACTTCAGGGCTTAAAAAGACGCGCTGGTTATTTTCAACGCTGTAAACTTTCCCGTGGTATCGACTCTCATAGTAACCCTCCTTGTTTGCAGTCACAAAAAATTCTGCAAGAGATTCACCCGAATAAAGGTAAACTCCCTCATCATCAGTGACACCAGCGCCAGTGCTATAATCACCCGTTCGCATCAGCGGGTAGGACACTTTAACGTCAACACCGCTTAGCGGAGTTCCCGATTCATCCACTACTTTGACAGTAGTTTCAGTTGTTTGCTGTGCGCAGCAAATTTGCGTCGCAGCTAGAGCCACGAAAAGACAGCTAATCAGTTTATTCAGCATCAAGTCCTCCAATCGCTACAAGCTCTTCGTAAAACGGATAAATGTAAGTGTAAGGTATGTTTTTCATGTCGCTGTGCTTCCAGTCGGAGTCACCGCGACTGCTGGGCCAACCATTCCGTAGCCCAATAGCATTAATATCTGTGTTTTTACTGCCTCCGGGTTGATCAAACGCGCTCACGCTATTTCGTCCGGTAGCATAAGACAAAGCAGGTATGGCCTCGGCCAGAAGCTTTGCTCGCGTCAGATAAAGTCCGGCTTGGTTACTCGCTGTAGTGTCGCCATCCAAGCCATAGAGGTTGTCTCCGTTGTAGCTTCCATAGTCGCTATCGGATGACTGGAAGGGATAGAAAAACGGATTGTTGCGCAATTCATCATCAGTCAATGCGGCAGCTTCGGTTGGAGTCAGTCGCACTGGCCCACCAGGCCCGACACTGCTATGCCAAGTATCATCATTAAATCCCCATCCGCCTGCACGATTATTTGTCAGCAGGCCGATCAAGGAGCTTCCTTTATTCCACTCCTGACTATTCCAGGTGCGATAGCCTTTCCAGAAGCCATCCCAAGAAGGTGGCCCGGAACCATCACCATTCTCCAACACTTCTTCGCCCGAGGAGTAAAAGTTGTGAGCGTTCGAGATTGATCCGTAACGGTCTTTCCATGTCAGGTCTTTGCGATTGTCGGTGAAGAGATTGTGCCAGTTACTGGCATACAAGCGGCTCTCGTAATTCTCAAAATCGTCATTTGTCATGTTTGCCGTCGTCGTTGCAGTTATCGTCCCCGAGTCATACGCTTCAGTCGCAACCGCTGCATTGATTAAAAAGTAGCGGTTATAGTTTAACCCATGATCCACGATGCCACTGGATATGACCACATTACCCATGCTGTGCCCTGCTATAGTGATGTCTCCGCTGTAACTGCTTAGAGCAGTAGACAAGTAAGAGCCGGTTCGGTGCGCGTTGATTATATTCTCATAGTAATTCGGCGACTTGTGAGCATTGATCGCAAAGACCTGACTGCGGAAGCCCCACCATGTAACGCCCGTGAACTTAGCTCTCGAACCTGTCCAGTAGAGCCGTTTGAAGGTTTCTGCATTCCAGCCGCGCGCTTGCTCTGTATTTACGTTATAGCCATGCACGAAAACAAAGTGCTTATCACTACATTCGCTATCAGGAAAACCAGACGGCTGACCGGTATTGGTGGCTACACCGCCAGCTTGGCCTATGTTCCCCATCAAGTTTATGTGGCGATACATATCTTCCACACTCGATAGCTTCAGCTCCATGTCATAGGTGAACAGTTCCGTGCCATCATAGCTAAAACGAAGCTGCAGAGGTTCGTCGCTGGCCTCGTGCCCTTCAAGCAGGATGATTCCGCGCCCGTCACGGATGCGCTCAACCATCTTCTGGGTGAAGTAAACTCCATCACCTGCTTGGGTGGTGGTTGCGTCGCCCCATTCTTCCGCTTTGACGACGTTCTCCAAGTAGAACTTCGCGCTGTTCTCGTTTAGGCCGACATAATCCTCTGGAAAATCGAGCCAAGCTACCTCTGGTCCAAGCAATTCAATCTGGACCTTGGTAACATCCATATTGTCCAGCAGGCCGTGAAAGTCGATGAACACAGGGAAGAAGTCGATCAGGTCAGCTACACCGCCAACACCAACCCTGAGAGCATCATCAGCGAAGCCGTTCGGTATATCCTTACCTTCATGGTCACCGTCGTTATTGATCCAAAAATAGAACGGATCATCACCTGCAGCGCACTGGTAATCACTCGGATGCACCTTACCGTTACTATCCGTAAAAGATTCTTTTCTGATTACACCGTCCCGGTCATAATCCGGCACTATGTCCACCTTGAGTAGCCTATCTGCTTTAGACCGCCAAAAAAATGCCGCAGTAATGGGGTCTAGGGGGTTCGGGCTGTGACAGGTGGATTGCATCAAGTTTTCCTTTTAACGGCTAACCTCAATGAGCATGCGGCTGTAAGCCGCTTTGTCACTGCTTTTTCCCGCGCTTCTTGTCTTGGCGCCAAGTAGCAGTTTTGCTGTTAAAGGGGATAAAGGCGCTTTCCTGCCTGCGGTTGCCTGGCGCGGTGCGGCTGTGGCTCTTCTGCAGGTCGTCGATGACGACGCGGGTGTAAATCTGGGTCGTGTCAATCGAGCTATGCCCTAAAAGCTCCTGCACATGCCGGACGGATGCGCCGCCGCGCAGCATCTCAGTCGCGCAGCTATGGCGCAGACTGTGGACGGTGTAAATGTCGCCGAGGTGCGCCGCGTCGCGGTGTTTGACGAAGCGTTTCCTGAGCACTTCGGTGCCCATCAAAAACAAGCGGCCATCGGGCTTGCGCTTCTTCTTGAGCAAAACCGGCCGCACTTGCTTGAGGTATTCGCCGAGGAACTGAGCGGCCACCTTGCCGACCGGTGCTTGCCGGTCTTTTCTTCCCTTGCCTAGCACGATGCGCACGACGCGGCCTTGCAAGTCGAGGTCATACGGAGTCAGGCGGCAGAGTTCGCCGCCTCTAAGGCCGCTGGAGTAAAGCAGCTCGAAGATGCATCGATCGCGGAAGCCTTCGGCGGTGGAGAGGTTCGGCTGGTGTAACAGTCGCGCGATTTGCTCCCGGTTCATGAGGTTTTTCGGGAGCGACTTCGCTTTGTGCAAGGGCGGCAGCCCGAGCGTGATATCGGTCAAGACGCGCTCGGTTTCGTGCAGGTAGCGGAACAGGTCGCGCACCGTCCAAAGGATCTTGGATTGATAGTTCTTCGTCCATGCGCCGCGTGCGCTCTTGCCGTGGCGAACGCGCTCGGAGAGCGCGAGCATCATGGCTTTGTCCGCTTCGCGGACATCCTCGAGGCCGTAGGCTCGGCAAAACCTGATCCAGTGTTTTAAGACGGTGCCGTCTGCCTTGACAGTGCTCTCGGCCAGATGTTGGCCGCGCCGCCAGTCTTGATACACCGCCGCTGCTTCGGTCGGGGTCATCGGTCGAGGCCTCGGTATTTGATCGCGCCGTCCGGCAAGTCGATGGCTTCGCGCGGGTGATGCTTGGCCTGGATGCGCCTGAGCTCCGTCTTGACGATCCGCGTGTAACGCTCGGTCGTATGCAAATAGTCGTGCCCGAGGATCGCTTGGATGTGGCGCAGTTCCGCGCCGCGTTGCAGCATCGAGGTCGCGAGCGTGTGACGGAAGCTGTGAACGGTGATCGTCTTTTCTATCTTAGCCGCCTTCGTGTAGCCCTTCAGTTTCTTACAGATTCCGGACACGCCAAACATACCGCCAAAGCGGTTAAGGAAGAGGAGGTTTTGAGGTTCGGAAGCCGGGAGGTTTTGAGGCTTCAAAAGCAAGGGTCGGACGTTTTCGATATAGTCGGCGAGATAGCGGCAGGCGGTTTCCCCGACCGGGACGAGGCGGTCTTTGTCGCCTTTGCCCTCTCTGACGCTCAAAGTGCGGTTAAAGGAATCAAAGTCTTCTCCCTTTAACTGCCTCAGTTCGCTGATGCGTAAACCGCAGCTGTAGAGCACTTCCAACATGGTGCGATCTCTAAAGCCGCTGACCGTGTTCACGTCGGGTTGCTTTAAAAGCCGTCTTGCTTCGGCGGCGGTCAGGATCGCGGTTGGAAGGCTTTTGCGTTCCTTCGGCAAGCGCAGCTTGGCGGCGGGATTGTGGAGCAATTCACCGCTCTCGTGTAGGAAGGTGTAGAAGACTTTGAGAGCGCAGAGGATGTTCAGCTGAGTGTTGATTCCTAAAGGTCGATTAAAACGGCTGGTGTAGTTCAACAGCCATGCTTGATAGCTGTTAAAGGTTTCCGGAGTGGCTTCCTTGAAGCCGATTTCTTCCTCTTCGAGGAACTTGATCCAGTAGACTAAATGGGGACTGTGTTGGTCTCGATTACTGGAGGATCTTCGGCGAACAGAGAGCCATTCAGTAAAACTCCCTATAAGGTCTTTTCCGAAAAAGTGTTCCGCTTTTCTCTTACTCATTATTTTCCAATCACTTAGCTTTAAAAAAGCGGGACAAAACCGGGTCAAAAGCGGAACAAAGCGGGACACTTTTCAGCAAAAGCGGAACACTTTTTCAGGCTTTGACCTCCGTTCCACTGTTCATCTGAGCATATTTTTCCTTTAGCTGCTCCGGCGTTGTCAGGCCGTTAAGCAAGTCCACGGCGGGAGGTTGTCCAGCCAGTTGATACTTGAACGAGCCGCCATTTCTGGAACGCCTGACGCTGACATATTCGAGGTCTTCGAGGCTACGCATACCACGCTTTACGATGTGGTCAGGTAAGCCGGTGATCTGGCGCACGTCGCGCCGTCTGAAGCTCAACTCGCTCGATTGCACGCCGAGTTTGCGCGCCTCCTTCGTCGCCCATTTGCGGATCGCGGCGAGTAACTGGCTCGCGCTGCGGGGCAACTCTGCCCAAGCGTGTTCCAAGCAACTCTTGGCCAGATCAAACGCGGCCGCGTAATCTTCGGGCGTGGCCTCCACCGCGTTACCGTCGCGCCTGCGCTGCTTCTGGTGCAGGAACGTGACGGCTTCGACCAGGCTCAAAAGCCGGTCGATGTCGCGCCGTCCGCGCGTCCAGTTGACAGGGAAGTCGAGCAGGTGCGCGAACGGGATCCGCACCGTGACCGGCTCCAGCAATCGCTGGGCATTATGATGCCGCTGCACGATCTTTTCTCTTTTAACCGCTCTCTCCTCCGCGCTGAGCAAGTGCGCTTTCTTCTGCGCATCGAAGATCTTCCGCGTCTGCTTCGGCGATTCATCTAGATACAGTTCAAACGAACGATTCTCGTTCTCCGGATTCACCTCCGTCGAGGTGGTCGATTCCATATAAGCGATCGGGCCGAGGATCGTCACTTCGGCGGTTTCGATATTGCCCGTCTTCGCGTTCTTCATCGGCACGGCCAGCGTCAACTTGCGCCGACTCTGTAGCGTCCGGATTGGGTATTCGCTCTCGGCGCTGCCATCGCGCTCGTCCACGATCAGAAGCTTATGCTGGAGCGCTTCGCGCCCCATGTAATAAAGGCTCTGCGAGGTCAGGCGGCTAAAGAAGCGCACTTCTTCGGGCGGCGTCAGCTCAGCCACGCATTCCATCAAAAAACTTTTACCCGCGCCGGATTCGCTGCGCACGATGCCGCTGAGCGGCTTCGTCAGGCGGCGACTGGTGCCGATCAGGTAGGCCAGTTGTTTGTTGGTCTGCTCGCCGACGTAGCCGATAGCGGCCATGTCGGCCGCGATGCGGCTGAGCAGGTTCGGAGCGGTTAAAAAGGAAAGGGCTTTCTTCTCTTCCTCCGCGCTCATCGGTGGCACTTCGTCTTTCGCCTCCGGTGCGCTGCGCGTCTCCTGCAGGAGCGTTTCCAGCTTCGGGATAAGCTTCGATAGATCCTCTTCGATTTTCGGCTGTGGTAGTTCCAGCCGCTGCGCGGCGTGGAAGGCGAAGCCGCTGCGGCTCTTGGCCGAGTAAAGGTCGAAGCGATCGGTGTGGCTTCGCTCCGCATCCTCGGCCGTGACGATGAGTTTCAAGCTCGTCTCGCTGTTTTCAAACAGACCGCGCAAGCGGTAGCTGAGCTGGCAGTTGGTGAACCGCAGGTCGCTTTCGGTCTGCTCGATCAAAGCTAAATCCGACCTCTTAGCTGTATTGGTTTTTCCGATACGCGGAGCGGATTGGAGCAAGCTTTCAAAGGTTAAACGCACCTCGTCTTTGCCCAGACCTTCCGCGTAAAGGTGCAGCAACAGCTCGTTGAGATCCTTGACCCCGTCGAGCGTTGGCAACTTCAAGCGGCTAAAAGACAGGTCTGGATATTTTTCTTTTAATTGCTCCACCAGCCGCTTCACGCCTTCCGCACCAGCCTTGTCGTTGTCGAAGGCGAAGACCAGCCGCCGCGCCTTACCCGCGTTCAAAAGCGCGTCATGGTCGTCCGTCCAGCCGTTCGTTCCATAGGTCGCGATCACGTTCTTGATACCGACCGAGTAAAGCGCGAGCGCGTCGAAGATCGCTTCGCAGACGATCACAGAGTCATAGACTTTCAAGGCCTTGCCGTTGAACACGCCGCCGTGTTGGCCTTTCAGATACAGCTTGCGCGGGTCGCTGACGCCACGGGCGAAGCATTCGCCCAGGCCTCCGTCCTCGCGCCAGACCGGCACCACCACGCAGCCGTAAAAGCTCGGGTTGCCCTTGTCATTCAAGAAGCCAATCGATTGCAGAGCGGCCACCGCTTCGCGGTTCTTCGGGAGCAGATCCCGCAAGCTGCCGTCGATGTAGCCGAGCTTAAAAGTCCGGATCGTTTCCGCGTCATCGAGGCCGCGTATTTTCAAATAGTCAAAGCCTTCGCAACCTGGCTTGGTCAAAGTCTTGTGCGCGTGGTCGAAGATAGCGGTTAAAAGAGATGGGTCGGGCGCAGCCCGTTCCCCAGCCTCTTCTTTCTTAACCGCCATCGTGGACAGCGGCGCGATATGCGGCACCCGCCGCAAAAGGATCTTTCGCGCCTCGGCCACATCGACGCCGTCCAGCTTCATCACCAGATCCACCGCGCTGCCTCCGGCATCGCAGCCGAAGCAGTTCCAAAGGCCACGCTCCGGCGTAATCTTGAGGCTCGGTGTGTCGTCGCCTTCGTGGAACGGGCAACGGCACTCGTGCTGCGCCCCGCGTTGCTTCACTTCGATTCCGTAGCTGCCGAACAGCTCCACAAGATCGATCGAGCGTTTCAAGTCTTCGATTTTCACGGTCATTTCGAACCGCCTTCCTGTGTGGCGTGGAGCACTTCAAGCGGCGGATAGCGGCTGTCGATCCAGCCGCGCACGGCCTCGGCCTCCCAGCTGCCGGGGCGTGTCTCGCATTCGGCCATGTCCGAAGCCAGGTCGACGAGGGTTTGCGGCAGACCCTGCAGGCAGCGCCTGCGAGTCAGCCGCTCGGCCGTGGCGTAGGTCGGCACGGGGAGCGGCAGAGTCAACTTGACTGGCCGAGCCGCGTCTTCGCGGTCGCTTTCCTCGTCCAGGCGGATCATTTCGCGGATGCGCTTCAAAGTCGCACGGCTCTTTTCAATCGAGTCGTCGGTTTCGCCGTCATTGCGCCAGATCCATTCGTCGATCTTGTCGGCGAAGACCCATTCCAGTTGCAGCAAGTCCGCGTAAGTCAGGAGATTTTCCGCAACGGCGGATTCGGTTTCAACTTGCCCTTTCGGGCACTTTTCTTCACTCATGGTATTTCAGTTTTTAATAATTGAAGGTCAGCGACTTTTGTTTTGGCGAACGAGTTGCTGGCCTTTTTTGCGTTTGGGCTGTCAAGTCCGAAGATTCGGATTTTGACAGACACAATAATTACTTTCATATGTGGTAATTATGCAAGCAATTTCTACTAGTGCCCGTAATCCATGTTATACTCCGGCCATGCCAGCCGGTCGCCCATCACAATCAAAGCGCAGTCTCTTCGGAGAACGCCTTTTTGCTGCCCGACAGCAAAAAGGGATTTCACAGCACGAAGCCTCTGAGCAAATGGAGATCGCTCAACAAACCTATGCCTCTTGGGAACGTCGTGACGTTGCCATAAAGCCCGAGGATATTGTCAAGCTGGCCGCGATCCTGGACACGACAGCCGCCTACCTTTTAGGGTGCGAAGACGAGCCCGCTCGACCGGGTGCCCCGACAGGCAAGCTGCGCCGACTCGTGGACGAAGTCCGCGAGCTTCCCCGCTATCAGCAACAACGGGTAATCGCTACCCTTGAAGACGCGCTTCTAGCCCAACGTGCCAAAAAAGCCTCGTAAGTCCCTGAGTATTTTTTCGAGAAGCCCAAAGAGATAAAACCGTAGCGGCTCAAGGTGGATCGCAGCGAGGCACGAGCGAGAAGACCTTGAACCGTGTAGGTAAAATCTCGACGGCTTAACGAAAAAGGGAGATCGCCCGTTGCTTCCGATACCACGAAGGAAAGCGCTCGGGGCGAGGCCGAGCAAGACCGGGTGCCGGTCGCGTCTGCGCGACGGGCATGGCTTTGATTTCGCTGCGGCGATAGCCGCGTAGATTTCACAGAGTCTCTGTGCAGGGAGCCTTAGCGACTGGAACAGTGGCTATGTGTTGCCGTGGTTTGGCCAGCCGCGTGTTGGTTGCAGCGGCTTGGTTAAAAGCGCGCGCAAGCGCGACGCGGGGGCAACCCGCGCGCTGGCGGTGGGGGAAAGCCCCTTGGGGCTGCGTGGCGGGATCGACAAGACGGTATAGGCGCAGTCGGCGAAGCACGACGGAGACGGTCAAACGTAGACGCTCTTTGGCATCGGAGGTGAACGCTTCGAACGGGTGACGACCCGGGCGCGGGGTTCTGAAGCTCTGCGGAGTATCGGCTTGCCCGATACGGAGTCTGACTGATTGACCGCGCGGCCTCGAACGTAGACGCGCTAGTCCCGCCACCGCCCCGCCGTCGGGAGCCCCCTGCTGACTCGCTGGACGACAGCCCTAGGGCTCTTATGTCTAGTTCTTCCCCGCCTCTCTGTTTGAGCACTGGAACAGTGCGAGTGAGGCGATTAAGGGAAAACTAGGCATAAGATCCCTAGGGCGGGGAGAACGGCTAAACAATCGCTAGCCAGGGGGCGACCAGAGGCGGGGCGGGGGCGGGACGGTTGATTTGCCAGTGAAGAAGCGAGAACCGAGTGGACGCCCGTTGCCCGTTGCGGAGTTGATCAGTTAATACGGGTAGCGGCTAAAAGAAGATAAAGGCAAACGAATAAGAATTAGCTATTATAATCATAACGGAATGTCTCCTTTTGAGCTCTCTCAAGGAACCGCAACATTTTGATGTTTCTCTGGGTTTACAGCCAGAACCATGAGCTTACCCTCAAAACATGCCATATAGTGCCTGAAATTGACCTCATTACCAAATTCGTCTGCAAGCACAACATTGCTTACTGATATATTTATTGGATCAACTTCCAAGGTCGCTCCAATTTCATCAATAATAGCGTCATCCCACTCTCTTCGCTCAGCTTCTTCGACCCAAACTTTCAAATCTTTAAGCCGATATGGACCGAGCCGCTCATACAATACAGCTTTTGGCTGTTGAATGTAATATCTCGTAAGATACTTCTCATCGCCATCCTGTTGAATTCGCTTCAATGACGTGGGATGAAACACTTTCGCAAAATCAGAGTCACCACCAAATATCACGCTTATAAATGAAGAACCGTCGAACCTACAAAGGTCCCTGGAATGAGAGCACGATGTAATTAAACTGAGAAATGCTAAAACATATACTAACTTATTCATAGCTATATTTTGTTTCGATGAGTAATCGCGGAGGAAATGAAAGCGTAAATTCATTAACTTCTGTTCCATTAACGTCCAAAGACTTGTCGCACGGAATACATTCATAGTATTCCACTTTAGCGAAGTATTCATAGCTTTCTACAATTGGATGAACCTTGATATTGCCTCCCCCACCTGAAAAATCATCAGGGGGATTTACTCCAGGAGGGTTTGGCAACTTTCCTCCGCCGCCCGACACTCCAAATTCATCTTCCTTAATGCGGATATAGTAAAACTGATCAATCCTTACTACTAGAGATTCATATCCCTTTCGGCAGCTTGAATCGCCTCGTTTCGCATAAGAAACACCATCTTCTCCCACATAAGCATTTTCGTTGCCATCATATTCACCCGTTGACGGGTCTCCGTAGAAACTCTCAGGGGGACCTTCACTCCCTCCCCCGGTTTCAACTCCTTTCCATCTATTCACAAAATCTCCCCCGAAAGGCATACGCCCATCAGTATCTACAAGATTGACCGGGGTGTTTCGAACGAAGCCATACAGGTTCAAACCACCGATTTCCCCGATCGGATCTCTAGATGGCCATCTCCCCGTCACGGGATCATAATATCTGAAGCCGTAGTAATACCAATCGATATCATTGATTAGAGGTTTGGTGGAGAAGCCGTATTCACCAACGAGTGAACCGCTGATAATATTACCGAAGGGGTCATATTCGACGTTCATCTCAACCGAGCCCGTGCTACTAAGCTTTTGCATGATGTTACCGTTGGCATCGTAAGTCGGATAGTAAGCGCCTTCTTTGAGAAGTCCACCAACACCGCCTGCACCTTGCATACTTCCACTTAAATCGAGGCCCCAAGTGTAGGAAGTTTGAAGGGTGAGGTTTGAAGTTTGAAGATCATAAGTGGCGATGCGGTTCCAGCCGTCGTAGACGTAGACTTCAACATTTGTGCCGTCGTCTTTCTTGACGAGACGGCCTTGATAGTCGTAGGTGAAGTCGATGTTGGTCGTGCCGTCGGTTGCGCTGGACAGGCGATTTTCGTTGTTCCACTGATATGCCCAGAGACCTTTGGTCTCAAGGTTACCGTCCTCGTCGTGAGGAGATTCAAGTGTCACTGGATCGACGTATTGATTGAGGGCGTTGCTAGCGTAGGTGGTCGCGGGCTGGAAGCCCACACTACTTTTACGATTGCCGATCTGGTCGTAGGTGTAATCAGGATTCCACGCAGCTCCCTGATTCGTGTCACTATTTACAGAGCCCTCAACCTCGGATCGAGTGTTGTAGCGGAAGGTATCGGTATTGGTGGTTGCAATCGCACTACCACTTTGCTCGCGGTCTGCGCGGCGACCTAGGGCATCATACGTGTAGCCGTATCGTGAGAGCGATACACCAGTTAGATCTGGAACCTTGTTAGCTACAACAGTCATGACATTACGATTAAGCTCATAATCGTAGGCGACACTGTGCTGCGGAGCGGTGAGGCTGGCAAGCAGATTACTGTCTGGCTTATAGCTATATGTAAAAGTGTCGGTGCCGTCGGTGATGGTTTCGAGGCGTCCGGTGGTGTCGTAGCCGTAAGTCGACTGTGCGTAAACTGTGTCAAAGTCCTGAATGTCTAGTGGTGCGACCGGGGTTATCTTTAATTGCCCCGCAATATAACCGGTTGGACGCCCAAAGGTATCAACACTACGGAGAAGTATTTGATCTTGATAGAAAGTGGCGTCCAGCTCCTCGACTTCAAGTTGTAGAGTCGCGGGGTCGTAGGCGAAGCTGCGGATACCGGTGGCGTCGGTCACTGTGGCCTGACGACCGAGGCGGTCGTAGGTGTAGGTGATGTCGGCGGTGTCGATGGCTTCGTAATTGACGTTGAGCAGTTCGCCGGTGTTGGGGTCATAACTGTAAGTCGTGTCGAGGCCTCCGTCGCGTGCCCAAGTGCGGACCGACAGGCGGTTGGCACTGTCGTAGGTGTAATCGGTGCCGTTGGCGTCTGCGTATTGCTTACGGGTGAGCAAGCCTGTGGACGCTTGATAGCTCCATGTGGTCTCGTCGCCGCTATCGTCTTCGTCAGTAATAGGCCAAATGGTGGTCGAAAAGTCGATTTCGGTGTCGCGCCAGGTAGTGAGCGTTTCGAGTTCGCCGTAAGCGTTGTAGCTATAGGCCTGCGGGTAATCGGTCTCGCCCCAAGTATGGATCTGGCGACCGAGAAGGTCGTAGGCTTGATAGCTTTTCTGCTGGAGTGCGTTGGTGACGGATGCCACCTGCCCGGCTCCAGCGCTACCCTGCGGATAATAGGTATAGGCTGTGGCGTTGCCTGCGCCATCGGTTTGAGTGAAGACCTGATTTGTGCCAGTGTAGTAATCGATTGTAGACGCTTGCGCATGGCGGGGATCTTTGACACTGACGCGACGCTCAAGCGCATCATAGCCGTATGCCGTCGCGGCAGCGACGGTGGAGCTATTTTGAGAGACCAGCAGTCCGTTGATGCTGATACGGGTGGCGTCGACATCGGAGCTTGGCGAATCGGTGATTTGCGTGACGGTCTTGGTGGCGCGATCCACGTAGGTCGTGTTTGCGGTGACGTTGCCATACACATCAGTGGTGGCGCTTTCACTGACTAGGTCGCCATTGGCACCTGCTAATGGAAAGTTGGAGAGGCGCTGTGCACTGCGGCTGACCTGGACTGCGTTTTCACTTTCGGTGCCAGTTCCTGGGTAGACCTTAGTGGTGCTGATTGCAAACCAGTCCCCATCGACTTGCTCCATGAAGCGGTTGCTATCGGTAATGCGGTCACTTGAATCAAGTGTGAGTCCCACAATGCCATCGAGGTCGAGGCCAGAGCGAATGAGGTTTGCGAGGGCATCGTATTCGTAGCGAGTGGCAGCGCGGCCGGTCTCGGTCTGCATTTCCAATAGGCCTTGAGCGTCATATTCCATGGTGCGGACAATCATGCCGCCGTCCGATGCGGGGCTCTCTTCACGTATGAGGCGTCCGGCAACGTCGACAGTCGTTTCGCGATAACGAGGAGAAGTTGCGGTCGCGACATCAACACGCGTGGTGATGGAGCCATCAGCATTTTCGGTGTAGGTGTAATATTCCGGAACAACTCCAGTGCCGGTGACGGACTTGATACGCCCATCGAGATATTTTTCGGTGATACGTGTGGAACCATCTGGTGACTCCATCGTAGTGACACGCCGATCATCGACGTAACTATAGGTGGTCGTATAGCCATTCACATCAGTCGCTTCCGAACGACGTCCTGCGCTATCTGTCTTTTGACTCGATTGCAGAGTCAATCCACCAGCGGTGCGCTCGATGCTAGCCTGACCATCACAGCCACATCCAATAGCGCCCAAGTCGCGGACATAGTTAGTCACTAAATTCTCAGCTCCATTGACTCCCGCCTTCATCTCAAATTTCAAACGGTTGAGCAAATCGTAGTCATACAGATAGTATTCACCGGTTTCAGTGATGCGATCTCCCACTAGCGGCCCAAACCAGCCTTGTTGCAAAGTAAGACGTCCATCTTTGAAGCGTTTCGTCAATTGAAAGCCTTTGGTCGAAATTTCGTCCGAAAACTCCTGCGTTGTTGTGCTGAGAAGCTGCCAATCGGAGCCGACACGGACATAGCTAGCCTCTTGGACTATATTTCCGCGCATGTCCTTGGTCGTGACCTGACGGGTGGACTTAAAGGGGACGAAACCATTCGACCCCAATTGATCAACTGTTTGAACGAACGCATCCGGTGCAGTGGTTTGCGCATAACTGTAAACCATGACGACACCGTCTGGCGTCGTAACACGCTGGAGCCTTCCGGCAGAAACGGCATCTGCATTATCAGGATAATAGACGCGTGTGGTGCGCAGATTAGATGGATCTCCATACTCAGGGCCCTCGCCATCTTCTTCCAAAGTCGTGGTGCGTTCTTCGATCTCGGTGTATTCATAGATCGTTTCTCCTGCTTCATTGATAGTAGAATCGATAAAGTAGGCATTGTAAGTGCGACCAGTTTCCGTGCCTCGCACTTGGGTAATCGTGGTGCGAGCGCGCGCATCGAAGTCAGTTGCAATGTCGCGAGGGTCTACAGGATCGTAACTATAAATAGTCACCTTAGTCTCAGTCGCAGGGCTGCCAACGGGACTGTCCATCCATGGCTCGGCGCGCTGAATCATTCGATCCTCAGAGTCATATGTAAAATGAGTCCAACGACCATCCGGATAAACGGTTTGCTTACGCCGTCCAAAGCCATTCTCATTTTCATTCTCGTAGTAGCTATAAGTGGTCGTGAGAGCAAAGTTCATCGAATCTTTAACTGATTCAATCGCAAGATCGTCTCCCCAAGGGAAGGTATGCAGGCGCTCAAAATTACTGGAAACCAGCTCACCACTCTCGTCGAGAAGTTCACGTGTCTCAATTACATCGCCAGTGTCCTCATCCTCCTGCACGATGATCTGCTCAGTTAACATGCCCTGAGTATCAGTCGTGCTCTCCAAGCCCTTCATGAATCGCCAGTCCTTAGCGGCAACAATGTATTCCCACTCACTGATCCGCTCGTAAGCACCATGGGTCTCGACGATTTGGATACGGTCATACTGGTCTGGATTCCCCGTGGGATTTCGAATCAGAATCGTCCGATACGGTTGTGCTTCCGCGCCAGGCTCGCCCTCTGGATCTGCCACAGGAACATAGAGTCCATCCGCGCCAGGCACTCCCGCACTGGCGTTGGTATAAAAACTAAGTTGATATGAGAAATCATCAATGACAAGTAGATCCACGAGGCCTGCTGCAGAGCGGATTTGACGATACGCACCATCTTGAAGCACGATATCAAACTGTTCACCTGCCTCGATGACACGACCAGCCGGTGTCTTTACGCGTAATGCAAATTCCCCAACTTCTACCGCGTAGTCGATTTCGCTACCGTCCCCCTTTATCAAGCGGTAGTAAACCGGAGTTTCCACTTCAACAATCTGTTCATAATCGGCAGCTAATAGTAAGACACGATCATCACTTCCAGTAAAATCACCGACAGGACGAGCAACACTCGAACCACTACTCACTTGATACTTGACTGCATTATTATTCTCATCACGCAGCTCAAACTCGTGCGAGATACCCGCAGGCAACTGTTCTTCAGCCTTTATACTACTGACAAAAGTCGTGATTCCCGAAGAGTAGTTGAGCGAGCTCGGGGTGAACAGGCTCGGAGATGGCTCGTCGCGTTTTACAGATAAGCGCTGTGCACCCAAGCCTGCCTCCAATGGAAGAATTGGAAAATCGAAGTTGAAGCTCACGCTACCAAGTGTTCCATCCGAACCCCCACACCCGTCATCTGTATCATCCCCCGGAGGTAGATTGATCGCCAATAAATCGGAGAGCCCTGCAATGATGAAAAGGCACAGCATCAGCAGTTTAGAGCAATATGCCCCCTGAGCTCTGTGTAATTGTCTTATCGTTTTCATATTATTCTAAATGTAATTTTATTTTTCTAAATTTTTCAGTGCAGAGCGTGCCGCCTTGCGGTAGCGAATGTCTGGTGATTGGCGATATGCGCTCAACAGCACACGATCTTCATCAGTTCCCAGCATCCCGACTGCAGCAATCGACGAAACCTTCAGCATGGGTGCTGCAGGCAACTCATCACTCAAAGTGGATCGAACATACTCCAAGGTCCCTGGAGCCGCACATCGAGCCGCGACTTGCAGAGCTGTCACGCGATCGATCAACTCGGCACTTGTATTTTGCGCACACTGGAGAGCCCTCAGCCCAACTACAGAAGTCGACATACCAATCTCGACCGCTATTTCGGGATGTTCGCTGAGTGCGTAAGCGACAATTAAAGCAGTCCCCTGCAGGCCTGAAAAACGGCCTGCGGATAATTCATCTAATAATTGCAGGCCCTTCGTCCTCTCACCTTCGTTAATACCATCTGCGATCAGGGTCTTCGCCATTTTTTGAATACAATAGTCACGCCAGACAAACATCCGAGTTTCATCTGGAATAACTTCAAGGGCGTGAGACAAGCACCCTGTTTGATCAATCCCGAGATCAAATATCTTGTCATAAATGTCATTACAAAGTGACAAGTAATCATCTTCGCCCATGTGCTCTGGAGGCTGACCATCTGCCATAAACACAAAAAGACGTTCTGATGCTCCCTGCAAATCTGACTGGTTCATCGCATGCAACAAATGATGCCGCTGCTTGTAGAGCGGGGACGCTCCACGATTCACAATCATGCTGACGTAGTCTTCTTGAGCAAATAACTGAGACGACGCCATTAACAACAAGATCACGCGAAAGATCCGCATATTAAAATTACTAAACATATCACTTGAGACCTTCAAAATCAGGAGCTTCCAATAACATGATCATCCTGTAGATACCAATAACGGTGACAGTTGCCCCCCTGAACTCCAGGTGAGCGCAACATAAAGAATTGATAGCGCCCCTGTTCATCAAAATCCTCATCTGTGATTGTGCGCCAGACAGTGCCATCATCAAATGTCACACCAGACTTGAACACTTGAATGTTCATACTAAAACCTTCTGGCACTTCATTCAGTATAATGTAAGCACTCACCATCACTGTCCCATCAGAGAACTTTTCAACTATCTGATTGTAAGTTTGCGTGCGAGTATAATCACGGACCACATTGGTATCGGTCGTCGAAAGGATCGCCCCTCCGTCAGGCAGACGAGCAATTATACGCCCGCCATTCAAGTTAGCATTCAACTCAAAGCTGCGAGGCATTCTCCCCGGATAGGGCTCATACACAGTCAGCCCAGCATCAGACTCCACGACAACTTCGGCATCGGAAATCAATGGCGACCATGAGCGCGCACTGTTCTCAAAGAGAATCGGAGTTGGAGCTAATGACGCGCCGGAAACACGAATCACGGAATCATAGACAATTGGTTCTTCGTCAGCAAGTGATAGGAGCGTAGCTTGCAACTGCCAATCACCAGCTTGATCGAAGAGCGCCTGTAAGCGTGCCTCTGCTGCTAACGAATGAACCTCAACGGTGCCATCAGGTGCAGTCAGTTGAAGTTCAATCGGCCGCGCAACTGCAAGGCTCGGATCAATCGCAGATAGCAAGAGTGAATCATCCAAGCGGATGTGAACAAATTCATGCTCAGCCGCATTGAAAGTCGCCCAAGTCAGGGTGACTTGACTACTGCGGAGACCGCTTTGGTCGTTAATCAGAACGACACGATCTTCGTCCGCAGTCAGTGCAATATTAGCGTAGTAACTATTATAGAGCGCTTGCTCAACAGTCTCCTCTCGAAGATCTGCGACATTCGAAAGTGAATAACTGTCAATTGCGACACTTACGGGGTCGAAACTAGTGCCCTCAAAGCAAAATGGAGAGGCATAAATCGCCAACGGTAAATCCGCCTCGGAGCCCAAACGATCCGCACGACTTTCAATCCAGTCAGCAATTCCATTTTGATCGATATCCACGCCATCAATGCGCTCAAGACGCACCGAACGAATACGCAGAAATGCATTCCCAAAACCGTTGAGCCAGTCCAGCGTCAAGTCGCGATTCCCCGCAGCGAGGTAAGGTAAATAATAATACAACTCGGCGGTCTCACCATAATTGACCGAAGCGGAACGAATGCCATAACTGTAACCATCCAGATTTGCACGCAGCTCAAAAGTGCTACTGCCGCTCTTATACGCATTCTGCTCTGTCAATTCGACTACAAGTCGATAAGCTCCAGCCTCTACAAAATTAAGCGCATAGCTGAGCGATCCAGTCGAATCAACACTGTAAAGTTCCGTGCCCTCGGTGCTCCACGAACCACGAGAACTCGTGAAAGCTGCGCCATTGATTGTGCTGACAACAATAGCTTCGCTGCTTAAATCGTGAACAGTCGGGTCAGAGAAAATTTCATATAATTCCTCTGTATCCGAAAAACCATCACCATCCGAATCTGCCAGTGTTGGATTGGTGCCGAGCTCACGCTCTTCGTGATTAAGCAAGCCATCGCCATCCAGATCACCCGCATAACCGTTAACCCCGTAACCAACAGAAGGATCCAGACCAACCGAAACTTCCCAGTCATCGGGTAATCCATCATCATCCGCATCATTTGCATAAACAATCGAAGAGGTTAAAAACTCACCTGGAACGATATGGCGAGATTGCCCCGGATACTGCCAAGCAACCGAGACGTGATCTTTACCACTGCCTTCCGTATGCAAGACTTCGAAATAGTAGCGTTCTCCCTCGACCAATGTAATCGAGATCGAAACTTGAGATGCATACTTATTCCACTGCTGGAAATAAGAGGCTAACTCTAAGTGCGCAATACGTTCTTTAGCAAATGGAGTCTCATCCGAACTTAGCCACAACTCAGCTCGAGCATCCCCAGACAGCCAGAAGGTATAGTTACCAGAGACTGGGGCAGTAATGGTGCCAGAAATCCGCTGCCCATAGGTTGACATGCCATCGGCACTATATGCCGTCGTCAATTCTGGCAAAAGATTACGATAATCAGGGCTTAACGGAAAACGACTATCTCCAGTCAGATTAGAGAGAAAAGCACCTTCCACACCATGCCAAAGTGCTAAACTAGCATAACCGGAAACTCCCTCTATATCTTGAACCTGAGGATTTAAGCCAACGCGGTATTCATCAAGATTCAGCAGCCCATCTCCATCTGAATCTAAAGCCGCATCGTTAACTAATAAATCCAAACTGTTTTGGTATTCCCAAAAATCATCTATGCCATCGCCGTCGGTGTCTGTGACGTATAAGTTAGAGCCGAGTTGCTGTTCTAGGCTATTCAACAATCCATCTCCGTCAAAATCCAGACCGTCAGGTTCAGCATTTGAGAAAGTGATATCATCAAACTCTGCGCTGGACTGGTCTCCGCTGAGATCGCCATCTACCATCTTTGATTGAAGCACCTTAAAGCGCGAAAAGACTTTCAAGTCGTCATCACGGAAAGGAATATCACTGGCAACAATTACACCGTTAACGCAAAGCATCCACGTTTGATCTACATAATCTAAATAAAGCGCATAGCCATTCCACTCCGAAGGATTCACTTCAGAATCCAATTCGATCCACTCGGACTCGCGTGCATCCCAGATCGCAAGCGAATCGCCTAAGCCACTGCCCAAAATGGCGACAGCCGGCTCAGTCAGATTTCCCATTGCAGGTAATTCACCTGAAACTAGCTTAGCCTTAAAGCTAACCCAGACACGACGCAATTCCCCCATACCGACCAAGCGTTCAATCACAGCATCGTCCGTAACCGAATCCGTCATCATCGCAGTCTCTTCAGCAGTGACAACTACCGAGCCCGCAGAGAGCCAATCAGACTGCCCATCTAATGGTGCGGCGACATATCCCTCCACTCCCGAAAAGCCAGTGGTCCAAGTATAAATGCCCGAACTCACTTCAATCGGCTGAGCCAGTTGAATATCGACGACATTCGGATCCAAGCCCCATAGGAGTTCCAACGCATCGCTCAAACCATCGCCGTCTGAGTCAAACGCTAAGGGATTCGTCCCGGCTGCAATTTCATCGGCGTTGAAAGCACCGTCGCGATCATCATCCAATTCAGTCGGCTCGACCACTGAGATCGCGACATCATCCAAGGCCGTCGATCCAGCCACCTGCAAACGCGACAAATATGGCTGCGCATGCGCAAAACCGAGTCCAGCACCAATGCGCTCACCATCTAAATAGAAATCAAAAGCCTGAGCCGCATAATCCGCCTTCACTGTCACACGTCGCCAGTCATTCGACTGTGCAACCTCTAACAATCGCCAGAATCCAGAACCTCCGCCCCCCGAACCGTCAAACACGATCGGGCGACCTTCGGCATCGAAGTAATAGGCAACACTAATATCTTGCCCCAAATCAGGTGCATTAACCGCTGGTGTTGGCTTTACATAAAGATCCACCCAGACCACCTGCTGCGTTGAGCCATTAATCCGATTGGAAGCCGAAGAATCACCTCCCACTTCAAGCGCCCACAAACCATTACGAACGCTCTCAGACTGAACAGATACGCTCTCACCGAAGACTTCCCAGTTATTGCTAGAATCAAGCAACCCATTCGAATACAACTCAAAATCCTCAATAAAAGGCAGCGAACTCAAGACGTAAGCATCCGCAGTTAAAGGATTTGCTCCATCATAATACTCAGAACCATCGTTAACGCCATCCCCATCAGAGTCGGCGTTATTGGCCAGTGTGGATAACTGATACTCCTGCAAATTATTCAATCCATCGAGGTCACCATCCCCGTAGCGCTGATTTACTTGAACATCGAGGCCTTGCAGCGTCAGCCAATCATCAGGCAGCCCGTCGTTGGAGGTATCCAAGAAAAACGGGTTCTCATTACCCGCGTAAAAATAATCAAACAACGTATCCGATTCTCCATCTGAAAACGCAGCAAAAGAGGACAATGCACCAACGTTATTATGCAGGAAGCCCAAATCCGTCATCACCAGGGCACCATCCACAAATAGATCCCATTTTTTCGTGGTATAATCTAAACGATACGTAAGCCGAATCCAATCCAACGCGAGATCATCATCCAACGCGATCGGCACGCCTGAAGGCATCCAATTGCCTCCCCCTTGACCGTCGCCACTAACTGCATAAACCTCCCCTTCAGCACTCACTTTCAAAAAGCCAGTGACCGCTGATTGCTCACCTCCAAAGATGACAGGCAAATCCTCCGACTCGACAAAGATTGGTTTCAGATAAAAATCCACCCAAGACACCGCTGAAGCATTCGAGTCAGTCGAAAGCCACAAGGCTTCACCTCCGAAAAAAGCCAATCCCTGAGAGCTAGCAGCGCCCGGCGCACTCACACGGACATCCAACCCCTCGCCAAACTGCCAAACTGAATCCGTGGCCAATGGCCCCAAATTATAGCCTTCATCAACCTCGAAATCTGTCTCAAAAGGTAATGTGACCGCAACCTGAGCGGACAAACCCGACACTGCGAGACAGCAACCGACCACAAGTGCCGACAACGGCCAATAAAAATTAAAAGTTTTCAACGAAATCATAGCAAAGCTCCTTTCGTTGAATTACTGATCTTTATGCTTAGAGCTGCTACCCTTTCGAATTTCCTTCCAGAGAAGCACTGCGGAACTAAGCAAAAGCCACCCACTCACGGAAGAGATCATAATGACTGTGCCCTTGGCGGACTCACCAGCCTGCAACAATGCGGGCACACAAAAAAATGAAAGAAAAAGAAGAAAGCGGTTATAGGTGTTCATAAATCGGCTATTTAAAAAATGAGGACCCATAGGGACGAATACGAATCAGACTGAGTCAACATCGTTATTATAAAAATCTAAAATTGTTAGTATAATCAATCAAAACTAAGCAATAAATCAAGAACACCCAGCACCATTACTACGCAATACCACGTATAACATAAGTAAATGCACTAGTCTGAATAAGATAAATATCCTAGTTATAAAATAAGTATCGTTTTTCACTCTCTGACTCAAAGATCTTGATCTCTAATCTAATATCATCAATGACCAAGGCCACATGCGACGCACCCCCATCATCATTCTCTGTTCAGCCAATGCACTTATCGCGATTGGATTACTCGTCATATGCGCTCCAAAGCTCTTTAATAAAGGGAATAGCAGTATAAATCGTCCACAGTTAGCGCAAAAATCTACGGACTCCGATATTGACCTTTGGAACAAAGCATTAATAGCAAACTCAACAAAGGAAGCCATTTTTTATATTAATCAGATTCAAGACCTCACTCTTCAACGCGAGAATACCATCGAACTACTAACGGAAGTTCGCATGAATAATGAAACAAAACTAACGCGTTCAACTATCCAGCAAGTTGAGGCTATGATTTCAACCTTTCAGAAATGCATAACTGCACCAAAGGACCTCGACTGCCTAATCTCAATATTCGACAACCACTCCCTACCTATCGCACTTCGAGCAGCTGCTTTACGCACGATCATACAAGCTCATTACACATTTCACACAACAGGCACCTTCCCTCAGTCTTACGACGCGGGGCTTCGAATGGGGTCATTTCGTAAATCCATAATTACACTTTTTAGTCGTGAACATAGTTTTTGATTGTTCATGACACCCATATAGAGAGTGGCTCAATGAAGGCACGGATAGTGAAGGTTTCGGCGGCGCGTGATGCCCTTGCTAAGGACAAACGAAAAAGTCCTCATCGGCAGGGCGGCAGAGCCATCCCCTGCTACGCAATGAACCTATTGTATATTCAAAAATCCCCCAACACTCTCGCCCTACTCCCGCTCAAATTGCCCGCGAATCTCGCTCAGCGTCTAGCGTTAGCCTTGCAGCTCGCGGATCTTCGCGACTCTCTCGACCATACTGGGATGATACAGCTGGTAACCTGCATCCGTGGAATCGGCGACCTGTAAGAGACCTTCCTTGGTCCAATAACGAATCGGCGCGCTACTCTAATTACTTTGCGGTAGCCATCCTTTGCACAGCCTAACTGAGCCTTGTCCAAACCACCGATATACTTCAATCGGTCGCGTGTTCGTATGATGGCGGGAGGATAGCCGTTCTGCATCAAAATCAAATTAACATACAAACCATAAAGCGTCACTTTACGGTTTGTCGACACTCCAAAAAAACGACGCCTTCGCTCTGCTCGTAGAGCCACATGTTGGCAGTGATCACGCCGTCGTTCATACTCCCCAGCCGGACAGGATGCTTTCGACTCGAACTGTTCACTTTACTTTGACGGGCTTCACCTCAGAGCCCACGCACTGCCCGAGAAACTTAGCAAACGGCGCGATATCTCCATCTACACTGGCGGCTTCGAGAGCAGAGAGATAGTCGGCTCGTTTTTCGACAGGAATGACGGTCCAGGGGTAGCCGCCACTGGCTAGCATCGCGTTCATGAGGAAGCGTCCCATACGACCGTTGCCGTCCATGTAGGGGTGAATATAAACGAAAATAAAATGGCCCAGTACGACGCGGACCGCGGCGTCTGCTTCACCTTTGAGTAAATCAAAGAATGCCGGCATGGCATCGCGCACCGCCTCGTGGCTGAGCGGCACATGCTTAGACCGACGGATAAAAACGGGACCATTTCGATAGCCGGCCAAATCCGATGGCTTACAGATGCCCGCCTCCACACTTGGGGCGAAGAGTTCACGATACCATGCGCTGTGATCGTTATCCGCCACCTCGCCAGCCGCCCCAGACTTAAGAACCTTTTGAATGCCCTGCTTCACGGCTTGAAAAGCCTGCCAGTATCCACGTGCAGCGAGCGCATCCCGATGCTGTTGGTCGCTCTCATTTATGTCCGGATTCCAACTGCCTTGGCGCACTCGCTCGATCAGTTCAGGGCTCACTCGATAGCCCTCAATGGACAATGAATGATAGGCATCCGTCACATAGACTTCCTCAATTTGCTGCAAATAGCATTCAGCATTTTTCACTGGCCCCGGCGACACTGGAAAATGTTCGATCACAGTTTCCCGCATGGATTCCCACATCAGACGAATCCGGTTCACACTGGGGGAAGTTTCCCTAGGTGAAAGCTGCGTGAGCGACTGTGCTTCAAAAGGATCTGTCTCGCGGACGTCATATCCGGCAGAGCGCATGGCAGCGAATATGTCGTCGGCAATTATCGGACGACCTATATTGCGAAAGGCCCCCACGAGGCGACCGGCGATCGCGCTATGTCCACCGGATAGAAGTAAACCCAAGACTTCGGAAGCATCCCGAATCATTGACAAGGCGACGCGCATATCCGAGGGGCTTTGCCTAAAAGTATCCGCCGAACAGGCAACCAAAGCGGCGGGCAAAGAAAATAGACGCAACGATTGCTTCTTCGCCTGCTCACCGGGCGCAGGTAGCTTGGCCTTAATGTCGAGCAGAGATGTGCCGTGCGGCAACGAAGTCACGTTGTTGCGCGACTTAATGGAACGCACCAAGAGTTGCTTTGGCACCGTCCAGTTCTCAGCGTGTAGGGCAATCGACTGCTCCGGCGACAAAGACCAATCCACCCCTTTGAGTGATTCAAGATAGTCCGCACAAAACTCCCAAAAGGAGGCATACCAAGCCGTGCTTTCGCCCTGCGTTTCATCCGGGCGAGAAGGCACATACCAGCCCTTAATAATCTCTAGCAAAAATCCACTACGCAGCAAGCGCTCGCGATCCGTGCGCGATAAATCCTGCGAGCGTATGGCAATACGCCCACGAGCCTGAAGCGCATGAAGCGTTTCCAGTGATTCAGCTAATTTCTCATGTGGCTTGGCCATCGTCTTCTCCTTAATCACACCCGTGACTTTATTCGCTTATTCAGTTGTGCTAAAATTCGCTTATTATGTCGAGCAAACATTCGCTCATTGTGTAGGAGCGCGCTTTGCATACGCATAATCGGACCAGAACGCCGGATGAATCATCCCACTACGAGGCGGCCTTCGCCTTCCATTCTACCAGCAATCGACTAGTTTCTCCACAAATAATAATCGCGAAGTAGAAATGGAGCATCACTTGTCAGCGACGATGCGCTTGTCGAATGATGAAGGTCGCAGCGCGATCGATCCGAGACTCGGCGGGCGTCACGAGTGACGCCCCTACCCTTTCGCTTTTTCGTAGAGCCACTTGTCCATCTTGTTGGCGGTGATGACACCGTAATTCATGGTGCCGAGCCAGCCGGACATGATGATGCCGACGGAGCCGGCGTGGTAGAGGCCTTGGATTTGATCGGAAAGTTCCATCGAGACCTTGAGGCCTTCGAATTTGGTGCCGAAGGAGGTGCCTTGCATGGACTTGGTGTAATAGTTCACCGTGCGTGGGGTGGCGGCTTCGATGTGGTCGATCTTGTCGCGCACGCCGGGGATGAAAGTTTCCAGGCTGCTGACGCACTCTTCGCACATGCGGGCCTTTTCGGCTTCGTATTGCTCGTCGGTTAAATCGTTCCACTCGTCCCAGCGGGCGTTTAAGGACGCGACCACGGTGTAGCGTGGCTCCTTGAGGTGTGGGCGGGTTTCCGGATAATAAACGGAAAAGGTGTGGCTGCTAGTGTGGATCGATGTGAGCTCATCGATGGTGTATTCGGGGGCTTTGGAAGTAAAGACGAGGTCGCCGATGTTCGGGATGGTCTCGCCCTTCTTGATGCCCATGTAAACTTGGCAGGAACTGGTGTTGTTACGCACCGCCTTGGCCTCGGCCACAAACTCGGAGCTGAATTTATCTTCGCCCACCAGATACTCGATGGTGTTGCGCACGTTGGCGTTGGAGAGCACGGCCTTGCACTTGACGGTGCGGATCGGGAATTCTTCGCTGCCGGAGTTTTGACTGCGCACGCGCACGCCGACGACTTTGCCGTCTTCCACATCCACACCTTCGACCAGTGCATTCTTGCGCACCTCGCAGCCGTTTTTCTCCAGCTCGGCGACCATCTTTTTGATCAAAGTATCGGTGCCGCCTTGGAAAGTGAACACACCCTTGCTCATGAAATTGGAGAATACGATCCCGTACGTAATGGCAGGGTCGTCGATATGCGAGCCGTTGGCGTAGGAGATAGGCTCCATTAGCAAGCGATGCACATCGCTGCGGCCGGGGAAGAACTCTTCGAACATTTCACCCGTGGTCTGCGTGTTGTCGTCGTAGAAATTCATCTGGCGCAGGTGGGTGTAGAAGGCTTCCACCTTCTCGCGGTCGACTTTGAAGTCGTTGACCAGAATATTGGTAAAGTCTTCGCGGTCGAAGGAGGTCCACACATCCATCTGCGGATTAATGAAACGAACATCTTTGAGCTGGTGGATGGAATCGGCGATCTCCTTGGTCCAGTATTTGCGACAGCTCTTGACCATGCCATGCGGGAAACCGTGCAAGGAGATATCGAAGATGTGTCCACCGGGACGCTTAAACCAAGTCGCGAGCCCACCAAACTGGTAGTGGTGTTCGAGCAAGAGGACCTTGTGACCGTTCTTCGCCAAGTAGTTCGCCCCGGTGAGTCCACCCAAGCCGGAGCCGATGACGACAACGTCATATTCTTCTTTAATGCCTTTGAGCCAATCCTTTGCCATAATATTTCAGTTTGTAATCAGAAAATAGAGGTCAGAAGACAGAAGGCTAAATCGACGAACCCGCAAGGTGAAAAATCCGAGGCTGCAGGTATGATAGGGTTGGAGTCCCGCATTTATGCGGTTTATTGCAACGAATGCCGCCTAAAGGCGGGACTGCAACCTGCTCAGATAGCCACCGGTCGGAAACGGAGCCGATACGTCTCGCCTTGGGGCACTTCAATTCCAAGGTGAGCTGCATCGAGCGAAGTAACATGCGCCCGACTATCAACCAGCGGCTATCACGAAGCGGGCGTGCACCCAAGGGCATAAAAAACAAGTCGCCCCCTACGTTTTAATGCCCGCAAATGCAGGCGTATTCCTCTAGCTGGCAGCCGCCGCAGACGAGTTGATTCAGGTAGAACTTCTCACGCACCGTTTTAGCCCCCGGAGATGGCTTGATCGAGAGCACGATCGGCATGCGAGGCTGATCCGCGAGGGGCTCTACGGAACGTAACACGTCGCCGACACGCTCGAAGCTATATTTCACGGGTGCGGAACGATCCCCGCCGATGAGGCTCACTGTTTGCTGCTCGGGCGCAATCGCCTCACCCTCCGCGTTCAGAAAAGTGATTTGCGCGTAGCGCTCGGAGGTGAGAAAGAACTCCGCATGGGGCTCCACTTGCTCGATAACGCGGCCGCCATTGGGACCGGCGGATTCAGCTGCCTGCGCAAGCGATGCGGCGCTAAGCAGGCTGAGGCTGACTAGGAGGGCGGTGATGTATTGTTTGATTTTCATAATATTTGATTACTTGCTTGGATTGGATGACAAATGCCTCGCACCACTACTCAGAAGCAGCGGATTCGAGGCGGATGGATTTCTCTGCCGACTGACGACAGAAAGTGTAGAAAATGGCGGGCGTCACTGCGAGGCCGAGCAGCGTGGAGCTGATCAGGCCCCCGACGATGACGATCGCCACGGGATTGAGAATTTCTTTGCCGGCCTCATCGGCGGCCAGCAGCAGCGGCACCAAGGCGAGTCCGGCGGAGATAGCGGTCATCAGAATCGGCACCAGGCGCTCTTGGGTGCCACGAATCACCATGGCCTTGGAAAAGGCTTCGGCCTCGTGGCGCATCAGATGCAAATAGTGCGAGAGCAACATGATGTTATTGCGCGCAGCGATCCCGGTGACGGCGATGAAACCGACCAAGGTGGCGATGCTGATATTGTTGAGCGTCAGGCTGGTATAGAAGATCCCACCGACCAAAGAGATCGGAATGATGGTGAGCACCACCACGACAAAGCTGAATGTTTTAAAGTAGCTATAGAGTAGGAACACGATCAGCAGCAGGATCAGCGAACACATGATCAGAATGGTGCGACGCGCCTCTTGCTGCGCTTGATACTCGCCCTCGAAGGAGACGGTGTATCCGGGCGGCAACTTCAGCTGTGTCGCCACAGCCTCTTGCAGCGCTTCCACCGCTTGATTGAGATCGCTCACGGTGGGGTTGATCGAAACCACAAAGCGGCGCAGTGTGTTTTCGCGCAAAATGGTGTTGGGCCCCTTGGCCTGGCGGATGTCGGCCACCGAACTGAGCGGCACGCGCTGCCCGCTCTGGGTATCGATGTAGAGATTTGACAATCGCTCGGGCGACTCACGCCACTGTGCCGGCAGTCGCACCACCAGATCGTACACACGCTGGCCTTCGTAGACTTCGCCCACCACTTCGCCACCCATCAATGCGGCCAGTTGCGTATTTAACTCACCGGGCGTGATGCCGTAAGCGAGTGCCCGGTCACGGTTCACCTCGATGCGCAGTTGCGGGATCAATGCTTGTTGCTCGGCGCGTGCCTCTTCCAGGCCGGGAATGGCGCGGGCGATCTCGGTGACCTCGTTGCCCAGACGTCGTAACTCGGCGAGGTCGGGGCCGTAGATTTTGACGGCCACCTTAGCCGAGACACCACTCAACATGTGTCCGATGCGATCGGCCAAGGGCGTACTGAGCGCGCTAAAGGTGCCAGGTATGGTGCGCATGACATCGCGGATTTCCGCCAAAACTTCGTCGCGACTGCGGGCACTCTCGTCGGTAAACTCGACCTCAAACTCCACGGTCGACACCGGCACCACGTGGTCGCCCCGCTCGGCACGGCCGACGCGATAGCCCACGGTTTCGACTTCGGGAATTTGCAGCAATAAATTCTGCGCGGTTTCGGAGAGTTCGGTGGTATGCTTCAGCGAAGTGCCGGGCGCGGTGGTGGTGGCAATCAAGGCCGTGGGCTCACGAAAGGCGGGCAAGAAGTTGCCCCCCATACGAATCACGGCACCATAACCGACAAACAAGAGCACCCCCGTCAGTGCCAGCACTAACAAAGGTTGCGAGAGCGAAAGACGCAACCAGGTCGCGCCATAGCAACGTTTCAAGCTGCGCACCACAACCCCATCGCGGTGCACTTTGCCCGCTGCGGGATTGAGCAATAGCGAGCACAGCACCGGAATCACGGTCAACGAGACTAGGAACGAAGCGGCCATGCTCACAATGGTCGCAATCGCGATCGGAGAGAACAAGCGCCCTTCTACCCCACTCAACGCGAGCAGCGGCAAGAAGACTAAGATGATCAGCACCGTAGCATATAAAATGGAGGAACGAACCTCGGCGGAGGCCCGCGCGATGACTTCGAGCCGCGACTGCGGCCGCGCCAAGGCGGCGTTTTCCCGCAGGCGCCGATACACATTTTCCACATCCACGATGGCATCGTCCACCACCATACCGATGGCCACGGCGAGGCCCCCCAGGGTCATCGAGTTCACACTCAAATCAAAGGCGGCAAAGACCAAAATGGTCGCAGCAAGCGATAGCGGGATCGCAGTCAAAGTGATTAGAGTGATCCGGAGATTAAACAAAAATATAAATAGGATTAAGGCCACCATGATGGCTCCATCCAGCAGGGCTTCTTTCAAATTACCGACGGAAAGGTTGATAAAATCGGCTTGGCGATAGAGCGTTACAATTTCGACACCTGCGGGCAGTGCGGTTTTCAATTCTTCCAGCGCTGACTCGACGTGACCGGTGAGTGCGATGGTATCGAAGCCGGGCGACTTGGTCACACTGAGAATCACCCCCGGGTAACCGGTGACCGACTCGCCGTTGGAGATCGTCTTTGAGCCCACACCGGCATCCCCGCGCATCGGCTGTATGTCCCAGGTTAATTCTGCAACGTCACCGAGCCGCACGGGACGGTCGTCTTCGTAGGTCACCACCGTGTTGGCGATGTCCGAGAGTTCGGTCGTCATCGCAAGATTGCGCACCATAATCTCTTGCGCGGACTCCGTGAGAAAGCCGCCGGTGGTGTTTTTGACCGAGTTGGCCGCCGCCGCATGAATCTGCTCAAAGTTGACATCGTGCGCGCGCATGCGATCCGGATCGGGCTGCACTTGTATTTGCTTTACGCCACCGCCCATCGAAAGCACTTCGGCGATGCCGGAAATGGATTGCAGGCGTCGGCCCACGGTCCAATCCGCCAGTGTGCGCAAGTCACGCGGCGCAATCTCGCCAGTCGGATCGGCGATGCCCACCAGGAGAATGTTGCCCATCAAAGAAGCCACCGGCGTCATGTATGGGTTCACAGCTTCGGGTATCGACTCATCGGCACCGGCCAATCGTTCCTGCACGAATTGACGCGCTTGGTAGATGTCGGTGCCCCAATCGAATTCCACAAAGATCAGCGACAGCCCGACATCGTTCACGGAGCGTATGCGCGACACCCCCGTCGCCCCCATCAAGGAATTCTCCAAAGGGATCGATATCAGCGTCTCCACCTCTTCCGGCGCAAAGCCGGGCGCTTCCGTCAAAATAGTCACGGTAGGCTTGGTCAGATCGGGCAACACCTCCACTGGCAACTCGGTCGCCGTCTTGGTGCCCAAGACCAGCACGATGACCGCGAGCAAACAGATCAACAAACGCTGCGAGAGCGAAAAACGTATCAATTGATTCAACATTTTAAGTCGCTCCCTCTGTTTTGCGCTGCAGCAAACGCTGCCACAGAATAATCGATACGAGTGTAATCAGCGCAGCGTAAACCATGAGGAACTTACTGGTCTTGGCCGGCTCGGCATTCGGCAGGTCTCCCCGTGCCACCCGCGTCTCCGCCGCCTTGCGTGCACGGTCGGCGTCGATCATCTCGGAGCCGTCCTCGTTGTGCTCATGTCCATGCGCCGCATCCAGTGCTTCCTTCAATGAGATGCCCGCCCCCCCGCCAGCAAACATCAGTGAATACGCTCCGCGCGTCACCACTTCGTCGCCGGGAAACAAGCCGGAAGTCACTTCCACGTAACGGTCATTACTTTCGCCTAAAATGACAGGTACCCGCACAAAGGCATTGTCCAAATCGAAGTCGGTTACAAACACCACGCGATTGGAAGGATCGCCCTGCACCGCCTCGCGCGGCACAGCGATCACATCCTCACGCTCTTGCAACACCACCGAAAACTCCGCCCGCATACCGGGGCGCAAGCGTCCCTCAGCATTGGAGATTTCAAAGATGCCCTCCACCGTGCCCGACTCACGATCGGCATTCACTCCGAAACGCTTCAAGCGGCCCTCAATCATCATATCGCCCAGCGCAGGCACTCGAATGTGCGCCTTCGAGCCAACCGCGACACCCGCCGCTTCCTGTTCGGGGATGCGCGCCACCGCCCACATCACTGAACGATCGGAGATGTCCATTAACTCCGAATCCGGCTCGACCGGCTGCCCCAGACGTATGTGAGAAGTCACCACTAGCCCGTCTTGCGGCGCCAGCAAATCGATCGCGGGGGGCGGATCCCCTAACTGACGAGTCTCAATACGCGCGACCACCTCACCTTTTTTAACGTAGTCGCCCTCAAAGAAATGAATCGCCTTCACCCGCCCGGCGACCCGCGTGGACAGCACTGCACGATGCGAGGGCAACTCCTCGATCCGTCCGATCGCAAAAACCGTGGTCGAAAAATTTCGATAGTCCGCCTCCTCGGTCAGGATGCGTAAATTCCGCACCCCACTCTCATCCAGGATCACGGTGTTGGCTGCGCGATTGGATGCCTGCAGCAGCGGTAAAAAAGAGATCAGTGCGCCCGCCCAACAGGTCGCTTTTGTGTAAAATGTATTCATTATATTATAATCCGGCTAGCTCAACATCAGTGGCGGCAGACCAACGAATTTTAGATCTTTTAAGTTCACTCAGCACCTCGATTTGAGTGGATTGAATTTTGAGCTGTTGCTCCTGACTTTGAAACAATTCGGGCAGACTAATCTGACCATTGGTGTAGGCCATCTGCATGGCCGCGGCATTGCGGTCCAGCACTGCCCGCAATTGCGTTTCATATTTCTCGGCCTGATGATATAGCTTACTGGCGAGCTCAGATTGTAGCTTTGCTTCAATTTGCAACTTCGAAGCGATCGACTGTAGGCGCCACTGCATTTCATTGCGGGCCGCACGACTCGCCGCAATATTGCCCTGATTACGATCATGCAGCGGCAGCGGCACCGAGATCCCCAGTCCAAAAGAACGGCCACGCCCCAGCCCCTCGGGCGCATCCATACTGCGCTCCTTCTATATAAAAGATTTGAACAGCCACATCGGCCCACCGCTCAGCGCGTGCACTGGCGATGCGGCCTTCCGCTAGTTCTAAAAGTAGTTGCCGCAAGCGATAGCTCGGATGTTGTTCCAATCGCGCTGGGCTAAACTCTGGAAAACTCGGCGCCTGCGTCGGCGTGGCTAGCGGAGTGCTGAGCTCAAACTCGTAGTCCGCCGGCATCCCCATCAACTCATTCAGCGCAGCGCGGTCCGCAATCAATTGATGCTCCAAGTGATGCGCCTCTTGCTCGGTCACATACAAGGCCATCTGCAACTGGTCGACTTCCACCGTCGATGCCTCACCGGTCTGCACGCGCGACTCGATAAACTTAAGGAAATTTCGATTCAGCTCAGTCAACTGCGAGCGCAGCGCCCACTCCGCCTGCGTGGTGGCTAGCGTCACCACCGCCAGTCGCACTTGCAACTTAAGCTCACGCATCTGCTCCTCGATCTCGGCGCGCGCGACTTCGATTTCTTTCTGAGCGAGTGCCCGCTCCAGCTTCAGGCGATTTGTAACCGGGAAGCGCTGCGTAAAGGCAAGTCCGAAGTTCTGCTCGCCCTCATCGTTAAAGGCCTGATCGCCCTGATAGCTCAAGCCCAGCTCCGGATTGCTTAGTCGGCCCGCTTGCAATAAGCGCCCCTCTGCCTGTGCCACCACGGCTTGTGCTGCCAGCAATAAGGGCTGATTTTCCAGCGCCAATTGCACGGCTTGTTCCGAACTCAGCTGAACTTTTGATTGTGCGGACAGCTCTCCTGCCCCGATCAATAACGCAACGCAAAGCAGCGCGCGCTTAAAATAAAATTTTGAATACATACGATTCCTGATACTGTTGATTAAACAGTGCCGCCAAATTCCGTAGAACTGGGGTCGACACCACAGAGCCACCGCGATGGCCAAAGTGAACACACTTTGGAGTCACATCCAACGGACAGCCGTTAAACGGGTATCAGGAAATCTCAGACGCGCAGGACCGTCGTCTGCAGATAGTCATCAGTCAGCCACGTAGCTTGCGGTGATGCACACGGCGGCTTTGGCCATTGATACACAAGCGCGAGCGAAGGCTCCGGCACTTGCAAGAAGTCGATTAAAACAGCGAGCAAGACCAAAGGCGCAACGAACTGCGCTTCAGACTGGAGTCGCGTAGGCGGCAGCTCCTCCGCAATTAGTTCGATGTCGATACATCTCTCGGCAGCCGTCGCGCAAGACGCTTCAACAGCAACCGAACAATGATCTGCCAAGCAAGAGCTCGCCTGAACAGCGTCCTCACTCACAGATCCCCCAAGGTCTTGATGAATACAAAGCAGCAAGCCTCCGAACGCGCCCAAAGAGAGCGTTCCAAGCGAACAGGCTAATCAGCCCAACTATGCCTAATTTCATTTTCACGACCTAGTTAGTGAGAGCTCAGACAAGTAAAACTGTCAATCTATTTAAGATTTCTTAGTTTATGCGTCGCCTCTGTCAACTGCCTGCGATTGGCTCTTTGGCATGGCCACTTTTCAATCACTGGGACTCTCGCAAGCACTCACCGCCGAACTTGCGCGAATCCAAATCCACACGCCCTCAGACATACAGGCGCAAGCCTGCCCACCGCTCAGCGAGCGGCGTGACGCATGGCTCAGCGCCCCTACCGGGAGTGGTAAAACGCTGGCCTACTTACTGCCCTTGCTGAATCAAATCGAGGTCGACACGACAGACTTGCAGGTAGTGGTGCTAGCCCCCACCCAAGAACTCGCGGTGCAAATCCACGACTGTATTCGACAATTGGACGCGACTGGTAATCTCGCCATTCGTAGCCAGCTCTTAATCGGCAATGCATCTGCGAAACGTCAAAAAGAAAAGCTGAAACAAAAGCCACACATCGTCGTCGGCTCCTGCGGCCGCATGCTGGAACTCGGCCGCATTGGCAAACTGAAGCTGCACAAATGCCGCGCAGTCTGTATCGACGAGGCCGACAACCTACTGGCCGAAGATCACATCGAAGACTTAGAAGCTTTGCTCAAAATGATGCCCCGCGACCGCCAGCTCGTGTTCGCCTCCGCCACCGAAAAGAGCGACACCTTTCGTATCGCCGAATCGCTAGGCAAAGCGGTGCAATGGATTCGCGGCCAAGCCATCGTCTCGGAAGTCGAAGTGGAGCACTTTTACATCGAGTCCAGCTTTCACCGCAAGACCGACACCTTGGGCAAGCTACTGCTACACTTGCAAGCGGCGCGCGCGCTCATTTTTACTCATCGCAATATCACCGCCGAAGAAATCGACGAAGGGCTGGATAAATACGAGCTAGGCCACACGGTGCTGCATGGCGGCATGAGCAAATTCGACCGCCAGATGGCGCTCAAACAATTCCGCAAAGGCACAGCCACAGTATTGATCGCCTCCGATATCGCTGCCCGCGGCTTAGACATCAAGGGTCTCACTCACATCATAAACTTCGACCTCCCCACGCTGTCCGACGACTATATCCACCGCGCCGGGCGCACAGGCCGCATGGGCGCCGCGGGCATGGCGATCTCCATCGTAACCGAAGAAGATGCCAAAATCGTCCAACGCTACGAGCGCGACCTACACATCACCGTGCAAGCGATCGACTTGTAAAGCGATCCCGGGTGCGCATAATTTTCTGTGATAAGACGCACCCGATCTTTCATCGCAATTCACCAATTGGCACGAATAGTGATGTTGAGCGAGACTCAGTAATACACCCAGCAAAAGTATTGACCACAATCGTAATGAAGAAAACTACACACAGCCTTAAACGCCTACTCATCAGCTCTGCCGCAGTCGCCGCCAGCCTACAATTTTTGACTGGCTGCGTGACACATGCCCCGGAGCGCATCTCCGACCAAAGCACTCAAGCGGTGCTCTGGTTGCAAAACTCAGGCGAGTATCAGGCGCTCTGCTATCAGGCCTTCAACGCCGCCAAAGACGCCGTCGATCAAGCAAAGGCAAGCCAAACTAAACCCTGGGCCGTGGTCGTCGACTTGGACGAGACTATGCTCGACAACAGCCCCTATGCCGCGTGGCTCTTACACAATCAAGACAGCTATGCTTCCGCGACTTGGACCGCATGGTGTGAGGCCGCCGAGGCCCCCGCCATTCCGGGCGCGCTGGAGTTTGCAAAATACGTGATCGCGCAAGGCGGCGCACTTTTCTATGTGTCCAATCGCTCCGATGAGGTCTTCGACGCAACCGTCAAGAACCTGCAAGCGCTCGGCTTCCCCGAGCCCACTGCCAACCGTGTATTCTTAAAAACGGATACATCCAACAAACAAGCTCGCTTCCAAAAAGTCACCGACGCCGGCTACGAGATCGTCCTAATGATCGGCGACAATCTCAACGACTTCCCCGAAATCGGCACCTGGCACCAAGCCAACGAGCCGCGCAATCAAGCCACCGCGAGCTACCAATCCGCATTCGGACAACGCTTCATCGTATTACCCAACCCCTCCTACGGGGATTGGGAAGCCGGCATGGCTGCGGACTATCACGCACTCAGCGCTAAAGAAAAACTGCAAGTGCGCCGTGAAAGCCTGCAAGCCTGGTCAGGCAGCGCTGAATAAAACGCGGCGTATCGCTGCGTAGGAAAGCCTACGGCTCAAGCAAGCAAATCCAGCTTGCTTGCTTGAGCCGGATCGCACTAGCTCTCAGATCCAGCGCAATCACGCTGAATCAATTGCTGATACGCACGATAGGATGCCTTCGGAATGCGCTCCAAGGTATCAAAGTTACAGAAAATCAGCCCAAAGCGCATATCGTAGCCGCGCGTCCATTCAAAGTTGTCCATCAAAGTCCAACAGAAGTAGCCCTGCACATTGACGCCATCTTCGTCGCGTGCTTTTTTCAGTTCCTCGGTGTAACTCTCGATAAATTTCGCACGGAAATGATCCTCAACCGCTGTGCTTGGATCGTTGTCCTCGACGGAGCAGCCGTTCTCCGTGACATAAATAGGCAAACCATTATAACGTTGCTCGATCCAGTTGAGCATTTTGCGTAAGCCCCAAGGCACTACATACCAACCCATACTGGTGGTTGGCCAAGCGGGATCCGCGCTCAAATGCACACATTGATCCGCATCCATGCCTCCATTGCCATTCTCAGCGGCCACGCCATTCTCATCCACATCTGCACGTGACGCATAGTGTGTCGTATAATGATTCAGCCCCAAGAAGTCTGCCGAGCCCTTGAGAAGTTCACTTTGCTCCGGAGTAAATTTCGGCAAGCGATCCCCCACCCGCTCTCGCATGATGGCAGGGTAATCACCAAAAACGACCGGATCGGTGAACCAACCGTAAAAGAATTCCAGCGCTTCCTGCGCCGCAGCTTGATCTTCGGGTGCATCTGTCAAGGGCTCACGAAAATCACAATTGTTGGCGATACCGATTTGGCCCGCATACCCGCCATCGCGAAATGCCTTAGCAGCCAGACCGTGCGCCAACATTAAATTATGCGCAGCAAGATAGGGCTCCGTCACCGAACTGCGGCCAGGTGCAAAAACGCCGGAACCGTGCCCCAGCACTGCGGTGCACCAGCTCTCATTAAAAGTCATCCATTTCTTCACACGGTCACCAAAAGCATTAAAGCACACCTGCGCATACTCAGCAAAGGCCTCCGCCGTGGAATAACTAAGCCAGCCATCGTTCTCCATCTGTAAGGTCAGCGGCAAATCCCAATGGTAGAGAGTCACAAAGGGAGTGATTCCCTTAGCCAGTAGACCATCGATCAGACGATTGTAAAAATCAATGCCCGCCTGATTCACCTCACCACGCCCCTGTGGCAGGATGCGCGCCCAACTGATCGAGAAGCGGTAGCCACGAACGCCCAGTTGCTCAATTAAATCGATATCTTCCTCGTAGCGATGGTAATGATCGCAGGCCACATCGGCCGTGTCGCCATTCTTGATCTTGCCAGGCGTATGGCTAAACGCATCCCAGACATTCAGGCCTTTGCCATCTTCCAACCAAGCACCCTCGACTTGATGTGCCGCAGTCGCGACGCCCCATGTAAATTCTTTTTGACTCATTTATTTTTATGCTGCGAACAACGAACGCCATCCACACATCATACAGGCAAGCATTGTGGAATATACGCTCGGTTCTGGAATAATAGATATTAGAATGCCGCCCCAGTAAGCATAAGCTGTATGATTGGCTGCGTCTAATTCAACATTTAAAGTTAATCGAACTCACCAGTTTCTCCACTCGATCTTGCTAGAGAAGATGGTGCTCTTTGCTGTATGCAGGAAGAAGATGATTCTGATTGATTAAATGATTTAGGATCTATACTTGCCCTCGCTCCTATGCCTAATGCACACAGCTTTCGCCCCTTCTCTCGATTGCGCTTGCTCGTCACTTTCATTTTCCCACCCTTACGGTCTTATGCGTTCAAACGAGATTCCTTGCTCAACTTCGCCGGAACGCCCCCCGAGATCCAACAACAGCTCCAATAAAAACCATCAACTAATCATCTACGGCCCCAACAAACATGCCATCTGAAGCCGATACACGCGCAAACTACATCGATCCGGCACTCAAGGAGGCGCAATGGGATTCACACACAATCACACGTGAATATTACTTCACAGCAGGCCGCAAGTTAGCTGGCGGCGCGCGCGGCAGTCGCTGTTTTGTCGACTATCTCTTACATAAGAACAATCAGCATCTCGCGATTGTTGAGGCGAAGAAGGAATCAGAACACCCCACCAAAGGCCTACAGCAGGCGATCCGCTACGCTCAAAAGCTAAAAAATGCTCAAAGCTCTGAAAGCCTCCCTGCTCGACGCGCCTTCCGCGAGCAGTCGTGATTTCACATTGCACCCCAACCACTTTTAGCTGTTAAAATGTTTTCATTTAATGAATCCCATGAAATACTAATGTAATGAATGCGGCTCTCCTTCGACGACTCTTTGCCAGTGCTCAAACCGGATCGAATCCCGATTTGAAAGCGGTTTGTCGTGCCATCATCGAAGATGAGAAACGTCTGGGGCACTCAAAATTAGCCACGGAACTCGAATCTGCTTACACTAAAATCGAGCCGACGGACTCGGGCTCAGCAGGACGCCCACGTCCGCCGCGCACCAATTCTCTAAGCGCGTTGCCTTCCAGCAAGCGCGACTCTGCACCACTGGTGCAAGTCCTAGAGCATTCGCAATTGCGCCACCACATGGTCTTGCCGTCCGAAGTGGAGCAACGCTTTATTCGGATTGAAAAAGAATATGCAGCGCGCTCGCGTTTGGCACAGTATGGCCTCAACGCGCGCAAGCGCATCCTGCTCTACGGCCCTCCTGGATGCGGAAAAAGCTTGGGAGCTGAACGCATTGCATGGGCGACAGGCTTGCCACTACATAAAGTCCGCTTCGACACTCTGATCTCATCCTACTTCGGCGAAACTGCGACGAATTTGAGTAAGCTTTTTGAGGCGATTGAAGCACAACCCTGTGCGCTTTTCCTCGACGAGTGCGACACCATCGCACGAGCACGCGGAGCAAGTAACGACGTCGGCGAAATTTCACGTGTGGTCAATATGCTGCTCCAGCAGCTAGAAGACTACAGAGGCGACGGTCTTATCATAGCCGCAACCAATCACTACGAATCCCTCGATTCTGCGATCTATCGTCGGTTCGATGAAGCCATTGAAATCCCCAAGCCGGGAATCGTTGAAATCGCACGCCTGTTAAAGACTGCACTGTCCGCCCTCAAGCTCAATGCACAAATCGACCTTCAACAATTCGCTGCCAGTCTCGACGGCTTCAGCTTCAGCGAAGTGGAGCGTATTGCACAAAACGCAGCCAAACGCTCGATCCTAGCTAACAGAGAAAAGGTGAGCCTTGACGACTTAGAAGGTGCTGCGCTAGAAGTGAAGCGACATTTTTAAAAACTAAGCCATGCCCCACAACGACTTCCCGCACCTACCACTCATTCAAAAAATAAAAGGTGCTGCGAAGCTTCACGGCAGTGGACAATTAGGAGCACGGGTTGCCGCCAACCAGCAGAACCGCGCGGGACATGGAAACTACTTAAGCGGACAATTCCAGTCATTCGCGGAAAAGGCTCAGCAACAAAAAGACGCTCGCGCGGCAGAACACTTACCTGAGATTTCAAGCGGAGCCTCGTTTCTGCTACAAATCCCCGACGAAGACGACGAGGTATTCGAATGGTTGTCTGTAAAACTAGGCTTGGAGCTCGTGGCTGAATACGACGATGGCTATATCATTGTCGCAACTGAAGACACCGATCTACAGGAGCTCATCAATCTGGCAAATGAGTTTATACACTCAGAGCGTGGCTCAGGAAATATGGCGAGCATCCTCGAGGTATATCCCGACCCCGCGGACCCAAAACGTATCCACCGCATACTGGACGAAGCGTTACACCCTCTCTGGCCCTTCGACGATGACCAAGACTACATTCTGGATATCTCCATAGAAGTGGCTCCGATGAATAAGCCGCCAGCGACACCACCTGGATTACGCTCTAATTCCACCGCTGAAACACGGGCTCGACTAGAAGACGAATTCCAAGAGGAAAGCATTCGCTACTGGCAAGAATTCGATGCGTTGAAAGATGAGAGGGAGGACGCAATCACCGCACTGGTTGCGCACTACCAGGGAGAAATCAAGGGAAACTTCCAGGATGCTCATATCCAGTTCCCTGATAGTTTCAGTATGCAGATACAAATGAGCGGCAAAGGCTTTACGGACTTGATCAAGAACCACCCGAACCTGTTTGAAGTCACCGTCCCTGATGAAGTCGAGCAACCCTACGGTTCACCATTAAACGGACAACCCGAAGGTGATGACTTCGAACTGCTCGCACCGAGCGAAGACGCACCCTCGATTTGTGTCATCGATAGCGGTATGCAAGAGGGGCATCGCTGGCTTGAGAATGCGATCTCCAAAGCAGATTCATTCTGCTTCATTCCAGGCGAAAAGAGTGACGATGTCGCAGACTATGTGGCTGGTGGCGGCCACGGCACTCGCGTCGCCAGCGCCTGCCTCTATCCCGCAGCGGTGCCTCAGCAGGGAGAACACCAAGCCCCCTTCTGGTTATTAAATGCACGAGTGCTCGACGATCGAGGTGGACTACGCAGTAGCCTATTTCCCCCCGACCTAATGAACACGGTGGTCACTCACTACACAGATCAAACCGCACTCTACCAGCATTCGATTGCCGCAGATCGACCTTGCCGACTCAAGCGTATGAGCGCGTGGGCGACAGCAATCGACTTCCTCAGCTGCCAGGAAGATGTGCTTTTCTTTCAAGCGGCGGGCAACTTGCCTACCAAAGGCACCACAACCAACCCTAGTATCCTCGATCATTTGCAGGCAGGACGCGACTACCCCGACTACTTGGAAGAAGGCAGTAGCAGAATTGCCAATCCAGCCCAGAGCCTACAAGCACTCACAGTCGGTTCGATCTCTCACGAGTATTACACCGATGGCATCAAACAATCGATCGCACCCAGCGAGCACCCTTCCGCATTTACCCGTTCAGGCTTTGGCATGTGGAATAGCATCAAACCTGAAGTCGTCGAATTCGGCGGCGACTGGCTACGTGACACAGGCACTCCACCCGCGCTCAGCCTAGCGCCTGAAGTTTGCCCAGAATTGGCGCGCTCAACTCTCCAGCAGGGCCCCGCAGTCGATCGGGACATGATCGGCACCTCATTCGCGACACCTAAAGTCGCCCACATCGGCGGATTGCTTGCTGCTCAATTCCCCAATGAATCTCCGCTGCTCTACAGAGCATTAATAGTAAATTCCGCGCGCTGGCCGCAATGGGCGGAAGATGGCACTGCAGACGAACAACTGCATGCGATCAAGACAATGGGCTATGGCACACCGAGTATCGCCCGCGCCACAGGAAATGACGAAGGCCGTGTGACATTAATCCAGGAACAGGTTCATGAAATCGAGGCAGGCAGCGGCATGATCTTTGCCGTGCCGATTCCCGATAGCATACGTGCCCCTGGTGGCGACTATCCCGTCAGAATTGATGTGACACTTTCGTATGTGGCCGAACCCCGTCGAACTCGAAAGTCACGCCGTGGCTATCTCGGCACATGGCTCGACTGGAAGGCCAGCAAGAAGGGCGAAGCCTTTGAAACATTTAAGGCACGAACCATAAAAGATTTGGACGCAGAAGAAACCACAACTCAAGGGAACTTTGAATGGATGTTAGGCGAACAAAAGAACCATGGTAAAATCAAAGGCGCTTCCCGCAACAATGGAACGGTCCAAAAAGATTGGGCAGTTACCCGCAGTCACGAGCTTCCAGATTCTTTCGGAGTCGTTGTGCGCGGACATAAGGGATGGGATCGGAAAAACAGTGCTGCAACCGCACGATTCACTCTAGTCGTTTCATTCGAAGTGCTCGGTGAAAATGTTAATCTCTACCAAGAAGTGCGTGCCGCAGTGCAAGCAGAACTTGAGATAGAAGAACGCGTGCCCTTATTCACGAATTAAGAGCACACTCACAAAATAAGGACTCAAACAAACACCTCGGATTACCAGCGACTGATCTCATTCGAAAACCTCGGCAAGCCACTCGCCCACACACTGTGGAAAATACGCGACACTCCGAAAACTTAAAACCGGTTTTAAGTTTTACTTTAGCTTGCCCGACTCGACGACAAGAACCAATAAAGACATAATAGTAAGAGAGATAAGTCATAACTAAACTTTTAATCTTTTTAACCCTTTCAAGCTAAACTTAGTTTAGGACGCGCACTACCGAAGCAATCAAGAAGTCCGCACGAGAATGAACCTCAGCCCCAAAACACTCCAAGTATTGCAAAAAGAATACTCGCCCGCGAGCATCCAGATTGCCGAACTAACGACGCGGATCGTGACAGAAGTCCAAATGTGTCATAAGTAAAAGGAACTTTACTCAAATGAAACCTCAATGCAAAACGCCCGAATGCAACAACGATGCTGCACTAAAAGAGTATCGCCCTGATGGAACACCGAAGTATCGGACAATCTGCAACACTTGCCGCAACGAGCAAAGAAAGCAAAAGCAAAGTCTCAAGCCCAAGCCTCGCGTTAGGCCGCCATCACAAACACTTAAAGTCTCCCATTCGGAACAGGAACCTATGCCTGAAGAAACAGCAGAGCGCCCCAAGCTTGATGTGGATTCCGAATTTATCGATGCGCGCTACGAAGAGTTACGCGACCGCTTACTCGATTTGAGCCGACGAAACCCGCTGATCAATTTCAAGCATTCGAAGTCTGGAACCCGCTACATCCGTGTCATCGATGAAGCGCCCGATAGCCTATTCAAATTTCTCCTGGAGGGCGAGATGCAGTTTACCGCGCTCCCTGATGTAGACGAAGAGCCAGCAGATGAAGCGGCCGAAGAGTTCCAGCAAACCCTCGAATCTTGGAAAGCACTGGGACTCGATAAAAATTACACCCAAGCACTGGAAAATGAAGCACTACAACGCAAAGATGGTGCCCGCTACCAGCAGGCCCTCACAGAGGCCGAACGGCAAATGCGTGACTCGATCCGTGTGCTCCTGGATCTGCCTCCCCTGCAATCCAGGACCCGCCTCGACATCGAGGCACATGCAAAAATTCATGGATTTAATCCATCATTCGATCTCGGCAGCCTGCGGCATTCCGAGCACCATGATGACAAACTCATCCAATGCCTTCTGACTCCAGAACAGTTGGACCGAAGGTTGCGTAGAGTTTATGCGCACACGCAAGAATTTCAGCGCGACACTGGGATTAATGTGCTCACAACTATTTTCGGATTCCTGGAATGGACCGAAAGCAGCAATTCTGAAGAGACGAACCTCTCCCCGCTGATCCTACTACCGAGTATAATTACAAAGGAACGCAGTGCCAATGCATATCAATACAGCCTATCGTCCGATGGCGATATGCCATGTGTCAATAAATCCTTAGAGGAGAAACTGGCGAGAGAGTTTGGCGTAGAACTACCTCCGTTTGATCCAGAACAACCGCTCGAAGCATTCTTTGAACAAATCGAAGAGCTGGCCGCCAACCATCATGGATGGGCGCTCCGTAAGTTTGTTACCGTTGGAGTATGCCCTTTTTCTACCATTTCTATCCTACAGGACCTAGAGCCCTCGGCATGGGATGAAGATGAGATCTACCAACATCTGACGATCGCGAATTTGTTTGCTGCCCGAGAAAAAGAAGTCAGTGGCGAAATCAATGAAATCGATGATATTGACAAGCTTACCATCTCCGGAGATGCACCTCCATTAGTCCTGGATGCCGATTCCTCCCAGCACACAGCAATCCGCAAGGTGCTGGAGGGACATTCGATCGTGATCGAGGGGCCCCCAGGGACCGGCAAGAGTCAGACCATTGCCAACATCATTGCGGCCGCGGTTGCCGAAGGTAAGCGTGTTCTGTTTGTCGCAGAGAAGCAACCTGCTCTCGACGTGGTTTCGAACCGCTTGCGTGACGTAGGACTAAAGGCACTGATGCTTGAGCCTCAGCGAAAAGGTCCCAAGGAGACCTTTATAGAATCACTGCGCTGCCGTTTGTATGAGTTTTCCCCATTCTCCATTAACGAGTATGATGATAAGAAGGAAAAGCTGGTCAAAAGTATCTGCTCCTTAAATAAGGCGAAAGACTTGATGGCAAAGCCTTCGCCCTACATGGGACTCACGGTCTTCGAGCTCATATGGCGATATATCAGAGTTGCTAGCGAATTTAATGGAGAAGCCCCTGCCGCAGCCGGCGTCCACTTGGATTTCGCCAGTTACACTGAAGCACAGTTCGCTGGCCTAAATGACCTGGTCGCTCGTCACTTCGAATTCGTTCATCAGCGCTCAAGCGAAGTAAATTGTATCGAGAACTTCAGCAACCTGTCACCAAACCGAATAGCGGCTGCAGAGTTTCAGGGAGAAGTTCGGGTGCTTTTGGAAAGTCTACAGGAAGCAGCCAAGCTGGTGGACGCTCTGCCGGAAGAGGCAACAAGCTCTCAAGAAGCACTGCAAAGTTTCGCAAACGCGGTGCTGGCAAGCGATATTAAATGGAGAAGCCTGCAAGACATTGATGCCAGTATCGAAAGCGATGTATTCAGTCGCACCAGACTCGAGCAAGCCAGCGTGATTTTAAGTGAACACTCGAAATTAAACCAGCTGACACGAGAGCACGCAGACAGCATTTCTCAACTGCTCAAGCAAATTGGTAGAGACGAGGCGGAAGTCGATCATATCGGCGGCGAAATCAGAGAGCTGCAGGCGGAGATCGACAAGGTCGATTGCGTTCTGGCACTAGCGGCCCGCTTCGGGCTGCACCCGAATATACCTGCCGTCAGCACCAATCACTGCATGTCGCTCATATTCATGATCCGCGAATCCTATCAGGATTGCGCATGGATTTTTGAATCAAACCTACAACTCGACCAACTGCGTCAAAATCTGGATGCATTGAAATCCTTAAAACGGGAAATCTGTTCGGCATGCTCCAAAATTCTCGCCTGCGATCCAATCGAGTTCTTCGGGACATTTACTGCGACCGAAATCGACTTCGTGATCGATGCGTATTCGAACAAGGGCTTCTTTTCCTTTTTGTCGTCTAAATACCGCACAGCCAAAAAGATTATCGAGCAGCTCGGAATCGAGGCGCGCAACCCGGTTCATTTACTGGAGCAACTCAAAGAACTGCAAAATGGATTTTCCAAGATCAAGGATCTCGAGGAGAAGACCGCGCTTTCACAGGATTTGGGCGATCGCTATGCAGGATTGGCGTCAGACATCGATGCAATGAGTCAGGCCTGCTCTGTGGCCACAAAAATCCTATCCAGCTGCAATACGCTGAGTGAGCATGGCTGCACACTGAACGCACAGGATATCCACGGGCTGTCGATTAGCAATGAAGTAATCAGCACCACTCATGCATTGATGGCTCAGGATCACGCCTCGAACGAGCAGTCGCTCCTAGAGGGGATTCAGCCCTCCCGGGAGCGCGTTCAATTATTAGACTCCCTAGCCCAAGTGCTTGCCAGTGCGGGCTTTTACGCTGGCCGTTCGATTAATCTCGCTACCATCTCACAAATAGAATGCAGCGTGTTCAGATTAACCAGATCTCAAGACCGCGCAGAAATCCTCGGGGAGTTCTTGGATATTGTCCAAGAAGCCAGAGCGGCAGTCGATAAGAGCGAACGATCGATTGAGGACTACTCACGCTCAATCGACGAAGCCAAAGCAGCTAGGGAAACACAGTGCTTATATGCAGGTCATTTGAACCTAGAGAGCGATGCCTTGCTTCAATTCAACAAGCGATCCCGCGCTGAGCAAGTGAGTCTATTATCAGGAGCGGCGAATTGCCTGCATGCCATAGATCATTTCGCCAGAAAATACGGATTAAGCTCAGACACCTCAAACCGCCAATGGATTACTGAATGGCAGGAAACACTCAACCCAATCGCAGAACGAGACTTATCTTATCTGATTCAGGATATAGAACGGTTGCATGTCTGCCGGGACATCGACCATTCGCCCTACCGAGATTTCTTTAAATCGGCGCGGTTTGAAGCATTCAATGACGCGAAATCTGTAATAGATTATGCAGAGCTCGCAATCAGTTCATTCATTTTGAAAGAGCTCGCGCAAAGCTGCGGACTGGACCGAGAGGAGTTTACTGGCTACGCGAACGGCATCAAGCGGTCCGAGTTCCGTGAACTTGATTCCCAACTGAGAAAACTCGACGCACAGCTGACACTTTCGGTCGGGCTGAATAAGTCGATTCCGCGCGGGATTGGTCGAGGTCCAAAGCGTGATTGGACTGAGCTAGAACTCATCGAGAATGAATGCTCAAAGCAGCAGCGATACCTTCCGATCCGCGAATTGGTTCGCCGTTCCAAGAATGCTCTCTTGGAAATGAAACCAATTTGGTTGATGCAGCCACTTACCGTCAGCCAGATGTTACCCAAAACCACGGGCCTTTTTGACCTAGTCCTGATTGATGAGGCCTCACAGATGCTTCCAGAAATGGCCGCTGCATCGATACTTCGAGGCAAACAGACAGTCGTTGTAGGTGACGACAAACAGATGCCACCTTCCTCCTTTTTCAAGTTCACCATAGACGAGGAAAATGAGGAATCTGAGATCGAAGGAGAGTCGATCCTAGACCTGGCTACAGGTCGATTCCGTGAGGTTATTTCACTGCGATGGCATTACCGTTCACAGCACGAGTCACTGATCCAGTTTTCGAATAACCAGTTCTATAAAGACATGCTCGAGGTCATTCCTTCAGCCCACCACAAGTGCGGTGACCTTGGTGTCGAACGGATTAAAGTGGATGGCGCCTATAAAGGCGGACTTAATATCGATGAAGCTCTGACAATGATTCATGCGGTAAGAGAGTTTATTATTAAATATCCGCATCTTAGCGTAGGGATGGTCACAATGAACACCAAGCAGAGAGATTTCATCGAAGAAGAGTTTCTCCGCCTTGCAGACAAAGATACCGCGGTCAGAGAATATGTGGATAAATGGTCGAACGAAGAATTGAACTATCCAATGATTCGCAGCCTTGAAAGAGTCCAAGGCGATGAACGCGATGCGATCTTCATATCGACAGTTTATGGCCCCGACAAAGATGGAAAAATGTATCAGCGCTTCCCTTTGATCAACACGGACCATGGACATCGACGACTCAACGTTCTCTTCACGCGTGCAAGGCGAAAGGTCGTCCTCGTGACGTCGATGGACCCATCCCATATCAAATTGGACGAAAACTCCAAACATGGCAAACGCGCACTTCGCGACTATATCGAGTATGCTGCGACAGGCCGTCTAGAAACAGGTAAAGTAACTGGAGAATCGGCCGACAGTGATTTCGAAGTGGCAGTGTCAGAAGTCCTCGAAACTGCTGGCTTCAAAGTAACCCCACAAGTTGGCGTTCGAGGCTTTAAGATCGATCTGGGAGTCGAACATCAGGATTATCCCAATGGCTTTCTTGCAGGGATTGAATGCGATGGAGCAACATACCACTCTTCTCGATTCGCTCGTGATAGAGATGCAATCCGACAGGACATCTTGGAATCACTTGGATGGAAAATTTACCGGGTCTGGTCAACCGACTGGTTTAAAGACTCCAAGAGGGAGACCGAAAAAATGCTCAAATGGCTTTGTGAAACGAAAGAGTTGAGTATGAAGCGAGAGGACGTAATAAAGCCAAATCGGGGAGTTGAACACGTGATCGCCTTCTCTGCAGGTGCCAGCGATGAGCTAAGCAACCTCGCCAGCCCCCCAAAAAATCCCACAAGTCACTAATAATCAACAAATATATGGTACTCAGGGAGGGATTTGAACCCTCACGCCCTTGCGGGCACCACGACCTGAACGTGGCGTGTCTGCCGTTCCACCACCTGAGCATCTTCGAAGTCTGCGTATTGCATAGATAAAAAGAGCGCTGTCAATGATTTCAGTCTAGGAATTGTGGGCAAGTTTTCTGCTCGTGAATTTATGCACAAAAAAGCCCGCAGGCCTGAATAAACAGGACGCTGCGGGCTGGGAAATTTGACTCGGTGCAATCATGTAATTGCTCGCGAAGCCTTGAGGCCACGGAGGCCTCGCACCGAGGTCGAAAATCAACCAGTCAGTTGCTTGATGATTTCGACGATTGGCAGGAAGAGCGCAATCACGATGAAACCAACGACCACCGCCAAGAAGACGATCATGATGGGCTCGATGATCGAGGTAATACCGGCCACGGCATTGTCGACGTCTTCGTCGTAGTTATCAGCCACGCGATTCAACATCTCTGCAAGCTCACCGGTTTCTTCCCCCACGTCGACCATACTGGTCACCATGTTAGGAAAGACGGGCTCACGTGCCATCGGCGCAGCGAGCGACTCACCATCACGCACGGAGTCGTGCATACGAGTGAGCGCATCTTCGTAGAATTTATTACCGGTAATATCCTTGGTAATCGTGAGGGATTGCAAAATGGGAACACCACTGGAAAGTAGTGTGCCGAAAGTGCGGGTGATACGTGCAATATTCACCTTGCGCACCAAATCCCCCACCTTAGGCGTATTGATCGAGAGCCAATTAAACATTTTGGAGCCCGCAGGTGTCTTCAAGAAGAACTTACAGGCAAAGAAGCCAAACACAACGATACCGAGCGTGAGCAAAATGTTCTCACGCATGAAATTACTCATGCCGACCACAAGTTGGGTCGGACCTGGCAATGCCGCGCCTTCGAGCATGTCGTCGAAAATCGCTTGGAACTTGGGCACCACGACGACCATCAGCAAGGCCACAATCGAAACGGCCACACCGACCACAACGATGGGATACACCATTGCGGCTTTGACCTTTTTCTTGGTCTTCAAGGCTTTTTCCATGAAGCCCGCCAGACGTGCCAGCACGACGTCCAGCACACCACCGGCTTCACCGGCGCGCACCATGTTCACAAATAGGCGGTCGAAGATCTTGGGATGCTGTGCCAAACCGTCAGAGAAGGAGTTACCTGACTTCACCTGATCGGCAATCTGCTCAAGCACAGCTTGGAAGCGGGCGTTTTTCTCTTGGCGAATCATCACCTCAAGTGCGCGTAAGAGTGGAAGGCCCGCGTCGATCAAGGTGGCTAGCTGGCGAGTAAAAGTAGTGAGATCTTCACTCTTAATGATCTTACCGAAGCCGCCTTTCTTAGCTTTCTTACTGCTTTTGCTTTTGCTGGAGGCTGCCTTGCTGGGGGCGCTACCGCCTGATTCTACGATTTTGGTCGGCATCAGTCCGGAGGCGCTCAACTTGGAGCTCGCCTCGTCCTGACTGCCCGCCTCGACCGTGCCGGTTTTTTGCTTTCCGTTGGCGTCGATCGCCGTATATTTGAATTTTGCCATGGGGAGTTTGGAGGTTTATGTATATTTAAGAACTTCTTCGATCGTAGAATTGCCGTCGAAAATGGCGCGCAAACCGTCGTCGCGCAAGCTTCGCATGCCCTGTTCTAGGGCTTTTTGCTTAATTGTTAGGGTCGGCGCACGATTATTAATGAGTTCGCGGATGCTATCGGATACGACAATCATCTCGAACAGGCCAATACGTCCACGATAACCGGTATTACTACACTCAGGGCAACCGTCGCCGTAATAGAAATCTTTGTCGGCAATCTCAAGTGGATCGACATCGAGCATCTCGATTAAATCTTGGCCGGGCTCGTAAGCGGTGCGGCAACTACGGCAGATGCGGCGCACGAGGCGCTGAGCCAAAATTGCTTCGAGCGAGGCGGAAATCAAGAAGGGCTCCAAGCCCATATCAATCAGACGGGTCACGGCGCCGGGCGCATCATTGGTGTGGAGCGTGCTCAACACCACGTGCCCAGTCAGCGAAGCTTGCACCGCAATCTGCGCGGTCTCCAAGTCACGAATCTCACCGACCATGATCTTATCGGGGTCTTGACGCAGGAAGGCGCGCAAGGCACGTGAGAAATCGAGTCCGACTTGGTGGTTCACGGCCACCTGCATGATGCCATCGATCTCATACTCCACTGGATCTTCGGCTGTCAGAATCTTGGTCTCGACATTGTTCACCTCGCGTAGCGCACTATATAGTGTTGTGGTCTTACCGGAACCTGTGGGGCCGGTCACGATGAAGATACCGTTGGGTCGATCGACGAGTTCGCGAATAGTTTGCAAGATATCGTCGGGCAAACTGAGGGATTCGAGGTCAAGGTTGACCACAGACTTATCCAAGACACGTAACACCACCGACTCACCGAACTGGGTCGGCAAGGTGGACACACGCAAGTCAACCGGACGTCCGGCAATCGTCATTTTAATACGACCATCCTGCGGAATCCGAGTTTCCGAAATGTTCATATTAGACAGCACCTTAACACGTGAGGTCACGGGCACCGCCAAATTCCTGGGCGGAGGTGCCATCTCGTAAAGTGCACCGTCAATACGATAGCGAATGCGGAATTGATCCTCAAAGGGCTCGAAGTGAACGTCGGAGGCCTTATCTTTAATCGCCTGCTGTAAAACTAAATTTACAAAACGGATAATGGGCGTTTGATTCGCCATGTCCGTGAGGTCGCCTTCAGACAACTCTTCCTGCACCTCGGAAAAACTATCGCCAAGGTCGCCCAAAATATCATCGATCGAAGAATCCTCCTCTCCATAGGTCGAGACCAGCAAGGCATCGATATGGTCGGGATCACATACAACGATGGTAATGTCCTTATTAAGCGTGAAGGTGAGGTCGTCAATAATCGAAGGATTAAACGGGTCCTTCGCTATGAGTGAGACAGAAATGTCATCTACCTGATAAGGCACGACTGCATACATGCGCGCCACGCTGGCACGCACAGTTGAAGCGACCTCATCTGAAATTTCATTTGGAGGTGTGGGCAAATATTCGTAGCCCAAATAATCAGCGACTGCTGCCAAGATCTGCCCGCGCTCGACTACGCCGGAATCGACCACAGCATCAGCCAACGACTTACCGGTGTGCAGGTGCGACTCGTTTAGTTCCTCAAGCTGCGCAGGGTCGAGCAGGTCGGCTCCCTTGATTATTTCGTAAATTGTATCGTTATGATCTTCAAACATTGGGGATTGGAGAAATGGTTTAAGTTGAAAATGCGCCGCCGTTTTCAATGAGCTTTTCGCGCATCGAGTCCGGGCTTTGAGATTTACCGAGCGCCTCATCGGCGGTAATCAAATTGCGATTGAACAGGCTGAGCAAGTGAGCGTCGAGACTGATCATACCACGACTGGCCCCGGTCTGGATGTCGGAAGCGATGCGGTACGTCTTATTCTCACGAATCAATTGAGCAATCGACGTGGTGGTCACCATGATCTCAAAGGAGGCGATTCGCCCGCCGCCAATTTTCTTACACAACACTTGTGAGATGACAGCGATCACCGAAGAGGCCAACTGCGTGCGCATCTGATCCTTCATATCGGCAGGAAAGGCGTCGACGATGCGATCGACGGTGCGAGCGGCGCCGGTGGTGTGAAGCGTCGCGAAAACAAGGTGGCCAGTTTCAGCAGCGCCCACGGCGGCTTCGATGGTTTCAAGATCGCGCATTTCCCCCACCAGTATAACATCGGGGTCCTGACGCAAAGCACCGCGAATCGCGGCCGAAAATGAGGTCACATCGTTGCCGACTTCCCGCTGGGTCACGATGCATTTTTTATGGTCGTGAAAATACTCGATCGGATCCTCAATGGTAATGATGTGGCCGTCATGATTTTCATTGATCCAATTAATCATTGAAGCTAGAGTAGTCGACTTCCCCGAGCCAGTCGGGCCGGTGACTAAGATCAAACCACGTGGACGACTGATCAGCTCCTTAATTTTATCGGGTAGGCCGATATCTGCTAAACTGAAAAGATCATTTGGAATCTGGCGAAGCACCATACCATAGCAGCCCTTGGTCCGCATCACACTGACACGAAAGCGCGCCTTCTCTTGATAAGCGAAACCGAAATCAGCACCGCCGGAAGTCTTGAGCTGCTCTTGATTGGTCACCGAAGTGATGGCTTTCATCAAATCTTCCGCCGCCTGTGCATCGAGCTCAGGCCCCTCAACAGGCACCATGGTTCCGCTGATACGGAGTGTGGGCGGCTGCTTGACCTGAATATGCAAATCTGATGCCCCCTGATCGACCATCAGTTCCAGCAGATCATTCATTTCGTAGGTCATCGTAATTAGCTCCAGTTCAAATAAATTATAACTCAGTCATCCAGCAACTAGATAGAGTCCGAAACAGTCGCGTGCAATACTTCATGAGGCACAGTCACTCCTGCGAGCACTTTGCGAATGCCGTCTTCACGCATGTTACGCATCCCCATCTCACGCGCTTTATCGCGCAGAGCAACGAGGCTGGCTTCTTCGTAAATCATAGACTGGAGCTCTTCGTTGACTCGAAACATCTCGAAGATGCCGACCCGGCCACGGAAACCAGTGCCGTTACACTTCAAGCAACCTGCTCCCTTCATAAAGGACGCATCGGCGACTTGATCGGAGCGAATGCCAAGCGAATTGAGTAACTTCTCATCGTGCTCACAGGCTTCTCGGCAATTAGGGCAATTGCGCCGAACCAGTCGCTGCGCGAGCACAGCACGCACAGCGGCCGCCACCAAGAAAGGCTTGATCCCAATATCGATGAGACGACTGACGGCGCTGGGCGCATCATTGGTGTGCAGGGTGCTGAACACCATGTGCCCAGTGAGCGCGGCGTTGACCGCGATTTCGGCCGTCTCTTTATCACGAATTTCCCCCACCATGATAATGTTGGGAGCTTGACGCAGCATCGAGCGCAAGGCAGCAGAAAAGCTCATACCGACCTCACGACGCACTTGCACCTGATTGACACCCGACATTTCATACTCGACGGGGTCCTCCACAGTAATGATCTTACGGTCAGGGTGGTTGATGTAATTAAGAGCCGAATAGAGCGTGGTCGATTTACCAGAACCCGTAGGTCCAGTCACCAGAAACACGCCGTCGGGCAGCGCGATAATCTTTTCGAATGCGGCTTGGTCATCACTAAAGAAGCCGAGCTGTGGCAGTCCCAAGCTGAGGCTTTCCTTATCGAGAATACGCATAACGATACTCTCACCAAATGCGGTGGGCAAAGTCGAGACACGCAAGTCGATCACCTTCGCACCCACCTTAATATTAATACGGCCGTCTTGTGGCACACGCTTTTCCGCGATGCTGACATTCGACATCAGCTTAATACGGGAAACAATAGATGGCTGCAAACGCTTGGGGGGATTCTCCACCTCGTGAAGCACGCCATCAATACGATAGCGCACACGAAAGCGTTTCTCCAAAGGCTCCATGTGGATATCAGAAGCACGCCGTTTGAGCGCTTCAGAGATCACCATGTGAACATATTTGATAATGGGCGCTTCTTCCTCGGAGGCATCGTCCTCGCTGGGCAAGTCGATCTGACTCGGCAGCGCATCGGGGTCTTCCATACCAGAAAAGATGTCGTCCACCTTTTCACTGCGCGCACCTTCATAATATTGGTGAATCGCCTTCTCAATATCTGCCAGCGGTGCCACGCGACAAATGACCGAGCGCTTAATGACGTGGCTGATACTGTCCACCGCATCCATATCAAGCGGATCGAAAACCGCTAACTCAACCTCGCTATCATCCACTTCGAGCGGAACCACCTTATAGCGGTTCGCCAATTCAAAAGGTACGACTTCCAGCGCTTCAGACGAAACACGGACGTCCGCCAAATCGACGGTCTCCATATTAAACTCTTCAGCCAACACCTCAGCAATCTGCTTTTGTGTAACAGCCTCTTCGGCAACAAGTGCCTCAAGGATGGCCGTGTCTTCGCTACCTTCGTAACCAGCTTGGGTTACCTTAGCACGAGTAGACTCGATCCCGCCATCTTCAAGCAGGCCTTTATCAATTAATAGCTGGAGAACAAATTCGTCGGCGGAAGTCACAGATAGATAAGTGTCGGGGTGGGACTTAAATGGTGAGAATAAAAATTAAATGGTTATGGCAAATCAACGCGCAACACTCATCAAGAACTCCGCATTAGTATTGGTTTTCTTGATGCGCTGTATGAGCATTTCCATCGCATCAGTCGACGGTAGGCCTTTCATTGCTCTGCGCAATGAATAAATTTTAAGCATTTCATCTGGGTGATAGAGCAGTTCCTCCTTACGTGTGCCGCTTTTATCCATACTCAGCGCGGGGAAGATGCGCTTATCGGAAAGTCCACGATCGAGGTGTAGCTCCATATTACCGGTGCCCTTAAACTCCTCGAAAATGACTTCGTCCATCTTGCTCCCCGTCTCAACCAGCGCAGTGGCAATAATCGTGAGACTACCGCCGTCCTCGATATTACGCGCAGAACCAAAGAAACGCTTGGGCTTTTGCAAGGCATTGGCCTCGACACCACCGGAAAGAATCTTGCCGCTGCTCGGCATCGTGGTGTTGTAAGCGCGTGCTAAACGGGTAATGGAATCGAGCAAGATAATCACATCTTCGCCAGTCTCAACCATGCGACGCGCCTTTTCAATGACCATTTCGGCCGCGTGCACGTGACTCTCGGCCGCCTCGTCAAAAGTAGAACTGATGACCTCTCCGCTGACTTGGCGGCGAAAATCGGTCACTTCCTCGGGACGCTCATCAATCAAAAGTATGATCAGGTGCGCATCGGGATAGTTTTTCTGAATCGAGTTGGCCATGCCCTGCATCAGCACAGTCTTACCCGTGCGAGGCGGCGCCACGATCAAGCCACGCTGGCCAAAACCAACCGGCGTCAAACAATCCACCACTCGCATCGAAAGGTTATCCCACTTCGCCTCAGAATCGGCCTCCATCAAAATACGAGAGGTCGGATAGTAAGGCACGCGCTCGGTAAAGGGGACAATTTCAGTGAGCGTTTCGGGATCACGCCCCATCACCTCCTGGACACGCACGACAACCGGGCAGGACTCGCCCTCGCGGTGTGGCTGTAACTGCGCTTTGACAATGTGCCCGCGCTGTAAGCCATAATGCTCAATAAAGGCCTGCGGCACATACGCACTCAAAGCTTTGATACGGTAGCTATCACGCTCGTAAACTAACAAACCACCCTCATCGTCTTCAAGTAGTTCCAGAACCCCGGTAGTTAAAATCTCAGCTTTTTTCTCCGCCGCATGGGTCGCCACGGCATTGATCAATTGATCGCGATTCGGCGCATGCGGGAACTTAATGCCGAGTGCGTCCACTTCTTCGCGCAACTCTGGCAAAGGCAAATTATACAGGCGCACATAGTCGAGCGGGTCTCCGCCACCGGAGCGAAGCTCTTCTGCCAGCGCGAGAATATCCTCACGTTTAGCCAGCACTTCCCAATCGAGCAGCTCGCCCAATTCGATTGGTGTATCCTCCTCACGACCGCGACGGCTCTTGTTTTTATCCCAGCGGCCCTTCCCGCGCTTATTGCGCTTATTATTATTCTTATTAAACTTATTATTACCCTTAGCGTTGCCCTTATTATTGCGATCATTCGGATGCGACTGGCGCGATTGCGGTCCAGATTGCTGTGGCTTGCCGCCTTCAGAGTGATCTCCACCACGGGAATCAGAGCCATTCGGCTGACGATTTTTAGGTCCACGATTGTCGCGTTTTTCACGCGGGAGCCGCCCTTCGCGTGGCTCACGTTTCTCACGTGGCTCAGTTTTCTTAGTAGGCTCAGCCCCTTGCGGCTCGTCAAACTGGTCGACCTTAATGTCGGAGCTAAAAGTCACTTCGTCATCCACAGGAGCCGACTTCGGTTGAGGAGCAGGTGTAGCTGCTGCTGTGGATTCCACGGGCGCATCTACTGCTGATTTATCCGCGGATGCCTTCGCAGTCTTTTTTACAGTTTTTTTCACGGCAGGCGGCGCGATTTCACCAGGCGTAAACATATCGGCTTGCGCCTCATCTGCCACCTTGCGCGCAGCGCTCTTTTTGGTCGCACGCTTCTTGGCAGCCTTCTTAGCAGCCTTTTTCGTTGCTTTCTTGGCGGCTTTTTTGGCTGCCTTTTTGGTCGCACGCTTACGCGGAGCCGCTTCTGCAGCAGTGGATGTATCCTCGAGAGGGAGGTCGTTATTTACTTCGTCAGAGCTCATGGCTGTATAATCGATAGGACGCTCACGGCGTCGCTTGGTAAGTATTGGGAGGGGAAGAGCGAGTCATAGCAGCCCACTTAAGGGGTGGCGATCTGCTCTATTAATCTCGTGGTTTGTCGTTTCAAAAATTCAAGGCTTCCAGCATTGGAGATAAGATGATCGGCGCGTTCAATTTTTTCTTCGAGCGGCATTTGTCGCTCACGGCGCTGCGCGACCTCCGCTCCCGTATAACCTCTGGCAACCATTCGCTCTTGGACCACATCAGGGGGGCTTGCAACACAGACAGTCAAATCAAAGAGGGTTTCAAGCCTTTTTTCAAATAGCAAAGGAATCTCCACCAACCAAAGAGCGTCAGGTGCCTGCTCAATCGCCGCCTGCCAATGCGCCCGAACCAGCGGATGTAGCAAGTCCTCTAGCCATTTAAGCTCGGACGAATCCTGAAATACGCGCGCAGCCACCGCACGGCGATCGACAGTGCCAGCGTTAAAGACTGCATCCCCCCAGTGTGCGCGCAACTGTTCGTGTACGATCGCATCGCTCGCCAATAATTCACGTACCACAGCGTCCGACTCAATGGTACGCCCGCCCGCTTTGCGAAAAAGGCCCACTACGGTCGATTTACCACAACCAATTCCTCCTGTTAGGCCGACTTTCATAAACAAAAGTAGAAGTCCATTCACAGAAAACACGCGAGCCTTAATTTATAGACCTCGAAGTGATCTCAGGGTAGAATTAACCATCGACGCGAGAAATAGAGCCCTTTAATCTGCGCCGAAATTTATGGACAACTCCGCACCTAAGCAGACATCCACTCCGCTCCCTCCTTCGATGGAGCGGCTTCACGCGTATTGGCGCATGCCATATATACTCGCGCCCAAAGATCCGGAAGAAGGCAGCAACCCCTTTACCCGCATCCCTCAGTCGGGCGACGACGCCAAAGAGTACATTCTCCTGCGCGGCGAGCACAACTATATCGTGATGAACCGCTACCCATACAATGCAGGGCACCTGCTAGTATTGCCCTACCGTGAAGTACCACGACTGGAAGAGTTGACAACTGCTGAACGCCACGAACTCATGGACCTGATCGTGGAAGCGCAGAACATACTCACGCGCGCCCTGCGCCCCGATGGCTTCAATACTGGTTTCAACTTCGGCGATGCGGCAGGAGCCGGCATTCCCTGCCACCTGCATTGCCATGTCGTGCCACGCTGGAATGGCGACACCAACTTCATGCCGGTCATCGGCAACACCCGTGTCCTGCCCGATTCAATGGATGCGATGTGGCAGCGCCTACACGCCTGCGTTGAAGCTCAATAACAGAATTCTATGCCGTCCAAGACGATCCACTTCTCCAGCGCCCGTCAGCTCAGCTTACTCTACGCCGACGACGCTCGCCACCTCGAAGAAGCCGAACAAAACCTAGGCGTCAGCCTGGTCAGTCGCGACGACTGGGTCACCGCCGAAGGCAGTGAGGAGGGCATCGCCGCCGTGCAAGCTCTCTTCGAGCTACTCGGAACTGCACGCGACCAAGGCTTGCGCATTCGCAGCTCCGACTTTCTGTACACCCTGCGCTGTGTGGCAGAGGGCAGAGCCGACGATCTACGCGAAATATATCGCAACCCTCTAATTATAAAGCTTAAGCGGCAAAGTATTGTACCTAAAACACTCAATCAAAAGCGCTACCTACAAGCCATCGACGCCCATCCGATCACCTTTGGCATCGGTCCCGCCGGCACGGGCAAGACCTACCTTGCGATGGCGATGGCTCTACGGGAGCTGCTAGAAGGCCGCGCCGAACGGATTATATTGACCCGCCCGGCCGTTGAAGCGGGCGAAGCGCTTGGCTTCCTACCCGGCGAACTACAAGAAAAAGTGCTGCCCTACCTCACCCCGCTCTACGATGCGATGAACGATATGATCGGCAAGGAGCAAACCATGCAACTGGTGGAGCGCGGCATCGTCGAGATCGCACCGCTGGCCTACATGCGCGGACGCACGCTGGCCAATGCCTTCGTAGTGCTGGACGAAGCTCAAAACACTACTCATGAGCAGATGATGATGTTTCTCACGCGCTTGGGCGACGGCAGTCGCATGGTCATTACCGGCGACATCACACAAACTGATTTACCACGTAGCAAACAATCTGGTCTCAAAGAAGCTACCCGCATTTTAAAAAACATCGAGGCGATCCGCCTCTTCTATTTTGACGGACAAGACGTCGTGCGCCACCCCTTGGTGCAGGACATCATTAACGCCTACGCCAAGGGATAGACCCTCCCCGCGCCTCACTCTTTACGACTTATGGCCACTTTCTCTAAAAAGAACAATACTCGCAAGTCGCTCGACGGTGCCATGCGCAAAGATGCCGGCCGTGGCAAGGACTCGGCCACCACGCATTTCTTTGAAACCAGCAAAATGATCGAGATCGGCATGTTTGTGCTCTTTTCCGTGCTGGTAATCATCATTTGCTACCTAGGCCAAAAGCCCAAGGGGCCCCGCCTGATCCTAAACCAAGCGGCTCAGTCGCGCATCGTCTCCGAATTTGAATTCGAATATAAAAGCGCTGTGCTGACGGAATCGGCCGCCGCCGCCGAGCGCGCTCAAGTGCCCCCAGTCTTTCAACGCACCTTCGAACCCTACGATAAATTTAGCCAGTTCATCGCTGACCTCAATTCAGGGATCGCCAAAAACAAGATCGACCACGAATCCAAGGGACAAGAAACCCTGTTGGCGGAACTCTTTAAGACGGCACTCAATCTGATCGAATCCAATGGCCTCACGATAAAGCCCAGTATCATCGTTGAACTGACCACCCAAACCACTCCCAAGGAGCGCTCGATCCTCTTCAACGATGCACTCGCCGTATTAAAATCAATCTATACCGACGGCATTTACTCTGCCAGCCGCACCGATTCAGCCGATCCGCACGTAACTGTCATCCAGCTTGTGGACGAAAATGGCCATTACAATTTGCCCAATGCCCGCTCACTGCCTGACGCGCTGGTTGCGCTACGTGTCCGTATCGATGCTCTCTCACGCGACGCGTCTACCGGTCGTATACTGTTTGAGATTTTCCGCGCGGGCCTGCGGCCCAACTTACTCTATAGTGCCACCGGCACCAACCGTGCGATTCAACGTGCGATCGAGCAACTAGAGCCTAGCATTGTTAGCTACAAGGAAGGCGACACCTTGATTGAGCCTGGCGCGATCATCACGCCCACAGAGCTCGAACGCATCGCCGCTTATCGAAAAGTGGAACTGGAGCGCAATGGCGACTCTCTTATCTTCAATCCTCTATTCATTGAGCGCCTAATCCTAACGACCATGCTGCTAATCGCGGTCTACATCTACGTTAACCGTGGGCTACGTGAATTACGCAAACGCAACCGCGCCATTGCGATCACTGCAGTCAGCATCTTACTCAATTTACTAATCATCCGTATACTGATGGAGATCGGTGAGAGCGCCTTAATCAACAGTCGCCCCTCACTGAGCATGCTGCCCTACATCGCGCCTTACGCCTTGGCCCCCATCATCGTGGCCGTGCTGGTTGGCGGCGCACCAGCAGTGCTCTGTTCACTGATCATCGCAGTTCTTTATGGCATCATTCAAAACAACTCCGTCGAGTTCATATTGATCGCCTTTCTCTCCGGTGTCGTGGGCGCTTACGCCTCCACTAACATTCGCAAGCGTGCAAAACTGGTACGCTCTGGACTCATGGCTGGATCTACCGCAGCCATCGCGGGCGCAGGCGTGGCCCTGCTCAACGGTTTTTCTTTTAGCTTAGTGGGCCAACAAACACTGGTGGCACTGGTCGTGGGCCTGCTGACTGGTATCCTCGCTGTCGGCCTACTGCCGATCTTTGAGCAGCTCTTTAAAATCACCACCGAAATTACCCTGCTGGAACTGACTGACTTCAACCACCCGCTGCTACGCCGCATGCAGATGGAAGCGCCCGGCACCTATCACCATAGTTTGATGGTAGCCAATCTCTCGGAAAATGCCGCCGCGGCCATCGGAGCCAGCCCGCTACTGTGCCGCGTATGCTGCTTTTTTCACGACATCGGCAAGCTGGTAAAGCCGGAATACTTCACCGAAAATCAACGCGATGGCATCAATCCGCACAACGCCAAGAACCCCTCAATGAGTGCTCTAGTCATTAAGGCACACGTCAAAGAAGGCGTCGAAATGGCACGTAAAAACAAGCTACCACGCGTGATCATCGACGTCATTCGCCAACACCACGGCACCACCCTGATCCAATATTTCTTCCACCAAGCCAAAGAAAAGGCCAAGGAAACGCAAAAGAACACGCAGCCCCCCTTCCCCGAAGGAGGGAAAATTAAGGGCAAGGACTCGTTTAAAGTCGAAGAGAGCACCTACCGCTACGACGGCCCTAAGCCTGCCTTTAAAGAGAGTGCGATCATTTTCTTCGCCGACAGCGTCGAGGCCGCCAGCCGCAGCCTGAAAAAAGTCACTCAGCCCAACGTTGAGGAATTGATCGATCGCATATTCAAAGATAGAATCGAAGACGGCCAGCTCGACAGTTGCCCACTCACCTTTCACGAGCTCCACCTCATTCGCAAGAGCTTCGTCTACACCGTGCTTAACATGCTACACGCGCGCATAGAATATCCCAAAACCGAAGCCGAAAAAGCCAAAGAGCTCGAACTGGAAGCCGCCCACAACAAACAAGAAGAAGAAATCAAAACCGATGCCAAAGCTCAGCCTGGAAATCAACAACCAATATAGTGCCCTGTGCGCCCCCGAAGCCGCCGCCTGCACACTCTTCGAGACACTACAGGCATCAGCGGCCTTCCCCATCACTGAAGGGGAGCTCTCGATCGCCTTTGTCAGCGACGCTGAAATCGCCCAAGTGCATGCCGATTTTATGGACGATCCCACGCCCACCGATGTCATCACCTTTCCCGCCAATAAGGAAATGGAATCGGCCGGCGAAATCATCGTTTCCGTCGACCACGCCAGCAGCCGTGCGGCCGAGCTAGACGAACCCTTCAGCCGCGAGCTCAGCCTCTACCTGGTGCATGGCTGGTTACACTTAGCTGGCTACGACGACCGTAACGAAGTCGACCGCGCCGCCATGCGCCAAGCCGAACAAAAAGCACTCGCCATACTCGACACAGCCGAGAGCAGCATAGAGTTTCAGCTCAACGCATAAAGCGCCCAAGGAACGGTTGCTTCAGCAATCCCCACCGCCGCACTCATATCTGTTGACGACGCCCTAACGCTCTCACATACTCTTACTGTGCCCCCTAAAGATAATCCAGCCGTCCCCATCACCCCGCTTGAACAGTGGGTCGAGGCCTATAGTGACTACTTATACCGCTTCGCTATGTCGCGCTTGCGAAACCCCGAAGCTGCAGCCGACTGTGTGCAAGACACCTTTCTAGCGGGAATCAAGGCACTCGACCGTTTCGATGGCAGCCGTGATATCAAATTTTGGCTACGCGGCATCATGCGCAACAAAATCGTCGATCAAATTCGTAAATCGGTAAAGGAGAATAAAGTCGATATAGAAGCCGAGGACGAAGCCTTGCTCGAAAGTTTTTGGTTTAAATACAGCGGAATCGCCACCACCAACCCCGATCCTTGGCAGTTCAACCCGCGCAAATACTACGACAACAGCGAGTTTTGGGTCGTCTTTGAAAAATGTATCGCCCAAGTCAAAGATCCCGCTCGGCAAGCCTTCGTCCTGCGCGTGCTGGAAGACCAGACAACTGAAGAAGTTTGTAAGGTAATGGATGTGACTCCGAATTACTTATGGGTGCTCCTGCATCGAGCACGCGAGCAACTTAAAGTATTGCTCGAGTCCAACTGGACTGGAAAAGACGCTAAATAATTCTATTTCAAATGTTTACCTGTAAACAAGTATCCAATGCATTGTCCAAAGAGGACTATGAGAAGCTTTCTCCCAGACGGCGCTTCTTTCTGCGCCTGCACGTAAAGCTGTGTGTTTTCTGCGGTAAATTTAATCGTCAAGTCATGGAAGCACAGGACATGTGCCGCTGTTATAAGCAGCACGAAGAAAAAGTCCTCGAACAAGGCCCGACGCTCGACCCAGCGAAAAAGCATCAGCTAAAGGCACTACTCGCCGCGCAGTCTCAGCCCGACTGCTGCCACATGTCCGCATCAAACAAAAACTCCGAGAGCCCCTCTCAGTCCTAGCTATACCAGACCGTGCCCAGCTCGCCGAATCCCGATCCCACTTCCCTCAGACTCGACCGCTGGCTTTGGAGCGTGCGCGTATATAAGACACGCAGCGACGCCGCCGAAGCCTGCCGCGGCTCCGCAGTACGCCTGAATGGCAATATCGCCAAGCCCTCTTCCAAGGTGCGCGCCGGCGACTGCATCGTGGCGCGTACCAAAGCGCTCACACGCACACTCAAGGTCTTAGCAATCAGCGAGAACCGCATGGGCGCGGCGCGTGTGCCCGAGTTTTGCGAAGATCAAACACCCGAGTCGGAACACGAAAAAGCCCGCGAAAAGCGAGCCAATGCGAGAGTCTTTAGCCACAAGGGCAGCGGACGACCGACTAAAAAAGATCGACGCGATATTGAAAAACTCATTGGCGGTGGTAGTTAAACGACAATTGTGGCCAGAAGCCACCTTCTAACTCCTAATTCCTGCATACAGTATCATCGAAAATCTACTGCAACTCGACTACGAAGCCGAAAGCCGCGAAGTGCCGGAGCCCTTCGCGGCACTCATCAACGATGCCGATCAACGCTGGCACACATTTTGGGCGCAAAAACTTAATAAACGCTACCCTCGCTATGTCGCCAGCGACCCCGCCCAGGTCTACGCGGCACTCAAATATGTGCGTTATCATGGCCTCGCCATAGGCGACCGTTTCGTCGAGTGGGGCAGCGGCTTCGGAGTCGCCACCAGCCTAGCCGCACAACTGGGCTACGAAGCCACCGGTATCGAGCTGGAGGCCGGACTGGTCGAAATCGCCGAATCTCTCGCACACGCACACCGCACAGGTGCCGAATTCATCCATACCAGTTACATTCCCGAAGGCTATATCAGCTACGAGCACATCGGCGGCACCGATATTGTGCCCGACGACAGTTTTGGACATCAATCCGGCCCCGCTCGCTATGAGGAGATGGATATCGGGCTCGACGAAGTCGACGTCTTCTTCGTCTACCCCTGGCCGGGTGAACAAGAAATGATGCTCAAACTTTTCGAGTCCGTCGCCAGCGAGGACGCCATCCTGATCGCCTACTACGGTGATCAGGAGATCTGCATATACCGCGCGCAATAACGCTTATTTAATCGCCAAACAAGCAAATCGCTCAATCGCGCGGCCAAAAAAGTGCCGTGCAAAATGAGCATACACCTTGCGAAATCGCCTCGAAGACATTTTTTTCGAGCCATCTGCTCGCGCAAATACGCGGGCGGCACTACCTAACACTCAGCACTCCTAACCACTATGCCAACACTCAGTAAACTCCTCGAAAACAACCGCGAATGGGCACAAAAGACCCTGTCTGAAGATCCAGAATTCTTTGACAAGCTCTCCCAACAACAAAGCCCGGAATACCTCTGGATTGGCTGTTCCGATAGCCGAGTGCCGGCCAATCAAATCACAGGTCTGATGCCAGGCGAGGTATTCGTGCATCGCAACATCGCCAATGTGGTGGTGCACACCGACCTGAACCTACTCTCGGTGCTTCAATATGCAGTGGATGTGCTCAAAGTTCGCCACGTCATCGTCTGTGGTCACTACGGTTGCGGCGGCGTTAAAGCTGCCATGGGGCAGCAGTCACACGGCCTCATCGATAACTGGTTGCGCCACATTCAAGACGTGCAAGCCCTCTACACCGAAGAGCTACAGCCTCTCGAAGGTGAGCACAAAAGCGACCGCATGTGTGAGCTCAACGTGATCGCACAAGCAAACAACCTGCGTCGCAGCACCGTGATGCAAGATGCCTGGTCACGTGGTCAGAAAATCGACATCCACTCTTGGATCTACAGCCTAAAAGATGGCCAAATCCGCACACTACAAGGCGCAATCACGAGCCATGAATGATTAATTTACCGCAACTCTCCCCCTGCGACCAATCAATAACCGCCATAAGTTTTACTTAAAACGGAGCACAGGACATGCTAAAAATAGACAATACACCCTAGACAATGCAAGGATCCAACCTACAAAGAGAACAGATACTCACTTTTTTAAAATTGGACCCTTCCAGCATACAACCTAGGCATTTTGAATTACCAGCACCCAACTAAAGAGACAGAAGCGCTTCGACAAGAGTTGCAGCAGTTGCAACGTGCCCACAGTGCATTAAAGGATTCCTTTAATAAAAGTGTACAACGTTGCGAGCAAGTCGAAGCGGACTACCATCAAAGCCAGCAGAAGTATCAATTACTGTCGACCAACAGCCTAGAAGTTATCTGGACCTTGGGTCTGGAGCACCAGTACACTTACATCAGCCCATCGATCTATGAATTGCGTGGTCTCAGCCCCGAAGAGGCGATGGCCGAAACTCTGGAAGCCACAGTCACTGCAGAGTCCTATCAATTGCTACGCTCTACACTTCTGCAATGCCAGCAAGAGACAGGACCGCTTCGCATAGAAGTAGAGCAGTATCACAAGAATGGCCAATTGATCTGGGTCGAACTATATCTTAAAGCCCAACAAAACAAGCAAGGCGAGCTTATCGGATTTGTAGGAAACTCGCGTAATATCACTCTGCGCAAACAGTCTGAACAGGCGACCCAGCAACTCGCAGAGCGCTTCGAAACCTTAGTCGCGAAGGCTCCGATCGGCATCTATGTATTGGGCTTAAATGCGAGCCAGAAAATTGAATTCAAATACGTCAGCGATCGATGGTGCGAAATTCATCAAATCACACGCGAAGAAGTGATGTCCGATATTTCCTGCATTAACAAACGGATCAATCAGGCCGACCAGGAGAGCTTCATCTCAATGAACAAAGAAGCGATTCGCCAGAAAAAGCGATTTGTCTGGGAAGGGCGCATGCGAAGTGGCGACGAAGAGCGATGGTTTCGTATCGAGTCTGTGCCTATTGCTCTCGAGAACGGCGAATATCAATGGTATGGCGCCGCCAAGGACATCACACTACGCAAACAGTCAGAAAATGCACTGCGCGAAAGTGAAGTTCGATTACGCGAACTCAATGCACAGAAGGACAAATTCTTCTCTATTATCGCCCATGACTTGATGGGCCCCTTTAATGGCATTTTAGGCTTTAGCGAATTGTTGGTCGCTCAAATCAATGAAAAGGACTACGAGGGCATCGATGAATATGCCGCCATGATCGAGCAATCCTCTAAGCAATCAGTGGAGCTATTGCGAAATCTACTAGAATGGTCACGCGCTCAAACAGGACGCCTTGAGTTTAAACCAGTCCCGCTCGACTTAAACAATTTGATCACCGAAAATACAAGGCTCTTTGATGTCATTGCTGCGCAAAAATCGATCACAATTGTCCAGGATGCACCTGCGACCCTCCAGGCATTCGCGGACCCGCAAATGATCCGCACTGTGCTGCGAAATTTAGTATCGAATGCGATCAAATTCACCCATCCCGGAGGCCAGGGCCAGATAACTGTAAACGCCTATCAAGACGCAGCAGACATTGTGATTTGTGTACGCGACAATGGAGTGGGTATCTCCAGCAACAGGCAGCAAAAACTCTTCCGAATTGACGAAAACGATTCCACTCCAGGCACCAAACAAGAAACAGGCACCGGTCTGGGGCTCATATTGTGCAAAGAGTTTATCGAACAACACCAAGGCCGGATCTGGATCGACAGCCAAGAAGGTAGCGGTGCCACTTTTTATTTCAGCCTGCCAAGAAAGCACTCCCCCCCACAAACAAAGTGACTCCACGCGCTAAGCAAACTGACTCTGTCCCGCTTCCACACACATAGTGCAAAGCTTGATTTTTTAGGAGCCTACAAACAAGATGGGCCTCAATACACGCCCTCAAAGCGTGCCCCGACCACCAACCCTCACGGATGCCTCTTGCTTCGCCTTGCGGAAAGAATCCTTCCGCAGAATTATCAGCCGCTATCCCGTATTTGGTAGGCGATTACACGACATACATAGCAAGCGCAGCTAGGCTCTGCCTGAATGAAAACTACAGGGCCAGATCGTAAATACATAAAACCCCACCCCTAATTAAAGAGGTGGGGAGTGTGTTTATACCTTACTAGTTACCCCTAACTATATATGAAAAAACGTAATAAATAACTCATTACGCTATACTTCGTCCGTAGGTAACTCACTAAGTTCCGAAAAATCGAACAAAAGTTTTAATTTTATTCGAAAAGGAGAAATTAACTCAAATTCATCGGATCGACATCGATCAAGTCGATGACTTCTTTATCCATTTTGAATTCTTGGCGCAGGGCTACGATTTTACTGATGACGCGACTGGCACTGGGGGCGAAATACCACAGTTGGAAGCGATATTCGTCGCGGATTTTTTCAATGGGGGCCGGCGCGGGACCACGGATCTCTAATTCATCTTCCATCTCTTCCTCCAAAACCTTGAGCCACTGCTCGATGTAGAAGTTAACCTTGTCGGGGTTGCGACCACGAAACAGATGGCGGATGAGATGGCGGAAAGGGGGATAATTGAACTCGCGGCGTTGCTCGAGCTCTTCGAGTTGAAAGCCGTCGAAGTCGGATTTACGGGCAAACTGAATAGGCGGTGCATGCGGCGTGCTGGTCTGAATGACCACCTCCCCCGCCCTGTCGCCGCGCCCTGAGCGCCCCGACACTTGCACGATCAGTTGGAAGGTGCGCTCGGCAGCACGAAAGTCTTCCACGTGCAGCGATTTATCCGCATCGACTAGCCCCACCAGTGTCACATTGGGAAAATCGAGCCCTTTAGCGATCATCTGAGTGCCCACTAGCAGGTCGATCTTGCCGATGCGAAAGTCGTTGAGAATCTTACGGTAGAGATTCTTCTTCGACATCGAGTCGGCATCCATCCGTACGATTTTAGCGCGCGGCAGAATTTTTTGCACGATGTCTTCGATCTTCTGCGTGCCGAGCCCTTTCTTACGGATGTTGATCGACTTGCACTCGGGGCACTTGCTTGGGGCTTCGCGCTGTTCGCCGCAGAGGTGACAGCGCAGTTTGCCGTCCGTACGGTGAAAGGTCATAGGAATACTGCAATGCTTACAAGACGCGACATAGCCGCAATCGGGGCAGAGTATGCTGGTAGAAAAGCCGCGCCGATTGAGAAAAAGTATGCTCTGCTCTTTTTTCTCGAAGCGATCGATCAGTTTATCCGCCAAAGTGCGGGATATGGGTGAAGCACCCTTGCCTTGCAGCGCTTCGCGGCGCATGTCGACCAGATGAATCTTAGGCAACTGACGATGATCGACGCGGTTCAAGATGCGGTCGACGGCGTATTTGCCCAGCTCAACATTGTAGAGCGATTCAAGCGAGGGAGTCGCCGAGCCGAGCACGCAGACGGACTTGTTGATATGTGCGCGATAGACGGCGACATCGCGCCCATTATAACGCGGCGCCTCCTCCTGTTTGTAGGACGGCTCATGCTCTTCGTCGACAATCATGAGTTTGAGGTTCTTCACTGGGGCAAATACCGCAGAGCGTGCGCCGACCACTACGTGCGCTTCGCCGCTGGCGAGGGCTTTCCAAGCATCGTAGCGCTCGCCCTCAGAGAGGTGACTGTGCCAGACAACGGTGTGCACGCCGCGGGCTTCGAGGCGCGCGCGCACACGGCCTACAGTTTGTGGCGCCAGCGCCACCTCCGGCACTAGGAAAATTACGCCGCCACCTGTAGCGACAATTTTCTCGATGGCATTCAGGTAGACTTCGGTCTTGCCCGAGCCAGTCACTCCGTGCAGCAAGCGCACACTAAACTTGTCGGCTGCAATCGCTTCGTGGATCGTTTTCACGGCAGCACCCTGCTCTTCCGTCAAAACGGGCCGCGACTCGGCGACGACGGACTCTTGGTCGCCGAGCTCGTCCTCGTATGCGATGCGCTCTTCTTCAGTGTCGGTCTCGCGCAAGAAGCCCTTGGCCACCAAGCCATCACAGGCGGAAGCGCTAATCTTCATGGCCTTCAATATATCCGAGCGTGGTAGTGGTTTTACCTGTTGGCTGATAAATTTGAGAATCGCGGCCTGCTTGGGAGCCCGCTTTTCGAGTGCACTGAGCTCCTCGACTGTAGGTGCTTTGCCCTTGGAAATATAGCGCCGGGTCTTGGGCTTCATTCCTTTGCGAATGGCCGCAGGAATCATGGTTTCCAAGATGGCCTCGGGCGTGGCAGCATAATATTTGAGGGCCCAACGGAAGAGCTGCATCAGGTCGGGCGTCAGCACAGGATATGGCTGCACGACTTCGAAGAGCATCTTAAGCTTCCCCGGGGGCACGACTTGATCAGTGCCGAAGCGCAGCACGACACCGAGTTCACTGCGCCGCCGCAATGGGATACGCACCAAGGAGCCGAGTTGCAGCGTGGCCTGGCATGTAGGCGACACGGCGTATGCGAGCGCCTTGTCAAAGCCAGAAAGGGCAATCACTTCGACTATGGTGGTGTCATGCTTCGACTTATTTTTGGGCATCGAGTAAGTCTTTAAAGGCTCCCTCCTGCTCGGCAAGCTCATCCCAACTGCCCTCGCTGATACACTCGCCCTCACGCAGCACAATGATGCGGTCAGCACTGCGGATCGTGCTCAAGCGGTGGGCAATGGTAATGGTGGTGCGCCCCTTCGCAAGATAGTCGATCGCAGCTTGCACGGACTTTTCGCTCTCATAGTCGAGTGCACTGGTAGCCTCGTCGAGAATCAGAATCTTCGGATTGCGCAAGAGTGCCCGGGCGATCGCAATCCGCTGGCGCTGTCCGCCGGAGAGGCTGACACCACGCTCGCCGACTTTGGTTTGAAAGCCTTCGGGCAAATCTTCAATAAAATCCAGCGCACTGGCATGTCGTGCAGCCTCACGCACAGCTTCCTCGGTGGCTGAAGGACGACCAAAACGTATATTATCTAAAATCGTGCCGGATAGCAGTAAATTGTCCTGCATTACAATGGCACACTCTTGACGAAACTCTCGAATCGCCAAGTCCGACTGCGACACCCCGTCGACTAGAATCTCACCCTCAATGGGCGCATAAAAGCCCAACATCAAGCTCACCATGGTGCTCTTGCCCGAGCCACTGGGTCCCACGAAAGCAACGTGTTCCCCTGCTTGAATCGTAGTCGAAAAATTACGAATTGTGCGGTGCTCCTTCTCCTTATCGTAGGCGAAGCTAACATTACGAAACTCAACTTTGCCTTGCATCTGCTCCAGCACACGCGTCCCTTGCCACTGCTCGACATAGGCCGAATCCATCAATTCTTTGATGCTCTTATAGCTCTCTGCTCCCAACAAATATTGCATACTAAATTGAGTGATCATATTGACCGGCGCCAAACAGACTGGGAGTGCACCGACCAGCGCGACCATCGCACCCAGCGACATTTTCTCTTCGATTACCAGCCCACCGCAAAGCGCGACCGCAAATAGGGACAGGCTGGTAACGACTGTAAATAGAATATAACCGAGCGACTGATTCAGCTGCATCTGAGAAATCCGCTTATCACTATACGCATCGCTCACAGCTCCCATTTGCTTTTTAGCCTCCTGCTCTTGGCCATACCCACGCACCAACTTAATGGCAGAAATAAACTCGTTGGCCTGCCCCGTCATACGCTCACGAGCAACGCGCACCTCATGGTTATTTAACTCGATCTGCTTGAAGAAATAAACCCGCACAAAGGCGAAAATGGGAATACTGATAAGCACAATCAGTAGCAACCAGACATTGATATAAGTCAGGGCCAATATCAGCAAAACCGAACGTAGCAACTCAGGGATAATGCCAGTCACGATCTGAATAACGGTCGCTTCGATATTACTGGTATCGAAGGCATACTTCGAGAGTAAGCGCCCCGTCTGGACGGAGTCCAGAAAACCGAAATGCATAAAGTTAAGTTTATGAAAAATACGCCCGCGCAATTTACGAAAGATCTCTTGCGACTGAGTGGACAGGTTATTGACCGCGATACGCATTGAGACGAAGTGCACAACCAATAAGCCGAGCGACAGTCCCGTATAATACGCGACCGCAGCGAGATCATTTTCCGGAATCGCAAGATCCACGATGCGTTGCGAAAGAATGGGGAACGGAGTAATCGCGAGCACACTGAGAATGCGCCAGAAGAGATATGTGCGAAGCGAGCGTTTATGGCTCCAAATGAAGCCACTTAAGGTCTTCTTGTGAAGACCGATCGATTGGTGCGGATGCATAACCCAGACAATCAGATAAGGTCTTAGGCCATTAGCCAATCCCCAAATCACTCAATAAGCGCTGAAAACCTGCATATTCATGAATCCCATTTAGATCTGGATCATGCTGCATCCAGTTAAAATCCTTGTAGCCCCAAGAGATCGCCGTCCGCAGCACTTCGACCGCCTCTGCGGCACGCCCTTTCAGACTGAGGCTACAGGCCAAATTATAATGCACAGTCGGATCTTCGGGATCTAGCCGCACCAGCTTGCGATCCATTTTCAAGCCAGAATCAATGCGGCCTGCTTGGGTGTAAATGTGTGCTAATATCGAAGCGACCTGCACATCCTTAGGCATGCGCCGATGTAAGCTCTCGAAAAAGCTCAATTCAAAATCCAGATTGCTGCGAGTGGCCATTTTCCGATTGAAAACGCATAGCGCGATGGCGCAAGGACTAGAAGCCCTTCTTGCGCAAGACGTCTTCAAGCTGCGCTTGGAAGGACTGCACATCTTCGGGGCTAGGACGGTACTCAGGGTCATCGCCAGGAATCAGGCCGAGCTGTCCTGCAGCACTGAGTTGCCAACCCAAGCTGACGCCATCGCTAAACTTCACCGTACCACTGACCAGCGCACCAGGGCGCATAATCGCATCCACATCAACAAATACCGAGCCATCGCCGCCCTCGTCCACCAGTTCCGCCTCGGCGTTTTCGGTTTCCGCATCGGCGGCGTCTTCACCCGCTTCTGGCTCGTCTTCCACCACTGCGATATCCAAGTCGTCGACTAAGAAACGTACATCCATATAAGTCATGGATATTTCAAATTCTTCGAGCAGCGAGCGCTGCACATCGGCCAGCGAGCGGCCTGCTTGAACCCATTGTGTAACTGAGGATTTTTGTTCGTCGGTAAGTTGCATAATCGGTCAAGTTGAGGATGCTGTGCAGCTCGTCAACTAAGAAGCAGTCACAATGATTGCTCAGCTCGGTACTTTGTGGGCGTCATGCCAGCATCGCTGACTAGTCACCTCAGTGAAAATTTACGGGTTGAGTCGCGGGCGTCCACGCGGACGTTTTGGACGCAATTTTTCATCCTCCAGATGAGGCTTCTCTGGCAATGGTGAATCAAAATCAAAAAGTTCTGACACCGTCACTTTCAGAGCCAACGCAATGCCCTCACAGCCTTCAACTGTGGGCGCATTCACCCCAGGTTCAACCAAGCCAATAAAATCAGTTAATTCTTGCTATCGCCCCTGAGCTAAGCTTCACACATAAGTCACATTAAAATAATTTGCTTTGCCCCATAAATCCACACGCCATTTTTGCTCAAAAGCACTACTTCCAATCACCTTGCTGTTCGCCTAGAGATATTATGAAATTTCTCCTACTGCTGTTATCGTTCAGTTTCGCCATTGCGGTAAGTCACGCGAACATCCTGACTTCCATGGCGCAACCGATCACCGGAAACGAAGCAAGAGCGATCATCGAACAACGGGTGGCGGACAAGGCTCTCCGCGAAGCAAGCCGGGAGGCAGAGTTAGAATCGATGACGGCCACTGATAGCCATGTCGTGCAAAAGGAGAGGCACCGCGTGTCGATCAATCGTGTTGTTCCGCCCCAGTTGAAAGATGCTCCCGAAATGGCATTGAAGAATACGCAAGCATCGAGAACCAGGACTGAGGAGGAGTGGGCGGCGATGATTGCGGCACAGCCGAAGCAGCAGTCCATTTCCTTGTCAGTGACGGTGTTCGGAGAGGAATACTCGAAAATCTTGTGGCGAAAGCCCCGCAACGAGGAAACACCGCGTAAAGCACCCGAAGAATTCGAGATCTGGACGAACGTCAATTTGAACTATTTGCGGCCTATCGGCACCTTCGACCGAGATAATGTCGTTTACAGTTATATGGGGTTTACAGACACGATTACGCGGGAGGATGAAGCCTGGCGTCGGTCCTACGCCAAAGAGCGCGGCTACGTCTACGAATCACGGTGGCAGCTTTGTCCGGTGCGCTTCACCCAAGGAAATGCGGAATACGTGCTCGTCGAAAGTGAGGAACGGCGAATCCCGCCAGAACTATACCAACAGATGGACGCGCTGTTCGGGCACTACCTTGAGAACGAAGACAGGTTCAAAGCTGAATTTCTAAGAAGTGAGGCGTTGAGGAAGGCGAGAGAAGCCTATCTTAAAGAAAATCCACCAGAGCCCAAAGACGTGATCATCAATCACTGGCCAATCTCGAAAGAAGGTGCCCGATGAGCTGGGTCAAATTGAAACTCGGACTGCTTGCCAGCGGTTTGCTGACCTTGCAGTCGGTAGCCGTCGGCGCAGCCCCGACCGCCTCCGATTTGAACCATGGATTGGGCGTCGAGGTCGATACGCTTAACGATGTGTCAACGCTTTCCTGGTGGGGGGCGACCGGAGAGACCTATTTCATCCAAGTCACAGCGGATCTCACGGCAGGCTGGGAATATATCGACTACATTTATCCCGGTGTGGACGATGCGCTGGCGCACGGCTTCGCCGTCAACACGGATGCTTTCTTTTATCGCCTCAAATATACCGACCAGCCGACAACTGACCCATGGAATGACGATTTCGATGGAGACGATATAGGTAATCAAGACGAGCTAAACCAAAATACCGATCCATTCGCCTTCGACGATTCTAATGGCAACGGCATCCCCGACGATTGGGAGAGCTTCTGGGATGACCAGTTCGCGGTCTTTCCGAAGCTGATCGAAGTTGAATTGACTCATGGTGAAAGCGCGACCAAAATGATCTACCTAAATGATCCGGTTGCGCCGGATGCGGATTTCACTGTGACGGTGACAGGCAATGTGGCTGCGGCCCAGGGTGCTTATTTGACCGAAGATTCCATCACTGGCACGGCGACATATAACTGGACCGAAATTAGCTCATTGGGAACTACGATGAGCCTCATCTCAACATCGGATGATGCTGTTGAAACGATTCCATTAAACGACTTTAATTTTCTGCTCTACGGAGTTAGATATGATCAGATATTCGTTTCATCCAACGGGCAGATTCTGTTTGGTTCAGGGGATGATCCTCACAGTAATCTTTCAATTCCTGCCACTAGTTCTCCAAATGCGTTTATCGCCGCTTTTTGGGATGATTTGAAGCCTGCGACAGGAGGCAGTATCTACTACCTGGAGGATGGGGACGTGCTGATTGTTCAATTTGAGTCTGTCCGTCGATATAGCGGTGCGGGGGAATACACCTTTCAAGTGGTGCTCCATCGAGACGGTCGCATTGATCTATATTTCAAGAATATGACTGGAATCCTAGACTCGGCCACTATTGGTATCGAAAGTGCCAATGGACAAGAGGGCATTCAAGTCGCGTTTAATGAAGTCTATGTGCAGGATCTGCTGGCAGTCCGTTTAACCCAAGCCCCGGCCTATTTCGTGGAAGTTTCTCCCCTTTCCGGCACGGCCACACAGGGCAGTTTTTCCAGTCTCGCAGTGGATTTTGAAACCTTTGAACTGGAGCCGGGCATTTATCAGGCCGATATTGAGATCGCCCACACCGGCACGGGCACCACACCGTGGACGATTCCGGCGATTCTAGAGCTGACCAACCCACCCTCGCAGATCGAACTGACCGCCCCAACAGACGGTTTCACGATGTGGAGCGACGAGAGTGTCACCTTGAGCGCGACGGCCACCGACGACGATTTCGGGATCGAGCGGGTCGAGTTTTTCGCTGACGAAGCAAAGCAGGGAGAGGATTTGACAGGTTCCAACTACACTCATAATTGGCAGCCACCCTCCCTAGGAGTTTACAGTATTACCGCCCGCGCGGTAGATCGGCTGGGCACGGTAAGCATTTCCGAGCCGATCACCGTCACAGTGCTCGAAGATTCCGACCTCGACCGGATGGAAGATGGCTGGGAGCTCCAAACATTCGGCGACTTGACTCTAGAAGCCTCCGAAGACTACGACTTGGACGGCTTCCCCAATATCATCGAGTATCACCACGGCAGCGATGCTGCCGATCCTGCTTCGATGCCTCAGTTTACGGGCACCCTGAGTGCGACGAGTCCATTAACGGATATCGGCGAGGTCCGCTACTTCCGGGTGGATGGCGTGTCCAACTCTGCCTTTGAGAAGAGCACGATTCAAGCAGCGATCAACGCGGCAGATGATTTCGATATCATCGAGGTTATGCCTGGAATCTACGACGAGAGTATTGATCTCGATGCTCGAGTCTATCTGTTTTCAGCTGATGGAGCTCGCTCCACGATTATAGACGGTGGCGCACGAAACGACCGTGTTGTCGATCTCGCGGCAGAAGCCGTCATCGAAGGCTTCACCATTCGCAATGGTGCCCACAGCTCGGACGGCAGTGGCCTTTATATCAGCGAAGGCTCGTCATTCGACAAAATGCGCATTGTTGGCTGCGTCATCCGAGATAACCAAGCGGGCGAGCAAGGCGGCGGCGTTTACGTCAGCAATGGACGCCCCACCTTTGTCTCCTGCACCATCGCAGCAAATTCCGGCGGCGCGATCTACAACACTTCCAGTTCCAACATAGTTACTTTGGTCAACACCCTCCTGTGGAACCCGGATGCACCTGATGAAACAGCCGGACAAACTGCGAGCATCATCTGGGATCACAGCCTGAGCCGGGACAGCGTTACCGGTAACGTCCTAATTGATGGCGTGGATCAACTCACAACCAATCCGGGCTTAGCTTACGATGATTCACTCCTAGCGATTTCGCCAGCCCGCGATGCGGGAACAAATGCCCTACACGCAAAGCACGACCTTGACGGCGAAGCACTGACCGACGGCCTCAAAGACATCGGTGCCGACGAATTCACCGATGGTGACAATGACGGCCTGCCCGATTGGATCGAAACACTCGCGGGCATCAACTTAACCGCAGGTGGAGACAACGACAGCGACTACCTAACAAACCTCGAAGACTTCAATGCAGGTGCAAACCCACTATCCAACGACACCGACGACGATCAAGGTAACTTTATTTAGATCGCTCATGTCAGTTATCCGCTGGCTTAAAAAAAAGTGTTGCCCGTTTGGGCAAAATCCTTCGTGATATGAATGGATGACTCTCAAAACCGACAGCCCATTCGAGACGGATCCTCCCGTTTTTCTGCTCAAAGACCTGACTACCCGTGCGCTGGAAACGCACGAGTATGCACTGGCCGGACAGCTGCTCGAGCAGCAGCACTATCTGGGCGACTGCCCGGCAGGGCGTCAGCTACTGCAAGTAGTCGAGTATCAAGGGCACTGGGTGGCGCTACTGGACTGGGGCCCTGCCTGCTGGAAGCTTGCTGACCGCGAAACTCATATCGGATGGACGCACCAGCAGCGTGCTCAGCGGCTTGGTCTGATAGTGCAAAACCGGCGTTTTTTGGTGCTCGGGCAAGAGCGCATGCCCAATCTGGCTTCACGTGCGCTGGGCTTATCCCTGAGAGCTTTACCTGAGCACTGGAAAGCGCTCCACGGCTACTGCCCCGTCATGGCGGAGACCTTCACCGACATTGAGCAGTTCGAGGGCACTTGTTACAAAGCGACCAACTGGAAGCCACTTGGACTGACCAAGGGCTTCGAGCGGCACCGCGCTGACTACTTCCGTAAGCATGGACGCCCCAAAAAACTTTGGATCAAAAGCCTCAACCGCAACTCGCTACGCATCCTAACAGGTATGGATGTGCCCAAGGCCTATGAGCGGGGGCTCAATCAAAACAGCCCAGAGCGCGACCTAGCTCTGACCAAAGGACAGATGTTGGGGCTTCGCGAGCACTTCCAAAAACACTTCACTGATCCCCGTCGCGACAACCGGACTTACCCCGCTTCCTCACTGCTGGTGTTCATTACCATGGCCCTGCTGGCTGGACGCGACACACTCACTTCCATCCAGCGCTACGGGAACCTATTAACCAATCAGCAGCGGCGCTGGCTCGACTTCCCCCTAAAGAAAGGCACCAGCGTGCGCAAAGCACCCAGTTGGAGCGCCCTTTACAACTTCCTGACTCAAATCAAACCGGACGACTTTGCCAGTTGCCTAAACCTCTGGCTCGGCAGCAATCTAGGCACGCTTCCCCGCGCACTGGCAATCGACGGCAAGTGGATACGAGACCAAGCCTTGAGCCTGTGCCTGAGCGAGCACGAAACTGGAGCACCTGTGGCTGTCGGCTTCGCTGAGAAAAAATCAAAGACCGATGAAAACAAACGCGAAGGCGAGCAAACCGTAGCCCTAAAGCTCTACGCAAACACCAATCTGGAAGGAGCCACGATCACTGGCGACGCGCTCAATAACAACAAGCCACAGGCACACGCCATCACACAGGCCGGAGCTCATTACTTCCTCCAGCTAAAAAACGAAAACCGCCACGCCTACAAGGCAGCCGACCGACTCGCCCAAGAGGGCTCCCCCCTTTTACCTACACGGAAGAACCCGACACCTCCCACGGACGCTTCGACCAGCGAAGCATAGAAGTTTACCCCTTCGAACCGCTCGAAGCAAACCTACCCGAATGCCGCAGCTTGGCTGTTATACGCCGCACCCGCACGACCGATCCCGAAGAAGTGCCGCAGATCGTCTTCTTCACGACCGATCATCAGCCCGAGAAAGGATGCGCCCAAACCTTCGCCCAACTCGCCAGAGGACACTGGGGAGGCTGCGAAATACGAAACCACTGGGTGCGCGACCACTGCATGCGCGAAGACAAAACCCGCTCTAAAAAACACAACATCAACTGTGCTCTGGCAGGACTACGCGTTTGCCTGATCGCTATCAAAGCAAACCTATATCCCAATCAATCATGGCCTTCGATTCAGGAGCGCTGTCAGAGAGACCCCACTATTGCATACCAAGCTGTCGCCATGCTACGGCCTAAATGAAGTTACCTTGTAGGGTCGCGTCTGCTTAAAATTAAACAGTGCAAATGGAACCTCCGATGCCCTCTCGCACTCAGCTCCATTATGGAAACTTAAGTTGCAGTAGACGCACTTGAAACTGCTGGCCGCTCCTTGGCGTAAGCCACTAAATCCAGTAGCAAAGCCGCATTTGCGGCTCCTATGTCGACGCTTCCAATCGCCGCTGTAAACTGCGTAACACCACTTTATATGCAGGGAGAAACAGGAGAATATTGATGAGTAATTTAAAGGCGTAATCAACTGCTGCAATTTCCATCCAGTTCGCAGCCATAAATGGATCGCTGGACGCATAAAATGCGATTGCAAAAAAAGCGACCGTATCCACCGCATTCCCAAAGACGCTTGATGCCGCAGGAGCTAACCACCACTGCTGTCTCTGCCGGAGTCGATTAAACACCAAGACATCACACAGTTGTCCGATCGCATAAGCAGCAAAACTTGCCACCGCAATACGTGCGATAAATGCATTCCATGACAGTAATTGCCCGGCCCCCTGATACGCCCCGTCCAAAAACAGCACAGATATCAGATACGAAAGCAACAAGGCGGGAAACATCGCGATAAAGATCACCTTCCGCGCCAACCCAGCCCCACAGATGCGCACGGTGAGGTCAGTGGTCAGAAAGATTAATGGAAAACTGAATGCGCCCCAAGTAGTATGAAGGCCGAAAATTTGAATCGGGAACTGCACCAAGTAATTACTGGCCGCGATAAAGAGGACATGTAAAGCAATGAGCCGCAACAGACTGAGCGTGGATGGATTGGAGGACTGCATATTTAAGAATAGAGCAACTCTTGTCGCAAGCCGGAGCGGCGTTGCAGACGTGGCAGCGTAGCTCCGATGAAGGCTTCGGGTAGCACCAGTGACACTTGACGCTTGCCGCGGGTGATCGCGGTGTAGACGAGTTCCCAGGTGATGAATGGGCGCTGCATTTCGGGCAGCACGACCACAACAGCGTCGTATTCGGAGCCTTGGGATTTGTGGATGGTGAGCGCAAATGCGGCTTCCCAGTCGGGCAGTGCAAAGGGGTTGAAGGAGCGTGCTTCACCACCGCGGACTATCGGCGGTAGATAAGCGAGCAGCTCGCCGCTCGCATCGGCGCGAAAGATACCGCAGTCGCCATTCGCAAGGCCGAGGAGCTTATCGTTGCTGCGAATCATGAAGGGCAGACCGTCTTGCGGCTGGCTGGGATTCACACCGGCTCCCAGCACATGTTCGGTCAATAATTGATTGATGGCTTCAACGCCCTGCTCTCCCCGGCGCACGGCACACAAGATGCGAACCTGATCGAGCACCTCCAAGAGCTCCAGGACACTGGCCTGTGCAGCTAGGGCGCGTTTGAGTGCGTCGACCGACTGATACAGACAGCGGTGCCAATCGGCAGAGAGCGGAATGCACGGCACACTCAGCTCGTCGACTTCGGGCAGGCGGTCGGACTCTAAGAGATGTCGCGCGAGTTGCCCGACTTCGGAATCGCCGCTAAAGCGATAGCTTTTTGTCAGCTCCACAACGGCATCACCGCAAAGCGCGGGGGCGTCCTCGTAAGCGGGCAGCGCGCAAGCACTGACTGCTTTAAAGGCGGCTTGAAACTCTGCGGAGCTCACATTCAAATTACCATAAGTGGAGCTTACCGTGCCGGTCAGATCGGTAAAGACATTGCCGGTGCCCACGGCGGCCAATTGATTTTTATCGCCCAACAAAACAATACGACAGTGCGCGGGCAAGGCATCCAATAACGCGATCAACAGAGCGAGGTCCACCATCGACGACTCATCCACGATCAGCACATCGCAGCTGACTGGATTGCCGGCGTGGTGTGTGAAACCCGCACTGCCACGGCTGCCGAGAAAGGAGTGAATCGTGGAGGCAGGCGACAGGATGCCTTCCTTCAATTCGCTGAGCTTGGCGTATGCCGTGGCGGGGAGTTGTTGCAGCATGGCATCGAAGCCCTCGGCGAAGGATTCGCGCAAACGCTCGGCCGCTTTACCCGTCGGTGCCACCATGCGAATCGACTCTGGACGCTGTGATTCGGGCAAACTCAGAAGGAGTCCGATCAAGCGCGTGACGGTGGTCGTCTTGCCCGTGCCGGGCCCGCCGGTGATAACGGATAAGTCATGCCGCAAGGCGGCATAGCAAGCCGCGGCTTGCCAAGGATTCTCATTCAAAGACTCGGGTGGAAAAAAGTCCTGAAAACTAGCCTTAAAATCGACCGGAAACTCAAAAACAGGCCGTTGTAAGCGTTCACGCACAAATGCGCCCACGCGGGCTTCCATGCGATACCAACGCTGCAAGTAGATCAATTGTCCATCGGGGCGATACACAAAGCAAAGCGGCGACGACTCAGTCAACTGATCGGCCGGCTGCACCCACTCGGGAAATTGCTCGCACAGCGCCGGCCCGTCGCCGAGCAGGTCGACCAGCGTCAAGCCAGACTCCAGCAGCTCGGACTCAGCCGCATCAAAAAAGTCGGCCAACAAGATGGAGCGGTCTAGGTAAAGCCCACTGTGTGACTGACTCTGCGCATAGTTCGTGAATGCCGCCAACCAAAACAAGCGTGCGGGTGCTTGCTGTAAAACTTCCAGCGTGGGCCGCGGCTTCAGTGGCGAACCACAGAGCACTTTGATCCCCAATGAAATGTCCACGGGGCGCAGTTGCTGCAACAAGCTCGCGAGCAATTCCTTAGTCAATTCAGGGTGCGTTGTCATTTAAGCGATTCCTTTCTGTCCTGCATTTTGTCCTAAGGCGTCTGCCGCAGCGCGCACCTCGGCCTCGCTGAAGGATTCGTGCAACCAGCCCGTCCCCTCGCCGACTCCGCGCACAAAGCAATAGACGAAGCCGCCGACATGAGTCTCCCAATCAAAGGCAGCCCCCAGGCGTTGGCGCAGATACGCCGTCGTCGCGACCGAGTAGATCAAAGCCTGCAAATAATAACGTCCATGTAGCATGTGTTGATGCATGCCGGCGCGATCGTAGCTGCACTGGCGTTTTTGATGCTGTGGCAGCGGGCGATTGGTCTTCCAATCCAACAAGGTGTAGCGGCCCGCTTGCGTGAAAAACAAATCCACACTCCCGGTCAAATAGCCATCGATCGGGCGTACCCGATACAGGGTCGGCGGGTAATCCAGCCCCACACGTTGGGCCCAGGATTGAATGATCGATTCCAGCTGCGCGACGTCGACCTGCTCGACCGGGAAATAAAACTCCATCTCTGCAATGCAGGCCTGCGGACTCAGCGTTGACAGATCGACGACCTTGCCGCTCCCCTGCTCCCATGGGCTGTGAGTTAAGCGCTCAATCAGATCGACCATCTGCGCGACCCGTTGCTCCAAAGCCGCCTCGCCCCCATCGGGAAAGTTGCGGGCAATGACTGCCGTCGCGACACGTGGCCACTGCTCTGGCTGAGTAAAATCGCATCGTTCTAAGACCTCGTGCACGCAGGTGCCCGTGCGCACACCGCCGGGAAAAGCTTCCAACAACAGGTCCGGTTCGGACGCCTCGGCCTCGGCCGGCATCGGCTCCTCGGAGGGGCCGACCGGTCGATCTCCCATACCTGCGGCCACAGATGGATCGACATCGTTCGACGCTATCTCGCCCCGTGCCAGCGAACTGTATGAAGTAATCTGATACGAATACGGGATCGTGTGTCCTAGACTGCGCTGGCAGGGCTGCGACGGCGCTTCAGGCGCATCGAGTGCGATCGGTGTGGCATCGCGTAGCTCATCCAGAAAGCCCGGATAGGCATCCGCGGGATAAGTCTCCCCCCGCTGCTGATAGAGCCACTGATCAAACCAGCCATCCGCCTGATTGCTACTGCCATGCTGATTGGGTAGATCACGCACATTGTAATAGACACAAAAATGCACCGCCCGCGTGATCGCGACATAGCCCAGACGTAAAATTTCCGCACTGGTCTGTGCTACCAGCAAATCTTTATCGGTCTGAAAGCAGTCAAAACAATCGGGATCCTGCGCATCGGTCACCAATCGCTGATCCTTTTTACTCAGACTCTTGACGCCCTTTTGCCAAAGGCTGGGCAGAAAGACGATGGGAAACTCCAAGCCCTTGGAACTATGCATGGTCATGATTTTCACCGCGCGTCCATCACTCTCCAGTCGCACTAGGTTTTCATCTTGGCCCGAAGCATCGCCTGCCTGGATCACTTCAAGCATGCGATCGCGCAGGCGCTCGGGGCTCAGGCCTTCGGTGCGTTCGAGTTCCTGCGCGTATTCGGCGATGTGTAAGTAATTCGTCAGTCGTCGCTCGCCATCTGACATCCGCAGCAAGCGCTCTCGCGCGCTCAAGGAATCCAGAAACTGCATCCACAACAGACTCACCGCAGCGCCCTCACGCCACTTATGCCCCAACACAGTGAAGAGCTCGTAGATTTCGCGTCGTTCGAAATCGGAGAGCGATTTCATCTCGGCATCATTTTTTCTATAGAGCGCACCGATCAAAAGATAATTAATGGTGCGATCCTGTGGATTCAGACAGGCCATCAGGAAATACAAAAAGTCCTTGGCCTCCTCGGAATCTAAAATACTGCCCGTCTTGGCACGCACGGCGAGAATGCCCCGATTTTGAAATTCGTGCTGAATGTGCGCGGCCTCCTTATGCGAATCCACCAATACGGCAATATCGCCCTCGTGCACCGGACGTCGTTGAATGTGCTCGCCACTGCCGGATTCAAAATACACACGCCCTTCCGCGGACAGCTGCAGCAAACTTTGCACGTCACGCGTCATCTGCTGCGCACTGGTCTCGTGGGCTGTCTTTACTTTATCATCCTCTGGAGTCTCCAAGGCGCGCTCATACAAACGACAGAGCGAATCCTCGCCGGCAAAGATCAAACGCTCGGCGGTTTGATCCGCCGCCGTGACGGAATCGAAGGGAATCGAGTCGGCGGCCGAACCCGACTTGACCGAGCCGAGATCGCTCCCGGCAAAAAACGCATTGGTCGCCTCAATCATCGCCGCCTCTGAACGATAATTTTTAGGCAAGGTATAACGCGCATCCGCATCGTTGCGTGCCTCCAGATAGGCGGAGATATCGGCTCCACGAAAACCATAGATCGATTGCTTCGGATCCCCGATCATCGCAAAATAAGGTCCATCCTCGCGGACTTCGGCGGCGGCAAACAGAGTCTTAAAAATCGCGTATTGCCGCGCGTCTGTATCTTGGAACTCATCAACCAGCGCGGCACGATAGCGTTGTCGCAGTTGAACGCAGAGCGCGTCGGATTGCTGGAGCGCCCGATCAAAATCGAGGATCATATCATTATAAGTCATCAGCCCACGCTCTTGTTTAAGCGCTTGGAACGCGGAAATGAACCAGGTATCAAAGCACTGCAAAAAGCTCGGCTCATAATCCTGCTGCAGCTGCGCGAGTCGCTCGCAGGCGGCAAAGAATCCGCTTTGTAGTTCGGTGTTTTTGTGCGCCTTCTTAAATCCTTTTTCCAGCGCAGTGGGCCCCAGCTTCTCTAAGCTCCCCTCCGCCAGTGGGTTGTTAAAAATCCGCTGCACCATGCTTTCAAACTCGGCGAAGTAAGCCTTGCGATAACTGTTGCCATTCAGTTTCCCCTCGAAGCTCATGAACTCTGCGACAATCGCATCGGCATCGCCCGCAAACGATTGCACCTGAGCAATGGCCTGCCCCAACTCTTGGCCCATCGTGGATAGCTCGCCCACAAAAGGACGTTGCAGGCGCAGCATACCGGTCAACTTCAAGCCGCGTTCTTTGAGTGCTTCCAAGGTAGCCGATGCGGGCGGCTGCTGGGGCAATTCCAGATTTGCGCGGCGCAGGAAGTCCAGCACCAATTCCTCCGCGATCGGCCCGACATCCGCGCACAGTTCAGAATCAAAATTCGCATCGGCGGCGAAGGCATTTTCCTGCAGCGCACGCTGACAGAAGCCATGGATGGTATAGATCGCGGCTTGATCGATCTCGAGCATCGCCTTGCGAATACAACGCTGCACCGCCTCGCGGCCCTGTGCCTCAATCGCACGCGCCAGCACCGCCTCCAAGGGGGAGCCCGTGCCCGCAATCGCTTCGGTCAGGGCGGCGTGCACTTCATCTGCCAAAAAGGACTGCAGACGATCCTTCAACTCCTTAGTCGCGGCCTCGGTAAAGGTAACGACTAGTATCTCAGGCAGACTCAAACCTTTCAGCAAGAGGTCCAGGACGATGTACTGAATGGTATAAGTCTTCCCCGTGCCGGCACTAGCCTCGATCAAGGTGGTACCGGGCCGCAATTCAAATGTGGCGACATCTAACTGTTGATTGGTCGCATGCAGGTCTGGTGTCGTTTCACTCATCTTATTGGCCTCCTTTCTTGAGGTCCAGCTCTTCGGCCCAGGCCAAGACCGGATCTAAAATACACTCTGCGTTTGCCGCAAATGCCTGCGACAGCGCATCCGGCGCTTCGGGCGAGGCAGGTGAGGTATCATCAAAACAAAGACACTGGGCAGCGGAGCGATCTTGCCCGATGCCCCCATAGCATTCCCATTTTTGTTGATACGCAAGCGTGAGTAATGCTTTCGAATCTGCGCCGGGATCTTTGCGCCGGGCCACGACATACGCTTGGGCAATCTCCAAGCTAAAGGCTAAGGGTTGCACTTGCCCGTGACGCCAGAGCTCCAGCACATCACTGAGCCAGGCACGGCCACACTCACCGCCCCGCTCGGAGCCATTCAGCGCGGACCAAACGGTGCAGTCTTGCGTCTTCAAATTGAGAATCCAACTCCCCTGCTCGGCCCCGATATGATGCACAAAGGCTTCCAGTAAATATTTTGCCTGACTGAGTGAACCATTGACCAGGATCAAGCGTTGCCCGGCTGCATTCTCCCAATACTCATCTTGGTAATGCAAACCTCCCTGCTGAAAATGAAAGCTCGATTTGTGTAAATCGATCGTGCTCAAATGCGTCTCTAGTAGCTGCAACAAAGGCGCCACTTGAGTCACCCACACGGCCTCTCCTGCATGCCCGAGCGGAAGCGTGAGGTCGAGCTGCCAGGCTCGCTTGAGCTCCGAGGCAAACTCTGGGCTTAATTGCCCTTGCTGCTTGGCCATCAGCCATTGCTGCAACACTTGTCGCCGAAGGCCCCATGCTGCGCCGCCATCCATCTCCAGGGCTTCTTGATCTTCATGTGTCTCCACCCAATCCAACTCATCGAGCTTCACATGTAACTGTTGGCTCAAATAATCCTTGGCGGGGTCTTTGAGGAAGCGCAGTAACTGCTCTGCCGTGACATCTGTCGGCGACTCCGCTGCGGACTCTTCAGGCTCGCTAGCCGCGAGAAAAGAACGCCGCGTTTCGACGGGGGCTTCAACAGCTGCAAATTGTAAATTAAAGTGCAGCGGCACGGGCGGCTGCCCCTGAGTGGGTTGCGCCTGCTTAAAATTCTCCGCGCTCCACTCCTGCAAGGGATGCCGCACGATGACTTTTTCCAATAAGGCCTGACGCATCGTGGCTGCCTCCGCATCCGGCTCTGGCAAACGCTGCAGGAATTGCAGTAGCTCACTCAACAACAACGATGGAGGCAGCGCTTTATTATCCAAATCACTTTGACCGACATAGCTCAGATATAAACGCTCCCGTGCATTCAACAGACAGTCCAAAAATAATTGTCGATCCTCGTCTCGGATATGAGCATCTCCAAGGTAGTGTAATTCTCGATACGCGAGACCTGTGCCGCGCAGTGCTTTTGCGTGACGCCGTTGCAGCTCGATCAAATCAAACTCCAAGCTTCTTTGCTGACGCGGATACGAACCTTCATCCAGTCCCAAAATACAAACCACGCGCGCGGGGATGTGGCGCGCGGGCTGCAAGCGACAGAAGGTCACCCCCCGACGCAGTAAGCCGGACGGCCCGGACTCTGCAAAATCATTTTCCTGCAGCATCAAGCAAAAGGTGTCCAAGCCGATCTCTGTATCCGTCGAAGCCACCTGAATGCCACCGATCGCTGAAGCCAACAAACGCATCCACTCGCCGCCCTCCTTCGCCTCACTGCCCAGGATCTGTCGCAGCACCGAGATCATCGCCTCCGACCATTCGCGAAAACTGCAACGCTGGTGGCTGCGCCCCGCCAATTCGAAAATCGGACGCAAGAATTGGGTCAGACTGCCCACCGCTTCCAGCATGCGACCATCGGTCACGTAGGGCGCACAGTCGCGAGGCCCCGAAGCGCCAAAAATCAAGCCATCATAGAGACGCTGCAAACCATAATCCCAGCTATAGGCCGCATACTCCGGCAAGCCGGCGGCTTTGCGCTGCGGCCCATCGATCCCCCAGCGAATGCCCACCGATTGTAAGACATGCAGCAGGTCCTTTAACAAATCACGATCCAGCCCCAGACGTTGGCAAATTGGCTCAAAGTCCAACAAGCATGCCACCTCAGAAAAGTGCTGCCGGCCCGTCAGCAAATTCAACAACGCGGCAAAAAAGCGCCAGCAATTTTCATCCCCTGCACTCTTTTGGTCAGCGATACAAAAAGGAATGCGAATCGGATCCGCGCCCGTATGTGGACGCGTGCCCATGCCAAAGACCGATTGGATGGCATCGGTGTAATCACTCACCTCCGGCACCAGCACCATGATATCTTCCGGCCGCAAGCTCGGGTCGGCCGCAAACAAAGCAAGCAACTGTTGCTGTAGCACCTGCACCTCTCGCAGATGACTATGACAACGATGCACACTGAAGCTACCATCCGCAGTAAAGTCACAATACGGCTCATTCATCCGCAGCGCATTTTGTAAGCGCAGTAAATCACTGCCCGGCTCAACCGTCGCCAATTGCGGCATCTCCCCGGTCGGATAGTCCAAAGCCAACAAGAGCGACTGAAAACGAGCCGCCGCCTGTCCATTGGCCACCAACAAAGAGTTGTCCAACAAATCCGCGCCGTCGCCACTGTTGAGCTCCCCTGCGTCCAGATCGGTCAACAAACTCGCACGATAGTTTTTCGGCAACTCTCCCAAATACGCTTCGCTCGGAATCAAGTGATACAAATACAGCTCACGTGTCGCTGCCAGCTGTTGGAAAAACCTCAAAAACGCCGGCGGAAAGGAAGTAATCCCAAACACATGCAAGGGCCCCTGCGACTCCGCGGGTGCCACGCCCTCGGCAAAAAAACGCTGTAAGGCCAGCCCCACTACGCAACGATCCAACTCTTCGGCCGACAGCCCCATCTTCTCGACCATGGCGCGAAAGAGCTTGGCCTGCCAATCCAGATGAGGCAGCTCCCCCGTCGGCGAGTCCCCCGCACACCAGGCCGTCACCCACTCCGGGCGGTGCACCGCATAGCTGTCGTATAAATCCGCCAAGCGCCCCGCCAGTTGCCAGGCACGGCGCTCCAAATTCGAGTGTTTCGAGCTCAGGTAGTCCGTCAGCGGGCTCCCCTCCGACCAGTCTTCAAAAGCCCGGGCTTGCAGCAAATCAAAGAGCTGCCAACGCATCACCACCGGCTCCAGCCCCTGCCAACGATCATAAAAGCCCAAAGCCTCCAGTTCCTTCGCGATAAACGACTGCGCAAAGGGCATCTTCACCCCCGCCGAAATACCACAATGCCGGGCATGCCACAGACGCAACCAACGCCCCAGGCCCGCATTTTGCACAATGACCGTCGTCGGCTCCAAGCGAGCCTCCTGCAACACCGCAGGATTCATGTGCTGCACCAAAGCCTCCGCGAGCTGTTCTTGATGAGTGGATTCAACGAGGTGAAGAGACATATCTATAAGGCTAAATTCAGAAAACGAGCTGTCGATGCAAATGCCAAGCTAAGGGTTTTATAACAAGGCATAGAACAAAAAGCATACGATCAAACAATATATGCTCTAAGACTCCATTGGCCCCAAGGGTGACTCTTTAACTAACCTCAACCAACGAGCTGCGGCGGGCGACAAGCTCACCGAACGGCGCCACATCAGGCCAAGTCGCCAACGTAAATCTTGCTCATCGATGAGCGCTGTGGCGACGGAAAGTTGCCCACGGGATTCGACTTCCAAACGCGGCAGTAAGGACACGCCCAAGCCGGCGGCGACCAGCGCGATAATGAAATCTGCGTGTCCGCCGCGCGCCGCAATGTTCAAATCCACATTACGAGCCCGACATGCCTTAGCTAAAATAGTATTTAACACGAAGCCTTGCTCGAACGCGATAAAGGGGCTGGCCACCAGTTCATCAAATTTCACAGTCTTGCGTCCTTCCAGTGGATGGCCGCGTGGCAGCAGCGCTAGCATGGGCTCATCAATCACTTCCTCCCATTCGAAATCCGTGGGCACTGGATACAGCGTGGCCCCCATTTCAATCTGCCCGGAGCGTAACAAGTCCTCGAGGTGGCGACTCCCCTGCTCGTGCAAATCAATTTCAATGCCGGGATAGCGCTGACGATAAGCCGCCACTAAGCGGGCAAATAGTACACCACTGCCGAGAATCGGGAGGCCCAAGCGTAGCCGGCCAGTGATCAGGCCCTTGTGCTCCGCGATTTCTGCCTGTAAATAGTCGCGCTCGGCCAACATCGCCGTAGCGCGGCGTAAAACCATCTGCCCCACATCGGTGACTTTGACCCCATCGGTGAGCCGATCCAAGAGACGCACAGCACATTCGTGCTCCAGCAAGGACAGGGCTTTGCTAACTGTTGGCTGAGTCGTGCCCAGCGATCGAGCGGCTGCGGTGAATCCCCCCAAGCGCACCACTTCTACAAAATACTCTAAATGTCTTAATTCCACACCATCCCTATATGGAATGACTAGTATTCAATCAATTCATTTATGGAATATAAATTTTTCTGCTATACTGCTGCCCATAATGAAAGCGCAAGAGACAATCATCCGTCGTTTCACCCATGGCTCCGCAGGCTTGCGGGGCCTACAAATACTTACCCTGATGCTGCTTTGTTGGTTGGCCCAACTCTTAACAAGCCATTTACAATGGCCCATCCCTGGCAGCTTAGTCGGTCTCTTCGTGCTGTGGCTCTTACTGAACCGCAAGGTGCTGCCTGCCGCTTGGGTAGAAGACGGAGCCAACGATTTGTTGAACCACTTGATGCTATTTTTTGTGCCCGCGATGTTGGCACTAGTCGATCGGCCCGAACTGCTGAGCATGTTGGGCGTCAAGTTACTAATCGCGGTCTTAATCAGCACACTGGCTGTGATGTGCGGCACCGCATGTGTCGTCGAAATCGGATTTCGGCTAAAACATGACTGATCTTGGTAAAGGCATTTTTTGGTGCGTCTGCACCCTAGTCATCTATCTGAGCGCACGCAAATTACATCAACGCTACGGGCGCTGGTGGAGCTCGCCGATGTTGTTAACCTGGCTGAGTTGCGGGCTCTTAATTTGTAGCCTGCACCGTAGCTACGCGGAGTATTTGATCGGCACCCATTGGATGATTTGGCTCCTAGGGCCCGCCACAGTCGCCTTTGCGATTCCCATCCACCGGCAACAGGATTTGATACGCAAGCACTGGATCTTACTCTGCGTGGGCGTGAGCGTGGGCAGCCTCTTGGCCTTTGCGAGCAGTTGGGGGCTGGCCAGTATCTTTCACTTCAGCCCCGAGATGCGGGCCAGTCTCTTACCACGCTCCATCACCACACCCTTAGCAATGGAAGCCTCCGTGCGGCTCGGCGGGGTGCCAGAATTGACTGCAATTTTTACCGCAATCACGGGACTCTTCGGCGCAGCCGTCGGCGAAAGCTTACTCTATTACTTACCCATCCGTTCAAGCTTTGCCCGCGGAGCCCTTTTTGGCATGGGCGCACACGGAGCCGGTGTAGCCCGCGCACGTGAAATCAGCCACGAAGAAGGTGCAATCGCCAGCCTGATTATGATACTTGCTGGATTATTGAATGTCATCGTAGCTGGCGTGCTCTCATCGCTGTAGACTCAGCCGTAGCTGGGTGCTTTAGCCCCAGTTGCGCAATGTTGGCTTACCAGTGTGATGCGGCTCGGCGGCCTATCGCGAAACAACGGCTATCACCGTCATGCTACATCGATCGATGTAGCTGGCTGCTGCAGCGGGGGCTAAAGCACCCCGCTACTTAGTTATTCAGCGGGAGCTGCTTCTGGAATGGGGCCTAGGCCTTCTTTCAGTTCAGCTGCAGTCCATGGAGTGGAGCGTGCACTGTAGTTGGCGCTGTAATCCGCAATCATTTGCTCGGTGACCTCAGATGCATCATTGCCCCATGACTGACGAATGAAGGTGATGACGCCTGCAAGGTCTTTTTCGCTCAATGCGAGACCACTCGGTCCGAAGGCTGGCATGTTACCATTGTAGCTGTTGCCCTTCACTTCGATCTTACCATTGAGGCCGTTGATCAAAATACGTGAAACAACTTCAGGATGCCCAGTCACCCATGTTGAGCCCTCCAGTGGTGGATAGACGCCGGGGACACCGTTACCTTCAGCTTGGTGGCAGGCGGCACACTGATTACGAAAGACTTTGGCGCCCCGATCATAGAGCGAAATCTCAACAGGCTTGGGCGCGTTGGCATTCGGATCGAAATGTGGCGAAAATGCGTTGGCCTGGAAATTACCCGAGTATTCGACGAGGTAGACGCCTCCCCAAAAGCAGAGGGCGGCAAAGACGAACATGAGGAAAATCGGCACGGGAGAAAAGCCTTCATGGGGCTCTTCTTTCTCACGCATTAGCTGCGCATGCACATCCTGCATGTGCTCATCCTGCATAGCAGCCTTCTCTAGAGCCTCGCGGCTGTTCGAGTTGGAACTGGAATTGTGTGGTTGCTCGCTCATTATTCGATGATCGGTGCCTCTGGGAGACTGTAATTGATTTTGAGGCTCAGTAGATACTCAACCAAGGCTTTAGCGCGGTGGGTCGGCACGACCTCATAGCCCGCAGCGGGTGCGTATTTGGAATCAGGTGGAAATTTCAATGCATCCTTTGAAGCTGCGCCATCGATTTCGCGCTCTTCATAGAGGAATGCGAATGGAGGCATGGTGGAGCCTTCAGATGTGATTTGCGGATTGTAGAGGTGCAAATGGTGCCAGTCGCGGCCGCCTTGTTGAAAGATGCGTCCACCCACATTGGCTAGATCGGGCCCTGCACGCATGGTGCCGAGCAAAACGCGATCCTGAGTGATATAGTCGCGGGCGACGGTTTGACGCGGGCCCCAACCACGGTCGAAATCCGCTCCGAACCCGGAACGGCGAATTTGCTGTGTATGGCAATAGATACAGCCCATCGAAATATAGACTTCCTTGCCCTGTTGCTCAATTCCCCCTGGCATCGCAGGAAAGAGTGGTTCTCCTTCCGGCATGACCATAACTGTAGGATCATTATCTGAAGGCACTAAAGTTTCGGTGGTGCGCGTCAGGCTACCGAGTTGTTTATGGCTGCTCAAAATTAGCCCTGAAAAGGAGAAGGCTAAGGCAAAGAAAATGCCGCAGAAAAGTAATGGTAAGTTTTTCATTAAACGTTGCCTCCTTCCTTAGTATCAGCGAGGAGGGTCGGACCTTGCTTGGCACGGACAGCGCCGGCAGCGAATAGCATCCAAGCAATATTAATTGCAAAAGCGATATGACCGATCGTGAGCATCACTCCAGAAATTGAGCGGGCTTTCAACCATGGGATCGTGTTTTGAACGGTTTCGAGGAAGGGAATTTCGGCATTGTTCATTTCCAGACCTTGAATCCAACCACCAGTCTGGAGCGCGACCACCATGACAGTGATCCCCAGCGCACTTGCCCAGAAGTGAATCTTAATCAGAGAGGCCGAGGGCCACTCTCGCTTGAGCAAGCGTGGCATCATGTAATACACGCCGCCAAACATGATCATGGTGAAGAAGGCATAAACGCCATGGTGCGAGTGGCCGACTGTGAAGTGTGTAAAGTGTGTCACTTCATTGACCGAGCGTAGTGCCATTGCAGAGCCTGTCAGGCTAACCAATGTATAGGAAATCGCACCAAACACGATAAAGCGAAGGGTGGGACTACGCCAGACTTCCTTGTGCAGACCGACCACCGACATGTGGTGATTGATCCCCACCACGATGACTGGAATCACCATCATGACTGAAGCCACGATACCTGCAGAAATGAGCCATACTGGGATGGGACCACCAATCAAGTGGTGCACTCCGGCCCAGTTGTAGAAAATGGCCAATGCCCAGAAGCCGAGCACGGAAAGATAGTATGAATAAATCGGACGTCCTAATACCTTCGGAATTAAGTAGTAAGCCGTGCCAAGTGCCATGGGAGTCAACCAAAGGCCCAATACATTGTGTGCGAACCACCAATTAGTCACCGACTGCACAACGCCCCGTGCGGGGAACCAGATGATCATGATTTGCGCAACGACATAGAGCCATGGGAACCAAAAAAGAGCCGCCAGGATGTACCATTGCGAAACATAGACATGATCCCCCTTACGGAAGCGGAAGGCCATCACGCCCCAGACACCGATCAGGGCATAGGAAATCGCGAGCAATGGTGTGGCATAATGTGGGATCTCCAACCATTCGACAGAAGTGATATCCCCTTTGAGAATGCCAGCAATGCCTACAGTTAGGCCGATGTTCCAAAAAATACCAGCCACCAGCAAGAGGCCCTTGTGATTGATCGGCGCACGACACAAGCGCGCCATGATCCACAGGCCTACGGCAAAGATGATGTTATTCCCCCACCCGAGTGCCATCGCATTTAAGTGAGCCGAACGCACACGCCCAAAAGTGAGAAACTCAAAGGTGCTAGCGAAGTCCGGCTCGTGCGCTTTAAAGGCGGCAAGCAAGGCAAACACGGTGCCAACCATCAGCCAGGAGACGGCTGAGATGACAAAGAAGAGCGCGGCTGAACGAATCGAAGAATCGATTTCGCTCAATTCCGCCCGCACAGCTGCGCTGTTGGCAGAATACGGGCTTTCGTTGGATGAGTTGGACATTGTGGGTGAAGTGGAAATGAAGAATTAAGAGTTTCGAATTAAGAGTTTTGAGCAGCCCGAGCTTCTAGTGATGCGTGGAGCAAACGAGCCATATCATATTTCTTATTTCTTATTTCTTATTTTTTTTACTGGGAAAGGAGTCGGAGATTTCACCTTCCGGCTCCTCTTCAGTGAATATAACTTTAGCTTGGGAGTCGAAATTGCGAAGCTGGCCCTTTTTAGCAGACCAATACAGCATACTCACCGCCACGATAAAGAAGAGAACTCCCAGAACGATCAGCGGCAGTATGTTAGTATAGCTATCGACATCCATACGATGAACTATTCGGCGGCGTCTGCCTCCTGGGCCGACTCTGTATAGGCAGCAACGGTCAACTCCATCGCATCCGCGATGGGGATGGCAACCGTGCCAGCTTCCGCGTTAATGACTTTGTAGCTGCTGAGCTTTTCCAAGCCCGCGGCACGTGCCTCGTCCGCCTTGGCCTGGCGATCGATGCCAGCCTGTGCATTGACGGGATCCGCACGATTGGGCAGATACGCGACAAAGAGAATAAGCGCGAAAATCAGGATTGCGCCCAGACCTCCGAGAAAGGAAAGCAATGAATTGCTTTTAGATACTTGAGTTGCTGACATCGTAATTACTCGCTGTAGTTAAGTGATGTAAGAATGTTCGGGTCACGAACAGGAATTGGTTCTGCCTTTTTCATGCTACGGCACATGGCGAAGATGCAAATACCACCAATACCAATGAGGGCTGCGATATCGTAAGGAGAGATCGAGAACTGGCGTACTAGATATCCAGGAGCGTGGTCTGGAGCGACTAGCTTGCCGGGAACGATGTTCCAGTAGAGATCGAGCACGTGGAAGGCTAGGATCCAGCTGGCCACAATCACCGTGCGCCATACCACGACCTTGGTCTTATACCAGAGTAGTAAGAGGAAGGGAGTCAGGAAGTGACCGAAGATTAGGCCCATGCTCACCCACCACCAACTGTTGCGAGTGCCGTCGTAGTTCATCTCACGAATGTTATACCAGAATGTTTCTTCCGGAATATTCGCACTGTAGATGAGGAAATACTGCGAGAAGCTGATGTAGGTCCAGAAGATGGTGAAAGTCAGCATCAAGCAACCGAGATCGTAACGGTGCGCTTGCTTGAGAATGCCCTTCAGGTAGCCCTTCCAAGCCAAGATCACACAGAGGATCAACAAGGTGCTGATCGCAGCGCGCATACTTGCCGCGAAGAACCAGACGCCATACATGGTCGAGAACCAGTGGTATTCCAGCGACTTAAACCAGTCGATAGCACCGAGTGTCATCGCGATCGAAGTCAGGAAGAGACCGAGCGATGAGAGACGGCGTGCGTTATGCAGATTATTGACATCGCCTGTGGTGTCAGTGTTGAAGGACCAGCGACGCAACAGCTCCGAAACGAGGATGAAAACACCGAAGATACCGACGGCACGCACCGCGAAGAATGGAATGTTCAAGAATGGCGACTTCCACTGATAAAGTGGATCTTCGCCCACAGTGCCATGTCCTGGCAAGGCGTTATGCCCGTCCATCCACTTCCAGAGCAAGCCTGGGTTTTCGTGGAAGAATGGAATCGCCAAAAGTGGCAAGAACAAGACCAGCAAGTAAGGGAATGCAGCCATGCCGTGCTCACACTGACGACGAATGATCGTAGGCCAGCGGGCATGGAAGACATACCAGATTTGCGTCAAGAAAAGCATACCAATGGCGATCGACAGCCAGAAGCCAATGCCGATGAGCCAGCTCATGATAGGACGCACGTCGCCGTCGTCCCACCCCTGCTTGAAACCGAATAGTGCAATAACGATGCCGACGATGCCGACGACGAGAGCGATCAGCCCTACGTTACTACCCTTGGAGTTAGTTGTATCCGAACTCATATAATTATAATCCCAACTCTGTGCGTTGAACGGCGGTCAGCTCTTCGGCATTCGCATTTTGCGAAAGTTGTAGAGCGCGAACGTAGAGGACGATAGCCCAACGTTCTTCGGGTGAAATACGATCGTTGAAAGGAAGCATCAGCCCCTTACCATTAGTGATAACATCGAAAATGTGACCATCATCGACAGAGCGCAAACGTGCGTCGTGATAGTTGGCAGCGAGCACACCATAAGGCTTGGTCACACCATTACCATCGCCCGCAGCGCCGTGGCAGCTCGAACAGAAGATATCATACTTCTCTTTGCCCTGTTGGATGAGCTCATAGCTAACTTCCACAGGAATCTTTTTAACTAAAGAACCGTCGGCATTTTTGCCTTGGTTGAAGACCGTATCACCGAGGCGTGGGTCTTCGAAGTCTTCGGAGAACACCTCGACTTGGTTGAAGTAATCACCACGAGCGACTGTGCCAGCGGGCACCTGACGATCGTTACGCCCATCGGCAAAAAAATCATTTTCGGCCTGTGGCTTATAACGTGCCTGGCGATCCATATCCGGAAAGACCTCCAGTGGTGGCTTGGTGCTGATCGAACCGCGGAAACCGAGAATCGATACCGCTGCGATGATCGCAAAAACATAAATGGCTAAGAAGATACGCATGATGATGTCCTAGGCTGAGACCTCCTCAATGTCGGTGCCGCCGATTTCTTCGAGAAAACGGCGTGTCGCGACAGGATCGTATTGACCATCGCGAGCTTCGATCGCGATGACGAGACGGTCTCCGGAAACTTCCAGAAACTTCTCACTGTTAAAGAGTGGGTTATAGTGCTGCGGGAGCAAATTAGTGATAAACATGCCGCCCAATGTGCCGAATGCTGAGAGCAAAATAGTGAGCTCATACATGATCGGGAATGGAAAGACAGGGCTAAAGAATGGCTGGCCACCCACGATCAGTGGATAATTAAAGGCATTCATGAACCACACAATTGTCATGCCCAAAGTGAAACCACTGACGCCACCACAAAAGGTGAAGACAGGCACTTTAGAGCGTGGCTGACCTTGTGCAGCTGGCATCCCGTGAACGGGGAACGATGAGTACGTGTCCCACTTTTTGTAACCGGCATCCCGCACCTTTTCTGCCGCGTGGAAGAAAGCTGGTGTATCGGGAAAGCTCGCGATGATTCCGTATGATTCAGACATTAGTGATGGTCTCCTTTCGCGTCACCGTGGTGACCATGTGGGTCGGCGGCTGGCATTACGAATTTAACTTCCGCAATCGGCATGAGTGGGAGGAAGCGTAGGAAAAGAAGGAAGAGGACGCTGAAGAGGCCGAAGGTGCCAAAGAAGGTCAGGATATCGACCATTGTTGGCGAGTAGTAACCCCAGCTCGAAGGCATAAAGTCATTGGCCAGCGAAGTAACGGTAATCACGAAACGTTCGAACCACATACCGACGTTAATGAAGATGGACATGATCCAAACCAGTGCCCAGTTCTCACGCACTTTCTTGAACCAGAAGAGCTGTGGAGTGAACACGTTGCAGCTAAACATCATGACGTAGGCCCACCAGTATTGACCGAAGGCACGATTGATGAAAGCGAAGCTCTCATAAGGGTTGGCACCATACCATGCGATGAAGAACTCCATGATATAGGCGTAACCGACGATCGAACCTGTGCCCAAGCAGATCTTACACATATTGTCGATGTGACGTTGTGTGATCAAGTCATGCATGCCGTAGAGGGCACGCAATGGGAGCATCAGTGTGAGCACCATACCGAAACCGGAGAAAATCGCCCCCGCCACGAAGTATGGAGGGAAAATTGTGGTGTGCCAGCCTGGCAAGACTGCAAGTGCGAAGTCAAAGGACACGATGGTGTGCACGGAAAGAACGAGCGGTGTAGAGATACCTGCCAGGATCAGGTAAGCCATCTCATAGTTGCGCCAGTGGTTACCTGCATTGCGCCAACCCATCGCGAAGACGGCGTAGAAGTTCTTACGGAAGATGTCCATGCCCTTGGCCAGTGCACCCGCACCTTCGTAGGCATTTTTCTTGAGGCGTTGCACTGCACGGTCGCGCAGCACACTCAAGTCAGGAATCATGCCCATATACCAGAACAATACAGATACGGTGCCGTAAGTGGAGACCGCAAACACGTCCCACTCCAGTGGCGAACGGAACTGAGGCCAGATACCATTGGAATTAGGTATCGGGAAGAGCCACCAGCCGAACCAAACACGACCGACGTGGAAGAGCGGGAAAATACCCGCACAAACCACCGCGAAAATGGTCATCGCTTCCGCCGCTCGATTAATCGAGGTCCGCCAGCCTTGTTTCAACAAACAAAGCACCGCGGAGATCAGCGTGCCGGCGTGGCCGATACCAATCCAGAAAACGAAGTTAACAATCGCCCAGCCCCAGTTGATCGGATTGGCCAAGCCCCAGACTCCGACACCGGAGCTGACGAGCCAAAGCAAGCCGAGGCCCGTGAAGGACGCAGTCATGAGCGCAACCGCCATACAAATCCACCACCATGTGGGTGTCTTTGTTTCGACGATGCGGCAAATCTTGTCAGTTACCCAGTTGAAGTCACGGTTGTTCGTAACGAGGGGCTGTTCTTGGAGCTCAGCGGGCTGCACTTTGGCCAACAAAGCGGCCTGTGTAGCATCCATTGAACTATCTTGAGTAGTCGTAGCCATTTGATTCGGTTCGCAAGTGTTAGATTTTAGTGAGCGGCAGGTGCGGCTTCATGTTCATGAGAGGAGTGGTCGTGGTCGGCTGCACCGTGTGCATCGTGGCTGGGAGCCGCGTGTGCGTCGTGTGCGCCGTGGTCATCACCGTGTGCGCCGTGGTCACCGTGAGCAGCCCCGCTGCCGTGGCCGTAACGCTCATCGTATTGAGCATAAGCATAAGGCTTCTTGTAAGCGTCGGGCATCTTCGGATTTGGATTGCGCAAACGTGCCAGGTAAGTGGTGCGTGGGCGTGCATTGAGGTAGCCCAGGACAGAGTAATTACGATCACTCGCCTTAATTTTGGACACCTCAGAGTTGGCATCGGAAACATCACCAAAAGTGATGGCGTCGGTCGGGCAAACTTGTTGGCAAGCCGTCTTGATTGTGCCATCGGCAATCTTGATGTTGCCGGTCGCTCCTGCAAGGCGCTTCTGCTCGATCTTGGCAGACTCGATACGCTGTGTGCAGTAGGTGCACTTCTCCATAACACCACGCATGCGCACAGTGACATTTGGATTCTTTTGCATCTTCTGCAATTCAGGCTCGTCGACAGGACCTAATGGGCCCTTGTAAACTTCGCCGATCTGACGTTTGTTCCAATCGAAGAAATTAAAGCGGCGCACCTTATACGGGCAGTTATTTGCGCAGTAGCGAGTGCCGACGCAACGATTGTAAGCCATGGTATTGAGGCCTTGGGTATCGTGCACGGTAGCATTGACAGGGCAAACCTGCTCACAAGGTGCATTCTCACAGTGCTGGCACATAACGCTCATGAACGAGACCTGCACATCTTCGGGCACTTCAGTCTGATCGTATTTCTCCGCTGAGAAATAACGGTCAATACGCATCCAGTGCATTTCACGGCCACGTAGAACTTGATCCTTACCGACGATCGGCACGTTGTTCTCGCTTTGACAAGCCACGACACAAGCGGTGCACCCGGTGCAGCTGTTCAAATCGATCGCCATGCCCCACTGCTGAATATCGGGATATTGTTTACGAGCTTCCTCGCCCTGCCAGACCTTTACATTGGGTGCCGGCTCAGCGAAGCTGGGGTGCTTATACGCAGAGTTACCACGGAACTGACTAGTGGACTTCTCTTGTAGCGACTTGTCCGCATCCTTGCCGTAATTGGCCGGAGCATGGGATTCGACGCCCATCTTGTTGGCAAATTCCGGATTCTTCTTATAGTAATCAGCATTGCCCTCGCGGATGATCGCACGGCCTTCCATCGACCAGTGTTCTTGCGTATTGGCCAGTGGACTGATTTCAGAAGTCAGCTGCAAGGCAGCGCCAGTCGCGACTCCAAGTGCGTTCGAAGAGCGAACAGTGTAAGCATTGAAACCGACACCTGCCCCCACACGACCGACTGTTTCGCGACCGAGGCCGAGCGGCAAGACGACTGTGTAGTTCGCCATACCAGGCACGACGTGAATCGGGCCCTTAACGGTGCGACCGTTCAGCGTCAGCTCGGCAACCACAGCTTGTTCCTTGCCGCGCTTGAAAGTAGCTTTGTTGGTTTGCAGTGTGCCCTTTGCGCCCTCGAAGAACTCACTGTCCTTATTCATGGGCTTCTTGCTTGGGAAAATTTGGATACCATCCTTCTCTTCCAATTCCTTAGCGAGACGAGGGCTGATCAGGATCGCATTGTCCCAAGTCAACTTGGTCATAGGATCGGGACATTCCATCATCCAGCCATTATTCGCATAGCGACCATCCCCCGCATGCGAGCTCGCTGCAAAACGAACATCAAGCTTAGACGCGTTCAGTTCAGGCGCTTCCAAGTCAGCAGCCAGCACTGCTGCGCTAAGATCGACAGCCCCAGTCTTGACGGGCTTGAAAGCACTGCCATCGAGCACACCATCGCTGAGGAATCGGTTAAAGTCACTGCCTCCCTGCGCCTTGAACGTGTCTTGCACGATGGAATACGCATCGTATTTGCGGGCGCCTGCGAGGCGTGCCAAAACTTCCAACTCACTGAAGGTCGGGAAGAGTGGCTCAATCATAGGCTGCACGGGCACCAGTGTGCCATCGAAAGTGCGTCCATCGCCCCAACTTTCGAGGTAGTGCGAAGCGGCAATCACGAGTTTTGCAGCTTTTGCTGTCTCGTTTTTATCGCTACCGAAATAAATGCTCTCGCTGGCCTTTGCTTGCGCAGCGGCCCAGTCGAGATCAACGGGCGCATTATAAACGGGGTTACCACCAAGAATGAAAAGTGTTTCAACATCGCCTTGGTTGAGGCGAGCCACTGCATCAGCAATGCCTGCTTCAGCGTCTGCAACTTGCACATATTTGACCGGAGCGGACAACATTTCGTTGATGGCAATCACGATCGCATGCGCCGACTTGGAGAGATGCTCCCCCGCGACGACGATCGCATGGCCCTTATTGGCTGCTAGGTCGGAAGCACACTCCTCGACCCACTTGCTGTCGACCTTGAGTGTGGCAGCGGACTTTTGAGCGCTGGCAGAAAGTTTCACCCCCATCGCTGCAGCAAGCTGCGCAATAAAGGCGCCCATTTGACTGCTGCTCAAGCGCAAGCGGTGATCCGCCATGGCGCCCGTCGAAGTCAAAGAGCTCTCAACCGCGTATAGGCGGCTCATCTTGGTCGCATCCTTCGAGTCTTTGACCTTACGAGTCTTGACGAAATCGCGAGCCAGACCGATGGAAGCATCGGCATTCAGAAGGAAATCCGCATCCAAGGAAAGCACACGCTTGGCCTTGTCGAACTCAGGAATCGAACGCAGCGTCTTGCCAAATACAGCTTTGGCTGCTTGTTCAGATGTGCTTTGATCGATCGCGGTGTATTCCGTCCAAGTCGCTTGTGGGAATTTTTTCTTAATCTGCGCAACCAGAGCCGCACGGCTAGGGGAAGTGCTCGGCTCGGCCAAGAAGACCAGACCTTTTCCTTCATCAGCGGCATGTGCTTTGCTGATTGCTGCGAGGCGATCACGCACAGCAGTATCGCTCACACTGCTTTTAGTTGCACGGTCTGGATCATACAGGTCCAAGATGCTGGCCTGAGTGTAGACCGAAGTCGCTCCGCCGTATGGCTTGTAACTAGGATTACCTTCAATCTTAGTCGGGCGCCCGGTGTGGGTTTCCACGATCACTGGCACATTATCACGCGCGCCAGGCTGAGAAGATGTATAGTATACGGGCACACCAGGAATCAAGTTCTCTGGCTGCTTCGAATATGGAAGGATATTCTGCTCCGGACGACGGCAACCCGCCATCCCGAGACCAGCCAAGCCGAACGATGCGGCCATAACCTTCATAAATTGACGGCGATTGACGCCTTCCATCTCAGAGGCACCTGTGGGGAACTCACGCTGCACCCACTCGGAAAAAGCGGGCGTTTCTGCGAGATCGTCGAGGCTTTTCCAATAGCGAGGACCTGAAAATTCAGAGTTATTCATAGCTCAAATAAAATCGATTAACGGTGGCAGCCAGAACAGCTTTGCGGTGGGTTGACTTTCCAGTCGTGAACAAAACCAACAGCTTCCTTTTTAAAGTCTTCAGTGTCGGGACGTTCCCAATCCAGGTTATACACTTCTTCTGGTGGGCGCACATGCTCCTCTGGGTTGCGGTGGCAATCCAGGCAGAAGCTCATGCTGAAGGATTCTTTGTGCGTGACGACATCCATCTCATCCACGCGACCATGACACCCCACGCAGCTCACACCACGATTTACGTGCACAGAGTGATTGAAGTAGACGTAATCAGGTGTCTTGTGCACACGGACCCAAGGAATCGGCTCGCCCGACTCATAGCTCGTTTTGACAGGAGCCAGCATAGGATCGTCCTTACGCACCATACTGTGACATGTCATACAGACATTGGCAGCCGGCACATTGGAGTGCTCTGAGCGATCCACGAAAGTATGGCAATAGCGACAGTCAATGTCCAACTGACCTGCGTGCAGCGCGTGACTGAATGCAACCGGCTGAATCGGTGCATAGCCCACACGGGTGTATTTAGGAGTCGCATAATACGTCACACCACACACGACCGCGGTCACGGTGAGGATAATTGCAACAATTACTTTGATAGGGATCGTGTTGACCCACTTAGGAAATACATTCGCCATTGCTTTTAATTAGTAAAATTCGGTGAACCTTATATTGATCGAGGGCCCGCCATGAGCCCCTTATATTATACCTTGCGCGCAACAGCACCTTTAGCTGTGCGAACCCGTGCCAGTGCACTCGCAGATATATTAGCGGATGCACTCGTTGAAATGCCCTGCGAGGCCGTTTGTGTTTGATCACTGCGATCACTGCGATCACTGCGACTTGTGCGCGCAATCGACGAAACGGCAAAGACCCCAGCTATTGCCAGGCCTGCGCGTTTTAGAAATCCTTTTCGGTTAGTGGTAGGTTCGCTGTCCATGCGTCGTAAAAAAGCACTGTTAAAAGTGCCCCTAATTGGCATGGCAACCGTTTTTTGCAATTGATGACAAAAGAGTGGAACTTATCCACATCGCCACAATAGCGACTGAGTATCAGTCTCAATAACAAAGATGGCAAATTGCCCGCGAACCCGCACAAAATAGGGCTTTAGGTAAATCAGCGGCTTAAAAACAGAGCCTAAGTATTGAGATTCAGCTCTATCAAGAGTTAGTATTAAATAAGTGGGCTGCATAGTCGCCATAAGCGACACTATCGCAACAGCACAGCTACAATTTCTCACTGGCACGAAGGTTGCTTAAGAGCGCGAGCAGTCACCCAAAAGCTCGACACTAGCATAATTAAAGCCGCAGCAATCGGATGCAATAGGCCCAGCGCAGCGAGCAGCATACCCACCGCATTATAGGCAGCCGCATAGATAAGATTCCCGCGTAAGCGTCTATGCAAATCGCGCGCCAAGCCAATACCCGCTGGAATCACCTCAACTCGATCGGCAGTCAATTGCGCCATGGCTACCGAGCGGGCCAAACCTGTGCCCGAATGCATCGCAATGGAGCCGCTCGCTTGCGTCATAGCAGCTGCATCATTAATTCCATCGCCCACGAACAAGGGTGTTTGCCCCGCCTGCCGTGCGGCAGAGATGCGCTTGACCTTATCTGACGAACTCAAACCTGCTTCAAGCAACACATGACTGGGTAATTCAACTTCAGGAAAGGGATCTCCAGTCAAAATACTCGCATGTACCCCCAAATCATCCAGCCGCTGCCAGGTTGCTGGCACGCCTGCTCTCAATCGCTCCTGTAAAACAAAACAAGCTGCGGCTCTTCCCTCTATTAAAACATATACGCGCTTACCTTGCGACTCGTGCAATTGCGCGCCCACTCGCAGCCTGTCAGCCTCCGATGGCAGCAAACTCGCCTCCCCCACTTGCAATGAATAGAAATGCTGCGACACCTGCAGGCGAAACGCGACCCCCTGTCCGCTCAGCAAATGAAGATCTTCGACCACCATTCCGGCGCGCCCCCGTGTGGTCGTGTAAGCAGCATCTCCCTCATTTGCCTGCAGATACTGCACCAGCGCACGCGCCACTGGATGTGCCAAGCTCGACTCCGCCAGTAGAATCGCCACCAACAAATCAGCCCGAGGCAAAGGCAGGTCTGGCTCGACCCACACTTCAGTCACCCGCAATGTCGATTCGCTCAAGGTGCCTGTTTTATCGAAGAAAATCCGCTCAGTACGTGCCAGCGCATCTATAAAGGCTCCATCACGGGTGACCAAACCAAGCTGTGCCAAACGAAAGAGACCCTGGGAGATTGCGACCGGCGTGGCCAAGCCCAGAGCACAGGGGCAAGCCACCAGTAGCACCGCCATACTATTTAACACTGCATCCACCCAGCTGCCTAAAAAATACCACACGAGCGCAGTCACGAAGCTCACACTGACCACTAGGGGTAAAAACACTCGAATTAAAGCATTCGCTTGAGTCTGCAAATCGGATGCCTGCCCGTCCGCCCCTTCCACAGCCTCTAGAATCTCGTCAAGCTCACGCGCTCCTGCCCCTCGCTCAACTTCCATCTCAAAACGACTGTCGACCGCCCACGTGCCCGCGCGGACGCGATCCCCCACCCGCCTGACCACCGGCAAAGGCTCTCCAGTTAGGGCGGTCTCTTGCACATAGCCCACTCCACTGCGTATGACACCATCCAAAGTAAAGGCCGCTCCAGGCTCAACCCGCACCCTGGCACCTACCGCCACCTCAGCCACGGCCTGCGACATCCACTCGCCCGATGACTGCAAAACTTCCGCCCGCTCAAAGCGCTCCCGCAAGCGGGCACTCTCCAACTTCATACGCGACTGCGAGCGCTCACCCAACATGCGCCCAAAGGTGTAAATCGCGATGACAATCGCCACCACCTCATAATAGACAGAGCCCTGCCCCGTAACTGAGCCCACCACCGAACCGACAAAGGCCCCCAACAAGCTAAGCGTAAACAGGCCTTCAATCGAGAGTCGGCGACCTCGCACCATCCCCCAAGTGGACGCAAAGAGTGGCCCGCCAAGAAAAGCCATCACCACCAGCGATGAAAAAATCAAGCCGCCATGCAAAATCCAATAAGGTAACGAACCGAAGGGAGGCGGCGTCATATTGAGTGCGAGCGAAAAAACCATCCCCTGCCCGGCAAACACACCAGCAATCGCAATTCGCAGCCAAGCCCGCGAAAGCTTAAGATCTAGATCGTCACAATCGCCCTGCTCGCGACACACAATCGCAGGCTGCGGTGAGCTTGATTGAATAGGCTCAGATTCCGATGACATAAGGCACAATCAATCATCAAGCACCGGACTGCGACGCGTCCACCACATCCATACTAGTGGCCAGATCACTCTGGGCTTGAGCATGCGGATCAGCTTTAGCCTGCTCCAATTTCGCACGGTAACGCTTCAATTGTTGCGCAGTCAGCGTGGCCACATTACAAATCGGTTCACCTGGCTTAACGGCAGGCATGGTCGCCATGCCTAAGATGATACCATGATTCGGAGAGCGCAGCACGTTCTGCTCAACTCCCATGATACTATAGTTAGTCGCCACGGCTTGATCCGCTTCGACAAAGTCGCCGGGGCTGACGTGAAACTTCAAAATGCCTCCCACCGTCGCCCGAACCCACTGCATCTTGCGCACTTTGGCAAGAAATGGCGGCCGGACCTGTGGCTCGTCAATCATGCCGAGACTCGATAACACATTGCGAATGCCTTGTATTCCGATCTGCAACACACTGGGCTCCACCTTACAGGGCTCTCCAGCTTCGAGTATGATAGTGGGACAGCCCCGACGGGTTGATTCACGTCGAAAAGATCCAAGCGGTCCTTTACCGTCCACCACCATGACGCAGCCAAAAGCTTCAGCTAGGCGCCGCGCTGCAGGGTCGGTCAAATCCGCCCGAATGTTGGGAAAATTCGTCCGTTGGGCCGCAGCAGTATGGAGGTCGATTCCATAATCGCATTTATCTACCAGCTCCGTCATCAAAGTGTTGGCGATCCGACTGGCGAGGCTGCCGTTTTTCGAGCCCGGAAAGGAGCGATTCAGATCACGACGATCGGGCAAGTAGCGCTCATGGGTCTCAAATCCGAACACATTGATGACAGGTGCCAGCACTAAAGTCCCTCGCTTCAAATCAACCGTTTGGCCAAATAAGAAGTCGTGGATAATTCCGGTGCCATTAACCTCATCACCATGTATCGCAGCCGTTATAAAGATGGTCGGCCCGGGCTCCATCGCCCGCATCACACGCAGCGGGATACAGATTTTATCTCCGGTGTAAGTTTCCGAAATCTCCAGCCTCACATCCTTAGATTCTCTTAGCCGGATGCGCTCACCTGCGATCAAAAATGGCTGGGGTCCTGGCATCTTAGGAAGCCTCACTTTCTACAGGCATCTTTTTAAGCTTACGCCGCTTCTTCTTTGCTAGGCGCTCGGGCAAAAAGGTACTCAAAGCAATCTGACTGCCATAGCAAAGCAAGCTATCGCCCTCTAAGATCTCGCGTTCCTTGCGCGGATTGGCAATCTGCTCGCCCCCACGAGAGAGGCGCAACACTACGATGTCACGCTCGCGCAAACCACTCGACTCAATGGTCTGCCCAACGATGGGCGCATTGGGCGCCACATTGAATTCGGTCACAGTATACCCTTTAGTCAACGACAGGCGCTCTCGAATATTGAAGTTACCAAATTTAATCTGCTCCTCGGTGAATTGTATGATTTCGCCCGCGATGTCCAAGCCAGTGGCTCCCTCGATGCCTTCCAGCCCCGGCGAGGAATTAACCTCCATGATCACAGGTCCATCTTTGCCTTCCAACATATCCACGCCAGCGACTTTGAGGTTGAGTATCTGAGCCGCCCGCACCGCGGTGCGCTCGTAAGCTTCGTCCAGTTTCACCAGCTCCGTCTTACCGCCACGGTGGACATTACTGCGAAATTCTTGCCCCACGGCGGTGCGCCGCATCGCGCCCACCACACGGTCGCCCACCACGAAGGCGCGGATGTCGCGCCCCTTGGACTCGGAGACGAATTTCTGCACCAGCACATTTTGCTGCACACTGGAGAGGGTCTCAATAATCGCTTCGGCCACCTTATTTGACTCCGCCAAAATCACGCCCACGCCTTGAGTACCTGAAAGCAGCTTGATGACTACCGGCGCGCCCCCCATCTCTTGAATGGCCTGCAAGATGTCCTTTTGATTGCGCACAAAGGCAGTCTCCGCGATCCCAATGTCATGCCGACTAAGGGCCTGCATTGAAGAAAGCTTGTCTCGCGAAGCGAGAATAGAGTCCGCAGTGTTCAGACAAAAGGTCCCCATTTGCTCGAACTGTCGCACCACTGCGGTGCCGTAAAAAGTCACCGAGGTCCCGATACGTGGAATGATCGCGTCGTAGTGGCTGATCGGCTTGCCCGCATAAGTCACATCCGGCTCGCCCTGTCGCAGATATAGGCCAAATTTGAGCGTATCAAAAATACGCACGCGATGCCCACGCGCAAGCGCAGCCTCACGTAAACGCTTCGTACTGTAGAGCTTAGGACCCCGAGAGAGAATGGCAATATTCATATAACTTGTGGATCATCCAGATCGCGAACTTTCCTGCGTGGACGTGTGACGTGTTTTTGCGAAGAATCGACTAGAAAATCGCCTTCCAGCGCTTTTCGTCCGAGCAGGATGCGACAGACCATGCTCTCCCGCGAAACGAGGCTAAACTCCACCTCCTTTTCTCGACCGTGCACCACTAAGCGAGTGCGCACAAAGTAGCGCTCATGCTGCTCTCCATTACTCGAGCGCACATGCGTCTGATGATCAATCGGCGCGACCACCGTCTTGGTGCGCGAGCGATCTTTGCGATCCAGCACGATGTCGAACTGAATTTGATTGCCTGGCAACTCGACGACATTGCAGACATCCAGTGCCGAGCGCCGCGCGCCGGTATCACTTTTCGCAATGATCGACTCGATCCCCCAGTCCGGCAGATCAACCGTTTCCTTCCAGCCAATAATTTTAAGGTTTTTGGAGCTCATTTGTTACCAAATGCCACGGTCCCTCTTTTTGAGCGACTTCGCCACAGCCACCAGCAGCTGCACGGTATGCTCAATATCCTCGAGATCTACCATTTCACTGGGCGTGTGCATGTAACGCAGCGGGATCGAAAGCAAGCCGGTGGCGATACCAGCCTGTGCGACCTGAATCGCACGCGCATCGGTGCCAGTAGGCCGAGGATCGGCTTCGACCTGATACGGAATCTTATTCTTCTCCGCAGCTCGCACTATGAGATCGAAAATGACCGGATTGATGTTCGGTCCGCGGCAAATGATCGGGCCTCCCCCTTGCTTAAAGCTACCATATTTACGTGGATCGCAATCCGGCGAATCCGTCGCATGCCCAACGTCCACCGCAATCGCGAAATCTGGATTTTCCGAGAACGCAGCAGTCATCGCCCCGCGGGTGCCAATTTCCTCCTGTGTGGTGGCCGCTGCAGTCACGCGCGCGTCCAACTTGCCCTTGGTCAAGCGGCGCACAGCTTCCATCACAGCATAAGCCCCCGCTTTATCATCAAAAGCACGTGCCACGCCGACACTGCCACGCACCAACTCAAAGCTTTGGTCGTAAACAGCGGTATCCCCAATGCGAACCAAGCCTTCTGCCTCGGCCTGGTCCTTCACTCCGAGATCAATCCAGATCTCGTGCGTTTCAGGCACCTTTTTGCGATCTTCAGCACTCATCAAGTGAATGGCGCGCTTCCCTGTTACGCCTTTAACGATGCCGTTCTTTGTCAAAATAGAGACACGACGCCCCGAGATCATCGATTTATCGTGGCCGCCCAAGGTGTCGAAATAAACAAAGCCCTGATCATTGATATAAGTGATGATCAGCCCCAGCTCATCGATATGACCCGCAAACAACAGCTTCGGATCACCGTCTGGATTCACTGTAGCAAAACGATTCCCCATCGTGTCACGACGATAAGCATCGACCTCATCCTCCACATATTGGTCGACCACAGCTTGCGCTTCATACTCTGCCCCCGTCGGGGAACGTGCATTCAACAAGTCGACCAGAAATTCAGGTGCTTGATAGGCTTGATTCTTATTATTAGCGGCTTTCTTCGCAGTTTTCTTTTTAGGCATAAGGAAAGTCTTACGCATCGTATTCGGATAGCAAAGTCATTTAGCATAAAAAATGCATACAAATGGATTTCTAGAACCCGCTGACTTACAGCAGCTTCTTTGTGGCCAGTAGCGGGGCTGTGATGAAAAGCGCTCAGATTCGTAAAAGGGGGTTGATTTTTAAAAGCAAAACAACAAATTCCAGCACTATGCGGAACAACCGCAGCTTATGAGCGATCCAAATTTCGACCATTCTGAAGGCGACTGGGAAGAATTCTCCAGTGAACCATACTGGAGCGAGTCCCAGTGGCGAAACTATTTAAAAGGTTCCGACCGAGATACTGCGCGCTTTCTCAGCATTTATAATAGTGTGAAAGATAAACCCAACCATCTCGACGAAGTTGCCTCTTTGATGGGCTGGGATGCCGAGGACATTTCCATGACCGACGAGTTAAGTTTCATGGATCATGCGCAAGACTCTGGGGACGACACATCAGACACTTCCAACGACATAGACGGCTTGAACAGCTTCGGCGAAGACAGCGACCGTGATGAAGACAGCGAAATGAGTGATCAAAGTGGCGCCCCCTACACTCTGCACCGCCACCCGGTATTTGTCGTCACCCGCTCGCTTTATCGCTATTTGCACCAAAGCTGGGAACACTTCATGGTGCACAGCGAGTATGCGGTATCGCCTAAGCTCTGCTGGGATTATGCCAATAGCTTACACCAGGCAGAAATGAACGTGTTGCTCTCCATCCAAGCCTTGGATTTGGGGGACTTCGGCCTGTCCATTTGCCATCTAAAAAACAGCCTCAGCGCACTCAATCAAACTTTACACCTACTCAACCAACTCACGCATCCCAACGAGGCCTTCGTCAACGGCTTTTGTCATGAGGCGCGCATCCGCCTCTTCGACCTACGCGAGCTATGGATTCGAGTCATGGGCGACTGTCGGCACGAGTGCCAGCGGCGACCGGGTGAGCAAGACTAGCGCCTCATTACTAGCGACCCACCTACACACTCACACGTGTCATGAGCTCCCTACGAAGCACCCTTTTCCGACTGACCCACGCGACACCTGAACGCAAAGCCAGCCGGGCTCAGCTCAAATTGGCAAAAGCGGGCGACACTGAGGCCTATCTCGCTCTTGTTTCGTATTATTTGGACCTCTCACTGCTTTATTTCGGAGGCTGCTTGCGCGAACCTGTGACCACTCGCTTTGCTCGTGTGGAACAAGTATTCACTGCACTGTGGCAGCACCTCCCCTATGCGGAGCGAGTCTCCGACTTCGAATATATGCTGGCCAGCGCCCTATTCGAAAATGCCCCCGACCAGGGCAGTATTCGATCCTCTGAAGCGCTAGTCACTAAGCTACGCTTACTGGCGCCCAAGAACCGCTTCGCCTTCATCGCCTACGAATTTGAAAACTGGCCCTTGCGCTGGGTCGCATTGCTGATGCGCACTCGCCCACGCGCGCTCCACCGCCGACTCTCGCAAGCACGCTGCGAGCTCTGTGGTATCCGCTGGCAAACCCTCGCCACTGAAGAGCGCGAATGCCTCGAAGCAATTAGCATCGCAATGGACCAATCCCCCAACTTGCGCGCGAACAAAGCACTCTGCGATCGTCTTGCTAGCTTCCCACGTGTGAGCGAAATCAAGGCTCTCTGGCTGGAACTACGCCCGGAGCTCGTCGAAGTGCGCCACCGATACCTCCCGAAATCCGATGAACGCGAACTCTTGCTAGGCAATATATTCAAAGCCATTCAAACCGCCCCGATGACCCAGCCTCCACTCATGGCTCGCGTGGTCAACACACTACATTTTGCTCGCTACGCGAAGATTAAGGTTTCTTGACCTCGTGCAGTCAATAGGCCCAATGTAGGCAGTATCTATTTCAACTGATCCCATGCCTATACACCGCATTTCTTCCCTTTGCCTCTTAATCCTCAGTCTCGCCAGCTCTGCACTCCACGGCGCTCTGGTCAATGGCCCCATGCTCAGCCATTTAGACATGCGCGAAGCTAAGATATGGCTGCAGACAGACGAGCCCTCCGTAGTGCGGATCGCATACGCCGCCAATGGCAACGATGCCGAATTGACATGGAGCAGTCCGGTTCAAACTAGAAATACACTCGCGCACACCGCAGTCGTCACACTCGATCAAGTCGAACCTGGTATTCACTACAGCTACCGCGTCGAGCTGAACGGCGAACTCGTCACTAGCCCCGCTCATTTCAACAGTCCGGCCAACTACTTTGACCGAAGCCCACCACCGGACTTTAAAATTGCCGTCGCTGGCGCTCACTACGCAGTCGAAGAAGGCTTTGAGCCCCCCTACCAAACCCTAGGCGCAGGCTATGATATCTTTAATAGCATTGCCGACAGCAAGCCCGCACTCATGGTCTGGGCGGGCAACACTGCACACCTGCGTCGCAGTGACTGGACCACTCAAAGCGGCTACTTAAAGCGTTTCGCTCAAGCCCGAGCACTCCCACAACTCAAGCAACTACTGCAAAGTATCCCACACTACGCCACTTGGGGCGAAGCCGACTTTGGCGCCCCCCACGGTGGACAACGCAGCACCACCCGCCCCATCGCCGAGCGCAGCTTCAAAGCCTTCTGGCCTCGACCCATTCAAGTCAGCCAGCTCGATGGGGTCGCCACTCAATTCCGCTACGCCGACGTGGACTTCTTTATGCTCGATGTGCGCAGCTACCGCAACGACACCCCGAACGCATCCACCCGGATGCAAATCCTCGGCGAAGAACAGATCGCCTGGCTGCGTCAAGCACTCATCCAAAGCACAGCCAGCTTTAAGCTTATTATCGCAGGTGCCCCGATCTTAAATCCCGCGGATTCCCGCAGCAATCTCAGCTACGCCGAAAGCGAACACACCGAATTCCTGCAAATGCTGCGCGAAGAACGTATCGCCGGCCTATTTTTCATCAGCGGCGGAAAAAGCTACGGCGAACTCACTCGACTCGTACATGCCAGCAGCTACAATCTCTACGATCTTACAGTAGGCCCGCTCACTGCGCGCCCAGGCGACAATGAAGACGAGCTCAACTTCTTCCGCCAACCTGGCAGCAGCACCTTCGAACGCCACTTCGCCTTGATAGAATTCAGCGGTCCGGAAGAAGATCGCGTGCTCACCATGCGGGTGCTGAGTATGGAGGGCAAAGAACTCTGGAACCGTAGCGTCTCCGCCAGCTCTCTGCAGTCTGCCAACTAGATCAGAACTCACAGCGACTGGCGGCGGCGTCAACAGATCCAATTGCATCTGCAAAGATTGATTCTCCACCGCATCCAATAATCGCATCTCACCACTGCCCACAATCTTACCGTTCCAGGCATAAGAACGACCCTCCTCCCCGAAAGAAAGCGTCGCTTCTTTTTCCGCACTCAACCAAGGCGACCACTCCGGCCAACGTTTAAAATCACGCACCAGCGCATAGACAGCATCCAAAGGGGCCTCAATCACAGTGGATCGTTCAATCATTAATTATGGCATAATCAGTCTCCTTTAGCTTATTCAGTATCTTATAAGTAGAACGTATCATGGAGCTTGGGGCCGGACGCGCGGGAATCATTGCGGGCGTATGGCCGCTCTTCGGTGCGATCTTTGCCGCAGTCTTATTAAAAGAACAGCTCTATCGCAGCTATTTCTTTTATATTGGCCTAACAATCGTCGGCATGGTGGCAGTCTTATCTGGAAACGGGATTGGCGAAGCCAAATTAGCCTTCGATCTACTCGCGCTGACAGGAGCCGCCGCCGGTGGATTCTGCGTGGTTTTAATTCGACACCTACGGCACAGCGAAAGCACCAGTAATATTTTTGCAGCTCAATGCGTATTCACTGTCATAATCGCAGGCGGATTTTCGCGAACCGACTTAATCGTCGCCGACTGCACGGCACAGAGCATCCTATTGATTGCTGCCGTCACAGTAGTGAGTGCTCAACTCTGTCTAACCGAAGCCTTTCGCGACCTCACAGTCGCCAAGGGCTCGGCCTTGCAAATGCTAACGCCTGCTGCGACAGCGGGCTTCAGTATCTTATTACTCGACGAAACTTTCAGTTTCTATGAACTGCTAGGCAGCGCCGCAGTGCTGTATGGCAGTTATCGGATTGCTACGCACAGGACAATTAAAGAGTAAAAGATCCTGAACAAAAACACACGCCGCAATGATTAAAAAACGTATGCTGCGCAGAATTCAGCTCTAAGCGGGCACCGTGGTAATCACTAACAGAGGCGCCAGCCTCTTGAAAGATACAAGCAGTCGCCGCGAAATCCCAAAAAGAACCTCCGCCCAATTCTGGCTTTGGTTCTTTGAGGTAGACCGCCGGAGGATGCTCGAGCACATAACAGGCATTACACACCGCCCCGCCGTGTATTTCAATCACCGCCCCCGGATAGCCCGCCCGCTGTGCGCGAGCCTCCATGCCTGCGCTCAAAGCCTCACGCCGAGGATCGGTCTCAAAGGTGCAGTCCATACAAAACTTAAGCCGTACACCAGCGGGTTTCACCGCCAGTGGCGCTTGATAAGCTTGACCATTGATGCGTAAGCCCTGCCCCGAAACGGCACGATATAAACGATCCAGGACGGGATCGTAGACCACTCCAATCATCGGCACTCCATCCCGGCGCACTAAGGCAATCGCCACCGCATAACCGGGCTTTCCCTGCGTAAAAGGGAGCGTCCCATCCAAGGGATCGATACACCAAAAATAATCTTTCTCAAAGCGACTGCCATCGTCGGTCAACTCCTCTGTCAACAAGGCCAGATCGTAGCTCACAATCGTGGACTCCAAGTGCTCAAGAATCACTGCTTGACTACGCTCGTCCACTTCCGTCACAACCTGAGACGCGAGACTATCGCCCCCCTCTTTACGAAAGACCTCCACCTCACCAGCAGTGAAAGTGCGAATCAATGCCCCCGCCTGCAGGGCCGCCTCAGCAGCGACGTCTGCCAGTGTGTTTAATTGCTGCGAATCTAATTGCATCTGTCCTCCATTTCAATGTCTGCCAACACCGAAGCAGCCAACTGCTCGCTGTAGCTATTAATTTTCCAATGCCCCGGACTCCAGCCTTTCAGAAAACGATGAAAGTCGGTCCAAGCCACTGGATATAGCTCGCGCCAATTCGCTTCAAGCACATCTAAATCCAGATCACTCCCGCGGAGCAAGATGGCCTCGCGCAAGGCCGTAAAATACACATCTAACAGCCCCTGCTCGGCACGCGCACAGTCCTGCTCACTCAAGCAACTCCCCAGAAAATAAGCGACATCCTGCACACCAACACCGGCTCCAACATACTGAAAATCGACTGCAGCCACGGATTTACCATTCTGCGAAAAGCAGAAATTGGCCAGCTTGGCATCCCCATGCACCAGCGTCCGATACGGACTAGCCTTAAGCTTCAAATCGATTGCCTCCGCAGCAGCCCAGAGCGCTGGATCTTCTCCAGCCAATACTTTCAACTCATCGGGACGTGTTTCTAAGTGCCAATAGCAACCGCAGGCCCACAGTCCATTCCCGGATTCATTTAAAAAGCTCGCATGAAAATGAGCCAACCATGACAAGCATGCGATCAACTCTGATTCGGAGAGCGACTGCTTACGCACAGGAAAGCCAACCGCATCTAAATCTTCCAACACCATCACAACTTCATCCCCCTCACTGACCACAGCAAGACAATGCGGCACCCGGCAGTCGGCGCCACAGCGATTCGCATACTCACGATACCACGCCGTTTCCACTGCATAAGAGCGCAACTTGCGCTGATGTGAAATATTGGTATTCCAACCACGCGGATGGTCGGCCGCAGTCGGCGGCGACACATGCTTCACGATCACGCTCGGAATCTCAGCGCCCAACAAACGATAGCGCACAATCGAGCCATACCCGCTCCAAAGCTTTTGCAACACAGCCTGCGCTGCAATTTCGCGTGCCTGCGTGTATTTAAGTACGATAGCTGGAATCCGGTCCTTCATAATCGAGCCGCATTAGATCATACCCACACCAAAAAGCACGCGGTATCTTCGCTTCGCTGAACCTGACGCTCCCCAAAACGAAGTTTTGAGACTACGCTTTCCTTCGCAGCTTTAAACCACTCGTATCCTCGGTTCTTCGAACCGGGGTTCTAGCATTAAAACGAACGACTTTTTAATTCGCATTGGGCGGCAAAGTTTTATTCAGTCTGGCTCTCATGAGCCTGTTAGAAAAACTCCAAGACTTCTTCACCGACGCCCCAGCCGAAATCGTTTTTAAGGACGAGTGGATCGCCTACCTGCAAACGAATCTGCCACTCTACAACCAGCTTCCTCAGGAATTACGTGAACGCCTGCATCAAAAAATGGGTCAATTTGTAGCCAGCACTTTCTTCGAAGGCTGCAATGGACTGGAACTGGACGATGAAATGATCCTAACTGTGTCCGCACAAGCATGTATCCTGGTTCTCAACCACGAGGAGCGCCCCTACCCAGAACTGAATACCGTGCTGCTCTACCCGAGCGCATTTACCACGACTTCAGAAACCGTGGGCCCGGGCGGCACCATCCTTAGCCGCGAGGTCAAATGCTTAGGCGAGTCCTGGGCCAATGGCACCGTTATACTGGCGTGGGACTCGGTCCGACGCGGAGCTGAAAATATCCATGACGGACATAACGTCACTTTCCACGAATTTGCGCATCAACTCGACTCGCGCGATGGTGATACCGACGGCGTCCCTCTACTACCGAGTCAAGAGGCCTACCAAACCTGGGCCAACGTCTTGGGCGAGCATTGTAATACATTCATCGACCGGGTCCGCCGCCGTAAAAAGACCCTACTCGATCCCTACGGCGCCACCAATCCTGCCGAGTATTTTGCGGTCGCCACCGAGACTTTTTTTGAAAAACCACGCCAACTAAAAAAGAAACAGCCCGAGCTCTACCAAGAATTGCAGTCTTTCTATCAACTGGATCCTGCTAGTTGGTTCTAGTTCTCCTCGCAGAAGCCCAGTCGTAAGATTAGGCAGCCATCCAATGATGCACGAGCTCTTGTGCCAATTTTATCTTCGCCTCATGCAGCAAGTTTGTTTGAGTGCGGCTATGAAATGTCCCTCAAATACGCCGCCTCGCCCAGCACACAATTGGAAGTCATATTGGAAACAATTGAGCGCATGCATCCTCCTGCCTCTACTAAGTGCACAGACCAGTTTCGCATTCGAGGCAATTGACGCCACGACACAGACAACTCGCCCGAGTTCGGAAGTCAGCGAGCAACTCGAACTGCAAGAGGTGGTCGATGCTGCCTACGCCAAATACAAGGATCTAGAAGAAGGTGCCAACGCAGATTATATTCCGATCCTCGCCACAGTGCCCAGTGATTTGTTTGGCGTCGTGATTGCCACTAAGAACGGGCAAGTCTTTTCCGCTGGGGACATCGATTACAAATTCTCAATACAATCCGTATCCAAGCCATTTACTGCAGCCCTGATCATGCAACAAATGGGCCCGCAAGCCCTACTGGATAAGATCGGCGTCGAGCCCACGGGCTTGCCTTTCAATTCTAAGATGGCGTTAGAGCTCTACGAGCAACGCTCCGCCAACCCACTAGTCAACGCGGGTGCGATCGCAGCCGTAAGCCTCATTCAGGCCGATTCGGAAAGCGACCGCTGGGCTCAAATCAAAGAGAATCTCGAAGATTTCGCCGGCACGCAATTGTCCTTATTGGACGAAGTCTATCAATCCGAATATGAGACGGCATGGAGTAATCGTGGCCATCGTCCCTGGTAAATTTGCAATTGCTGCCTTTTCACCACGCGTCAACCAAGCGGGCAATTCGATTAAAGCGATGAAGGCGATCCGCTTTATCGCAGGCGAGCTGGGCGTGGGCCTCTATGGTGCGAATCCAGAAGATTAAGGCGTCTTTCGAATTCAGTAAATCGTCAGGCACTCTCATCTGCATGCACACACAAAACACACAGATAAAGTTGCCCCACAATAAATGAGTAGCCTCCTTCAGTGCGGTGTCCACAGAGTCTCCACAGGAAATTCACCAATCTAAAAACACCTAGGAATCTCTGGGTCCGAAAGGGGCAAATGTGCCACCGGTATCTCCAAGTTTTGGAGCATCCATCGCTGCCAGCCATTCACTTACGGTTGCTGCATAAGCTTCGACAAGCGCACGATCCCGATCTGTAAACGCGGCATGTAATTTAGAGGAACTAAAATTGACCGTGCCCCACACGCGCCCCTTATGCATGATAGGTGTGCCAAGGTATGCTTCCAGTGGAAGCTCTAAATACAGTGGGTGCAAACGCATACCAGCGATGCCATCGATACTCGTAATCGCTAGCGTTTCTTGAGACTCGTAGACTGCCCGGCAATAGGTCTTCTCCAGTGGAAAGATCGCGTTATCCACCAGTTCTCCCATGTCACTATTGATTGCAATGACTTTATAAAGACCGTTGTAAATATGACTCACGATCCCAACGGGCAAATCTAAGCGCTCCACCCCCTCGTCCAGTAGACTATGACAAGATTTCCGTAATTGTTGGTGCAGCATAATAACCTCCTAATACGCAGAAAGAATGAGCAATCATTTGCCGAATGGCGATACATTTCCGACTAGAATTAACTCGAATCAGTGCTCTGCTCATAGCGACCTTCACGCACCTGTCGACACAGCTCACGTGGCGTCCGGCCTGCCATGCGGCGAATAAAACGGGTAAATACTGGCTGCGAATTGAAACCACTCAACTCCGCCACATCTGCCAAACTGCATTTCGCATCACGCATCAGCGAAATCGCGGTTTGAAACTGATATTGACTACGATACGCACGCAGTGAAAGCCCCATCTGCCGCTCGAAGCGTTCACGTAAATGACGCTCCGAAAAACCTGCACGTTGGGCGACTTCTTCAAAGGTCCACCCCTCTCGAACGGAACGTTTGATCAAGGACTCGACCTGAGCAATCCAGCCATGGCCCGTCGTCGCCCCCTCCAGCTCCTGCTGAGGCAAGCGCAACGTAGTCACATGTAGAGGAGCCAATAAACGATCTAAAGTAGGAATTAATTCGACCCGACTGGCGCCCTGCTCACTTGACCATAAATTGGCGACTTCCCCCCACAACTGATGCGTTTGCAAATCAGGCTGCAGACGACGGTAACTCAAATCAGCCAAGGCGGGCTGTCCTTGCTCTAATTCAAAGGTGATGAATAACCAGCGTAAGGGATCCGACTCGATCTCAATATAGTGGTGGAATTGGTACGGCGTCACTAACAAGGCATCTCCCACATCGAGTTGATAATTTTGTCCATCCACACTCACTATGCCCGAGCTCTTTAAGACCCGCATCAACACATAGCGGTGGTGCATACGATTGGCCACATGCTGTTGCTGTAAGGATTTCCAAGTCAATCGCTCAAACACGATCACATTGCTGCAAATAATGCGGTTCGGCAGATCCGTGCCCTCGTAGTAATTTTTGGGATCACTAATTTGTGACGGGAATACATCCGAAATTTGTCCAATAAAGGCCATCGCCGAAATAGTCAAAACTTACTCCGATTTAAGCAAGTATTTAAAGTCATAAAAATCATAGTATAGACGCATGACACAGCTTGTATCTGAACTCACCCAACTCGAACGCATCCCCACCCAAATCTACGAAAATGCAGACGCGGCCTGCCAGACGGTCGCCAACGCGATCACCGACCTGATCAACGAGCGCAACGCCGCCGGCAAGCCGACCGTGCTGGGGCTTGCGACTGGCTCCACTCCAGTGCGTCTCTATCGCGAACTGATTCGCCGCCACCAACAGGAGGGGCTCTCTTTTGCCAATGTGATTACCTTTAACTTAGATGAATATTACGGCCTAGCTGGCGATCATCCTGAGAGCTACCGCAAGTTCATGCAAGACCAGCTCTTCGACCATGTCGACCTCAAGCCGGAGAACACTCATGTACCCGACGGCCTCGTCGATCGCGACGCAGTGTTCCAATCCTGCAAAGAGTATGAAGCCGCCATCGCCGACGCTGGCGGCATCGATATCCAAATCCTCGGAATCGGCCGCACGGGCCACATCGGTTTTAATGAGCCGGGTTCCGGCCCCGAAACTTTGACCCGCTTAGTCACGCTCGATAATTTGACCCGCCGCGACGCCGCACGCGACTTCCTGGGCGAAGAAAATGTGCCACGTCACGCCATCACCATGGGCGTCGGCACGATCTTAGCCGCCCACCAGCTATTCTTACTGGCATGGGGCGAAGGCAAAGCCTCGATTATGGCGCAAACCGTCGAAGGTGAGCAGACCGAAACCATTCCAGCCACCTTCCTGCAACAACACGATAATTGTACCTTTTGCATCGATCGCTCCGCCGCGAGCCAACTTACCCGTCAATGCCACCCTTGGCTGGTCGGCCGCATCGAATGGACCGAGGAGACAACTCGCAAGGCGGTGCTCTGGCTGGCCCAAAAGACTGGCAAATCACTGCTCAAACTCGTCGACGAAGACTATACTGAAAACGGCATGTCCGACCTACTGGTCGAACAAGGGCCCGCTTACGATTTAAATATCCGTCTCTTTAACGTCACCCAACACACCATTACTGGCTGGCCGGGTGGCAAACCCAACGCCGACGACAGCCACCGCCCCGAACGCGCGACTCCGTATCCCAAGCGTTCTTTGATCTTAAGTCCCGAACCTCTCGACGATGTTTACTGCCTGGGCGGCACTATTAATCGGCTCAAACAACACGGCAATCAAGTTACTATCGCATACCAAACTTCAGGTAACTTAGCGGTGCCCGATACAGAGGTCCGCAGTGCCATTGAGCTGATGATTGAACTCGGCACAGACCGCATAGGCGAAGCCGATCTGAGTTACGCCACCACCGTGGAAACGCAGCTGAATGAGAAAGGAAGCTTCGGAGCCGACACCAGCGAGATACGCCAATTAAAGGGGCTCATTCGCCGCAGCGAAGCGCGCTCTTCGGCTCGTACTTTAAGTATCGACACCGACAACCTACACTTCATGGACCTGCCCTTCTATGAGCAAGGCCGCTACCGCCGCTTCGTCGCGGGCGAGGCAGACGTCAACAAAATGTGCGAATTGCTCAACAAAGTGCAACCACACCAAATCTTCGCAACTGGCTTTGGACACGATCCACTCTCTGTGCCAGCCTTGTGTTTTGAGATTCTGCGTGCAGCGCTCAAGCAATGCGCCGATACCGAATGGTTTAAGGACTGCAATGTCTGGCTTTACAAGGGACCGGCCGATGAGTGGGAAGCACACGAAATCGATATGGCTGTGCCCCTCTCGCCCGATGAATTCGAAAATAAGATTCAAGGCATCTACCAACACCAGACACAACGCAGCCAAAGCCCTGGCCGCTCCAGCAAGAAGAGCAGCAACACTTGGGACCTCGCTCGCGAGATCAACTGCGGCACCGCCGAGGTTTACGATGCGCTGGGACTCGCTGAATACGAAGCCATCGAATGCTTCAAACGTTACACACACTAGAAAACCATCCGATGATCGAAATCAATCCACTTTGTAAGCCGCCACTCGACCCAGAATTTGCACCCGCGGTGCTGTGGAATCGCGCCTATTTAAAGGCCGCCGACGCAGCAGCCGATAGCCGCCCAGTGCGCATTGCAATCGACCGCCCGGAAGGACACACCTGGGTCTACACAACGACCCTGCTGCCCGCCACCGAAACGCATGCTGCCGACACACTTAAATACTGCGAGCGCACCGTCAAATTTCTACTCTGGGCCTGGGGAGGCTCACAGGTGCGCATCAGCAACGCCCCCGAAGTGGTCGAGAAACTGCAAGCAATTTATTTCGCTGACGGCGCACGACAGTTTGATTACGATTTCATGGGCAAGACCTGTTTCGATCAAGACTTCTGTATCCAAAATGCTGATGCATCCGAAATACAAGAAGCGCTCCCTCCCGCCACCGGAGGAGTCGGTTCACTCAAAGGCAATCGGCTAGGATTCGACCTCGGCGGCAGCGACCGTAAATGCGCGGCCATGATCGATGGCGAAGTTGTCTTCTCTGAAGAGATTAAATGGAGCCCTTACTTTGAGAGCGATCCCACCTATCATCGCACAGGCATTCAGGACAGCCTCAAGCGCGCGGCAGCGCACCTGCCCTCTGTCGATGCCATCGGCGGCAGCGCCGCAGGCATTTATATCAACAACGTGCCCCGCGTCGGCTCGCTCTACCGTGGCATCAGCGCAAAAGACTTCAAGGAGTCTATTCGCCCACTCTTCTACGAGCTTAAGGCCGAATGGAACGACATCCCTTTCGAACTGGCCAACGATGGCGACGTCACGGCTATGGCCGGCGCCATGGCGATCGACGATAGCGCCGTGCTCGGCATTTCCATGGGCACCAGCCTCGCGGCGGGTTACATCAATCCACTAGGCTCCGTCACCGGCTGGATCAACGAGCTCGCCTTCGTGCCCGTCGATTACCGCGAAGGCGTCGCCACCGATGAATGGAGCGGCGACGACGGCTGTGGCGTGCAGTATTTCTCACAGCAAGCAGTCGGTCGTCTGCTACCACTCTCCGGCATCACTGTCAGCCCAGATCTAGGCCTGCCCGAGCAGCTCGAAGTGGTGCAAACTAAAATGGCTGCAGGCGACGAGCGTGCCCTCGCCATCTATCAAAGCATTGGCATCTATTTCGGCTATACCATCGCGCACTTTGCCGAGTTTTACAGTTTCCGCCACCTACTTTTCCTCGGACGCGTCAGTTCCGGTCAGGGCGGCGACATCATTATGCAAGAAGCACGCCGCGTGCTGGACCTCGAATTCCCCGAGCTGTCCAAGACGCTCCAATTTCAAACACCCGACGAAAAGACCAAGCGCCACGGCCAAGCCATTGCAGCGGCCACTTTACCCAAAATCGACTAGGTCGGCCGCGCCCTTCACATAAAAAAACACCCAAATATCGCAAGCAGACATGAAGCTACAGTTCTCCCAGCAAGGATCCGATCTCTACATCCCCGACGCCAACGACGACGCACTCGCCCGCACCACGCACCTCGGTGTCGGCGCCCACCAAGACGACTTGGAGTTTATGGCCATGCACGGCATCATTGAATGCTACGAAAAGAACGACCAATGGTTCGGCGGGGTCACTTGCACCAATGGTGCCGGCAGCGCGCGCACGGGTGAGTTTGCCCACGTGACCGACGAAGAGATGCAGGCCATCCGCGCCGAAGAACAACGCGAGGCCGCACGCGTCGGGCAATATAGCTTCATGGCACAACTCCACCTATCGAGTGCCGGCATCAAAGATCCCGACAACCACGACATCGAAAACGATCTGGTAAAAATCCTCAGCGCCGCACAGCCCGAAGTCGTTTACACCCACAACTTAGCTGACAAACACAGCACTCACATCGCCGTGGCCGCCTCTTTAATCAAAGCCCTCCGCCGCCTGCCACAAGCGCAGCGCCCCAAGCAATTGATCGGCTGCGAAGTTTGGCGCAACCTCGACTGGTTGCCCGATGACAAGAAGCTCATCATGGACCTCAGCGCACGCACCGAACTCGCCGCTCAATTAAACGGCCTCTTCGTATCTCAAATCAGCGGCGGCAAGCGCTACGATCTGGCGGTCGAAGGACGACGCCGTGCCAACGCCACCTTCTTCGACAGCCACTCCATCGACGCCTCTCAGAGCGTCGCCTTCGGAGTCGACCTCAGCCCACTCATTCAAGACGACAGCCTCTCCCCCGAAGCCTACATTTTGAGCTTCCTAGAAGACTTTAAACAAGACGTACAAAAACAAGTCAGCACATACTTCTAGGCCCTGCGGTCGCGTGAACCGTATATAAAAAATGTGTGAAATGAGTATCTGGCACTAAAACCGCTAGCTTGTTGATCATATTCGATGACCAGCGACCCTCATCCACTCTACTGCCTTCGAGCATTTGATGACCATCACGCGCGATGAATGGAACCAAAACTTTGAAGCCTCGGCCTCTTCCAATGAGCAGTATTACGTGTCCGCATTTCTGCTAACCTATTACTTCTTACACCTAAGCGATGATGTCAGCGGCCAACATTTGCGCCGCTATATCGAGTCATGGCAACAGGATCGCAATCATGCTGCAAGCTCGCAAAGGGCCCTGACGCAACTGATGCAGGGCCAAAGCTACCAAGAACTACAGGCAAGTCTCATCGCAGCTTACGCGCGGCAGGGCCTTGAACTCACGCCCTACCATGGAATGTCGCTGCAGGAGCTATAAGCGACTAGCTAGCCGTGCGTGGCAACCAGTCCAGCACTTCACGAATCATACGGTCCCAATAGGACCATTCGTGGTCACCCGGCCCCTCCACATACTTGAGCGGAATTTCGTTCTCCGAGCACTGCCGGGCAAAGGCGCGGCTTTGCTCTAGTATAAAGTCATCGTATCCACAACAAGCAAACAAGCGCGGCAGATCGACGCCTGCTTGCTTGGCACGCTGCAATTGCGTCAACAAATCCACATCGCTGCCGCGTAAATTTTTATACGCCTCGCCAAACACCCAGCGCATCCAGCTAATTCTCTCAGGCTCTGTAGAACTAGAGAAAGCCGCCGCATCCAGCGAGCCAGAAAGGCTGGCTGCCGCTGCATAACGCTCGGGGTAACGCAGCGCACTGCGCATGGCACCATAGCCCCCCATCGAAAGGCCTGCGATGAAGTTATCCTCGCGGGCCTCGGACAAAGGAAAGAACGAGCGCATGACTTGTGGCAGCTCATGATCTATATAGTCCGCGTAGCGCAGACCTTCGTGCATGTTTTGATAGTAGCTCAGCCCTGCTGCAGGCATGACTACAGCCAGACTATGCTCGGCAGCATAGCGCTCGATCGCTGTTTGTCGCATCCATGCGCTATGATCATCGGTGCGCCCGTGTAAGAGCCACAAAGTGGAGTGCAACTGCTTGTTTGCCGTTTGGGGCAGCAACACATTCACGCTGACACCCATGCTTAAAGTTTCGGAGGCGAAGTCACATTGAATAAAGGCCATAATCGAGATCAGGTTTAGGCCCACAACTGCGACGACCTAGAGCAATCGAGTCAAGCGACGATCTAAGTAATCGCTCACGATACAGCAGAGCCACAAGGCCAGAGCCCTATTTGCAACAGTATAAGATTTGCGCTTACAGGGGGCTCAAAGGCAACATGTTAGCAATGTTACCTTTAGCCCTGACTAACTTAAGTGCAATCGACCTCGGTATCGTAGGCGTCATCCTCGCCGTAGTCGTCGGCGCTGCCATTTATACCCGTCGCTATACCCGCAGCGTCGCCGACTTCTTATCAGCCAATCGCTGCGCCGGGCGCTACTTATTAACTTTAGCCTCTGGCATGTCGGGACTCGGAGCTATCACCATCGTCGCGCAATGGGAACAGGTCTATCAGGCAGGCTTCTCGGCAGGCTTCTGGGGGCAAATGATGGCGCCACTCGGACTGATCCTCGCGCTCTCTGGCTGGATCATCTACCGCTACCGAGAAACTCGCTCCATGACATTGGCGCAGCTGATGGAAAAGCGCTACAGCCGCAAGTTTCGCGTCTTCTCTGGTTCACTTTGCTGGATCAGCGGTATCTTAAACTTCGGGATCTTCCCTGCAGTGACTGCGCGCTTCTTCATCTACTTCCTGGACCTACCGGTGTACACTTTCCCTTGGGAGGTGATTGTAGAAACTCTTAAACAAGCACCCGTGGGACAGTCGAAGCTCAATCCTTTCGATATCGATCGCCTGCCCGACTTTAATATCGGCTTCTTCATGATGATGCTCTTCATCGCGATTTACAACTTCATGGTGTGGCAAGGCACACAGGGCTATAATAGCTCTGCCATTAATCCGCACGAAGCCAAAATGGCCGGCATCCTGGCCCAATTCCGCTCAGGGGTTACTTATTTGCTCATCCCACTCGCCGCGATCTGCGCCTATGTGCTGATGAATGCGCCGATTCACGAAGCTGCCACACTAGCTACTCAAGCGACCTTAGATGGCTTGGGCGACCCTCAACTGGCCAAGCAATTGACCACCACTGTCGCGCTTTCAAATGTATTACCGGTCGGCATCATGGGCTTATTTGCTTCGGTCATGATCATGGCGGCCGTTAGCACAGACACCACTTACCTCCACTCTTGGGGCAGCATTTTCATCCAAGATGTATTGATGCCGTGGCGCAGTTTACGAGGCCACCAAGATCGCTTAACACCAAAACTGCACTTACGCTGGCTCAAGCGCTCCATCATCGGAGTCGCCATCTTTGGCTGGTGCTTCAGCATGCTTTTCCCACTCAAGGAATTCATCCTAATGTATTTCCAAGTCACGGGCGCAATCTTCCTCGGTGGCGGCGGCGCAGTGCTGATCGGCGCGCTCTACTGGAAGCGCGGCACCACCTCGGGCGCCTGGGCTGCAATGATCACTGGCTCCTCACTGGCAGTGAGTGGCGTGTTGATCAACAATGTGCTCTGGCCCAAAGTCCTGCCCTCTATCAAGGAAAGCTACGCGGGCACGGAATGGATCACCAACCTACCGGAAACTTTTTGGCTCAATGGTATGCAACTCGGCTTCTTGTCTTCGCTGACTGCGATCGCAGCCTACATTATTGTATCTCTGATGGCCCCGGATCCTGAGATCGAGATGGACGATCACCTAACCGAAAAATCCTCATGAGCCAAATGAAACGCCCGCTATGCTCCTTAATAGCGCTCAGCGCTTGCTCACTTTTCACAGCCTGCACAAAGACGATGACGCATTCATCCCCCACCACCGCGAGCACACTCTTACTGCCCGCCAAACATGTCGAACGCTTCGAACTGGCACAGCCTTGGTTTAAAGAGAACGAAAGCCAATTCCGCCAGGGCTCCGTCGAGCTGCAGTGGACACCGCACGCACTGCTCGTGCATGCCAAACTCGAGGACGAACAAATCTACACCAGCTCCGACGCCGACAATCAGCACATGTGGGAGCTCGGCGACGTATTTGAAGTCTTCCTACAAATCGAAGGACACGAAGACTACTTTGAGCTCCACATCACGCCCGCGAACACACGCTTCCATGCGCACAAACCCAATGTGCCGGGCAACGACCCCAGCAGCGGCGAATGGAAACCGATCGACCACTGGCTCGTCAGCCCGATCGGCTTTGATGCGCAAGCAAGTCCGATCGAAGGTGGCTGGCAGGCCGCCCTACAAATCCCGCCCAGCGTACTCGGGCTCGAGAGCTTTGCGCCCGGCACCGAAATTCGGATCGCCTTTGCTCGCTACGACGGCGCCCCTCAGCGCCAACCGACACTCTCCGCCAGTGCACCGCATGCGCTGAGTGACACCATTACTTTTCATATTCCAGAAGACTGGCACCGCATCGTGCTCAACAAATAAAATCTCTCATGATTCTACCGAACGAGAAAAACTCCTTCCACGCCCAGCACAGCGCGATTGGCGCCCACAGCTCTTTCACCCTCGGCATGCACGGGGCCCCAGGCGGGCTTGCACTTGAAAAAGGTCAACCTGCCGACGGCGCAGTCTACGTCGGCACCATTGTGGATGAGCACATCACTGTGCTACCATTTTTCGAGCACATGAACAACTCGGAGATCGCACGCTTCGATCACCAAAACCAGCCCGAGACCTGTCACGACGCCTTAACTGTGGTCGAGGGCAAAGACATCACACGCGACTACCGCTTTGCTAGTGATCACTTCATCACCGAAGACCTGCGACTGGAAATCATTTCCCCCTTCGGCGATTTGCCCGCCCCGACTACGACCGACCGCGCCGAAAATAAGCGCGCCGCCTGCCCTGTCGTTTTTGCGAAACTCACCGTCGACAATCGGCAGGGTACGCAAACTAAGACCGCACTCTTCGCACTGGGCGAGCATGGCTGTCCCATGCCTGTTCACGAGGCAGGCAAGTTTACCGGCTTCCTCTTTGGCAATGGAAATCTGGGCTTCGCCACCGATGCCGAAGTGGAACCACTCCAAACCTTCGATCTCTCCAAAGCGAAAAAACCAGATGGCACCCAACTCGTGCCCCGCTTCGGCGGCAGCTATGGCTTTATGATGGATGTGCCCGCAGGTGAACAGCGCGAAATGCACATCAGCCTAGCCACTTATCGCGCAGGCACCGCCACACTTGGGCTGGAAATGCCCTATTGGTATACACGCTACTTCTCCAGTCTGCGGGATGTACTCGAATACGGACTCGAACATAAGGATTGGTATTATCAGCAAGCCGCACAACGTGATGCGGAGCTCGAGGCCGCCTCGCTCAACGATGCGCAAAAATTCCTCATCGCACACGCCTCCCACTCTTACTACGGTTCGACTCAGTGGTTTGACGATTCCGGCAAGCCATTCTGGAATGTCAACGAGGGCGAATACCGCATGCATAACACCTTCGATCTCACCGTCGACATGCTCTTCTACGAGATGCGCTACTCGCCGTGGACAGTTAAAAACGTATTAGAAACCTTCATACACCGCTACTCCTATTACGATCAAGTGCGCCTGCCTGGCAGTGACAATACCTACCCTGGCGGCATCAGTTTCACCCACGACCAAGGCAATCACAACAACTTCTCTCCCGAAGGTTACTCTAGCTACGAAATCAGCGGCATTGACCGACGCTGTTTCTCTTACATGACTCACGAGCAACTGGTCAATTGGGTCTGTTGCACCGGTGTCTACGTCAGCCAAAGTCAAGACCAAGACTTTTTGACTCGTCACTTAAAGACGGTCAAAGACTGCTACCAATCGATGCTCAACCGCGACCACCCCGCCCCGGCGCAACGCAACGGTGTGATGGGCTGCGAATCCAGCCGCTGTAATGGTGGCGGCGAAATCACCACCTACGACTCGCTCGACACATCCCTCGGTCAAGCACGCAACAATCTCTACCTCGCGGTGAAATCATGGGCGGCCTACTTGGCCCTGGCCGAACTGTTCCAGCAAGCGGGCGAGCACACACTAGCAGCCGAAGCCACTGCATCTGCACAGCTCTGTGCCCGCACTATAAGCGGGAAATGGGACGACACACTCGGCTATATACCTGCAGTCTTCGAAGACGACAATCGGAGCGCAATCATTCCCGCCATCGAGGGCCTGGTCTTCCCGCAAGTGATGGGCCTGCAAGACGCCCTCGCCCCCGACGGACCCTACGCCGAATTCATTGGTATTTTAAAGCGTCACTTCGAATCGATCTTCAAGCCCGGCGTCTGCCTCTACCCCGACAACGGATGGAAGCTCTCCAGCACTGCCGACAACTCATGGATGAGCAAGATCTGCCTAAGTCAATACGTAGCCCGCAGCGTGCTAGGCATCGATTTCGGTGAGCAGCAAGTCGCCCACGATCAGGCTCACATGGACTGGCAAATCTTCGGCTCCACCTTCAATGCTTGTTCGGACCAATTCAGCAGTGGCAAGGCCATGGCCAGCCTCTACTATCCACGTATCGTCACCAATATACTGTGGCTGACGGAGGCCTAGCTAACTCAAGCGCCCGCTTCGACTTGTTTGAAACAGCGGGTCTAAGGAATTTTTCCCATCGACTTGCTTACTCGGGTAGAGCAAGACCGGCCAGCCGTGTAGACATAAAAAAACGCTCACACGCCGGATGGCGCGTGAGCGTTTTGAAAAATAAAACCTAGGCTAGAGCCATTCCTAGCGACGACGGCGAACGAATGCGAGCGATAGTCCAACTAGACCAAGCAAAGCAGCTGCGGTCGCAGGCTCGGGAATCACAGTCGCACTCACTGTAATATTGTCATAGTCCACAAAACGACCACTCGGCAAACTAGAGCCTGTGCCTGGGTTTGTATAGATGGTAAAAGTCACTGGTCCGGCAACATTCTGCAATTCCGCCACACTCGATAGATCAAGCGAGCCAGAGCTAGCAGTCATCGTCTCAAAAGCGTCAGAACGAGCTGATCCAATGCTCGAATCAGCAGCAAGATCTGTAGTCCCGGTCAAAGAAGACTGCAGCAACCATCCACGTGTTGAGCTATAAGCAGATCTGCGAACCAATCCATCAAAACTAGTAAAACTTAAGGTCTTACCCGCCTCAGGAGTCAGAGTGAAACTGAAGGAAACGTCATGATCTACAGCGTCTGCTAGATTATTTACCTGATCGATGCTCGAATTCGAATAGACTTCCAATACAGACGTGCCATTCGCGGCGACCAAGAATTCAGTGCCACGATCTAATGTCGCGCCAGCTCCAGCTGTAATTAACGATGCGACACTGTTAGCATCAGTATCTGAAGAGCCAAGAAACACTGGATCACTTGCAGAGTTAAACTGATAATCGGCGACGATCACTGCGTGAGCTGAACCAGCAGCAAGGCAAGCAGCTACAAGGACAACGCTAGAAGGGAATTTTTTTATATTCATAGATCAGAGGGTTGGAAAGTAATTTAACAGATGCCCACGTAAGAAAGCTCACTTTGAGGCATTCTACGCATTGCACTGTAAAAGAAATCATAATTCTACGTGACTTCGTCAAGGGGATTAGCAAAAAAAGTCTAGCTCAAGCCCACACGCTGAGGAAAGTAATCGTAAGCAGTATTTGCGCTAGTCAAAGCTCCTGCTTGCGCCCAGGGAACATCCATCTCCGAGAAGAGCACTTCCTGCTCAAAGGCACGATGAATCAAATCATCCAAGCCCGAGACTGTCGTTTTCACACCTCCATCCACTGACTCATGACTGATCAAATCGGCCGGAATATCATGCACAGGCGAAGATTCATGCGCACCATTTACACTCAGAGTGTGCGCTGCAGCCACCTCTAGGTCGCAAATAAAAACATCAGAATTCTCCATACGGTTCAGTAGGCGATCCAGCAATTGACTACGCACGGAGACGTCCGCCTCACAGGCTCTTGTCTCGACCGTTCCCTCATCGCTCGTCAACGTCACATCAGTAAAGGTCCAGCGAATCTCCCCCGACTCTCCCCGAATCACGATCTCCGGATCCAAGTGGGCGTCCGAGCAATGCGTCGCATAGAAATATAAAGGCAGCCCAGTCTTGGTTTGCACACGTAGGCAAGCCGTATCTGCACTCTCAATACGGTGTGCCCGATAGAGCTCAGCCTCTACCGTGTCAATATCGGCAGCCCGCTCACGCGATTCTCCCGCAAGGAAACAGATCATATTCAACTGGTGGCTGACCGCATTGTTAAAGGGCGAATCTAAAACCCAATCGTCCCCAACGCGCAGTCGCCCCGCCCAATCGTTACGCGTATAATAGGTATCCAAACGAGGCCACAAGCAACGGCACTTGATCGACTGCACCGCGCCAATGCGCCCCGAAAGGATCGCATCCTTCATCCACAGAGTCTCCGATGCAAACATCGTCTGAAAGCCAACCGCAACAAAACGGCCGGTTTCACGCTCCGCCGCCTGCATTGCACGAACATCTTGAATCGTCGCCGCAGCGGGTTTCTCAACAAACACATTGGCACCCGCATGCAGCGCTGCAATCGTCATCGGAGCATGCAAGTGAATGCCGACCGGGATGAAACATAAATCTATATCCCCCTTAAATGCTTCTAGCATCGAATAGACATCATCGTAAAGCGCACCACCAACTTCGCGGATCTGCTGACACTCTAAAGGCACCTCCTCTTGGTTAATGACAGCCGCCGCAACGAGCTGAAGACTCGCGCCTTCCTGAATCGCCCCCATGACCATCTCATAGTGCACGCGCGCAAAGCCCGTGACCCCGATCAGGGCGACCTTCAGGACACTGGGACGCAGCCCACTCGACGTCCCCAAAGAGCTAGGCACAGAATCAGTTTCACTTACAATAGAAGACATATCCTCAAGCGGCTAAAATTTAATAAATCACAGGCCACAACCAAAGACAGTCCTAGGCAATGACCGACAAGCCCGAGCCAAAAACAGGCATGCAAGGAAAACCAATAGTCAATCCCTTGTGACTATGTCAAAGGATTTATAAAAATTGATTGCCCTTGACATAGTCACAGAGCAGCGAATACCTAAACTTTTTTTAAGTCACATAATAGAACGGCTTCCCGCTTCAATATACTATGCACCTCATCGACTGGCTCATCGTCATCATCCCCGTCACCTTCATTCTGTCTGCAGCTGTGTACGCCAAAAAGTATGTAACAGGCGTGGTGGACTTTTTAGCCGCAGGTCGCGTAGCGGGACGCTATGTGATATCTGTGGGTGACCTCACCTCGGGACTAGGCGTCATCACACTAGTCGCTTTGGTGGAAGCGAAATATCAGGTCGGCTACGCCCTCACCTTTTGGGACACAGTCATCCCATAGGGCATGACGCGTGGGATCAAGCCTGAGTATTGAAGCGGACTGGAGGGTTTGATTTACCTACTGCCAGAATTGAAA
>PBYS01000003.1 GCA_002729725.1 Puniceicoccaceae bacterium
GGGGGGGGGGGGGCTTAGTCTTCGAGCAATTCTTTGGGCATGTCGCTGTCCTTGAGGCGTTCGATCTTGGCGCCGATTGCGCTTAATTTTTCTTCGAAGCGTTCGTAGCCGCGGTCGAGGTGGTAGATGCGTTGGATCCAGGTGTCGCCTTCGGCGGCAAAGGCCGCCAGAATGAGTGCGGCCGATGCGCGTAAGTCGGAGGCCATCACGGGCGCACCGGAAAGTTTGGTGGCGCCTTTAATAATTGCGCTGGGCCCTTCGATCGAAATGTCGGCGCCCATGCGTTGTAGTTCAGGCACGTGCATGAAGCGGTTGGGGTAAATGCGTTCAGTAATGATCGAGAGGCCCTCGGTCTGCGTCATCAACGCGCCTAGTTGCGCTTGTAGGTCGGTCGGGTAGCCGGGGTGAGGCAAGGTGACGACGTCGACGGTCTTGAGGGAGCCCTCGTAGGGGAGCACACGAATGGAGTCTTCGCCCAGTTCCATGGGCAGTCCGGCTTCTTCAAGTTTGTCGAGAAAGGCACCGAGTAATTTCGGGGCGATGCCTTGAACCGTCACATCGCCGCGGGTGATGGCCCCGGCGATCACAAAAGTGCCTGCTTCGATGCGGTCAGCGATCACGCTGTGCTCACAGCCATGCAGCTTTTCGACTCCGGTGATCACGAGCTCGGGACTACCGATACCGGTAATCTGAGCGCCCATTTTGACTAGCATATTACACAGGTCGACCACTTCGGGCTCGCAGGCGGCGCACTCTAGCCGAGTGGTTCCGGGGGCGAGGGTGGCGGCCATTACGATGTTGGCGGTGCCGGTCACGGTACTGCCACTGCGCCCGCCGAGGAAAATAGGCCCGCCCTGAATTTCAGAGGCGTCTACATGCACATAACCGTTGGCGATTTCGACTTGGCAGTTAAGCTTCTTGAGCCCTTTGATGTGGAGGTCGATGGGGCGCGGGCCGATCACGCAGCCGCCGGGAATGGAGACTTCGGCCTTGCGCATGCGCGCCACTAGGGGGCCGAGTAGGCATACGGAGGCGCGCATCTTGCGCACTAAATCGTAGGGCGCGATGTGGGTAATCTGCTTCGATGTGATCTCCCATACGCCAGGCGCGGGCTGCACGGCCTCTGCGCCGATGTGCTCCAGGATTTCGATCATGAAGCGCATGTCGCTCAAATCAGGCACATTGCGCAGCACCACTGTTTCATCGGTCAATAGGGTGGCGGCTAAGATGGGCAACGCGGCGTTTTTGGCACCGCCTACTTTGATCTGTCCGTTGAGAGGGCCGTTGCCGCTGACTTTGAAGACGTCCATGGTAGATCGCTACTGCGGGGCTGATTAGGACGCGGCTTGGTCGTTGTCGCGGCGGTTGTTGCGACGCGGGCCGTTACCACTACGTTTACGGTTTTGCCCACTACGTGGGCCAGTGTTGCCGCCCTTGCCGCCGCGACCTCGGTTTTTGACGCCGCTGCGCGGGCCGCCTTTGCCTTGACCTTGCGGGCGTGGGCCGCGCTTGGAGCCGTCGCGGGGACCGCCCTTTTTAGCTGCGGGAGCTTCCTTGGGCCCGAGCCCGAAAATACTGAGGATCGATGCAATCAGACCTTTTTTCTGAGGTGCTGCTGTCTGCTTGCCTGCGCCTTGGCCCTGGGGCTTGCGCTCCTTGCGTTCGGGGCGTTCGGCTGATTTCGCGGGGCGATTTTTGTCACGCTCCGCGCGGCGTGCCTCACGTTCAGCACGACGACTTGCGATTTTGGCCTCTACGCTTGCGATGGCGGCGAGGGTCTCGGCGCTTGGTTGCGGGTTGGCGTCGCTGCGCGGGGCGCGGGGCTCACGTTTTTGGCGAGGTTCGCGTTTTTGGCGTGGTTCACGTTCGCCGCGAGGCTCGCGCTCTGAGCGCTCTGTGCGCTCACGACGAGGCTTGCCATCGCGTGGGGCGCGGGGCTCACGCTTCTGACGTGGCTCCGTATCTGCCTGTGCACTTGGCTGGCCACTAAGCTTTTCCCCTTTTAACGCGTCGACCGCGCTGACTTCGCCCATCTTTGCGTTGCTGAGTGGGACGACTTCATTTTTGAAGCCACCACTACGGCGGCGAGTGCGTGGCTTTTTGGAGGCGTCAACGCTCGGTGTGTAACTTTGACTTTGAGAGTTGTTTACGGCTTCTTCTTCGAATTCTGGCATGTGTCGTGTGGGTGGATGTGTGCGTGTGTGTGCCCTGTAGGCTAGAGCGGTCATAGCCTCAATTTTAGAGCGTTCGGTCGGCGTCGGCCGGCGTTGCGAAGTCCTCAGTTCTGGCAGCTGGCTGCGCGCAGGCGGTGGTTCGCATCGGGGCATCGACTTGCTTATGGCTAGAGAACAGGATTTTTTTGAGCAAGGGTTAAGTTCGAATAGTTGCTACTTGTTGGTAGAAAGTTGCTTGAGTGACTGAATCCGCTTGCTTGTGCTGAAATCCGATTCTACGAATCCCGACATGGATAAACTCGACGAAATTTTCGACCTTCAGGATGCCCTTAATAAGCGTATCGGCGTGAATACCGACGGCATGTCGGCCGAAGAAAAAACTAAATGGGTGCTCAACTACACGCGCGCCATGCAGCAAGAGATGTCTGAATTGATCGATTCAGTGCCTTGGAAGTGGTGGGCCAAATATCAAGAGTTTGACGAGCAAAATGCAAAGGTCGAAGTGGTGGATATGTTTCACTTCCTGATCTCTTTGGCGCAAGTGTTGGGCATGACTCCAGAGGACGTCTACGAGGCCTACACTAAGAAGAATAAGGTCAATCACGATCGGCAAGATAGTGGCTACGTCAAAAAAGACGAAGACGACTCACGACATATCTGAAGATGACGGATTACTGATGACGGATGACGGATTGCGGATTGCGGATGACTGATGACTGATGACTGATGACGGATAGTCGAACTTCCGCCATCCCGCATCCGCCATCTATAATAATACCATCGCGAAGCTATGAACGAAAACCCTTTAATGATTCTGCTCTACGTCGGTGTGGCTGCCTATGTGGGAAATATGTATTGGGGGGACTATAAGGCCTCTCAGGCGGGCCAGCCCAACTCGGGTGCCATGCCGGGGGCGACCTCGGTGCCATTGGCTGCTTATGTGATCGGGGTGCTGGGGGCGCTCTTGCTGCTAGGCGTGGAAACGGGCGGAGAGATTGCGCTTGGCGTTGCCGATGAGCAGAGCGAGATGGTCTGGTTCTTTGTGTTCGCGATCGTTGCCGCGGGCGTGGTCGAGGAGGTCATCTTTCGTGGCTTCTTAGTGATCGAGAACAAGGGCAGGGCGCTGCTGATCGGCAGTTGCGTCGGGTGCTCGCTGATATTTGCCATCATTCATGCTCACTTTTGGAGCACTGAAGATGGTTTTGAATGGACCTTTACCTCGAAGGCGTGGTTGAGCACCGGCATCCTTTTTGCCAATTCACTTTGGTTCTACACCCTACGCTTCGCGCCTTGGAATCCTAATCGCTCGATCTTTCCCTGTATGTTGGCGCATGCCGCGAGTAACTTGGGCGTATTTGTCGTCAAGTTAGTGCAGGGCTACGTAGTCTTTTAGCGCTTTTCACGCTTAGGCGTGTTTTTCCAGTTTTTGTGTCGCATGAATGGCTGAGATTTGTACTTTTCCACGTTTTCCCAATTTCAAACTATCATGGAAAACATACCAAATGTCTTAGCCACTCGTTACGCATCGAAATCGATGAAGGCTGTCTGGAGCGCAGAAGGGCGGATCGCCCTAGAGCGTAATTACTGGATCGCGGTTTTACGTGCGCAAAAAGATCTCGGGCTCGACATCCCGCAAGAAGCCATCGACGCCTACGAGCGTGTGAAGGACACGATTAATCTCGACTCGATCAACGAGCGCGAGGCGATCACGCGTCACGATGTGAAGGCGCGGATCGAAGAGTTCTGCGACCTCGCAGGGCATGAGCACATTCACAAGGGGCTGACCAGTCGCGATCTGACAGAAAATGTTGAGCAATTGCAGATCATTCAAGCGCTCGAAGTGGTTCGCACTAAGGCGGTCGCTGCGCTGTTGAAGCTGGCCGAGCGTGCGGAGCAGTGGAAGGAGCTCGTCATCACAGCTCGCACCCACAACGTGCCCGCCCAACCCACTACTTTTGGTAAGCGTCTGGCCATGTTTGGCGAAGATCTGCTCTGCGCCGTGCGTGAGCTGGATCGCATTATCGACAACTACCCGGTGCGTGGTCTCAAGGGCCCCGTTGGCACCCAAATGGACTTATTGACGCTCTTCGGGGGCGATGCCGCAAAAGTCGCTGCTCTAGAAGAGCGTATTCTTGACCACCTCGGCGTGGGCGCTGCGCTCGACACCGTCGGCCAAGTTTATCCGCGCGGTCTCGACTTTGAAGTGGTCTCCGTCTTTGTGCGTCTGGCTTCTGGTCCTTCCAGCTTCGCCAAGACGCTACGCATCATGGCCGGTCACGAGCTGGCCAGTGAGGGCTTTGCTAAGGGCCAGGTAGGCTCCTCCGCCATGCCGCACAAGATGAACAGTCGTAGCTGTGAGCGTCTCAATGGCTTTGCAGTCATTTTGAAGGGCTACCTGACCATGGCCGGCGAGCTCGCCGGCGACCAGTGGAACGAGGGCGATGTTTCTTGCTCCGTCGTGCGCCGCGTCTTCTTGCCGGATAGCTTCTTTGCCATCGATGGCCTGATCGATACTTTCCTCACCATCCTGAATCAAATGGAAGTTTATCCCGCGGTCATCGACCAAGAGAACCAGCGCTATGGTCCCTTCCTCGCCACCACTACAGTGCTGATGGAAGCCGTCAAAGCCGGTGCCGGCCGCGAAGAAGCGCACGAGGCGATCAAAGAGCACGCCGTGCAAACGGTGCGCGATCTACGTTCGGGCGAAATTACTTCCAACGATCTCGTTGAGCGTCTCGCGGGCGATGCCCGCCTTGGGCTTAGCTTGGAACAGCTCAGCGAAATGATGGGCCGCGCCCAAGCCATGACAGGGCTTGCCGCTACCCAAGTCGACAAATTCTGCGCCACCGTGCGTGAAGAATCTCAGAATTTCCCCGCCGCGGCGGACTATACGCCGGGCGCAATTCTTTAAGATTCTTTAAGATTCTTTAAGGATTGCTTTCGGAAAAGGCCCCCATACACACAGTCACACTCTCTCTTTAAACACCCAATACGCATATGTCAGAACAACTCGAAGGAAACTGTCTAGTCGCCCAATCCGGCGGCCCTACATCTGTAATCAACGCCAGCCTCTCCGGTGTCGTTGCCGAAGCACTCAACCACGAGTGCATCGAAGAAATCTACGGTGGCCTGAACGGTGTGCTCGGTATTCTTAACGAGCAACTCATCGACCTCGCAGCCGAATCACAGCAAAATATCCGTGGTCTTCGCTACACTCCAGGTGCCGCCCTGGGCACTTGCCGCTACAAGCTCAAGCGCCAAGCTGACTTTGACCGCGTGCTTGAAGTCTTCGAAGCGCACAATATCCGTTACTTCTTCTACGCGGGCGGTAACGATTCTCAAGATACGGCTGATAAAATCTCCAAGCTCGCTCAAGAGCGCGGCTACGCGCTCCGTGTCATCGGTGTGCCCAAGACCATCGATAACGATCTGGTCACCACCGACCACACTCCTGGTTACGGTTCTGTGATCAAATATATTGCGACCACGGTGAAGGAAATCGCCGCTGACAACGCAGCCATGGGGCAGCACGACTTGGTGCAAATCATTGAAGTGATGGGCCGCAGCGCAGGTTGGATCGCAGCCGGTGCCGCACTGGCTAAGCGCCGTGACGAGCCAAACGCCGCACCGCACCTGATCTATTTGCCAGAAGTCGCCTTCTCGCCGGAGAAATTCATCTCCGACGTGCAGCACGTCCTCCAAAAGGAGAAATATTGCGTCGTCGTCGTGGGTGAAGGCCTCGTCGATGCTGATGGTAACTACGTATCCACCGACAGTGCAGGTGCCGATGATTTCGGTCACTCGCAGCTCGGTGGTGCCGGTGAATACCTGCGCGCCCTCGCAGAAGAGTCGCTGCAAGTCAAAGCACGTTCTGTCAAGCTCGGCATGGCGCAGCGCGCAGCCGTTCACTGCTCTTCCCAAGCCGACAACGACGAAGCTTACCTCGCTGGCCAAGCTGCAGTCGAGGCAGCGATCAATGGAGAAACCGATAAGATGGTCACCCTCGTTCGTGGCGAAGGCGACAGCTACTCCTGTGAGACTGGTCTGGCCGACCTATCTGAGATTGCCAATGGCGTGAAAAAGCTCCCCGAGAGCTGGATCAACGAAGACGGCGTCAGCATGAACTACAACTTCTACAAATACGCACTTCCCCTCATCCAAGGCGAAGTTCAAGTGCCCTACGAAAACGGCGTGCCGGCACTCATCAAACTCAAGATGGAAAAGGTCGACCGCAAGTTGGCCGCTCACATCTTCGAGTAAAGCTGTAGCCTCAATTCTCTGAATTGGGGGCCATTCGAAACGATTTTCAAGCCCCGTCCGCCTAAAAAGCGACGGGGCTTTTTTGTTCAAATGAAAGTTCCAAAATCTGCTACAGGTCATACCGAAGTAGCCTCGGTCCCGTAGTGCTGGAGTTGGGGCGCCTGCGAGATGCAACGGGGTCTAAAGCACCCCGCCACTTGCTTGCGGATACATTGAAAAGTAGCCGAGCGCTTTAGCCCCCGCTGCGTATAGATGAGTTCTAAGCACGTATCGGACATGACTCGAATGGCACGGACTTAAGCAGCATAATTGAGTAAAAAAACTTAAATNAAAAGCTGACGTAAAGGCCGTTGGCAATTAGTGTTTTTGTATGCAAAAACTAGAACGCTTCTTACCCGGATTTAACCATGTTTTATGTGGCAAACCACCTAAGACGGCCTTTACGCAGTATCGAGAAAAACTGCTCAAACTACGTCAGTCAACGCTTTCCGAATTATCCTCAATTTTCGAAGGTTTAATCCCACTTGATAAGCTCTCGCCCAATGCTCGCGGGGCGCATAGTCGCACCCGAGTTTATTCTCGAAGCGTGAGTTTCTTTGGGTTCCTACATCAAGTGCTTTCGCCCGGCATGCCTTGCCGAGAAGTGGTACGTAAGGTGCAGAGTTTTTGCAGCGAGAAGAACCTGCCGATGCCCGATTCCGACAACGCGGCTTACTGCCGTGCCAGAGGCAAACTGGATGATGAGCTCCTCGATACGATTCACACGCATATAAGTGAGAAGGTGCAACAGCGTGTCATGCAGAACCAGCGCTGGAAAGATCGTGATGTAAAAGTGATCGACGGGACAGGCATCACTTTACCGGATACAGTTGAAAACCAAAAAGAGTTCCCGCAACCCAGCCGTCAATTACCAGGTTGCGGATTCCCTGTAATGAAAGTGGTCGCTTGCTTTTGCTTAGCCAGTGGAGCTTTGCTCAAATGGGTTGAAACTGAACTCAAACGTCATGAAAGCCGAATCATGGTTAAGTTTATTGAGCACTTCCGCCCAGGCGATGTCGTCTTGCCCGAAAGGATGGGATGTGGATCATTGGGCAAGCTTACCTGCGACTATGATGCTACGTATTGTGCGTATTCGAATTGAAGTCAAAGGCTTCCGAGTGCGTCAGTATGATCTAGTCACTACACTGCTGGACGAGCAGACTTACAGCGCCGATGATTTGGCCGAACTCTATTTTAGACGGTGGGCAGTCGAGTTGTTCTTTCGTCACATCAAAACCACCATGGGCATGGAAATGCTCCGATGCAAAACTCCGAAAATGGTGCGCAAGGAGCTGCGAATGTTCATCATCGCCCATAACCTGATCCGATCCCTAATGCAAGAGGCTGCAAGCCTTTACCTGTGCGATCTGACGCGCTTAAGCTTCAAGGGCACTGTCGATACTTTACGGCAATTTTCCTACGCCATTTATGCCGCAAAAGATGCACCACGAACCCGTGCTAGAATTTTTGACGAAATGCTTCTGGTGATTGCGAGCGAGAAGGTTCCATTGCGAGAGAATCGTAGCGAACCTAGAGCTCTGAAGAAGAGACCTAAGCCTTTCCAAAGATTGATGTGTCATCGATCAAAATTTAAGGTCTCAAAATCCAGAAAAAACAAAGGTAAAGCCAAGAAGAAAACAGTCGATAAAGCTGCTTAAGTCCGTGCCATTCGGGTCATGTCATTACCTTTGTGGTGAGGTCTCCTCACTAAGTATAAAAAAGATCAGGCCAATTTATGATGTTATTCTATTGAACCTTCTTTGCTGCAAAAAATAATGAATCCACACAAATGATACAAGACTTACACATCCAGCACTTAGACAAAGCTCTGCACGATCGAACTGATTTCGATTGTGGAGTCTCTGCGCTGAATGGCTATCTGGCGACCCAAGCTCGGAAGGAGCAGGAGAGTGGTTGTTGCGTCTGTTTTGTTGCAAGCGAAAGTGCTGATTCGAAAAGAGTGATGGGGTATTATACGCTTTCGAGTGCCTCAATCAAGCGGACTGCTCTGGATGGAAAGTTAACGAAGAAATTGCCGCGTTACAATGATTTGCCTGCAACTTTGCTGGGACGGTTGGCGGTGAATCAGGAGTTTCAAGGTCAGGGCCTTGGGGGACGACTCTTGCTCAGCGCGATGTCTCGTGCATATCAAGCGTCTCAAGAGGTCGCTTCTTGGGCTTTAGTCACAGATCCAAAGGATGCCAGTGCGCGCGCATTCTACGAAAAGTTCGGCTTTCTTGAACTCGACAAGCAGCGGATGTTTTTACCCATGAAGGAAGTCGAAAGTGT
>PBYS01000004.1 GCA_002729725.1 Puniceicoccaceae bacterium
CAAGACGACATCGCCTGGGCGGAAGTGCTCAATAAACTTAACCATGATTCGGCTTTCATGACGTTTGAGTTCAGTTTCAACCCATTTGAGCAAAGCTCCACTGGCTAAGCAAAAGCAAGCGACCACTTTCATTACAGGGAATCCGCAACCTGGTAATTGACGGCTGGGTTGCGGGAACTCTTTTTGGTTTTCAACTGTATCCGGTAAAGTGATGCCTGTCCCGTCGATCACTTTTACATCACGATCTTTCCAGCGCTGGTTCTGCATGACACGCTGTTGCACCTTCTCACTTATATGCGTGTGAATCGTATCGAGGAGCTCATCATCCAGTTTGCCTCTGGCACGGCAGTAAGCCGCGTTGTCGGAATCGGGCATCGGCAGGTTCTTCTCGCTGCAAAAACTCTGCACCTTACGTACCACTTCTCGGCAAGGCATGCCGGGCGAAAGCACTTGATGTAGGAACCCAAAGAAACTCACGCTTCGAGAATAAACTCGGGTGCGACTATGCGCCCCGCGAGCATTGGGCGAGAGCTTATCAAGTGGGATTAAACCTTCGAAAATTGAGGATAATTCGGAAAGCGTTGACTGACGTAGTTTGAGCAGTTTTTCTCGATACTGCGTAAAGGCCGTCTTAGGTGGTTTGCCACATAAAACATGGTTAAATCCGGGTAAGAAGCGTTCTAGTTTTTGCATACAAAAACACTACTTTCCAACGGACATTTCGTTAGCTTTTTATTTAAGTTTTTTTTACTCAATTATGCTGCTTAAGTCCGTGCCATTCTGACATGACCCGTTTTTCCGCCCTGACCTCACTTTTAGCCCTGCTTTATTCCTAAGATTCGAGAATGCCGACATTAAACCAGTTACTTACCAACGGCTTCTTTCCTCAGGAGTTGCCACCAGTTTTTTCTACATCTTCATTTGCGAGCGCTGCAACTGGATCCAACGGCGGACTCGTAGAGCATATGTCAACAGGAGGTCCCAATAAGGCCGAAACGTGTGTTCACAACATGGTCCGCAGCGGAGGCCTTAGGAGACACCTTGGAATTCCAAATCCAATTCACTATTCAAGGCTTAGTTGGTTTGTTGTTCAAAATTGGACCGCGCTGCAACAAAGCTCACAGAGGTCCCCGTTTTCTCTTACTCAGCCTGTAGACACTGGAACGAATCGAGCAATTTCGGCATCACATGGCTTTTCCGAGAGAACCATACGCCGCGCTGAATTGCGGTCTTCTGGACGTTTCCTGCTCCACTTAGACATAAACCGCTATTACCCATCAATCTACACCCATTCAGTTCCCTGGGCTATCCACGGAAAGGATGTCGTCAAACACGCGATGGCGGAAGGAAGCCTGAATGCACTATGGTCCAACAGACTGGACGCCCACCTACGAAACATGAACGACCAGCAGACTGTAGGTATCCCCATAGGGCCAGACACCTCGCTGCTAATCGCAGAGTGTATATTGGCAGCTGTAGACGAAGAGCTGATTACCACGATTCCCAATTTGCGTGGCATTCGTTTCATCGACGACTATGAATTCGTAGTGAACCTTCGATCAGAAGCAGAGTTGGTCATCAGCACCCTGCAATTCATATTGAGTAAATACGAGCTGGCTCTCAATCCAACAAAGACTCAAATAATTGAGCTTCCTCATCCCATAGAACCTTTATGGACATCGCGTCTTCGGACCTTCGTGTTCAGGGATGCTGGGACACTAGGACAGAGAAACGATCTAACAGCCTATTTCGACACCGCCTTCACGCTGGCGAGAGAGGCACTGGGCGAGCCAGTTATTAATTATGCAATCTCTCGCCTGAACGCAGTGGCGATCGAGGAAGATAATTGGCAGATCTTTCAATACATGCTAAGCCAGTGTGCCCGCAGCGAACCCGCATGCCTTCCTCAGGTTTGCGATCAGATTTCCTACTATCGCTCTTCCGGACTATTAGTGGACACCCCCTTATGGATCAATTGCCTAGAACACATCATTTTGGAACGATTACCACTTGGGCAAGCCAGTGAAGCTCTTTGGGCACTTTGGATAATGAAGCAATTGGACATTACTCTGTCGGAAGCAGTAGGAACCGCGGTCGACAGATGCGAAGATGCACCCGTCGCATTGATGGCTTTAAGTATGGCCAACAATGGACTGGGCAACCCAGCAACTTTTACTAGACTCCATTCCTTCGCCGAACCGTCGGAATTATTTGGGCAACATTGGTTGCTTTGTTACGAGGCAAATATGCAAGAATGGCTAAACCCTCCTTCCGGAGTGGACGCTCTGGGCGTTCATCCGCAATTCGATTTTTTAAGGAACCAAAACGTCTCCTTCTTCAACATCAATGCGCTTCCTAATATCCCCACACGCCACACGCTGGGATCTTTCTCAGGTGGTGCTGGTGGCGGCTACTAATCAGTCAGCATTACAATGTGAACATTGGCAGGGATAAGAAAGTAGCAATCCGAGGGGCAAACGCCAAATATAAAGATTTAGGCTACCGACTCATGAGGCCAGCGTCAATGGTGGTCGGGACGACCGCCGCTACCTTTATTCCGGCTCAGATGGGGTCATTTCAATTAACCCCAACATCCACCTTGGCTCAAGACGACAGCTCATTGCAACATAACGACATAACCATATTTCTCATCTTGAAGTCTTTAGTTTACCTCTGAGAATTTTGGCTATCGGCTATAAAAAGAAACTTAGCATCAATCGTTCAATGAGGAGAAGTTCAGTTCCACTAGCATATCGGACAGACTATGATTCTTATTCTCGCAATACTCCCGCAGGATTAGAGAAATGGACCAGTCAACCGTGGGTATACATCCGAGAACCATCAGCATGCGCTCGTTGAAATTTTGGTCTTCGTCATCTGTGATTATGCCGAGTCTATCCAAGATGCCGAGATGCTCGACCGCATCCTTGTCTTCGATGCTAATTAAATGGCGAAACTCAGCAAGGTGCATCTTACCAAAATCTAGACCGACACGGCTTACAATTAAAAGATAAACTCTTCGTGTAGCAGGGCTGATTTGCTCTAACTTCTCTATTAGTGCCTTAATGTCTTCTTCATACTCCTGCTGATATTTTTTATCAATAAAACCTCCTGAAACCAACAAGGACAATGAAGTAGGAGGAATAGGCTCATGCACCTTAGAAAGATCATATATCTCATTGGCCATAGAATCGAGAACACGCTCGAATTTCTTCTCATGCTTGCATTTCAACTCGCGCATACGAGCTACGGGATACAAATCCTCATTATCTGTTTCTTTATGATGCCGATGGCATAGTAATAACAAATTTTCATACGCTCGCCGATCTTCATTGCTCTGCTTCTTGTTGAATCTAGGTCCACCCTCTTCAGCAGCCTCAATGTGGCAGAGGTTTGCAACATATACGCCAGAAGTCGTCATGACCGGATGATCACAATCAGGGAATGCACATATATTGCCTGATTTAAGATACAGCTCTCGCAGGACTTCCTGCTTTGGAGTTAGGCGTTTTGCTTTCTCTTTTTTCTTCTGAGCCATAGAACAAACGAATTTCAGGTAATCCGAAAACATTCAAGAAGGAAGGGCAAATCGAAGGGGTTGGGGCTAAGGAAAAGCGTCAGTCGAGGTCGTGCGGCCGATTGCTCGACCGAACTCCTACAGACCCGTGCGAGCACGATTCATGCACACGGTTCCTCAGATCATGGTTTCGCTGGGAGCGTATTTTCGATAAGGGTGAACAATCTTGGGAAGGATCAACGGGTAGTTGACCTGCAGCTGACCGAAGGCTTTCCGGTATTCCAAAAGCACCATTCCAATTTTTCTTGTTTTTGCAAATTGAAGGAGAGTACCCATTGCAGGGGGGGGGGGCGGCGCAACAGGGCCACAAAACGGATCGGACGCAAAATCTAAAGTTACGCTTTAACTCTTCACTCAACAGACCGTCGGAATTAGCAGCGCCTCAGCAAAGAGAACTAAGCCAGCGACGATGAGTGCGTTCACTAGGCGGTTTTCTTTTTCTTTCCATACCCAGAAAAAGAAGAGCGCAAAAATGATCGAAGGCGCGGCTAAAAATGTGAGCAGACGCTTCGTGGTTTGAAATCGCGGATATCTATCCTCATGAAATCGCATGGGAAGCGGCAAGGTGGCTAATGCTTTCCAAGCATCTGGCTCATGCTCAAGAATTCGGATCGCTTTTCCGTAAATACCTTCAGAGCTAAAGAGTTCAACAAGATCGGGGTCGTGGTTATTTGGGCTGCCTGAGAAGTATTCGACATGTCCATCTAGGTAGGCGACATGCCCACCGTATTCACCTTCAAAGTCTTCGTAGTTCTGAAGTCCGCGGGTCCAGAGTAGCGGTGTGCGACTCATGGGAAGCTCAGTGATTGGGTATGGATATACGGCGAGCGAAAAACCGATTGGAAAGTCTAGTATCTCAGGGATGAAGGTAACTTCTTGAGGGTTCTCCTTAATGAATGCAAAGCTGCGAGGCGCTTTCGAATCGATCTGTTCCAAGTCTAATCTATTCAGAATGAGTAAACTGTCATTCACACCGACTTGTGCCATCTCAGATAGAAACCTCTGCATGTCGACCAATTGTGTGGTGTCGTAGATACGAGCTTGGCCAAAGCAAAGGATGTTAAAGGTAACCCTATTCGGCTCATTATTCTTATTTACATGAGCCGATTGGGCGTTATGTTCGGCTCATGGAGTATAATTGGCAGTTGCCGGACTGGCCGGTGTTTCGCTACGAACTGGCTGAAATAGAAGGTTCTTTGTTGGAGTTTGTAGACCGTGCAGGTTTGGTCAGTGGTGCTGTTCAGGCTTTGCCGGAATCGGAACAAAGCAATGCCATCGCCGATTTGATGATCGTAGAGGCGTTGAAGACTTCTGAGATTGAAGGGGAGGTCTTAAGTCGACCGGATGTGGCGTCTTCGATTCGCAATGGCTTGGGGTTGAATCGTCCGCATCAACTTGTGCGGGATCGCGCCGCTGCAGGTGCTGCTGAATTGATGCTGGCTGTGCGTTCTGACTGGGACGGCACTCTCTCCGATGCGGTTCTGTTGGACTGGCACCGTGTCTTGATGCAGGGCGCAAATAATGTGACATTGGGCGAGTGGCGCTCTCATGCGGAACCGATGCAGGTGGTGGAGTTAACCTTAGGAAAACCGAATGTGCTCTACGAAGCGCCACCTTCTGCGAAAGTGCTTGCTGAAATGAAGCGATTCGTTGAGTGGTTTAATACGAGTCGCGGACAGATTCGCCATGCACCGATACGCGCAGGTTTGGCTCATCTGTATTTCGAGTCGATCCATCCCTTTGAGGACGGGAATGGGAGGATCGGGCGTGCTCTGGCGGAGAAGGCTTTGTTCCAAGGGGTGGGGCGCCCGCTGCTGTTGAGTCTGTCTCAAGCAATCGAAGCCGACAAATCGAGCTACTATGCTGCGTTGCAATGTGCGCAGAGGAGCAACGAGGTGACTGATTGGTTGCGCTACTTTGTTGAAATGCTCTTACGGTCCTTAGACGATGCCCAGATTCGCATTGAATTTGTGCTAAAGAAGACGCGTTTCTTTGATCGCTTTCGTGATGTGCTCTCGGACCGTCAGCTAAAAGTTGTTCGAAGGATGCTGGATGCAGGGCCGAGTGGTTTCGAGGGAGGAATCAACGCCAGCAAGTACCAGCGCCTGACGGGAATTTCTAAGCCAACGGCGACGCGTGATTTACAGGAGCTCCTGCAAAAGGGCGTTCTCTCGTCGATCGGAGGCGGTCGAAGCACCCGCTATGATTTGAAGCTTTGAGGAGAGGCTGAATCTGAGGTCGTTCTGTTATGCTTATAATCGCTCATCTTTTGTCGTCTGAGTCGTCTCTTCGCACTCCTTGTGGGCAGAAAGACGGAAAAAGCGTCAAGACGGAAAAAGCGTCAGTCCAATTTTTCATGTTTTTCTCGTTATCACCCACTAGATTTGGGCTGGAAGGCTAAACGGAATCGAGGAGGCTAAAACACCCAGAGGGCATACACACTCGATTACGGCTCCACACTACGCTGTTCGGTGGGCAAAAAGTGCGACCTAAAAGGGTCTGCTACCATAAAGATGCCCCCATTTTCAGATTCATTTGCACGCAGCATCTCGAGCTTCATCTCTGTGAGCCCTTAAGCTTTGTGAGGACACACATTCAACCGCCTAGCGGTGGCATCGTGCTTCGGATTTGTTTCATGATGCGCTGTAGTGCGCTTTCATTGGAGCTGCTTTTGTGACGGGCGAAATAGAGTGTATTGGTCAGCGGCTTATCGCCTGTCCAGAGGATGTTGACGTCGCCGTTTTGGATCGATTCGCGGCATAGGAAATCAGGGACGATCGCGAGACCTGAGGCTCGTGCCAAACTGCGTAGGATTGAGTTGAAATTTGGCACGATGTAATTGGGCCTGAAGTCTGGGGCTTGATTGAAATTTTGCTTCCAGAATCTCTGCGTGTGGTCGTTGTCTCCAGCGATGCCGTACCAGGGCTGCGCGTGCAACCATTGCAACCGCTCTGTGAGGCTTGCCTGTCCGAAGTCGAAGGCTGCGGTGTCTTTACCCGCGACTAGCACGATGTTTTCTTGGGAAAAGGCCTCGTACTTCACTCCACGTAATTCTGGATTGTGTGGGCTGACCACTAAATCGGTCACTCGGTTCTCCAGTTTGTGTAAGAGCTCGCGATAGTCTCCGAACTCTAGAATGAGGTTGAAGGGGAGCTCCGGCAGCACGGGTTCCAGGCTTTGTTGAAAGGTTTCAAAACACATGCCCAAGGTAATCGTCGGACGATCCTCGGCCGGGCCGCGCTGGCTTTTGATCTCAATTTCTTCAAGTCGTTTGAGTGGATCGACGATCGCATTGTAGAGCTGTTTGCCGCGTTCAGTTGGAATTAAGAGCCGGGGGCGCCGCTGGAAGAGTTTGTAGCCGACGTGATTCTCCAGCGAGCTCAGGTGGAGGCTGACGCCCGGTTGCGAGCTCATCAAATGCTTCGCAGCGGCCGTCATGCTGCCTTTCTCGTAGATTGCCTTGAAGGTTCGAAACCACTCTAAGTTTGTCATCATAATATTAATTCGTAGGCATTATTTACATTATTTGTGTGATAGGTCGAGTCCTGTTATTCTGTGATCCTTGAAATTATTCAACCCACGATACGTGGCTCACATCTAAACCAATAAGAATATGAACTTAAATCTAAATGAAAAGACCGCCTTGGTCACCGCATCCTCCGCCGGCATCGGCTTGGAAATCGCTCGCTCACTCGCTGCTGAAGGCGCACGTGTTTACATCAATGGCCGTTCGCAGAAAAGCGTGGACGCTGGCATCCAAAGCATTCGAGCGCAGCAGCCCGAGGCCAAATTGGAAGCGCTGGTCGCGGATAATTCCACGGCAGCGGGTTGTGAGCTTAGCCTGCAAGCGCTGCCGGAGGTCGATATTCTGGTCAACAACCTGGGGATCTACGAAGCCGTCGGCTTCTTCGACGAGACCGACGAATCCTGGCAGCGTTTATTTGAAACCAACATCATGAGTGGTGTGCGCCTCGCGCGTCATTATCTCAAAGGCATGCTTGCGCGTGAGCAGGGCCGCGTGGTGTTTATCTCCAGCGAGTCTGCCATCTGCCCCGCACCTGAGATGGCGCATTACAGCGCAACCAAAACCATGCAGTTGGGCATCTCCCGCTCATTAGCGGAGTTGACCAAAGGCACGAAGGTCACCGTCAACAGTGTCTTGCCCGGCTCGACACTGACCGACGGCGTGCAAGCATTCATCGCGGATGTGTATCCGGATCTGCCCCCAGCCGAAGCCGAAAAGCGCTTTATGGCGGAAAACCGCTCGACATCGCTCATTCAGCGTTTGATCAATCCTAAGGAAATTGGCGACATCGTAAGCTTCGTCTGCAGTGAGCGCGCCGCCGTCATCAACGGAAGCAGCCTGCGCGCCGATGGCGGACTCATTCGCGCCGCATTTTAAAGTCGGGTGTCGGGGCAACCCACGAGCACTGTTTGGAGGTGCGGTTAACGATGGGAAGTGTAGGATTTTACTGCTGTAAGTCCTACGCTTTCCAGTTGACGATTCCGTAGGGTCTGCGACGCTCGCGCTGCCATGTCACTTTCTAAAATAACACTCTCCTGCGCTGCGATCTTCGCTGCGAGTTTAACGACTGCTTTCGCCGCGGTCAGTCGCCCGATGCTGACGGTGGACTTCAAAAGTTACCAAGCGCTCTCGCAAGATGTTGCGCTGGTGGCCGATGCGGTGGGGGAAGACGCCTCGATGGTGATGGCGCAGATCCCCGGCATGCTGGGACCTGAGCTCTTTGCCTTGTTGGATCAGAGTCAGCCTTGGAATGTGTCGGCTTGGATGGACTCCATGATGGAGCCCCCAGTGGTGGCGATTATCTTACCGATCGCGGATTTTGCGGCCTTTGAAACTGCAGTCACTTCCAGCTTTATCGGCATGATGGGGGCCAAATACTTCGATGCGGGGGATCATGTCGTAGTGTATGGTACTAAGCCCGGAATGCCGGTTGCGGATACTTGGGCAGCCGACTTGGCGTCTTATGCCGAAGCTTTGTCTTTGGCTCCCAGTGAGACGGTTGAGCTTAGCTTTCAATTAGATGCATCCATCAAAGGCATGCTATTGGGAGCGATCGCTATGCCAAAGGCGCAAATGATGGCTGCCTTTGATGATGCCAGCATGCAGGACGCAGGAATCCCGCCGGAGGCCATGCGGGAGATGATGGAAATGTATTTCTCATTCTATGAGACCATGCTGCGAGATATGGACAGCCTGGGGTACGATCTCAGTGTGAAAGATGGCGATCTGAGTATAGCTTTTAGTTTCACACCAGTCGCAGGCTCGAAGAGTGCCGCATTTTTAGAATCGCAAAATATCGGTATCGCAGATCTCGCCTCAGCCGCAGCCTGGGACTCGGACATGGCAATCGCATTCGGTTTCAACGAGTTGCCAGAAGCCTGGCAACCAGGGCTCGAAAAGTTCATGCAGACATTGATGCCTGTCTATGGATTAGAGGCGAGTGATGCAGACAACTGGGTGAAGCTCACCAATGAGTCCTTCCCATTTCGTTCCGTCTATAATATTGATTTTCAGGATAGCCTATCTTTCTCAGGATTTTATGAGCTCTTGGATACGCCTACCGCCGAGTTCTATGAGGAATGCTTAGCGCTGATTCAGAGTCTGAAAACCGCGGATACGATCAACGCCTACTATTCAGATATTACAATCGAGCGCGCGCACCGCACGCAATCCGGGCATTCGATTGATCGTTTGAGCCTGACTCTCAATCCCGAGCATCCCACGATGCAAATGCCCGAGCAGCAGGAGGTGATGGAAAAGATGTTTCCCGGCGGGCAGCTGATTTATGAAATGAGTCAAAAGGGCGACCGTATTTACATGGCCTCAGAAGGCGACCTGGAGGATGTATTTGAAGCGCAGAGCCAGCCATCACCGATTGAGTTGAACGAAAATACACGGATGGCTGGCGTGGTGAACATGATTTCCATCATGCAAATGGGCGCGGGGATTGCCGATGCCGAGGCTGAGCTTGATTTCTCTCAATTAGATACTGAAGGCACACAGCTCAAATTCAGCTTGGAAACGAGCGACCATTTGGCGATGAAAACCCTTATCCCACTCAAGCTCTTTAAGGTCTTTTACGAGCTAGAGATGTCGGCGCAGCCTTAATCGGTGGTGTGATGTTCATTTCGCGAAGGGATAGTCGGTGTAACCTTCCGCGCCGCTGCTGTAGAAGAGATCGGCTTTAGGCTCATTGAGTGGCAAGCCTTGCGCGAAGCGGTGCACTAAGTCCGGGTTGGCGATAAACTGTTGGCCCCAGGCTGCGGCATCGGCCTCGCCCTTGGCGATGAGGGCCTCGGCTGTGGCGACGTCCAATTGTTGGTTGGCTATGAAGATGCCTCCAAAGCGTTTTTTGAGTTTCGGCCCGAGCCGTGGTTCTGCTTGCGATTCACGGGCGAAGATAAATGCGATGCCACGCGCCTTCATCGCATCGGCGACGTAGCCGAATGTGGCCTCGGGGTCGGAGTCGCCCATGTCGTGGGATTCACAGCGCGGTGCGATGTGTAGACCGACCCGATCGGGGCCCCAAACCGATATCGCCGCATCGACGGCCTCCAGCATGAGACGGGCTCGATTTTCGATCGGGCCTCCATATTCATCGCTGCGCTGATTGGTGGAATCTTGTAAAAATTGATCCAGCAGGTAGCCGTTGGCGCCGTGGAGCTCCACGCCATCGAAGCCCGCGAGTTGGGCATTTTCCGCCCCCTTGCGATAGGCTTCTACGATGTCGGCAATCTCATCCAGCTCCAAGGCGCGAGGCGTTTCAAATGCTTTGATTGGGCGCACTAGGCTGACATGTCCCTCTGGAGCAATCGCGCTGGGGGCCACTGGAAGCGCCCCATCTAAATAGATCGGGTCCGAAATGCGGCCCACATGCCAGAGCTGTAAAACTATTTTTCCGCCCTTGGCGTGCACGGCCTCAGTGACCATCTTCCAGCCTGCGACTTGCTCGTCGGACCAGATGCCCGGTGTATCGGGGTAGCCGACCCCCATGGGGGTCACTGATGTGGCTTCACTTATGATTAATCCTGCGCTGGCGCGCTGCGCATAATACTCGGCCATCATCGCATTCGGCACGCGTCCTTCGCTGGCGCGGCAGCGGGTGAGCGGTGCCATGATCATACGATTGGCTAATTGCCATGCGCCGATTTGGATCGGGCTGAGGAGCTTGGATTCGGAGAGCTGGGCTACTGTTGTCATAATTCTTCTTGTTCTAGTTTGATCGAACAAGTGAGTCTTTTGTTTCAGAAGTCAATTAATAGTTCGCATTTTATCGAACAAGGGGCCTAGCCTGAATGAATGAAAGCCTACACGCATCCAGACCTCGATCAAGTTTCACTCCCGCAAGTGATGCAGGCGCTGTCAGATCCTTGTCGTATTTCGATCATGCAGGCGTTGATGGCGGAAGAGGAGCTCGCCTGTAATGCACTGCCGGTTACAGTGGCCAAGGCTACGCTTTCGCATCACATGGCGGTGCTGCGAGATGCGGGGCTGATCTTAACTCGTGTGGAAGGCACCAAATGTCTCAACTCGGTGCGTATGGAAGCTTTCGAGGATTATTTCCCGGGCCTGCTGGACCTGTTGAAGGCCGCCTGATGTGCGAGTAGGCTTGTTGTTGCAGAAAGCGCAGTTTCGCTGATTTGTGACTTTAATTTTTATGATGGGCTGATGTTTGACAGCATGCGCCGCTTTGTACCCACTGTTGGCGGACCATTGTAGATCAAACGAGGAAAGAATTTTGGGAACGCAGTCGTATATCTCCGACAAATTGAGTGAAAATCGCTGGCGCCTAGCTATTGAGTGCACAGAGGATGGTTTGTGGGATTGGAATGCCTTGACCCACGAAGCATATTATTCGCCTCAGTGGAAGGCGATATTGGGCTACCAAGACCATGAGCTGGCGAATGATTTTGATGAGTGGAAAAGCCGCATCCACCCGGACGACTTGGCGAAGACGCTGGAGCTGATGAGTGAGCATGCGGAGGGGGAAAGCGAATCCTATTTAAATGAATATCGGCTGCGCCATAAAGATGGTAGCTATCGATGGATTTTAGCTCGAGGCAAGGTGGCCGAACGGGACGAGGCTGGGCGTGCCTTACGCATCGTCGGCACGCACACGGATGTGACGGATCGCAAGGCAAGCGAGCAATCCAGACTGGATGCCGAAGAGCAACTTTGGAGTGCATTCGAACATGCGGCCAGTGGTATGGCTTTGGTGTCCGGGCAGGGTAGGTTTTTACGTATCAACGAGTCCTTTTCGCGAATTACGGGCTACTCTGTGCAAAAACTACTTTCGATTACTTTTCAAGATATCACCCACCCTGAGGATTTGGATCGTGATGTGGGATACCTGCAGCAGATGGTGGCGGGCGAAATTAAATACTATGAGCTAGAGAAGCGCTATTTTCATCAGGAAGGGCATATCATTTGGATGAATATCGCTTACGTCAGATCCTGATCAACTTACTTGGTAATGCGATCAAGTTTACCGAGCAGGGGAGTGTGACTGTGAAGGTTGCGGCCGATCGGGATACCGGACAAGTCGATCGGCTCGTTTGCTCGGTGAGTGATACCGGTATTGGTATGAGTGAGGCGCAGTTGCAAGAGTTGTTTCGTCCCTTCAGTCAGGCTGATAGCTCGACGACGCGGCGCTTTGGAGGCACTGGTTTGGGCTTGGCTATCTGCCGTAAGCTTGTAGAGGCGATGGGCGGCGAAATCGAGGTTAGCAGCGAGCTGGGGCAGGGCAGCACGTTTGGTTTCCATCTCCCGTTGAGCGTGGTCGATGCGGACCCTGTAGATCCACGATATGTGGCCGATTACCGCGTTTTGCAAGGCAAGCGTGTGCTGCTCTTGGATGCGAGAGGCAGCTTGCGTAAAGTTCTATCCTGTCAGTTGCGCAGATTGGGGCTCCTTGTCAGTGAACATGCCAATATGCTCAGTTTGTTGCAGGCGCAAAAAGAGGAAGCCTGCGATTTGATTATTTACGATTTAGCTGCAGATGCTGAAGGTTTGGAAGTGCTGGATCCGCTGCGCACTGCGGATGGTCAATTACCCGCGCCTTTGATTTTAGTCACTTCGTATGGTTGTCCCAGCGCTTGTCTGGACCTGCCCGTTCAAGCCTTACAGAATCCGATCCGCCAATCTCAGCTTTTAGATGCTTTAATGGAAACATTTGCGCAACATCCGGCCACGGTGGTCGAAGAGGAAGCTGGCTTTGCGGAGCGTCACCCAGGGCAGATTCTAGTGGTCGAAGATAACGCGGCCAATCGGGATGTGCTTGTGCGGCAGCTAAAGAAAATGGGCTATGAAACCGATTGTGTGCACGATGGAGAGCAATGTCTGGAAGCTTTGCGTCATAAACGTTACGATCTCGTGTTGATGGATCTGCAAATGCCGCGTCTCAACGGCCTGGATGCGACCCAGCGAATTCGTCAGGCGGAAGCGCAATTGATGGAGCATGCGACGCTGAAGATTCAGCCGCTGAAAATTGCGGCTGTGACTGCAGACGCGATTAAAGGCGATCGCGAACGTGCTTTGGCGGCAGGTATGGATGACTACATCCCCAAGCCCGTGCGCCCACATAGTCTGCGCGAGTTGCTGCGGCGGATGCTGTGATTTTCTTGCTTGAAAGCCGCTGCCAGCGCGGCACTTTGAGCTGCTTTCCAATTTTTCCGCTATGTCTGAGATCTCAAAAGCCTACGAACCGAAAGAAGTTGAACAACGCTGGTATGCCAACTGGCTGGAAGCTGGATGCTTCAAAGCAGTGGCCGACGCGGAGCGTGAGCCGTATGCGATCATGATCCCGCCCCCGAATGTGACGGGGATGCTGCACATGGGCCACGTCTTGGACAATACCTTGCAGGACATCTTCGTGCGTCGCGCGCGTCTCGAAGGTAAGGCTGTGCTCTGGCAGCCGGGCACCGACCATGCTGGCATCGCCACGCAGACCAAGGTTGAAAAGCAGATTCGTGAGGCCACCGGCCAAACGAAATACGATCTGGGGCGGGAAGCTTTCTTGGATAAAGTCTGGGAGTTTCGCGAGCAGTCGGGCGGTGTCATTTTAAATCAATTACAGAAATTGGGCGCGTCCTGCGACTGGGATCGCACTAGTTTCACGCTCGACGAGGACTACAGTAAGGCCGTTTTGGATGCCTTTGTTAAGTTTTACAAACGCGGCTATATTTATCGTGGCAAGCGCATGGTTAACTGGTGCCCTGCCACCCACACCGCACTCTCGGACGAAGAGGTGAATATGAAGCCGCAGAATGGCTTCTTTTACAAAATGCGCTATGAGTTGGTCGAGGCCGATGGTGAGCGCACGCATTTGGAAATTTCCACCACGCGTCCGGAAACACTGATGGGGGACTCTGCGGTGGCGGTGCATCCTGAGGATGAGCGTTATAAGCATTTGATCGGTAAAACCGTCTGGCGCCCCTTCCCGAAGGCAGAAATTCCGATCATTGGCGACGAGTATGTTGACCGTGAGTTCGGCACCGGTTGCTTGAAGGTGACACCTGCGCACGATAAGAATGACTTCGAGATCGGGCAGCGTCACAATCTTGAAATGATCGAAGTGATCGATGCCCAAGGAAAGCTCAACGAGCTGGCGGGAGAAGAGTTTAACGGAATGGACCGCTTTAAGGCTCGCAAAGTCGCGGCGCAGAAGTTGGAAGACATGGGGCTCTTGATCGAGCGTGAGCCTTATGAAAACACGGTTGGATTCTCTGAACGTGGCGATGTGCCGATCGAGCCGCGTCTCTCGGAGCAGTGGTTCCTCAAGTATCCTAAGGTGGAAGAAGCGAAGCGTGCGGTCGAAAACGGCACCATCAAATTTCACCCGGATCGTTGGAAGAAGACTTACCTACATTGGCTCAATGGCATTCAGGACTGGTGCATCAGCCGCCAACTCTGGTGGGGCCACCGTATCCCGGTCTGGTACAAGAAAGGCTTCGAGCGCACGGAGCTCGATTTTGAAAATCCGGAGCACGTGCACGTATCGGTCGAAGGTCCCGCCGACCCGGAAAATTGGGAACAGGAAGAAGACGTGCTCGACACTTGGGCGTCTTCTTACTTGTGGCCAATGGCCAATCTTGGCTGGCCGCAGCCCACGCCGGAGCAACAAAAGGAACTCGATTTCTGGTACCCGACCTCTACCTTGGTCACCGGCTTCGATATTATTTTCTTCTGGGTCGCGCGCATGATTATGGCCGGTATCGAGCTGTATGGCGACGATGCCAAGGACTTGACCGACGAAGAGATCGCCAAGCGTATTCCGTTTAAGAATATCTTTATCCACGGCCTGATTCGTGATGAGAAGGGGCGTAAAATGTCGAAATCACTCGGCAACTCGCCTGACCCTCTCGACTTGATCGCTAAGTATGGGGCCGATGGCTTGCGCTTTGGTATCTGCAATATCGCGCCGTCGGGTTCGGATATTCTCTTCTCAGAAGAGCGCATTCAGATCGGCCGTAACTTCTGTAATAAGCTGTGGAATGCCGTGCGCTTCCGTCAAATGTCAGGCCCGATGGCTGACAATTCTAGCTTCGAAGCCATTATTAGCCGCATCCATTCGGACCTGTTCGACGATTACGATCACTGGATCCTGGGCCGTCTGCAGCAGGTGACGGCCGATGTCGAAAAGTGCTTTGCTAATTACGAAATCTCGCCACTCACCCACCAGATTTACGCTTTCTTCTGGGGCGATTTCTGTGATTGGTATGTGGAAGCTTCCAAGGGTAAACTCAAAGGCAGCGAAGAGCTGCGGGATAATTGCCTCGCCATTCAAGACTTGGTCATTCGCCAAGTGCTGCAACTTGCGAACCCGATCATTCCTCACATCACGGAAGAACTCTGGAAGGGCTTGGGCTACGATGAAGTGGTGCCCTACATTCAAAATACTACGCTGACGACGGCGTTGACGCTGGAAGAGCGCGTATCCGTGGATTTCGATTCCATCGAACGTGTGACTCAGCTGCAGGAGCTGATCTCGCAAGCACGTGCGCTTAAGGCGCAATACAACCTGGCTAGCAAGCGCGACGTCGCTGTGTTCTACGGTGCCGAAGGTGCCGCGGGCGCAGTGATCGCAGAAAATGCCAGCCTGATCCAGACCCTCGCAGGATTGGGGAGTTTGGATGCGCTGGGCGACAAGTCCGCAGACGGCTTACCGGCAATTGTGACGCCGCTGGGCTCGCTCTACTTAGATCTGAGCAGCAGTATCGACGTCGAGGCCGAGAAAGCGCGCCTAACTAAGGAGCTGGAGAAGCTTAATAAGTTGGTCGCGGTCGGTGAAAATAAGCTGAAGAACCCGAAGTTTGTTGAAAGCGCCCCCGCGAAAGTGGTCGAAGGGGCTCGTAAGCAACTGGCGGAGACCACCGAAAAGCGCGATGAAACGCTGCGCATTTTGGAGAGCTTGTAGACGCTGAAAACGCTCCTTCAAGAAAATCGTAAAACACTGGCTCTGGCACTGCCCATGATTGCTGGGCAGCTGAGTCAGATGCTGCTCGGCTTGGCCGATACTATGATGATCGGCCGAGTCGGCACCGTTGAGCTGGCGGCTGTGGCCTTTGTTAATTCGCTTTTCTTTTTGGGCTTCGCGCTCGCAAGTGGTCTCTTTGCGGCGGTATCGGTGCGGGTGTCGCACGCCTTTGGTAGTGCTCGGCATGAGTCGATTAGTGGCTCACTGCGGCATGGTTTGTTGTTGTCGCTGCTCTTTGGGCTCTTTCTCTCGCTGGCCTATCTCGGCTTGAGCTTTCGGCTCGACTGGTTTCGACAGCCGCCTGAAGTCACGGAATTGAGCGGCTCATACTTTCGTTGGCTGGCGATCTCCTATCTTCCGATGGTGCCGATGCTGACTTTGAAGAGCTTTTCCGAGGCGCTGAATAAGCCCTGGCCGGTGCTCTGGCTGATGCTGGGCACCGTGGTGCTGAATGTGTGGCTTAACTATCTGCTCATCTTTGGAAATGCCGGCTTGCCCGCCATGGGTTTGGATGGGGCCGGCTGTGCCACCTTCTTGGCGCGCTGCGCCGGCTTTGTGGCAGTGTGTGTTTATATTTGTAAATCACCACAAATGCGTCCGCGCTTGCCCGCGCGTTGGTGCGCGCCTATAGATTGGTCGGTCGTCCGTTACCTAGTGAAATTAGGGCTGCCGATCTCCTTACAAGTCTCTTTGGAGTTTGCGGTGTTTGCCGCCTGTTCACTGCTAATGGGGCAATTTGGCAGCACCACCTTGGCGGCGCATCAGATCGCTTTCACTTGTTCCTCGACTGCGTTCATGCTGCCCTTGGGTTTGTCCATGGCTTTGACCATTCGGGTGGGGCATGCTGTGGGCGCGCAGCAGTGGGTGAGTTGCCGTCGTATGATTTTGGGAGCACTCTTAATGATTACGGGCGCGATGTCGCTGACTGGCGCAGTGTTTGTTGGCTTTGGCAGTGAGCTGGCGGCGAGCTTTACGCTCGATCAAGATGTGGTACGTATGACCGCTGCCTTCTTAGTGGTGGTGGCGATTTATCAAGGTTTTGATGGGATTCAAGTGATTAGTATGTCGGCGCTGCGGGGGATGCATGATGTCTATGTGCCGACTTGGATTAACTTCGGGAATTTCTTTTTGTTCGCGGTGCCACTCGGGATCGTGCTGGCCTTTTTTGTTGGTCTGGGCGGCATCGGCCTGTGGTATGGCGTGGCCACCGGAATGTGTGTGTCGGCGATTGTGCTTACGACAAGGCTGCGGCTGATTCTAAGACGGTAGTCGGCACCAGCATCCTAACAGTGGGCCGGTCAATATATGACTTATTGGTGCTACTTGCGTTTTTCACTTAGCTGCACATTTACTCAGTGCGACATCCGCTATGAAAAAGATCCGTATCCACCACATTACAGAGTACACGTTTTCGACACCCGTGGAGTTGACGGAACACCGTCTATTGCTGCGCCCACGCGAGGGGCATGATATTCGGATACAATCATCGCGCCTGGATGTGAGCCCGCGTGCGCAAACCAAGTGGTACCGCGATATTTACGGAAATTCGGTCGGGCTGTTGTCTTTAAAAGAGCGCGCCGATACACTCCGGATTGAGAGTGAAGTGGTGATTGAGCACTATGCCGAGCGCCCGCTGGACTTTGTGGTGGATCAACGTGCGGTGACCTTTCCATTCCCATTTGAGCCGGAAGATCGCTTGGATCTATTGCCCTATTGTACGCATAATTGGCCCAACCATACCCAGCAGTTGAAGCACTGGGTCTCACGCTTTTGGCAGCCCGGGCAATCGATCGAGACCTTTTTGCTGTTGGATCGCATGAATAAGGCCATCGTGTCTGACTTTGGCTATGGTATGCGCGAAGAGCCCGGTGTGCAAAATCCAAATGACACCTTGCGCTTGCGAACGGGGAGCTGCCGTGACTTTGCCGCTTTTTTCATCGAGGCCTGCCGCTATCTGGGGCTTGCAGCGCGCTTTGTGAGCGGGTATCTGCACAATCCTGGTTCCAATCAGCATGGCTCGACGCATGCCTGGTCCGAGGTGTATTTGCCAGGCGCTGGTTGGGTCGGATTTGATAATACCAGCGGCTTGGTTGCTGGCACCGAGCATATTGCCACCGCGGTACATCGCCACCCTGAGGCTGTGCCGCCAGTGGCGGGCTCCTATCTGAGTCAGCAGCCAATTGATTCGAGCCTACGGGTTACAGTTGACGTTTCTCAAATCTAACACAGGGGTTGGAGGGCTATGATCGATTCGTTGGAAGGTTACAGTTATGCTGCATTGGAACAAGTGCTGGCGGATGCCGGGGTCAACCCTGTGCATGCCAAGCCGCTCTTTGGTGCGGTGCAGCGTCGGCTGGTAACTGGTGATTTGAGCGCCGCCGAGGGGATTTTGCCGCCTGTGGCGCGTTGGTTGGATTCGGAGGGCGCGCCCACACTCTGTCCCACCGAGCAGACGGATTGCACCCCCAGTAGCGATGGTTTTACCGAGAAGTATCTCTTGCGCCTGGCCGATGGTGCCGAGGTGGAAGCAGTCCGTATGGGCTTCCCCGGGCGCTTTACCGCCTGTCTGAGTAGTCAGGTCGGCTGCGCGATGGGCTGCGTGTTTTGTGCCACCGGGCAGATGGGCTTTTCGCGGCATTTGACCGCGGGCGAAATCGTGGCGCAGGCACACCATGTGGAGCGCAGTTTGCGTGCGAGTCATGGGGAGCGCTTGCGTAACATCGTGATGATGGGCATGGGCGAGCCATTGCACAATTTTGAACCATTGATGGAAGCGCTGGGGATTTTAACCGATAATCGCGGCCTCAACATCGGCCCCGCACGTGTGGCCATCAGCACCGTCGGACATATTCCCGGCATTCAAAAACTAGCTCGCCACCCCAAGCGCTATTCACTCGCAGTGAGCTTGCATGGCGCCAGCGATGAAGAGCGCGGTAAGCTGATCCCTGTGAATAAGAAGTGGCCACTGGCCGACCTGATCGAGGCCTGCCGTGAATATACGCAGATCAAACGGGCGCGGGTGTTCTTTGCGTGGACTTTGATCGGTAGCGTCAATGACACGGCGGATCACGCGCGACGCTTAGCCGAATTGCTGAAGGGCATCGATGCGCATGTGAACTTGATCCCGCTCAACGTGACCGAAGGCTACGAGGGGCAAGCGCCCGCAGAGACGAATGTGCGCGAGTTTCAGCAAATCATCCAAGACTCCGGTCTGCCCAGCACCGTGCGGCAACGCCGCGGCATCGACGTCGCCGCTGGCTGCGGTCAGCTCAAAGCCAAGCGTATAAAAAGGTAGGAGTCCCGCCTTTAGGCGGTCTGAGTGGATCTCATCGCTTAAAACCCGCTAAAACACCACGCTGCGAATCGCGAATTTTGGCTTATTTGTTTGGCATCAGAGAGGAATCATAATCGTCTGCCTGCATTATGAGAATGCACCGTATTTTGGCTCATGCAGCGACTGACATCATTAAAAGTGTTTTTCATGAACACAAAGTTTTAGACCGCTGCTTAGCCCAGGCCTTTGAAGCGAACCCGAAGTGGGGGAAGCGCGACCGTAGTTTCATCGCGGAAACATGCTTCGAAGTGGTTCGCTGGCGGCGGGCTCTGAGCTTTATGGCGGATAGCGAGGATGTTGAGGCATTATGCGCGGCTCAATGGGGCCGCATGGGCTATGAGCTTCCGGATTGGTGGACCTATCATGGTGCCAGTGCCGATGAAATGACGTCGCGTGAGGCGGAGTTACCACAGCAGGCTCGGGCGATTCGTGAATCGATGCCAGATTGGTTGGACGTGCTGGGATCGGAAGAATTGGGCGCCAGTTGGGATTCCGAACTGGCGGCCTTGAACCAGCGCACTCGCGTCTATTTACGCGTCAATACTTTGAAAACCTCACGGCCGGCTGCTCAAGAGTGGCTTGCCAGCCACAACATTGTGACCGAGGAAGTTTCGCATTTACCCGACGCATTGGCGCTGATGCCGGGCAAAACACTCGCCAAAAAATTTAGAATGGATGGACGGGTGGAGATTCAGGATGGAGGATCTCAGATGATCGCGCCGCTACTTGCGCCGCAAGCGGGGGAGTGCATCATCGATACCTGCGCAGGAGCCGGCGGGAAATCCTTGCAACTCGCTTCGCTCATGCAAAATCAAGGGCGCATTATCGCAATGGATGTGGTGCCGAGGAAATTGCGCGAGTTAGAAAAGCGCGCGCAGAGGGCGCACCCGAAGCACTGCATCGAGACGCATCGCATCGATGCGCAGACTACCACTCAATATAAAGAAGTGGCGGACCGTCTTCTGATCGACGCACCTTGCTCAGGCCTAGGCACCTTGAAACGACAGCCCGATCTAAAGTGGCGCCTGCAAGCAGAAACGATTAATAAAGTGAGAACCATTCAAGCGGAGATTCTCAGCGACTACTCGAGCATGCTGAAGCCTGGTGGCCGACTTGTTTACGCCACTTGCTCCGTGCTCCCTTCCGAGAACCACGCAAACACCGCACGACTCCTAGAGCAAGCTGGCTTTCGCTTAGTTGAAGAGCACACAATCTCACCGGCGACTTGTGGCTACGACGGCTTCTATGCGGCTGTGCTGACGAAGATATGATCAGGCGGGACTCTAACCCTAATCACTGCTAGCCTTTTCGGCGCTTTTGCACCGCAGTCGCCAGCTCTTCGAAGATCGCTTCGGTGGTAGGGAAATCGATGCAGGCGTCGGTGATGCTTTGGCCGTAAGTGTTGGAGCCGCCGGTGCTGTAGTCTTGGCGACCCGCCACTAAGTGGCTCTCTAGCATCACTCCAGCGATACCGGTTTGGCCGGCTGCGATTTGCTCCGCGAGCACGTGGGCGACTTCGCTCTGGCGTGTATAATCCTTGTTGCTGTTGCCATGACTACAGTCGACGATTAAATAAGGAGGCAAGTTGACGGCTGCGAGCTGCTCTAGAATTGGCTCAATTACATGGGCTTCGTAGTTGGGCCCCGTGCGGTTGCCGCCCCGCAAAATGAGGTGTCCATCAGGGTTACCTGTGGTTTGGAAAATGGCGGTCACACCTTGCTTGGTGACTGAGGGGAACCAGTGCGCTTGCCCCGCGGAGCGCACCGCGTCGATGGCGATTTGCACGTTGCCGCTGGTGCCATTTTTGAAACCGACGGGCATGGAGAGTCCGGATGCGAGCTCGCGGTGAACTTGACTTTCAGTGGTGCGCGCCCCGATTGCGGACCATGCAATCGCGTCGGCGATGAATTGCGGAATGATGGTGTCTAGGAATTCAGCTGCGGTGGGTAGGCCCAGCTCGCAGATGTCGACCAATAACTTGCGTCCAATGCGGAGGCCTTGATTAATTTCAAAGCTGCCATCAATCTCTGGATCATTGATTAAGCCTTTCCAACCCACCACAGTGCGTGGCTTTTCGAAGTAGGTGCGCATGATGATTTGCAGATCATCTTTATAGCGCTCACGCAAGGGGAGCAGACGCTCGGCGTATTCAACTGCAGCTTTAGGATCGTGAATGGAGCAGGGCCCGCAAATCACGCAAAGGCGGTCGTCTTCACCGCGCAAAATGGCACTGCTCTCTTGGCGGCCCTGTTCGACCACTCCCTGTGCAGCGTCGGAGAGTGGGAGCTCTTCCACTAAAATGGCGGGTGGCAATAGGGGACGCGTTTGTGCGATGCGGGCGTTGTCGTGTACTTTGTTCATGAAATAAATTTTATTGAGGAATGACTTCCGATAGGCTGGTGATTAATAACATCAACAGACTGAAGGCGTTAAAAAACGCGTGAAACCAAATGGGCACTAGCAGGTTGCCCGACTTTTCGTAGGCACGAGCGAGCAGGACGCCGACGATGACCAATGGCACAAAGGACATCAAATTTGCATGCATCATGGAAAAGACGCAGCCGCTCAGGATTTGGGCAGGAAGTCGAGTCGTCTGGCTTTTTAGAAAGCGATAGATGCAGCCACGAAATATGATTTCTTCCACGATCGGGGCCAATACGACTGCCATTAGCACTAGTAGCCCAATCGCGAGTGGATCGCCTCCTTTTTGAAAGAGTGTGATTAGCTCTTGCGGGGCAAAGGCATCAATCACGCCAGCAGCTTCTAGCACGTTTAAGAGTGCCGTGGATACCAGCGAGGCGATCCAGATCACTGGCAAAAACATTAAAAATAGTGGTAGCGCTTGTCGAAATGCCGCCCAGATCGATAGATGAACGTTGTTGAGTCGGCTCGCGTAGTGTCCTGGGTAGAAGCGACGTGCGCCGTAAAAAACGGCTAACATCGGTAGCTGTAGTAATAATACCGCCATCACTGCTAACCACGGAGTCAATTCCAGTGGCGCTTCGCTTTCACTGGGCGTGGTAAAGAATAAGGCCGCCGCCATACTCTGCACCAAGAACACCGAGATGATCATGGCGCAAATGAAAATCCCAAAATTGACCCAGCCGATCGACCACGCGGGCACGCCTGCTGGCTCGATAATGTCCTCGCGTGGTCGCTGAATGTGGCGAAACCACAGTGCAGCGCTACTGCCGAGTATACCTAAGATTAGTAGGGAGGCGACAATGAGTGGCGCATCCACTTGTGTTTCAGTGGGCATCGTCTAGACCGTGATCGAGCTGCCGTCGAAGACTTGCTCGCCCCCGACGTAGGTTGCTTTGACAGCGCCCTTCAAAGTCTTGCCATGCCAAGGGCAGTTGCGCGACTTACTGAAAAACTTGTTGCTATCTACCGTCCATTCCTCATCGGGATCGAAGAGGCAAATATCCGCCGCTGCACCCACACTGAGCGTGCCTGCGTCGAGTTTGCACACTTCCGCACCTTTATGCGTCATTAGTGCGATCACCTCACTCAAGCCCAAATGCTTTCCATGGTAAAGCGTGGTTAAGCAGCTCGCCAGTGAGTTCTCCAAGCCGATCACTCCGAAGGGGGCGTAATCAAACTCTTGGTCTTTCTCAGTCGGTGAATGGGGGGCGTGATCCGTCGCGATGCAGCTCAAGGTGCCATCGACCAAACCTTCAATCAGAGCCAATCGGTCCGCATCCGTGCGTAGGGGCGGATTCATTTTAAACACCGTATCGTAGTCGTGCAGGTCCGCATCCGTGAATTCTATGTGGTGAGGGCTGGCTTCGCCACTCACGCTGACCCCGCGATCAATCGCGCGGCGTAATAGATCGACCGATCGTGCGGAGCTTATGTGCTGCATATGAATGTGAGCTCCTGTCAGCTCCGCCAAAATGACATTGCGCGCCACGATGATGTCCTCCGCCGCCTTCGGCCAACCTTGCAGGCCCAGTCGCAGCGACCATTCACCCTCATTCATCATGGCGCCCTCGGTCAGGCTCGCATCCTGGCAGTGGTCCATGATCGGGAGATCAAACATTTGGGCGTACTCCACAGCGCGGCGCATAATCTCGTTGCTTTGCACGCATTTGCCATCATCAGTCATGGCCACCACGCCTGCCTTCTTGAGCTGTCCCGTGGGGGCCAGTTGTTCTCCTTGCATACCCACTGTCAAGCAGCCCGTCGGATATACGCGAATCACGGCTGCGCGTGCGACTTTATCCATGATACGTTGAATTGTGCCTGCATTATCGCAGACCGGCCCAGTGTTCGGCATACAGACCACTGAGGTAAAGCCGCCTGCCGCGGCCGCCTCGGTGCCGCTACGAATGTCTTCCTTGTGTGTTTGCCCCGGGTCGCGAAAGTGCACATGAATGTCCACCAAGCCCGGTGCAACCACCAGTCCCTTCGCATCCACGACGGTGGCTGCCGCTTGTTGAGCTTCGCTCAGACTGTCGACGATTTGGCCATCGACCGCATAAAGATCGCTGATGGCGTCACGTTTATTTGCCGGGTCGATCACACGACCATTCTGTATCCAAAGTATATTCATCAATTAGAAATTCAGGATTAATAATTTATTTCGGCAGTTCGATCGCTTGCTGATGGTAAGCACAGGAGCACAGATGTAAGATCGCCATACGAACAACAATCCCATTCGTGACCTGCTGTAGGATGACCGACTGTGACGAATCCGCCAGTTCAGAGTCGATCTCCACCCCGCGGTTAATTGGGCCCGGATGCATAATAATCGCGCCTGGCTTGAGCCATTTCGCTCGATCCTTATTCAAGCCAAAAGAGCTGGTATACTCTCCGATCGAAGGGAAATGAGTTGCTGTCTGTCGCTCATGCTGAATGCGTAGCAGCATCACCGCATCCGCATCCTCCAGCGCCGGTTTCAGATTGTGACACACCCGCACACCTGTGGCTTCAAAAGCTTTCGGCACCAGTGTGCTCGGGCCCGCGATGGTCACTTTCGCCCCCAGCTTTTGCAGGCAAATGATATTCGAGCGAGCCACGCGGCTGAACAAAATGTCGCCTAAAATCGTGATATTCTTACCATCCAGCGAGCCAAACTTTTCCAGCAAAGTAAAAGAGTCCAGCAGCGCTTGAGTCGGGTGAGCATGCGCGCCGTCGCCCGCGTTGATCACTGGAATGTCGACCACCTTGCTCAAGTAATTCGGGGCGCCCGAGGCCGAGTGGCGCATAATGATAATGTCCGCCTTGAGTGCTTCCATGTTGCGCGCTGTATCGCGCAGAGTTTCCCCCTTCGTCAGGCTACTTGCTGCGCCCGTCACCGTAATCGTGTCCGCGCTCAAGCGGCTGGCCGCCACCTCAAAGGCCAGCCGCGTGCGCGTGCTCGGCTCCAAGAATAGATTCACCACTGTGCGTCCGTTCAGGTAGGGTTGCTTCATGTTATCCGCCTCCATCGCCCGTTTAAAGGCAGTAGCGGCAGTAAAAATCGTTTCAATCTCAGCGCGGGAGAGAGGCTCCACATCGATCAGATCTTTTCGCTTCCAGGATAGGCTTTGGCTCATGAGTTATAATAAATGCTCCGAGCTCGGAAATGTGCGCCGTCATCCAGAAAGGGCAACGAGAAATCGCCAGCTTTTCAATATGCATTCATACAAGGTAGGGACAGACTAAAAATAGTCGACTATGACGGGTATGTGTGATGCACTTGGGTGTATGAGGACGGGCAGACTTAAGCTGAGTGGTGTGGCTGCGAGTTACCATTGCATGACGCGCACGGTAAATGGGGAGCATTTGTTTAAAAACCGCGAGAAGGAGGTACTGCGTAAAATGATTTGGCAAGTCGCGGACTTTTGTGGAGTGGAGGTGCTGACTTATTGTATCATGTCGAACCACTTCCATGTGCTGCTGCGGGTGGATGATCGGCAGCAGGTGTCTGACGCGGAGTTGCTGCGGCGGTACCAGGTTCTGTATCCGAAACAAACTAAATACCAGACGGCGTCTGTGATTCTGATGAGGAAGACGCTGCTGTCGGGCGGTGAAGATGCGGATGTGATTCGTCGGCAGTTGCGAGCCCGGATGGGCGATGTTTCGCAGTTTATGAAGGCGCTGAAACAGCGTTTTTCTGTTTGGTACAATCGCTCACACCGGCGCTACGGTACCTTGTGGGCAGAGCGTTTCAAGTCGGTGCTGGTTGAGGGGAAGGGGAATCCACTGCAGACGCTGGCTGCGTATATTGACCTAAATCCAGTTCGAGCGGGCTTGGTGGAGGATCCAAAGGATTACCGATTCTGTGGCTATGCGGAAGCGGTGGCGGGCGTGGCCGAGGCGGAGTCGGGGCTGCTTCGTATTTGGAGCGATCATGCGGCTAAGCAGATGGATGCGGCTTTGCAGGCGCATCGTATGTTGATCTTTGGTAAGCATGCCGCGCGGGCAGGGGTGTCTGACATCTCACGTGAGCGGGCTTTGAAAGTGTTGGAACAGGAAGAAGGTGTGCTGCCTAAGGCAGCGGTCCTGAGCTGCCGAGTGCGTTATTTTAGCGACGGGGCGATTTTGGGCTCGGCGGAGTTTGTGCGTGGCTTTTCCAAAACATGGCAGGCGGAGCGCAGGCGCAAGTATCCGCCTAAAGTGAATGCGATGACGGGGGCGGACTGGGGCGATTTGTCGGTGATCCAGGGACTGAGACGGCAGGTCTTTAGCTAAGTGGCTGGGGACTGCTTATAGTCGTAGGCCGAATTGTGCGCTGGCTAGGATGTCGAATGCTTTTTGACTGTGGTCGAGCAATTTGCCGAGATCGCGGAGGGTGAGCAGACTGAAGGTCATGCCGGATTCGTTAACCTGTATTAAGAGGTCCAATTGAGGTAACTTGAGCTCGAAGGCGCTGCCGTCGGGGTCGTAAGTCAGTGCGTCGGCCAGTTCGGGGATGTCTTCGATGGCGTCGATTTTGTCCTCTACCTGAACGGGCATGGCAAAATCGACCACTAGTTGATCGCAGTGATGGGTGAAGCAGGCGTGGAAGCGCTCGTCTGCGGCGATGGCATCCGTGTGCAAGGCGACAATCTCGGTGGTGAGGATGTAGTTCTTTGGATCCTCCGAGCATTGGTCGACGCGGATCTGTAGGTCGAAGTCGGGCGTTTTGATCCAGGCAAAGCCGTCCTCGCAACTGTAGTCGAACTCGCGCCGCTTGTAGCCGAACAGGCTGCGGATGTCGCCATAGAGTTGATCGGCGGCGGCTTTGACGTCGGCTTGGCCCACTTTGCGCACGAAGTTTTGTGCGGCATCATTCTGGCTGTCGGGCACATGATGGTGCTTCTGGTAGCCGCCCAGTTTGCGAATGCGCCCGAGTGTAGAGCCGACGATTCGGCTCTGGTTGGCGGGACCTTCGACTGGTGGGTTTGTTTCGATGGGAGGCAGGTTGAACCTTGCCCTGTGGGAATTCAATATTTGATATTTCCTACTTTTCCCCTTTACAAGCGGGGCGGAAAACTATGGTTTCCTCCTTTTTTCCCAATTTCTCATGCAGAAAACACGCAAATCCATCGCAAAACGCTTCAAGAAGACAGGCACCGGTAAACTCCTGCGTCGTACGCCAGGGCACCGTCACCTTCTTCGCAATAAGAGTGTCAAGCAACGCCGCCGTGCAGGTAGCAGCAAACTCGTCGCAGACGGGCAACGCGCTAACCTGATCCGTGGCCTGCCTTTCGCTTAATATTGCTTAGATTACTTAAGTAACTAAAGAAACGTTTTAACAACTATAACTCACGCTAGCCGGGTAACATGAAAATGGGCGACCCGGCAGCGACCTAAACGAGAGATACCACAACATGCCTAGAGCCACTAATGGTCCCGCGACGCTTGCTCGTCGCAAAAAAGTTCTGAAAAAAGCCAGAGGCTATTTCGGAAATAAATCACGTCTTTTCCGCTACGCTAAAGACGCTGTCGATCGCGCAGAAGTTTACGCTTACCGCGACCGTCGCAAAAAGAAGACAGAGTTTCGTCAACTCTGGATCGTTCGTATCAACGCGATTTGCCGTAACAATGGCATCAACTATAGCCGTTTCATCCGTGGTATCAAAGCTGCGGGAATCGAAATGGATCGTAAGCAGCTTTCAGAGCTCGCGATTCATGACGAGGCTGCTTTCTTGACTCTGATCGAGAAGGCTAAAGAAGCCAACGCTGCTTAAGTTTTATTGCAGCGTTCGCGCAGGTAACTAGATTGCTTTTTTAAAGGCCGATTCCTATTGGGAATCGGCCTTTTTTTGATTCTGCTTGCGAGGAGTCTCGTCCGCTTTCTCGCGAGTGTAGGATATTGGCTTCATTGTTTCATACTTGACTTGCCAAAGTTTTCATACTTTGAGTTGTCAAAGTATGAATTTTAATAGATCTGTTCTATCTTGTTTGTCAGTTGTGTTGTGCAGTCTTGGGCTCGTGGCGTGCTCTGATTCTCCGCAGGGCGCGGAGTCTGCTGCGGGGGCCTCAATGTCTGCGGCGCCGTATCAGGTGGTGTGCACGGTGGGGATGATTACGGACATCGTGAGGAATGTTGCTGGTGACTATGCGCAGGTGGAAGGCATTATTGGTGAAGGGGTGGATCCACACCTGTATAAGCCGACCCGTGGTGATGTAGTTAAACTAAGTCAGGCAGATATTGTTTTTTACAATGGGCTATTGTTGGAGGGTAAGATGACAGATGTATTGGTGCGAGTCGCGACCACAGGTAAGCCAGTCAAGGCAGTCACAGAAGCGATCCTTGGTGATAGCGATTACATTCTCGCTAAAGATGATGGTTCGGAGCATACGGATCCGCATGTCTGGATGGATGTGGGGGGCTGGTTACGTGCGGTGCCTGTGGTGGCTGAGACTTTGGCGGATTTTGATCCGGTGCATGCGGATGATTACCGGGCCAACGCCGCTGCATATGTCGAAAAATTGGAAGCCTTGGACGCCTATGCCAAGCGCGCGATGGCGACGATTCCCGAAGGCCAACGGGTGTTGGTGACTGCGCACGATGCATTCCAGTATTTGGGGCGTGCCTATGGCATCGAGGTGCGTGGTATTCAGGGCGTCAGCACCGAATCGGAGGCGGGGGTGCGCGACTTAGAAGACTTGGTTGACTTTATCGTGGAGCGCGCGATTCCGGCAGTCTTTGTGGAGACCTCCGTCGCGGATAAGAATGTGCGAGCCTTGGTAGAGGGCGCTCGGGCACGCAGCCACAAGGTGGATGTCGGCGGTTCACTATACTCCGACGCGATGGGCGCGGCGGGCACTTATGAAGGAACTTATATTGGGATGATTGATCACAATATGAGGACTATTGTGAATGCACTCGGAGGCTCTACTGATGGCTTTAAACAGTAGTTTTATTCGACTGGCATACTACTTGCCGTGCGCTTAGCTTACAATTTGATATGAACGTCGTCAGCAAAGAATTGTCGTCCCATTCCGAGTCATTGCCCGAGCTAAAGTCGCCGCTTGCGATTCGTGATCTTACGGTGGCTTATCATCGCAAGCCAGTGATTTGGGATATTGATCTTTCGATTCCGGAGGGCAAACTCGTGAGTATTGTAGGGCCCAATGGGGCGGGTAAGAGCACTTTGATCAAGGCCTGTTTAGATTTGATTCCGCGTTCATCGGGCGAGGTGATGATCTACGGGCAGTCCTATGAGAAGGAGCGCAAGCGTGTAGGCTATGTGCCGCAGCGCGAGAGTGTGGATTGGGATTTTCCGGTGAGTGCCTTGGATGTGGTGGCGATGGGGACCTATGGGCAGATCGGATGGTTTCGGCGTGTGAGTAAGCGAGCGAAAGCACTGTCGATGCAGGCACTGGAACGAGTTGGGCTCGGTGATTATGCGCATCGGCAGATCAGTCAACTTTCTGGAGGACAGCAGCAACGCACATTTCTGGCTCGCGCGCTGGTGCAGGATGCAGACATTTATTTCATGGATGAGCCTTTTGCTGCGGTGGATGCAGCGACCGAGCGAGCCATTGTTGAATTGCTCAAAGATCTGCAAAAGCGTGGGAAGACTGTTCTGGTGGTGCACCACGATTTAGCGACGGTGCCACAGTATTTTGATTGGACGGTTTTATTGAACATGCGGGTGGTGGCTGCAGGGCCGACAGAGGAAGTATTCACTCAGGAGAATTTGCGCCGGACCTATGGTGGTAAATTAACTTTGTTAACGCAGGCCGCGAACGAGGTGGTGCAGTCACGTTGATGCTTTAAAATGCCTGAACTTGCTGATATTTGGAACGTCCTCTTTTTGCGTGATTATAATACGCGCTTGGTGGTGATCTGTACCATTTTACTAGGTTGTGCCTGTGGTTTGATGGGGGGCTTCTTGCTTTTGCGTAAGCGCTCTTTGATGGGGGACACGCTCTCGCATGCGACACTGCCAGGGGTCGGTTTTGCCTTTATGTTGGCGGTCGCGATGGGGGGGGATGGTAAGTCCCTACCGATGCTTCTGACGGGGGCGGCGGTCACGGGAGTGATTGGTTGTTGGGCGGTGCTATTTATTCGGAATCAGACACGCATAAAAGATGATGCGGCGATGGGCATCGTATTGAGCGTATTTTTCGGTGCAGGGGTGGCTGTGCTGGGCATGATTCAGACGATGCCTGAGGGCAGTGCCGCGGGCTTGGAGTCTTTTATTTACGGGAAGACCGCTTCCATGGTGCTGAGTGATTTTCGGATTCTAGTTTTGGTCACGATTTGTGTGCTGAGCTGTTCCTTATTGTTATTTAAAGAATTTCGTTTGCTCTGTTTTGATGAGAGCTTTGCGGCTTCGTTGGGATGGCCGGTCAAAGTCTTGGATGTTATTTTGTTGGGATTGGTGACTGCGGTCACGGTTGCGGGGCTACAAGCAGTGGGCCTGATTTTGATTATTGCGTTTTTGATCACACCCGCGGCGGCGGCTCGCTTCTGGACAAATCAGCTCGACCGCATGTTATTGCTTTCGGTGTTGATCGGAGGCGCCAGTGGCTGGTTTGGCGCGAGTTTGAGTGCTTTTTATCCACGCTTGCCTGCGGGGGCAGTCATCGTGCTGGTGGCGGCGCTTTGTTTTTTGATCAGCATGTTGCTAGGTGTGGAGCGTGGCGTGTTAGTTCGTTGGCTACGCCAAACGCAGCTGCAGCATCGTATCGGGCGCCAACACTTGCTGCGGGCGCTCTACGAAATACTAGAAGCCAATCGTCAGGGGGGCGAGTTAGCGATTGTGGCGGTGCCTTTTCGACAGATCCGTGGGCGTCGCACCTGGAGCGATCGCAGTTTGCGTGATTGTATTCGTCGTGCCTATGACGATGGCTTAGTTGAGATGCAGGTGAAGGAGGACACGATTCGGCTGACAGAGGCTGGTTTGGCTGAGGCGGCGCATGTGACACGCAATCATCGCCTGTGGGAACTTTACTTAATCGAATATGCGGACGTGGCCACCAGTCGTGTGGATCGGGATGCCGATATGGTCGAGCACGTGCTGGGAGAAAAAATGGTGGCTCGTTTGGAGAGCAAATTACAAACTTATCGCAGTGCTGGTACTTTGGTGCCTGCGAGTCCGCATCCAATCGTTCCGGGCGATTAGCGGGGGCTGGTAATTAGGAATTAGGAGTGATGGAGTGGTATAGCATAGATACATGGATCGTGGTGGTCGGCGCTTTGGCGGCGGTGGCCTGTGCCTTGCTGGGGAATTTTCTGGTGTTGCGCAAAATGAGCATGATGGGCGATGCGATTAGTCATGCAGTTTTGCCGGGTCTAGCCATCGCTTTCTTGATTACGGAAGCGCGTGCCAGTTTGACCATGTTTATCGGTGCGGCAGTTGTGGGCGTGTTGACTGCCGTTTTTACTCAATGGATCAGTCGATTCGGTAAAGTCGATGAGGGAGCGTCGATGGGCATTGTATTTACATCGCTCTTCGCGGTGGGGCTCTTGCTGATTGTGCAAGCGGCCGACCATGTAGACTTGGATCCCGGGTGCGTGCTTTATGGCGCGATCGAGTTGACGCCTTTGGATGTGGTTTGGCGGCCTGTGCTCTTTGGCACAACTTTGGAAGTCCCGCGTGCTGCGCTGGTGCTGGCGGGTGTGACTTTGCTGAACGTCGGCTTTGTGGTGGCTTACTTTAAGGAGTTGCGCATCTCATCCTTCGACCCCGAGTTAGCGACGACGATGGGGATTAACTCTAATTTGATGCACTACATGTTGATGACATTGGTGGCGGTGACAACGGTGGCGGCGTTTGAAGCGGTCGGTAGTATTATCGTGATTGCGATGTTGATTGTGCCCGCGGCCTCTGCGCATTTGTTAACGGATCGGCTTTGGCTGATGGTATTATTGAGTTGTGTATTTGCGATTTTGGCCGCGGTCTTGGGGCACTTGAGCGCTCTGATCGTGCCCGGCTGGTTCGGTTTTGCCGATACCTCCACCTCTGGGATGATGGCGGTGATGGCTGGCGTGCTCTTCGTCGTGGTTATGCTGAGCGCGCCGAAATACGGAATTTTGCTTAAGCACATCCGCAAGACGGAAGCGGTGCAGTGAATTTTATCCTTTGTAGGGAACCGTCGGCACACCTCTGATGCAGAGTCCGTCGATGACAAAGACTTTGCCCGCATCAGGCTCATCGAGGTCGGGCTTAATACCAGTGGTCACAAAGAGACGATCCATGTGCTTGCCACCAAAGGCGCATGCCGTGGTTTCGATGCAAGGCAGATCGACGCGTTGTAGCTCTTTGCCGGTGCTAGGATCGAAACGCACCACGCAACCACCATGGCAAAATGCGACCCAGAGCATGTCCTCGGCATCAATTGTCATACCATCAGGAGAGCTGGCATAGCCCTGTGCTGCGGTATCGATGGCCACGCGTGGATTGGAAATGTTGCCGCTGGCTTGATGGTAATCGTAGGCGCGGACTTGCTGTGTGGGGGTGTCGATGTAGTACATCATCTTGGCGTCTACAGTCCAGCAGATGCCGTTGGAGTTGGTAATATCAGCAGCCTTGTGACTGAGTGAGCCGTCGCAATCGAGGCAGTAGAGGTTGGCGCTGCCGGTGTTTTTGACCATGCTGATCGTGCCGGCCCAAAAGCGGCCCGCGGGGTCGCACTTACCATCGTTAAAGCGATTCTTGCCACGCAGTTCCGACTCTGGATCGGCGAGGGGTGTTTTATGCCCGTCGCGCAGATTATAACGAATGCAGCCACTGTCGCCCGCGTAGATGACTTCGTCCTCGTGCTCGGTCGGAACGACGGTTCCGATCAATTCGCCCACGTCCCATTGTGCTTCGTTGCCGCTCTCGGGATCGAGGCGTATGATTTTGTGTCCTTTGATGTCTACGTAGAGCAGCTGATCGCCCCACCAGATCGGGCCTTCGCCCCATTGAGATACTTTGTTGCCGATGGTTTGTATTTTAGGAGTCGTCATGCTTGTTTGATGAGCCATTTTCTGGCTTGGGTCAACCGTAGGAAGCTATGTGAAAACTAGTCTTGTGCTTCTAGTTCGAAGCCATCCTTACTGTCTTTCACAACCCAGCCTTGAGCGAGTAGGGCGTCGCGCAGTTCATCGGCCTTACCCCAGTCTTTCGCTTGTTTTGCCTCCCAGCGTTCTTGGGCGAGGGCGACAATTTCTTCCGGGGCGTCGACTTGTTTCGCTTCGACTGTGAAGAGTTCGAGCCCAAGTGCATAGAGTAGGCTGCCAAATGCGCGAAGCATTGCGCGAGCGCCTTCTGCGTCTAGCGAGGCTGCTGGATTCGAGCCGATGACTCCGAAGATGGCCCCTAAGCACGCGGCGGTATTGAGATTCTTGCGCAGGGCGTCCCAAGCTTTGCTCAAGCGGCCAAAGTCCTCGGGTGCGTCGGTGCTCACATAGTTTTTATTAAAACTGTCGCTTGATTCGCCCGTCTTGGCGAGTAGCGCCTCAGCAAAGCGTTCCAGACGTGTCAGCGCACTCTGGGAGGCGTGTAAGCCATCGAAGGTGAAGTTTAGTTGCTGACGATAGCTGCCTGCGATCAAAGTGTAGCGCACGATCATGGGGCTGAAGCCCCTTTCGCGTAGGTCGTCGAGTGTGTACAGATTACCCAGACTCTTCGACATCTTGGCGCCCTCGACCATCAAGTGAGCGCTGTGAAACCAGTGGCTGCAGAAGTCGTGCCCGTGTGCACATTCAGACTGTGCGATTTCGTTTTCGTGGTGGGGAAAGCAGAGATCGATGCCGCCACCGTGTAGGTCGATCGTTTCGCCGTCGAAGGCGCTGTCGACCATGGCCGAGCATTCCAAGTGCCAGCCCGGACGTCCTTCGCCCCAGGGGCTGGTCCAATAGTTAGCGCCGTCCTCAGGTTTGCGTGATTTCCAGAGCGCAAAGTCGGTGACCGATTCACGATCGTATTCGTCCGCATCGTTGAGTTCGCCAGCGGAGTTTTCATTCTGGGTCTTTAGCTCGCGCTGCTTCAGACGTGAGAGACGTCCGTAGTCTTCAAAGGAGCCGACGCGGAAATAGACGGAGCCGTCGTCGGTGGCATAAGCGTGGCCTTTTTCAATCAACTTTTCGACCAATGCAATTTGCTGAGGGATGTGAGCCACGGCACTCGGCTCGATGCTGGGTGGCAGCATGTTGAGCGCGTCGCAATCCGCATGAAACTTATCTGTCCAATGCGCGGTGAATTCGACCAAGCTTTTGCCTTCTTCTTGCGAGCGGCGGATCGTCTTGTCGTCCAGGTCGGTAATGTTGCGCACGTGTTTAACGGGCGTGCCATCAACTTCCAGCACGCGGCGCAGTGTGTCTTGGATTAGGAAAGTTCGGAAATTCCCAATATGCGCGGGGCCATAAACAGTGGGGCCACAGCAATAAAAACGCAGCGTATCACCGCTCGCAGGCGCGAGCTTTTGCACAGATCGACTAAGAGTATCGTAGAGTTCGACGGACATGGCTGCCATGAATGGCAAAGTCCGAGCGAAAGTGAAGGTGAAAGTTTGATTGTAGACGATTGCAGCTAGAGTGTCGCGAATGTGAAGAAGCTTTCCATTGCCGCCCTGTGAGGCGGCACTTGCAATACATGTTACACTTGCAGCATGCCTATCGACTACAGCCTCGCACCGCTCGATCTGATGTTGATCGGTCTATACGCACTCGTCGTGTTATGGATCGGTTGGCGACTCGCAGGAAAGCACCACTGCGCCGAAGACTATTTTTTAGCCGGACGCGGCATGCTGTGGCCATTGATTGGGATCTCGCTCTTTGCTTCCAATATTTCTTCCACCACGTTGATCGGTCTGGCTGGTGACGCCTACCATACAGGAATTTCGGTTTTTAATTATGAGTGGATGGCTTCCGTCGTTTTAGTCTTTTTTGCCATCTTTATTCTGCCTTTCGTTTTGCAAGCTCAGGTCTTTACCCTGCCAGAGTTCTTGGAGCGCCGCTACGATGGGCGCATTCGCAGTTATTTCTCTGCACTGACTTTATTTCTCAATATTATCGTCGATACTGCAGGGAGTCTCTTCGCGGGGGGCTTATTACTGCAACTGGTGTTTCCCCAGCTGGATATGGGGCTTACCATTGCCATTCTCGCGATTGCTGCTGGGCTCTATACGATCGCAGGCGGGCTGGCGGCAGTGATTTATACGGACGTCATTCAGACAGTCTTGCTCCTTATTGGAGCCGTTGTGATTACAGTGGTCGCCTTCGACAAAGTTGGTGGTTGGAGTGGGATGACCGCCGACCTCGATCCGTCGCGCCTGAGTTTAATTCGGCCACTCGATGATGCAGGCGTGCCATGGCTCGGGTTGATTACCGGTGTGCCACTACTAGGCTTCTATTTCTGGTGTGCGAATCAATTTATGTTACAACGTGTGTTGAGTGCTAAGAGTAGCAACCACGGCCGCTGGGGCGTGTTGCTGGCGGCGGCGCTTAAATTACCTGTATTGTTTATAATGGTGCTGCCCGGCACCATGGCGATTCACCTTTATCCTAACCTTGCGCGTCCTGACCTAGTCTATCCGACTCTGATGTTTGATCTATTACCGACAGGGCTCTTGGGCCTGGTGATGGCAGGCTTTGTCGCGGCGCTGATGTCGCAAATTGATTCCACTCTAAATGCAGCCTCTACCTTGGTCACGATGGACTTTGTGCACAAACGTCGGCCTGACTTGAGCAGTGCGGCTCTGATGAAAGTCGGCCGTTGGGTGACGGGCATTTTTATGATTCTCGCGGCACTTTGGGCGCCACAAATCGAAAATTTCGCGTCACTGTTTAAGTATCTGCAGATGGTGCTGTCTTATACTGTGCCGCCAATTTGCGCCGTCTATTTAGTGGGCGCGTTCTGGAAGGGGGCGAATGCTTCAGGCGCATGGCGGGCCGTGATCGCGGGCACGAGTGTGGGCGTTCTCCTATTTGTACTTAACGAAGTGACCGGCCTAATGGATTTGCATTTTCTCTACGTTGGCCCGCTACTATTTGCTGTTTCCAGCATCACGCTATGGTTGAGCAGTCACGACACGCAGCCACCGCGCGAGGAGCAAATCGCGTTGGTGTGGACGCCCGCTTTTTATAAACAGGAAAGTCTCGAGTTACAGAAATTACCTATCTGGCAGAACTATCGTGTCTGGTCAGTTGCATTACTGATAGCCACAGCTGCGCTCGTCTTTTGCTTTGCCTAGCTGCGGTTTGAAGGAGGTTTTATTGTATGGATGCGAGCTTTAGCGCATTGCTTGTGATTCTAGCATCGTTTTTGCTTATGGGGCTCCATGCAATTCAACACCACAGGTTATCTAGATTTAAGAGATTAAAGGCACAACGTGATTCGCTACCAATACAAGCATCGTACACTACGTTTCGCAATTCGCAGGTTTATCACCTGCTTACCTGCATACTATGGTGGTTATTATCTAAGTATTCCACTGATGGGCGAAGTGTCGCATGTCGGTGGGTTGTGGGCCTTGATTTCCACGCTCATCGTTCTACAGCCTAATCGGAAAGATGCCTGGCAGACCGCTTTATTGCGCATGGTGGGCACTTTTATCGGGGCGACTTTTGCAGCTGTGTATTTAAGTTTTCTGCCCTTTCACCCGCTTGGGATGTGCGCTACGATTGTAGCATCTGTCTTAGTCTGCGGCGGGTTCGGTGTGCCAAATTATGCGCGTTTAGCCTGTATCACGATTGCAATCATGATGGTCTCTACAGTGATTGATCCACATATTACGCCGCACATGAATGCATTGCTGCGCTTTCTAGAATCGGCGACCGGCACTTGTATCGCGGTTATTGTTACCGAGATTTGGCCTGAAGAAGACCCCGATCATAAGAAGCCCGGCAGCTTACGTGTGCCGCTGTCGGATCTGAGTCGTAAAAATAAGAGTTCTCGCTGAGGTTTAATAATAGACCATGAATACGGTCAGGACTAAGCCGGCGAGCGCGAGGTAGATGCCACGTTTAAAAATCTTCGAACTCGGCAAGAACATGAAAAACGAAGACAGCACGAAAAAGAGCAAGGAAAGGCCAAAGAACAGGTTCATGTAGAACAGCGGCTGGTCTGATCTGGCTTTATGCATCTCGGCCATTTTCTTTAGCACGATTGGTAGCTCTTTGGTGCGATAGGAGGCCCTGCCGCTCGCTTTGTGGTAACTGCCACCTTGAAATGTAATTTGCTCGGCATTTTCTTCCTTAGCTTGGAAGCCACGTTTACGCAGTGCACGCCCCAAGCCGTCCGAGTTTAAGCCTGGTTTGAGTGTGCGCTCGACCTGCTTCTCGACTTTAAGGAAGTCTGTATCACGAAAGATTAAGATCACACCGCTGATTGCGTAAACCGCCATAATTCCCGCTAGAAAGAAGCCTAGATACCGATGCCATATGCGCATTTGTTTTTTCATATTCACGAGTTTAAAGTCTGCGTTGCAAAAGAGTAAAATTCTTAATTCGCGTGCGGAACGAATATAAGTCGACATATTGTTGCTATGATGGAGTGCTTAAGCCTGCTGTGTGTGGCCAGCCTCCCAAGCCAAGCAGGCCTGTTTGCGTGTCTCGCCCCAGTGATAGCCGCCTAGATTTCCGTCGCTCCGTAAGACTCGATGGCAGGGGATTAGCCAAGCGATCGGGTTGGCGCCCACGGCTGTGCCCACTGCACGCACGGCTTTCGGGCGGCCGATCCATTGTGCGATGTTTGCATAATGACTCACATGTCCCAGGGGAATCCGCAGCAGCGCTCTCCAGACTTGAATTTGAAAATTGGTGCCTTGCAGTAATACACTCAATGAGCTGTTAGAGCGTTTTTTTGCGTTAAAGATCGCTTGCACAGTTTGTGCGGTGCCCGCTCTGTCTTCGCGCAAAACGGCACCGGGCCATCGCTCTTGTAACTTGAGTTGCACGGCTTTAATGGTGTGGGGTGTTACAAATTCCAAAAAACACACACCGCGCGTGGTCTCCCCGATCAGGCACTTGCCGAAAGGCGTCGGGTGCTGTCCGTAGCGAATCTCCAACGACTCTCCGCGCGCCTTGAATTCACCGGGGGTGACGGCTTCAATCGTGACAAATAAATCGTGCAAGCGTCCCGGCCCAGAAAGCCCGGCTTCGTAGCTCGCTGTCAGCAAATCGGCTGAGCAGGCTAATTGTTTTTTGGCATGTTCCAGCGTCAACAATTGCACAAAGCGCTTGGGACTGACGCCGGCCCAGCGTGCGAACAAACGTTGCAAATGGTATTCGCTCAAATGAATGACCTGCGACAGCTCAGCCAAGCTGGGTTGCCTTGCTGCGTTTGCGCGTAAGTATTCAATGGCAGCCTCGATGCGTTGGTAATCCTTGAGCGGATCACGCGAAATCGAGTCAGCGGAAGAAGGTAAAGAATCGATCGACATATTGATACCAGGATTGAGACGACACGCTAGTTTTCTCCGGCTGTTGATGGAGGGCTCTCAAGTGCTGAAGCGTTGCACTGTGAACTGTAGTGATTTGGATCATCCCAACACGATACAATTTTTCCCCTGACAGAAGACACCCGATTCTTGCGGTCTGTGTAGTCGGAGAGTGGTGCCTTTGACCGTGGCTCAAGCGGTCGGCGCAGCTGATTCGCTCGCCTTGTCGGGCAGTGGATGTCAATTTCTGGTTTCAGTATCGGGACCAGATCTGCGGCCAGAATCTGTGCGCCTAGCTCGAATTGCTGTGCGACGTTTGCGGCGATCCCATAGCGATTGGCTTGATTGATTACCGAGCGCATCTTAGTGCGAAACACTTCGTTTGCTCGTCCCTGTTTTTTTGAGAGCCGTCTTAAGTGTTTTTTGACGTAGTCAGCCCGGGCGCCCACAAGTATGCTGTCGCTATGTTACGTAAAAGTTTCCCTCTCAAGAAAATTAGTTGGTCGTTCCGTTGTTTACTGCACTTCTAATAAAACTCAAACAGCCGCCCAACGCATTTTAATTTATTTGAGGTTTTATTATTTATAAGTGATTTCACCCGAAATTCTGTATGTTTAAATTACCCCAAATCTTTACTGGAGCAGCTGTGTGTGCTGCTATACTCGCTGGCACTTGCTTAAACGCTGAGGAGAAGGTGCTCTTCATTGGTAATAGCTTTACGCTCGGCTCTGGAGGCAATGCTTCGGTTGCCGCGATCTTCGACGCATTGGCTAGAGCCAGTGGGCAGGACGATCCGACCACTGTGATACGTGCTGTGGGCGGTAAGGATTATGAGTATCACAGCATCAATAGTATGGATTACTTCGATGCAGAACTGGTGGACTCGCAGGCGCAGCAGTGGACGCATGTCATCCTGCAAAATTATTCGACGGAGCCGACGCATATTGGCAGCGTGGCGGATCACAAGCAGTATGGCACGCTGCTCTACGAGACCGCGATCGCGAATAATCCAGATACGCAAGTCATGCTTTATATGACTTGGTCCCGGGCCGAAGCGAATGGCATGATCAGTGGGAATTCGACGGGCAATAGTTTTGAATCGACCGATCAGATGATCGACGAGCTGAGCTCTAATTATCACGCACTGGCAGATGAGTTGACCTTTGATCATCCGAACAACTTAGCCGTGCAGGTGAATCCAGTTGGAGAGGCTTGGCGTAATGCGGGGGGCTATTTGCCGGCGAATGATCCTGACTTTATAGATCTGTATGACAGCGATAACTACCATGGCGATGACCGTGGCTATTATTTGTCCGCCTGTGTGCACTTTGCTTCTATTTACGGGCGCAGTCCTCTTGGTTTGTATGAGACTGCGGATGTGGCGGCCTTGGGCCTAACTGTATCTGCCGAGGATGCCGCGTTCTTAGAGAATGTGGCGTGGCAAACGGTCGAATCTGAGGGCACATTAGAGGCTCGCTACCTCATTGATTTTGGGAGTGATGCCAATACGAGCATCAGTCAGTTGGCACCCGGGGGGGGGCTTGGAATAATGTCAGCGAGACTGTGGGCACAGTCAGTGGAACGGTGCTCACCGGTTTGGTGAACGATCGCGGTGCAGTCTCTGGGTTGGATTGCACGATAACTCGACTGGGATCAGTAGCCTCGGTGCGTTGGAAATCAGTGTCAGGCCTTGTCGTCCACTTGAGTTTACCCATCAGCCCCAATCGGCTGCTGTGCCAGCTTTCGACGCATTCACTGTCACGGCTACGGTGAATCGTCCCGAGTATTTAGACGCTCAGTGGTATCGTGATGGGCAGGCCATTGCGGGGGCCACTGAATTGAGCTACACGATCGATCCAGTTACGGAGGCCGACGACGGGGCTCAATATGTGCTGCACTTGAGCAACGGTATTTATAGTTTGGTCAGTGATTCTGCGACACTCAATGTCACCGCAGATACCACCGCACCCTCGCTCGAGGAGGTTTCGTTGCTTTCCGATACGAGTATCCATTTATCCTTCAGCGAGGGGCTGGACCCCAGCTCTGTGAGCGATTTATCTGCGTATCAAATCGCCTGGCGCGGGCTGCGTGTGCCGGTGAAGAGTGCTGTTCTGTCAGAGGATGGCGACTCGCTCGTTTTGAACGTAGCGACAGCGCTTGAGGGAAACTACGTGCTAGAGCTCACTTCAACTTTGTCGGACTTGGCGGGTAACCTCTTGGCAAATACACAATGGATGCATTCGCAGCGCTTTGAGGGCACTTTATTGATTGATTTTGGCAATAGTGCATCCAGCAGTACTGATAGTGCTGGTTCTGTTTGGAATAATGTGACGACCACTATTGGAACCAGTAATACGGGTGCATTGGAAAGCTTGAAATCCAGCACGGGTGAAGACAGCAGCGTTAACTTGCAGATGATCGCACGCTTCCAAGGTGCGAACACTTCTGGCACGAGGGCCTCGACTCTGTATCCTTCGACAGCGGAGTCGTGGTGGATTGGCTTGGAGAGGGCACGCTTTATTATGCGGAGGACTTAAGTTTGGGCTGGGAGTTAGTCAGCCCAGCAGCGAAAGCGCCCTATGTCGATCAAGCTAGCACGACTGCAGCACGGTTCTATCGCTTAGAGTATTAAGAGCTGAGTGAGCTAGGAGGCTGGCTCGCTATTTCTTGGAGCGCTTCTTACGCTTGGCGGGCTGAACTTTGCGGCCCCTTTTAGCGGGGCTTTCCGCTTGTTCTTGATTCGTCTTTTTCCAGCGCTTCGCCTCTACGGCAAACTGATTTAGTTTCTTCTGTTGTGATAGGTCGTAGTCCATTGATTGCCTTTTGTTATATGTTTGTTGCAGCCTGACGCTTACTTGGCCTCTTGCGAGGCGTAATAAGGTTCCACGGTTTCTAGGTGACCTTGCACGATTTTGCTGACAGATTCGGCGGGCATTTCACCTTTGTGTAGCTCAAAAATTGCCACCAAGAGCGCGAGCTCGATGTCCATCCTTTTAGGAGTGGTCGCCTTCATTTCCGCTAGAATGTCGAGCGCCTTCTTCTCGGCTTTTTTGTAGTACTTGAAGTTTTCTTCGTTTGGTGTCGTCATTGCCGTCACGATTGCCTGCTGACTCGAGTAGTCAAGCGACTAGACATTGTCTTTAGCCTTGCGACTGGCGGACCCGGTTGGTGTGAGCGCTATGAGCCTTGCAACTGCGACCTAATACTTAAACTAGGTCCGAGAGTTCCTTCGAGATTTTATTCAGCTGTTGCTTCAGTCTGCTAATCTTTTGCTCGCGTGTTTGATCGTAAGAATTCTCGTGGGTGAGCAGGTCGTGTAAGTTGCGGTCTGCGATTTCTTTCTGAGCCTCATCCATTCCGTTGATAATAACGCCAATCACAAGGTTGAGCATGATCATAGTGCCGATGGTCACGAAGGATACGAAGTAGAGCATGCCGATCACCGGCATCGCTTTCGGGCTGAAGTTAAGACCACTCAAATCTTGATTATAGCCTTGGTAGACGTCCGAGCCATACATTTGTAGGTACATTACGTCTGTCCAATCTTCCAGTGTTACAATTCGGAATAGCGATAGGAAGGAGCTCCACAGATTCCCAAAGTGAATCGGATCGTTGCCACTAAAGAGCATTACACCAATCACTGCATACACGTAGAAAAGTAAAAATAGCAAGAGGCAGACATAAAACATCGAGGGCAAGCTGCGCAGTAGGGCGGTGACGAGTAGTTGTAACTTCGGAATGACCGAGATGAGGCGAAAGACCCGCAGTAGGCGGAACAGGCGTAACACAGCCACATAACTGCCTCCCAGTGGTAGGAAACAGACGGCTACGATGCTGAAATCAAAGATGTTCCAGCCATCTTTAAAGTAGCGCCAAGGTTGTCTTTTCTCAGCGCCCATCTTCAGGATGACTTCGAGTGTGAAGATCCCCAGCACCAGATTATCTAGAAAATGCAGTAGGCTGTAGTGGCGTTCCACTACCGACGGGAAGGTCTCTACCCCAACGAGCACGCCTGCGAAAACAATCACGGNGATGATGAACGAAGCGAATGGTTTCGAATCGACGATCTTGCGTAGAATCCAGTTTTCGTTAGCCCAAGTTTCTCATTTGCTTTTTCGATAACGGTTATTCTTAACGAAAATAGGCCTATTTCGTCGATTTTATTGCGCAAGTCGTTGATAGTTGACAATTGGGCCACTTGTAGTGCCTAATTCTTTATTTAATTTTTGACTTATTTGGACAGGCCTCTAGTTTGGCTGGATGTATTTTAGGACCAAAACAGTCAAAGGCACTCCGCTGGTGCAACTGGTGGAATCTTACCGCAATTCGGAGAGTCAGCCGCGCCAGCGTGTGATCGCTTCGCTCGGGGATGCCTCGTTGCCTGAGGATGAAAAGCGCGCCATTGCCCAGGCCGTGGAGTCTGCGCTGAGCGGACAGACCGATTGGTTGGCCAGCGAAGCACTTTCACCAGATGCATCGAGCTGGGTTGCCAGGATCGTGCAATTGGCCCTCAACTCCAAGGGCGGCAACAGCGTGGTTGAAGCTGCCAGTGTCGATGGCGTTCTCTTGGATGAGATCGAAACGCAAAATGTAGTGCAACTGGGGCCTCAGCTCGTTGCGATGAAGGCATGGGAAGCGCTGGCTCTGAGCTCATTACTAGAGGAACTGGGAATGAATCCCAGTGCGATTGCCACCGCACAATTGATGGTGTCCAATCGCTTGATCGAACCATTGAGCGAATGGGCGCTGATCGATTGGTCCGAGCGCACCGCTTTGCCCGAACTGTTGGGACTGCGTCTGACCAAGACGGGCAAAGATCGGCTCTATCGCACCGGCGACCAGTTGCTCAAGCAGCGCACTACGATCGAGTCGAAGTTACGCCTGCAGCAGCCGGATCTCTTCAATATGCAGCGCAGTGTGATCCTTTACGATGTGACCAATACCCACTTTGAAGGTGTTTGTCCTAAGAACCCCAAAGCGCGCCACGGCAAGAATAAGCAGAAGCGAAACGATTGTCCGCAGGTAGCCATAGGGATGGCCTTCGATGAACATGGACTACCGCTCGCACACGAGGTCTTTGAGGGCAATACCGTCGACACGACAACATTGGTCACCTTGCTTGATCGTTTGGAGATCAAGGACTCAGGGCTCAAGCCTGTGGTTATTTTAGATGCCGGATTCGCTTCAAAGTCCAATCTCACTCTACTGAAGGAGCGCGGTTATTCTTATCTGATTAATATTACACGCAGCAGTCGAAAAAAGTATGCGCAGGCCTTTGATCAGGAAGACTTTGAAGCATTGCCTGGGCGCACCGAGAAGAACAAGGTCGAGGTTAAAAAGATAGAAGATCCCGAGGATGCCGACAGCCAATTGGTGCTTTGCCGCAGTGCTCAGCGAGGTCTCAAGGAAGTCGCCATGCTCTCAAAAGCAGAGGAGCGTTTTTTGGCAGACCAGCAAGCGCTCTCTGAGCGTATTGCTGCGGGGCGTCTAATCGATCCCGAAAAAATCCAACGTAAAATCGGTGCGTTGCAAAAGAAGCACCCAAAGGTGCAGCGCTACTACAGCATTGAGTTTTGCGATGGCACACTCATCGCCCAGCGCAAAGACGAGCAAATGGAACAAGCCCTCGGACTGTGCGGGGATTATGTATTGAAAACCGACAAGCAACTCGATGCCGACCAACTCTGGCAGTTGTATATGACTTTACTTAAAGCTGAGCGCGGCTTCCGGATGTTAAAGAGTTCACTGGGGCTGCGCCCCAATTACCATCAACTCGAAGAGCGTGTTGATGCGCATATCTTTATCAGCGTGCTCGCTTATCACTTGCTCACATGGATACATCACAGGCTCGAAGTCTCCGGAGACACTCGTGAGTGGAAGACCATCCGACGATTGCTAAGCACGCACAGCCTGGTCTCCACCATCTTGCCGCTCAAAGACGGTACCATCATGCAAGTGCGCAAACCCTCTGTGCCCGACTCCGAGCAGGCGCGGATCTTCCAGCAAATGGGCGTCGACTGGAAGCAAGCGTGCCCAGCCCAAAAATCCATCAAGAAATGAAATCGATTTTGTAGTGCCTTTGGAGACGACACCCCTTGTTTATGCACCATAGACGACAGTCATAAGAAACTTGGGCTAAAGACGGGACTCCAACCTTTGCTGCGTGGGGCTAAACGCAAAAGAGCCGCCCTTTGCAGGGCGGCTCTTTGTAAATAATATCCTAGCTAGCGATTAGCTGGCTTCGGCATCGGGTGAGTCAGTGGTCTCAACATCAGACTCGATGGCATCCGCTTCAGGAACGACCGCTTCTACGGGCTCGGGCGTGCCTTCTGCATTGAACTCTGGTGTTGGCAAGGCCACACCTTCGATGCGCTCGGCTGCTTCTTCGGGGCTGAGCTGCTCCATCTCGGCACCGAGAGTGTCGATGCGCAAGTTGCGGTAGGCTGGAAGGCCGGTGCCCGCAGGAATCAAGTGCCCCATGATGACGTTTTCCTTGAAGCCCTTGAGCATGTCGACCTTGCCCAATGTGGAGGCATCGGTGAGCACGCGAGTGGTTTCTTGGAAGGACGCGGCAGAGATGAAGGACTCTGTTTCAAGCGATGCCTTGGTAATACCGAGTAGCACCGGCTCACCTTCAGCAGGCATACCACCAGCATCTTCAATGTGCTCGTTGGCCGACATGAACGTGAAGCGATCAACTTGCTCACCCCAGAAGAAGTCGGAGTCACCTGGATCGGTGATGCGGATCTTCTTAAGCATTTGCGAGATGATGACTTCGATGTGCTTGTCGTTAATTTCCACACCTTGCAGACGGTAGACTTTTTGAATCTCAGAGATGAGATAGTCTTGCACAGCGGAGGGTCCGAGAATCTCGAGGATTTCGTGCGGATCGGCGCCACCTTCTGTCAGGTTCTGGCCCTTATGGACGAGGTCGCCAACTTGCACGACGAGGTGCTTACCGTGTGGGATGAGGTGTGCTTCTTCATCACCCGACTCTGGATCGGTCACTAGAAGCTTCTTCTTACCACGAACAGTGCCATCCAAGGAAACGATACCATCGATCTTAGCCATCTCCGCGGCGTCCTTAGGACGACGTGCTTCGAAGAGCTCAGCAACGCGTGGCAGACCACCGGTAATGTCTTGCGTCTTGGACGCTTGACGTGGGGTCTTGGCAAGCATGGTGCCGGGAGCGATTTCGTCGTCATCATTAACAGCAACCTGAGCTCCAGTAGGAATTGCATAAGTAGCAATGGTCTTACCGGAGTCGTCGACGATGTTGACCGCAGGGTTCAAGTCTTCCTTGTGCTCGATCACCACAGTGGCGATACGGCCGGTGGACTCATCGAGCTCGCGCTTGATGGTCACACCCGGGATCATATCCGTAAAGCTGATACGACCTGCCTTCTCGGAGAGAATTGGAATGTTGTGCGGATCCCACATGGAGAGGATTTCGCCCTTCTCGATGCTATCACCGTCGCCCTTAGTCAGAACGGAACCAACAACGATCTTATAGGTTTCGATTTCGCGATCGTCCTCGTCGAGGATTTGCACAGAACCAGTCTTGTTAAGAACGATGTTCGCACCATCTGCAGTCTGCACGATACGGAGGCCCTTATAAACAACCTTACCACCGGTGCGGATCTTAATTTCAGGATTCTTAAGCACACCCGATGCAATACCACCGATGTGGAAAGTACGCATGGTCAGCTGAGTGCCGGGCTCACCAATCGACTGAGCCGCGATGATACCGACAGAAGAGCCACGCTCGACCATAGCCGAGTATGCAGGATTGATACCGTATTCAAGTGCGGTGATACCGACCTTCTTACGTGTGGTGAGTGCAGAAAGAACTTTCACACGCTCGACGCCGACATCTTCGATCTTGCGGGCTGCTTCCTCTGAAATCAGTTCACCGTTCTTGACGAGGAACTCGTCAGGGTTGAGCGGATTCTTGATATCGTTGGAGGAGCAACGGCCGACAATACGGTCGTAAAGAGAAACGATTTCGTCGTCACCTTCGTAGATCGCATATTTCCAGACACCGTCACGGTTGCCATCGTCGAAGTCTTCAACGATGCAGTCCATAGCCACGTCACAAAGCTTACGAGTGAGGTAACCAGCATCCGCAGTCTTAAGCGCGGTATCGGCAAGACCCTTACGAGCACCGTGTGTCGAGATGAAGTATTCGAGAACAGAAAGACCTTCGCGGAAAGAGGAAAGAATCGGACGTTCGATAATTTCACCGGATGGCTTGGCCATCAAACCACGAGTTCCGCAAAGCTGACGGACTTGTTGTTTGTTACCACGAGCACCAGAATCCATCATCAAGTAAACGGGATTCACAGACTCTTTGCCACCATTGGACTTAAGCTCTTCGAATACCGCCTTAGCGATGTCATCCGTGCAACCAGTCCAGATATCGATGATCTTATTGTAACGCTCACCTTCGGTGATGATACCCTTCTTATACTGACCTTCGACTTCGTCGATCTTCTTACGAGAGCCCTTAACAATGCCAGGCTTCGCAGCAGGAATGATCATATCATCGATACCGATGGAGACACCAGCACGTGTTGCGATCTTAAAGCCTGTATCCTTGAGGCGGTCGAGCGTGGTGACGGTGCGCTCACGGCCCACAGTCTTGTAGGTCTGGAGAATGAGGTCACCCAACTTGCCTTTAGGCACTGGGAAGTTAACGAAACCAAGCTCGTCTGGCCAAATGGTGTTGAAGATGACACGGCCCACTGTAGTGCGGATGACCTTCTTCTCGGAATTGCCAAATACACTGCCATCCTTTTCGAAGTCAGGGTTAATGTAGTTGATCCAATCGTGCACGTTGAGAGCACCATCGACGACTGCGGAGTCGAGCTCGTCGGCATCGACGACCATAGGCAGACGCTCGCCTTCCTTTGGCTTGACGGGTGGGTCCAGCGTGAGGAAGTAGGAACCGAGAACGATATCCTGCGATGGAGTCAAAATCGGCTTACCAGAAGATGGTGAGAAGATATTGTGCGTCGCCATCATAAGCGTCTTTGCTTCCATCACTGATTCCAGCGAGAGAGGCACGTGAACCGCCATTTGGTCACCATCGAAGTCAGCATTATATGCAGTACAAACGAGTGGGTGCACACGAATCGCATCACCTTCAATCAACACAGGCTCGAAGGCCTGAATGGAAAGACGGTGCAATGTAGGCGCACGGTTCAAGAGAACTGGGTGGCCTGCTGTGACTTCTTCAAGAATATCCCAAACTTCTGGCGACTGCTTTTCGATCATCTTACGTGCGCCGCGAACGGTGTGTACGAAGCCGAGCTCTTTGAGGCGACGGATGATGAATGGCTCGAAGAGAACCAATGCCATTTTCTTAGGCAGACCACATTGGTTCAGCTTAAGTGATGGACCGGAAACAATCACGGAACGACCGGAGTAGTCAACGCGCTTACCGAGCAAATTCTGACGGAAGCGGCCCTGCTTGCCCTTGAGCATATCAGAGAGCGACTTGAGCGGACGGTTGCCAGCACCAGTGACGGCGCGACCGTGACGACCATTATCGAAGAGCGCATCCACAGCTTCTTGCAGCATGCGCTTCTCATTGTGAATGATCACGTCTGGAGTCTTCAGAGAAAGAAGATTCTTCAGGCGGTTGTTACGGTTGATGACACGACGGTAAAGGTCGTTCAAATCCGAAGTCGCAAAGCGGCCACCTTCAAGCGGCACCAAGGGACGAAGGTCTGGTGGAATGACTGGAAGCACTTCGAGGACCATCCACTCTGGGCGAGTGCCGGATTCCATGAAGCCTTGAATGGTCTTCAAACGCTTGGAGATCTTCTTCTTGATCTGCTTCGAGCGAGTGGCGTGCATTTGCTCGTGCAACTCGACGACAGTAGACTCCAAGTCCACCAATGCGAGTGCGTCGCGCACTGCTTCAGCACCCATGCGAGCGACGAAGGAATCTTCGCCATACTCTTCTTGGGCCTGTAGGTATTCACGATCTGTCAGGAGTTGACGCTCTTCAAGCGGTGTCTTGCCTGGATCGATCACGAGGTAGTTCTCGTAGTAGATAACGCGCTCGAGGTTACGTGCAGTGATATCAAGCAGCAAGCCAAGGCGGCTAGGCATGCTCTTCAGGAACCAGATGTGAGAGACAGGGACAGCGAGTTCGATGTGGCCCATGCGGTCACGGCGAACGCGAGACACAGTGACTTCAACGCCACAGCGGTCGCAAATCACACCCTTGTATTTGATACGCTTGTATTTACCACAAGCGCACTCGTAGTCGCGCACAGGGCCGAAGATGCGTTGGCAGAAAAGACCGCCTGGCTCTGGCTTGAATGTGCGATAGTTAATCGTTTCGGGATTTTTCACCTCACCACGGGACCATTCGCGAATGGCCTCGGGGGCGGCGACTGTAATGCCGACACGGTCGAATGATTTGGTGGCTTCATAGCCTAGGACGTCGCGTGCTACTTCGTTGCTCATTTAGTAAACCTTTTTTGAAATGTTGCGGAATAAAGGATGATGGCGCCCTTTAGACGTCGATCGCGGTGTCGAGCTCGAACTTCCCTTCGGTGCCGAGTCGAACATCGAGACAGAGACTTTGGATTTCCTTCATCAAAACGTTGAACGACTGAGGCGTTCCCGCTTGTAGACTGTTGTCACCCTTAACGAGCGATTCGTAGATGCGTGTGCGGCCTGCAACATCGTCGGACTTGACGGTGAGCAGCTCCTGTAGCGTATAGGCTGCGCCATACGCTTCGAGCGCCCAAACTTCCATCTCCCCGAAACGTTGACCACCATACTGTGCCTTACCACCAAGCGGCTGCTGGGTGATGAGCGAGTATGGACCCACTGCACGAGCGTGAATCTTCGAAGCAACCAAGTGATTGAGCTTCAACATATACATGTAGCCAACCACGACCTCTTGGTGGAGTGCTTCACCGGTCTGACCATCGTAAAGAATGCTCTTACCAGTGGAAGGAAGACCTGCTTCCTCAAGGTACTGACGCACCTTAGCTTCAGAAATACCATCGAACACAGGAGTCGCTACCTTGATGCCGAGCTTCTTACATGCCCAACCGAGGTGAGTCTCCAAGACCTGTCCCACGTTCATACGAGAGGGAACCCCGAGAGGATTCAAGCAGATCTCGATCGGAGTGCCGTCTGGAAGGTGTGGCATGTCCTCTTCAGGTACCACTTTAGCGACCACACCCTTATTACCGTGACGACCGGCCATCTTATCACCGACCTGCATCTTACGCTTCTTAGCGATGTAGACTTTAACACTCTTGACCACACCTTGATCCGCATCTTCGCCGGACTGGACGCCCTCGATCTTACGTTCACGATCGTAATCAAGCTCATCAAACTTACCTTGGTAATTGCTGACGATCTCCATGATCTTGATCTTAACCGGTGAAGGATCGATCTCGATGTCTTTGGAGACGGCTGCCAAGCGGCGGAGCAAAGTCTTAGTGATCTTGCGATTCGCAGGAATGATAATTTCACCAGATTCGCCGTTCTTCACATCCAGTGGGATCTTTTCACCAAGCAAGATGTTAGAAAGCGCCTCTGTGAGATCTTCGCGAAGCTTATCGCTTTGTGAGCGGTATTCTTCGTTGATCTTCTTCACCTGACGGCGGCGATCGGAAGCAGACATTTGCTCAGGCTCACCATCAACGCGGGCAGAGACTTTGACGTCCATGATGATACCACGCACGCCCGATGGGACAACCAAAGAGGTGTCCTTCACATCGGCAGCCTTCTCACCGAAAATCGCACGGAGGAGTTTTTCTTCAGGAGCGAGCTCAGTTTCAGACTTAGGAGTGATCTTACCGACGAGGATATCGCCAGGTTTGACCTCTGCACCGACGCGGATGACACCGTCGTGGTTCAAGTCCTTGAGTGCTTCTTCACCAACGTTTGGAATATCACGAGTGATTTCTTCCGGTCCGAGCTTGGTATCACGTGCAGTGACTTCGAACTCGTCGACGTGAATCGAAGTAAAGATATCGTCCTTGACGATCTTTTCAGAGATCAGGATCGCATCCTCGAAGTTATAACCATTCCATGGCATGAAGGCCACAAGGATGTTACGACCGATTGCAAGTTCGCCATCTTGAGTGGAGGCACCATCCGCAAGGATGTCGCCCTTCTTCACAGGCTGACCGCGATGAACGATTGGCTTTTGGTTGAAGCATGTGCCCGCATTAGAGCGCATGAACTTACGCAAATCGTAGATGTAAATACCCTTCTTAGGATCTGTCTTGAAGTCTTTTGGCTTCGTTGGCAGTTCGCCATCGACAGTCAGGATGATGCGGTTGGCATCGACTTGGGCAATGATGCCGTCGATGTCAGCAACTTCAACTGTCTTCGAGTCGATCGCGACGCGCTCTTCAATACCCGTGCCCACGAATGGAGAGTCGGACTGGAGCAGCGGCACACCTTGACGTTGCATATTCGAGCCCATGAGTGCGCGATTGGCATCATCGTGCTCGAGGAACGGAATCAAGCCCGCAGCGACAGAGATCAACTGCTTGGGAGAGACGTCCATGTAATGCACTTCCTCTGGGGAAAGCTCCAACACCTCGTCTTGGTTACGGCAAGTCACACGCCCGACCAGATTGCCATTCTCATCCAACTCAGAGTTGGCTTGGGCAATCATGTAGGGCTCTTCTTGGTCAGCGTTGAGGTATTCAACATCTTCGAGCACCTTACCATTGACGACCTTGCGGTAAGGCGTCTCGATGAAACCAAACTCGTTAATGCGCGAGTAAAGCGAAAGGGAGTTGATCAGACCGATATTTGGACCTTCAGGAGTCTCAATCGGGCAGATACGACCGTAGTGAGACGGGTGAACGTCACGCACCTCGAAACCGGCACGCTCACGATTCAGACCACCGGGTCCGAGTGCGGAGAGACGACGTTTGTGAGTCAGTTCGGCCAAAGGATTAATTTGGTCCATGAACTGAGACAGCTGACTGCGAGCGAAGAAATCGCGGATCACAGTGCTGAGCGCCTTCGGGTTGATGAGCTTCTGAGGGCTGATCGAATCGACGCTTTGATCGTAGAGAGTCATGCGCTCTTTAACCAGACGCTCTGTACGAGCCAGACCGACACGACACTGGTTCGCAAGCAACTCACCTACCGTGCGCACGCGACGACTGCCCAAGTGGTCAATATCATCAAGTGTGCCATCACCGCGCTTCAGGCGTGTAAGGTATTTAGTCGCTTCTACCACATCTTCAGCACCGATCACACGGAACTCAAGATCGGTATCCATCTTAAGCTTTTGATTGAGCTTATAACGACCGACACGACCCAGATCATAGCGGCGTGGATCTTGGAAAAGACGCTTCAGCAATGCCTTGGCATTGGCAGTTGTGGGGGGCTCGCCCGGACGCAAGCGCTTGTAGATATCCTTGAGCGCTTCTTCTTCGTTTTGAGTCGGGTCTTTTTTGAGGCAGCGAATGATCGCGCCGTCATCTACTGTAGTATCGATGGCAACCACCTTCTTGAGGCCAGCCTTTTCGAAAGAGCGGATGATAGTCTTTGTAAGCGGCTCAAAAGCACGTGCCAACACGATCCCCTTGTCCGCATCGACGATGTCTTCTGTCAAGACCAGGTTCGATACAGAGTCGAGCTTGAGCGCATCGGCTACTGTGATCTCATCCATCTCGTAGAAGAGGTTCAAGATATCCGCATCCGAGCCGTAGCCCATCGCACGCAGCAAAGTAGTGAGTAGGAATTTACGACGACGGCGACGGCGGTCGAGGTAAACGTAAAGGAGGTCGTTTTGGTCGAACTGAACTTCAAGCCATGTGCCGCGGTCAGGAATGATACGGAAGGCGTGCAAGATCTTACCCGAGGTGTGAACGCTTTCTTCAAAAGCGATACCAGGCGAACGGTGTAGCTGGCTGACAATGACGCGCTCAGCGCCATTGATGATGAACGAGCCACGCTCGGACACCATGGGTAGCTCTCCCATATAAATTTCTTCGTCTTTGATGTGGTCCTCTTCACGCAGGCGAAGTTTCACATAAAGCGATACAGAATATGTGACACCCTCGCGGATCGCTTCGATCTCAGTCTCGCGAGGTGGTGTAACACTATAGCTCACATATTCAAGGTGGCAGCGGCTATCGTAACTTTCGATCGGGAAGACTTCTGAAAAGACGGCTTCGAGGCCGACGATCTTTCGTTGGCTGGGAGCCGCGTCCATTTGTAAGAATTCCTTATAGGAATCGACCTGATTTTCAATCAGATTGGGTGGCTGGATAACTTCCTTGAGTTGACCGAAATTTAAGCGCTTTGACATAATGGATGTCCCGAGTGACGGTGTATAATGAGTGTGTTCTGAGAGGTTGCTGAGTGGGACTCAGCGGAAAAGCAAAAAACAGCTAGGCGCGACTCACCCGATTTGGGTGAGCCCACCTAACTGTGAAATTTTGTAACTATTGAATATAATTCGGAGTTCCCGTGATTACTTCAATTCGACTTCAGCGCCGGCAGCTTCGAGCTTCTTCTTGATCTCTTCAGCTTCGTCCTTTGTGCAGCCTTCCTTGATTGGCTTAGGTGCACCTTCGACGAGGTCCTTAGCTTCCTTCAGGCCAAGACCTGTGATAGCGCGGACTTCCTTAATCGAAGCGATCTTGTTAGAGCCAGCAGCCTTGAAGATGACGTCAAATTCGTCTTTTTCTTCAACAGCTTCAGCAGCAGCAGCGGGTCCAGCTGCAGCAACAGCTACAGGAGCTGCAGCGCTAACGCCCCACTTCTCTTCGAGTTCTTTAACGAGATCAGCAACTTCGAGCACTGTTTGTGCGGAGAGCCATTCGACGACTTGTTCTTTTGTGATATCTGCCATGATGTTTTACCTTTCAATGGTTAGCACCCCGAGAGTCGGAGTATTTAAAGGGAGTATCCCTCTAACCTTATTTTTATATGGTTGTTTTTGTGAATTAGGCCGCCACCCCACAAATTGCGAGAAGTGACGGCCTAAAAATTTGTGGATAACGATTACTCGCCGTTTTCTTTGCGAACTTTGGCTTGCAATACATTGACGAGGCCTTGCGGCACAGCGTTGATGACGCGGACGAATCCAGTCGCAGGCTGTGTAAGTAGGCCGAGAAGTTGTGCGCGAAGCACTTCGAGACCTGGTAGCTTTGCAAGGGCTTCGATTTCTTCTTTTGTGAGTGCGCGCTCATTCAAGATGCCCGCCTTCATTTCGACCTTGTCCTTCTTCTTGAAGAACTCACCGATCACCTTAGCGACACCCGATGGGTTATCACCGCCAACGACGATCGCGGTTTGTCCCTTAAGATACTCACCTAAGTCAGGAAGCTCCTGTGCCGCTGCAGCAACACCGAAGATACTGTTCTTGATGACGTGGAACTCTGCATCAAATTCGGAAAGTTGAGCACGAAGCTCAGCAATTTCATCAACAGTGATGCGTTCGTAGTTCGTAAGGTATACGTAGTCGGACTTGTTAAGGTGATTGCTCACCTCTTCAACGAGATATTGTTTTTCTGGTCTCATGTTATGTGTCCTTGTTTAAGCTTTGTTGTATGCAGCTACGTCCACAGCGAGTCCGGGGCTCATTGTAGAGCTCAAAGCAAGACTCTTAATGTATTTGCCAGTGCTTGCCTTCGGACGCGCCTCGATCAGCGCATTGACTGCAGCAACTGCATTTTCTGCCAATTGCTCCGGCGAGAAAGAACGCTTACCAACCACGATGGCGACGTTTGCAGTCTTATCCATCTTGAATTCGACACGACCTGCCTTGACCTGCTTGATACCTTCGACGATATCGTCAGTCACTGTGCCGGACTTAGGATTCGGCATAAGGCCACGGGGTCCCAACACACGAGCGACCTTACGGACGCTTTTCATTGCGCTGGTTGTGGAAATTGCGACATCAAAATCGGTCCAACCGCCAGTGACCTTTTCGATCAGTTCATCGAGGCCTGCTTCGTCCGCACCAGCGGCCTTAGCTTCTTCTGGGTTTTCGGTGAAAACGATCACGCGCACTGTTTTACCGCTACCGTGAGGGAGCTGGAGAGTGCCACGAACCATTTGATCACTCTTGCGAGGATCAACCGTGAGATGGGCATAAATTTCGACGGTTTCGTCGAACTTAGCCTTAGGTAGTTTGTTTAGTAACGCAGACGCTTCTTCGACCGAGTAAGTCTTCGTAAGATCAGCCATTTCGACTGCGCTACGATAGCGTTTGCTTCCCTTAATTTGCTGGGTTGCCATTGTTATATCTCTTTTGTGGTTAAAGTGCCATCTACATGATGGACACGTAAATTCGTTTCAGACCTAGCCGACGACTTCAAGCCCCATGGAGCGTGCCGTACCAGCGATAATGTTGAAAGCAGCCTCTTCGTTTTTAGCATTGAGGTCGTTCTTTTTGATCTCGCAGATTTCGAGAACTTGTGCACGAGTAATCTGGCCGACCTTATCTTTATTGGGCACACCAGATCCCTTTGCGATACCAGCAGCCTTCTTCAAAAGAACTGCAGCCGGGGGCGACTTGAGGATGAAGCTGAAAGAACGGTCTGCGTAGACAGTGATCACACAAGGCAAAATCATGCCTGCTTGATCCTTAGTCTTCGCATTGAATTCCTTACAGAACCCCATGATATTAACACCTTGAGCACCAAGAGCGGGTCCAACGGGAGGGGCTGGATTTGCGGCGCCTGCTGGCAATTGGAGACGGATTTGTCCTGTGATTTTCTTAGACATGTCGGATTAGCTTTCTTCTGTTCTCTGGACTTGCCAGTATTCAAGTTCAACAGGCGTGAAACGCCCGAAAATAGATACGGAAACCTTAAGTTTACCCCGGTCTGGGTCGATTTCCTCAATTTTGCCAACGAGATTCGCAAAGGGACCATCGTTAACTTTGACCATTTCACCGATATCATACTCGATCTTCGGCTTTTCTTTACCTTCGGCATCTTCGACCTGACTCAAAATGCGATCAATCTCGCTTTTCTTCAACGGCGTCGGATGGTCGCCTCCGACAAAATTAATAACACCCTGGCCTTCACGAACAAAATACCAAGGCTTTTGCAACAACTTGCCATCATCGTCATAAAGACGCATGTTGACAAAAATATAGCCGGGGTAAAACTTACGAGTCTTGGTGCTTTTCTTACCGGCCTTGACCTCAGTCACAGTCTCGGTAGGCATGAGCACGTCAAAGACGAACTCCTCCATCTCCTCAACAGCGATGAACTTATCAAGATATTTCTTTGCCTTACCCTCTTGATTCGAAAGGGTCTGAACAGCATACCAGCGTGGGCCTGTGATGGAAGAGGAATCTGACATTATAGAGTCTAAGACGGGAAGATGAAGCCGCGTGCGGCAGAATAACTAAAAGTGTAAAATCGAAAAGAGCGCTTAACTCGCGTGAATGGCTGAAGTATTCAAAGGACCAAGCAGTCCAGAGCCGCCGAGTCCCCGAGCCGCTGGCTCTACTAGCGCACCCAAGAGGTGAGCAATTCGACACCATTCATAAGCGAGAAGTCGATCAATGCGACATAAGAGCCAAGGATGACAGTGGCGATCAAAACGACACAGGTCGAATCACGCAGCTCAATCTTGGAGGGCCAAGAGGCTTTCTTCAGCTCTGTCAAAGTCTCCTTATAAAAGAGACGGATGCTTGTGAATGGATTTTTCATGAATTATAAAATGGCAGGAGAGGAGGGACTCGAACCCACAACTTACGGTTTTGGAGACCGTTGCTCTACCAATTGAACTACTCTCCTGTAATAGGTATACCTGTATTCTACAAAATAACAGTGAAGCCGAGGGCCCACGGAGAGCCCTCGGCAAAAACTGGAACTATAAAGTCGAAGCGATCTACTTGATCACTTCAGCGATACGACCGGCACCAATTGTGCGGCCACCCTCGCGAATAGCGAAACGCTGTCCGGCTTCCATAGCGATCTTCTTACCGAGCTCGATTTCGACCGTAAGATTGTCGCCAGGCATAACCATCTCAACACCCTCTGGGCACTTGATAATACCAGTAACGTCAGCTGTTCCGAAGAAGAACTGTGGACGGTAGCCATCGAAGAAAGGAGTGTGACGGCCACCTTCATCCTTAGAAAGGACGTAAAGCTCAGCCTTAGCAGTTGTGTGAGGAGTGATCGAACCAGGCTTAGCAATAACTTGGCCACGCTCGATAGCGTCCTTATCGATACCACGAAGAAGGATACCAACATTGTCGCCGGCCATACCTTGATCGAGTTGCTTACGGAACATTTCAACACCAGTAACAGTTGTCTTCTGAGTGTCGCCCATACCGACGATTTCGATTTCTTCACCAACCTTAACAACACCACGCTCGATACGGCCAGTTGCTACTGTGCCACGACCTGTAATGGAGAAAACGTCTTCAACAGACATAAGGAGAGGCTTGTCGATTTCGCGAGCAGGCTCAGCGAT
>PBYS01000005.1 GCA_002729725.1 Puniceicoccaceae bacterium
TCGATCAAAATTTAAGGTCTCAAAATCCAGAAAAAACAAAGGTAAAGCCAAGAAGAAAACAGTCGATAAAGCTGCTTAAGTCCGTGCCATTCGGGTCATTCCGGAATGGAACGGACTTAAGTGGCTTCATCGAGAATATCAGCAAGTGACGAAGGTTTTCTAAGTGCCTGTCCCTTCATTTTGTGCCCTTGCCCGCTACGAAAACAGCTGAATCGCGGAAATGTTGTAGGTCGGCACGCCCGCTTCGCTCAATTGTTGGATTTCTGTATCTTTGCTCACGACCAGATTCAGTAGCAGAGGTTTGTCTAGTATCTCTGAAAGGTCTTTAAAATGTCTGGCTTCGTGCCGAGTGGTGTGATCGGTCATTTTGCACTCGATCGCGATATAAGCTTTTTCGTGCCCCTGTCAGCGCGATCATGCGACCACGGTCTTTCTTCTTTAAGTCGAGTAGCGTTCCTGTAGTAATAGGTTTTCCGGGTTTTTGTATAGGCTGCCCGGATTGTCGGCGAGCCAGGCGAACCAGTTGCTGGATTTTTGTTGAGTGGTGCCCGTGGGGGTGGCTTGGCTGCTGTTGGCCGCTTGTGTGCCGGGCAGTCCGGCGGCGACGGTGAGCGCTGCGATGATCAGGGTGGAGGCGCTGGGGAGGCGAAGCCGCGCGCGAGTAGCAGGGCGATGTTGCTCGAAGTGTCGGACCAGACCTGGTTAGTGGTATTCATTGATGTAGAGGACATTGGGCTGGGTACCTTTTTCGGGCTGGAGCACTTTGGGCGCGGCCGGCGTTGTAGGTGCCGATGGGGGCGCCGACTTTCTCGGCGACTTCGACGCCGGTGGAGGTGCAGCCGGCGATGGCGGGCTGGGTATCGTGGCGCAGGCGTTTGTGCGGTAGCTTTTTGTTGAAGTAGATGACACCGTAGGGGCAAGCGGTCTGGCAGGCGCGGCAACCGATGCACTTGTTGGCGTCGGTGCCGGGGCGCACGCCCTCCCAGAGTTTGAGGTGGACGGTGATCTCGCCGCTGGGCGAGGTGACGCGAACGCGGTGTTTGTTCTTGAGCCCGAGGCGGGCGGCATCGACTGGGTTCATCTTGAGCACGTCGTCCCAGTTTTCATCATCGGGGTCGGCGTTTTTATGCTCCTGATACTAGGTGCAATTGGCCGAGCGGCCCTCGCGGTTGAGACGGCTGCGGTGTTCGAAAAAGATGAAGGGGATGTCCTCGGCCACGACCTTGGTCTTTTGCAGGGTGCCGCCGAGGTGGTCGACTGAGCCGACCAGGCCGTTGAGCGCGTGGGCGGCCATGGCGCTGTAGCCGCCGCGTGCTTGCATGGCGGCGCCGGGAGAGAGCCAGCTGATGGCGCGCGGTGCGGCGGTGGCAAACTCGATGGCCACCTTGCGGATCTGCTCGGCGGGCAGGCTGGTGCGCTCGGAGGTCCACTCGGGGGTGCGGTCTTTGAGTTCGAGGTTCCACCATTTCACTACGCCGTGGGTGTGGACTTCGTTGAAGAGGGTCTCATCGACGCTTTCGCCGGGGGTGAAGCGGTTTTGTTGATCCTTGAAATCGCCGACAAATTCCCGGCTCCAGAGGCCTGCGCTGAGAATGACGTGTGCGATCGCGACGGCCAGGGCGCCATCTTCACCGGGGATGATGGGTAATCAGTGGTCGGCCTTGGCGGCGGTGGCGGAGAGCCGTGGGTCGATGACTGCGATGCCGGCTTGCTCGCGCACTTTGCTCCATACGTTGATGGCGTGCGGCACCTGGCGGTTGGAGGCCAGCGGGTCCGCGCCCCAGCACAGCACGTAGCGGGTGTTTTCCAAATCGTAGTCGCGGTAGTCCCAAAAACCCTCGGTGTAGTAGGGGCCAAATTTCTCGGCTTCGGCGCAGATGGCGGAATGGCTGATGCCATTGGGCGAGCCGAAGACCTTGGGCATGGCGGAGTAGATGATGTCGCGCAGATAGCTGTAGCGACCGCGCATGAAGAGGTATTTGTGGGTCTCGTCGTTGGCGCGCAGGCTTTCGATGCTCGCGCCTGTGGTGGCTGCTTGTGCGAAATTGCGCAATAGAGGTGTGCCTGCGAAGCTTGCCAGCACGGTGCCTGCGCCGAGCGTTTTCAGAAAGCTACGGCGACTGTAGCCGTTGCCTTCCGTTTTGGCTGAGGCGTCTGGGGCAGCTGGGCTGGGAGGGGTGTCAGTGTTTGAGATCATGGCAACGCTGAGTTAGAAAGTGAGGTTGACGGGCACAGGGGATTGGCCGCCGAGAATGAGGGCGAGGCGGAAGAAGAAGGCGCCCACCACGATGAGTAGACTACTCACTGTGATGCTGTAGATCTGGGTGCGGCGGTGCTTGGACTCGCCGCGCAGCATGCTGTATAAGCCAAAGGCGAGCAAGGCCGCAATGACGGTGGGCCCTGTATTCCAAAGCGGATGTGAACCGAGCACTGCCAGTAAGAGCCCGTGGTAAGCGCCGACGATAGAGGTCAGCGGAATTAAGATCCGGCCCAGCCGCGCTTCGAAGTCAGGATGCCAGCATCGACCAGTTTTTTGAAGACTTTGGTCAAATAGGCGGGCGGCACCTGCGCACATTCCGCGACTTCGCGTACAAAGTGGGCTTCCCCGTCTTCTGAGAGACAGGCCATCGCTTTAACTGCATATCCGACACCTTGAGAAAGCCCAAACATGGGCCCCATATTTTATAAATAGATACTTGTGTTAATTAATAAATAGATGCTTGTGTCGATTAAGTGTCCGTTGTGTGAATTTTATGGGAAATAACTAAGGTTGTGAGCTCAGTGTGCCTAGATGTGCTCTAAAACAATGCAAGTTGCTGATCTTCCTCGCTGGTGTCGCTGCCGGACTTTTCCTTTTTCATGCGCTTGCGCAGGAGGTTGTGGGAGGAATCGTCGGCTTCGAGGCGTTCCAGAATGGTTTTGGCGCGGTCGATGACTGTGGTCGGCAGACCGGCGAGTCGCGCGACTTGAATCCCATACGAACGGTCGGCGGCGCCTTTGATTACTTGGCGTACGAAGACGATGTCGTCGTTCCATTCCTTGACTGCGACGGAATAGTTCTCCACCCGAGCGAGGGTCTTGGCTAGCTGGGTGAGTTCGTGATAGTGGGTGGCGAAGAGGGTGCGGGCGCCTGTCTCTTTGGGGTGCAGGTGTTCGATCACCGCCCAAGCGATGGAGAGGCCGTCGTAGGTGCTGGTGCCGCGGCCGATCTCGTCGAGGATGACGAGGCTGCGGGGCGTAGCGTTGTTGAGGATGTTGGCCGTCTCGTTCATCTCGACCATGAAGGTGGAGTTGCCGCGGGCGAGTTCGTCGCTGGCGCCGACGCGGGAGAAGATGCGGTCGACCACGCCGAGCTCGCAACTGCGGGCGGGCACCCAAGCGCCGGACTGGGCCATCAGCACGATGAGGGCGACTTGGCGGATGTAGGTCGACTTACCCGCCATGTTGGGGCCGGTGATGAGTGCGATCTGTGGCGCGTCTTCGGAGCTGGCAGAGCTGGAGAGGCGGCAGTCGTTGGGCACGAAGGCATGGGTGCCGGCGAGACCGAGGCGCTGCTCGCGCATCATTTGCTCGACGACGGGGTGCCGACCTTGATCGATGAGTAGTTTGTCCGACTGGTCGAGCTTTGGTTTGCAGTAATCCCACTCGCGGGCGAGGGTACTCCAGCCGATGAAGACGTCGATCTCCGCCATCGCGGCAGCGGTTTCTTTGAGCGCGTCGGCGTGCTCGAGAATGGCTTCGATCAGGCCGTTGAAGAGTGCTTCCTCGCGGGCGATGGCCTTTTCTGCGGCGTGTAAGATTTCACGTTCGCGCTCCTTGAGCACGTCGGTGGTGTAGCGCTCCGCGTTTTTCATCGTCTGCTTGCGCACGTAGTCTTCGGGCACCAGCGCGATGTTGCTCTTGGTCACTTCAATGAAATAGCCAAAGGCGCCGTTGTAGCGGATGCGCAGGTTTTTAATACCTGTGCGTGCTTGCTCGGCTTGCTCGAATTCGGCCAGCCACTTCTGGCTGTCGCGGGTGAGGCTGCGAGTGTGATCGAGCGATTCATCATAGCCGTCACGAATGGTGCCGCCGTCGGCGATGTTGCTGGGCAATTCTTCCGCTAAGCCGCGGTCGAGGGTGGCTGAGAGGCTGCCGAAGTCGTTAATGCGCTCAGCGATGGCCGCTACGGGCGTGTCAGGGAATTCCAACAAGGTGGTCGCGATTGCGGGCAGGGCCGCCAGGGTGTCACGCACGCCGCCGAGCTCGCGCGGGTTGCGCATGCGGTTTTGTAGGCGACTCAAGATGCGCTCAATGTCGCGCACGCCTTTGAGTAGATTTTGTAATTCAGTCGCAAGTCCCGGTGCGGTGACAAATTCGCCAACGCAATTTTGGCGGCGGGTGATTTCTGTCAGATCCAGTTCTGGCGCGCACAGCCAGCGTTCTAATAGGCGCGCACCGGGGGCGGTCACACAGCCATCCATCGCTGCCAGTAGTGAGCCGTGGCGGGTGCTGGCGGCTGATTTGAAAATTTCTAAATTACGCAGGGTCGCAGGATCGAGGAGCAGCGTGCGCTCGCTACTGTATTCTTGTAGCTTACGCAGATTCTCGGGTTTCGCGCAGAGTGTTTCGGTGGCGTAGTGAATCAAGGCTCCGGCTGCGCCGAGAGCGGGGTGATCTTGGCCAATGCCAAAGCCTTCCAAGTTCATGACTCCCAGCGCTTCCATCACCGACTGAGCGCCCGCTGCTTCGTCAAAGTGGTAGTCGGGAATCGGGCTGATCGCACGGCCATCACCGATATGAGTGTAGAGCTCGCGAAAGCGTTGATCGGTATGTGGCAGCGTCCAGCTTTCGGCGGCGTTTTCGGGGACAATGATCTCGCGGGGATCTAAGCTCTCGAATGCGGCAAAGAGATTTTCCGGCTTCACCTCGGAGGCGAGGAAAAATTCCCCGGTGGTCAGGTCTAGCCAAGAGGCGTTGAGCGCTTTCTTGCCCAGTGAGAGCGCCAGCAGAAAGTGATTGCGTTGCGCTTCGATTTGAGTGTCGGCCAGACGCGTGCCCGGAGTGATAATACGCGTCAGCTCGCGCTTCACCAGCTTGCCTGGTTGCGGGGTTTCAACCTGGTCGCAGATGGCGATTTTGATCCCCTGGTCCAGTAGCTTTTGAATGTAGCCGTCCGCCGCGTGAAACGGGATGCCCGCCATCGGCATGCCATGGCGATGGGTCAGGGTGATGCCGAGCAATTTTGCGCCCCATTCAGCATCTTGCTTAAAGATCTCGTAGAAATCCCCCAGACGGAACATGAGGAGAGTATCATCAGCTAGCTTGGCACGCATTTCGTGCCACTGCTGCATCATTGGGGTGAGTTTCTTTGGTTGTTCGGAAGCCATGAGAGGGGCGATACAAGAGATTCAGTCATGCAGATCAATACAGATCCCAATTTTTCCATGACAAGATCGAGCCATAGCCACATCGGCTATAAATAGCCCGGCCCTCGCAGTCCTTTGAGCACCACCAGTGGCTCGCTTGCTTGTGATTGGATCTGACGCGGCTTGGAGCGGTGCCTTTGTCGAGTTGAATGCTGCCATTTTTCCAAATGAGAATTGATAAACTCGCGTGAGCCCAAAACCGCGCCCTCAGAAAAGTATCGTATGCGGCATCTGAGTAGTATGTGAGGGGGGAGCTTACCCGCTTCCTCTTCCAGCACATGAATCGCCTGCGCGCGGTTAAACTGTGAAGCCCCCGCCTTAGGTGCGCCGCCTTTGCCGAATAGCATACAGCGGTAAGATTGTAATGCATCAGTATCTGAGCATTCGTAAAGGCCCGCAGTTATAAATTTAAGCGCTGCCACCGCCTTCTTTTGACCACTCACCGCTTCCGCGTAACCACAAAAACGGTAATCCTTCGGGTCATTGACCAAGCCCGCCCGCACCGGGTTCAAATCGATATAGGCAGCCATCGTTTGCAAGGCATTCCCCTTGCCTTCGACCAAGACACTTTTGAAGCGATCCGACCACAAGGGGCCGAAGCGCTGATGCGTCTTATTAAACCAAGTCGAAAAGCGTTGTTTCAGAGTTTTCATAAACGCCGAGATGTCCCCCATACGTGCCAGTAACTGAGCGCGGATCGTAGCTGCATCAGGGCCATTCGATTTCAGTTCCTGTGCGATCCGTTCAGCCGAGGCCGCTTGATAGACAGTTGGTTTAGGGTAGAGCATTCGATAGCGGCGGATCAGCTCCGTGTCGCTAACTGAGCTCGCCTCAGGCACACGCACCAGCACATGGAAGTGGTTGTTCATCATGCAGTAAGTGAGCACTTCGACACCCGAGAAATCCGCCACACGATGCAGCATCTTACGAAACATTTCCATTTCACGCTCCTTAAACAGCGCCGCCCCATTCACCGTCCGTGACATGCAGTGGTAGATACCATCTGAAGTCGAGAGAATCCGTTTCTTTCGCATATCTTACAATCTAGCAGCCAGCGCCACTTAGCAAGCTTCAATATAAGGGACAGGTCAATATCATGTGATCAAAATGAGTGACAAAGGGGGGATTTTGGTAGAGGGTTTGTGCATGGCAGTGGCATTACATTCTCTTCGTTTTAAGAATCCGGGGGCGCCGGTTTTGGTGGTTTTGCATGGGCTTTTGGGCTCTTCGCGTAATTGGTCGACGATTGGGCGGACGCTGCAGGATCGTTTTGATGTGCATGTGCTGGATCTGCGTAACCACGGCAGCTCGCCTCATTCGGATGCGATGCGCTGGTCGGAAATGTGTGAGGATCTTCAGGCCTATTTGGACTTACATGAGCTTGAGTCGATTGAATTGATGGGGCACAGCCTCGGTGGCAAGGTGGCCATGCGCTACGCCTGTGAGCGCCCGGAAGTGGTGGAGCGTTTGATGATCGTGGATATCGCCGCGAAGCCCTATCCGCCCTATCATGATAATGAGTTTCGCGCGATGAAACGTATTCCGGTGGCTGAATTGGCTAATCGTAAGGAAGCGGAAGAACTCTTGGAGCCAATGGTGCTGGATTGGGCGCTGCGGCAATTCCTATTGACGAACTTGGCGCATGATGAGGCGAGCGGCACTTTCCGTTGGCAGGTGAATCTTGAGGCTTTACACGCGAGCTTGCCCCATATTCGACAAAACTCTTTATTGGAAACGGATCGTTATGAAGGCCCTGTGCTCTTGGTGCGTGGAGCCAATTCTGATTTTATCGATGACGATGATGCGAATGAAATGCTGCATTGGTTTCCGCACCTGCATGAGGAAATGGTCCCTAGCGCGGGGCACAATGTGCATGTTGAAAACCGCAAGGGTTTTCTGGAAGTGCTGGATGCCTGGCTGTAATTGAACGACTCACTGAGTCAGTTGTCACAATTGTCTGTGTCCTGCTGTCTCATTTTTCGCAGTTGTGAGAGCCTGGCTGTACGCGGGCGTCAGTGTTATTTTGTTCGTAAGTTACTATGTTTTCGGAGGTAGCAAATTTTCGTAGAATTTTGGCACATTTTTTGATAAATGCGTTCCAATAAGTAATGCAAATGAAGTCACACGAAAATTCGTTCATTCGATTATTTGTTTTGGCTGAGGGGCAGGCGAGTGGTTCACCTGCTTCAATCTTTGCGTGTGGTTTTTACAGCAAGCTTTCGCGCCCTCAGTGCTCCCGGAATCCGGTGCGTTCTGAGGGCTTTTTATTAACCGATAACAAAGGATAAATACGATGGCTACAGCTACGAAACCATCGATCAAGATTAGGCCGCTGGGAGAGCGCGTTCTTGTGAAACGCATCAAAGTGCTGAAAGGCACCGAAGCCTTGGGCAATGCTTGCAATCGCTGGAATTGATACGGTCTTTAACAATGAAGTTCCTTCATTATATAATACGAATGCATAAATGTCATGATACAGATCCAATCCCTGTCTCGAAATTATGGAGATTTCAAAGCGGTCGATAAGGTCAGCTTTGAAATCGGAAAAGGCGAGGTGGTCGGTCTGCTCGGTCATAATGGCGCGGGCAAGACGACCATCATGAAAATGATAACCGGCTATCTGGAGCCGACGAGCGGGGAGATCCGTGTCGATGATCTTCAGGTCGGCCGCGATACCCGGGCCATCCAAGCGCGGATCGGTTACCTTCCGGAAAATTGCCCGGTCTGGCCGGAAATGACGGTGATCGAATACCTGGAATATCAAGCTAACCTTCAAGGTGTATCCGAAATTCAAATACAGGAATGTGTGGCTGAAGCGATCCGGCGCACTGCGCTGGGTGAAAAAGCCACCGCGCCCATTCAAACGCTTTCGCGCGGTTACCGTCAACGTGTCGGCGTCGCGCAGGCGATTCTGCACAAGCCGGACATCATCATTCTCGACGAGCCGACCAACGGACTCGACCCGACGCAGATCTTCCAAATGCGGGAGTTGATTCGGGACCTGGCCAAGTCGGCGACCGTCATTATTTCCACCCACATTCTGCAGGAAGTGCAAGCGGTCTGCGAGCGCGTGTTGATCATGCGTCAAGGCAAGTTAGTAGTCGACTCGCGGATCGAAGATTTACAAACAGGCCGCCAGCTGCGGGTCACGGTCAACAACGAGCAGGCCGCCGGCTATCTCGGCCGCGTGGCCGGCGTCTCTGCGGTGCACAAAGTGGAAACGGTCGACGAATTGTCGTCCTATCTTCTCGACGCGAAGGGCGACACCGCACCCGAAGTGGTGGCCGCCATCACTGAAGCCGGCGATAAGCTTTACCGCCTCCATCCTGAAACCCGTAATCTCGAAACCGTCTTCGCCGAAGTGAACCGCGGCGAGGCGGCGCTTGCATGAAATGTAGGGGCGTCACTTGTGGCGCCCGCTGAGCTTGAGCGCCGAGCCTGGGTGCGGCGGTCTTCATAAATGAAGCCCCTACGATGAAACCTATTTGTTGAAATACTTATTATGAATCGATTTAGGCATATCTTTCGCAAAGAGTTTAACAGCTTTTTCGCTTCGCCGGCGGCTTGGCTGTTTATGGGCGCCTTCTTGGTCGTCACGCTCTTTATCTTTTTCTGGGGTGAGGCCTTCTTTGCCCGCAATATCGCTGATGTGAAGCCCCTCTTCCAATGGATGCCGGTGTTGCTGATCTTCCTGGTCGGCACGCTGAGTATGCGCACCTGGTCTGAGGAGCGTCGTGCGGGCACGATCGAGACCTTGCTCACCAGCCCGGTTGGCTCCTTCCAGCTGATGCTGGGGAAGTTTGCGGCCAATCTCGCGTTGGTCGGGCTCGCACTTGTATTGACATTGCCACTACCATTTTCCGTCGCGCTGGCGGGGCCGCTTGATTGGGGCCCAGTGATCGGTGGCTATGTGGCTTCGATCTTTTTGGCGGCGGCCTATGTGGCGATCGGTCTCTATATGAGCAGTCGCACGGATAATCCCATCGTCGCGCTCATTCTCACCGTTTTTACGGCGGGCGTTTTCTACCTGGTCGGATCCAGTATGTTGACCACGCTCTTCAGTCATCGTGTGAGTGGTGTGCTTGAGTTGATCGGCAGTGGTTCGCGCTTCGATTCGATCACTCGCGGTGTGCTCGACTTGCGAGACATTTATTACTATTTATCGATCGTTGGTGTCTTCCTCGCGCTGAATCTTTTTAGCCTGGAACGCTTGCGCTGGGCGGGCAATCCGACCCAAAGCCGGCATGTGCAGTGGGTTACGGTGTGTGCCTTGGCAGTGGTCAATCTATTGGCGGCCAATGTCTGGCTGCACAGCGTTCGCTTTGCCCGCATCGACTTAACTGAGGGCAACGCCTATTCGCTCTCCGAAGCGACCGGGGCTTACTTGCAACAGGCTGCGGAGCCGCTACTGATCCGTGGTTATTTCTCGCAAAAGAGTCATCCGCTGCTGGAGCCGCTAGTGCCGCAGTTGAAGGATCTGCTCGAAGAGTATCAGGTGGCCGGTGGCGAGAAAGTGCGCGTCGAGTTTGTCGATCCGCACAGTGATCAGTCCATCGAAGAAGAGGCCGCCGATAAATATGGCATCCGCCCGGTGCCTTTCCGTATGGCCAGTCGCTACGAGGCCGGCGTGGTGAATTCCTACTTTGACCTGGTCGTTGCTTATGGCGATCAACACGAGACGCTGGGCTTTGATGATTTGATCGAGGTCAAGTCCTCTGGTTCCGGTGAGCCGGAAGTCTTACTCAAGAATCCGGAGTACGAGATCACTCGTGCCGTGCGTAAAGTCATCAACGGCTATCGTGCCGGATCCGACGTGTTTGCCGAGCTTCCCGCGCCGGTTGAATTTAAGGCCTACGTCTCGCCAGCGGAGAAATTGCCCACCGCACTGGCCGAGCTGCGCGCTTCGCTGGAAAACACCCTTGAAAGCCTGGCCGAAAGTTCCGGTGGTAAGCTGAGTTATGACTTCGCGGATCCCGATGCCAACAACGGTCAGCTGGGCCAAGAGCTCAACCATGAATACGGTTTTGTGCCTCAGGTGGCCGGGCTCTTTGATACGCAGCCGTTCTGGTTCTACATGGTGTTGGAGGGCAGTGACGAATCCGTGCAAGTGCCGCTGCCGTCCGAACTCTCCGATTCGCAACTGCGCCAGTCGATCGAGTCCGCCATCCAGCGCTTGTCGCCCGGTTATTTGAAGACCATCGGGTTGGTGGCTCCTGAAGGGCCGGCGAACAATGCCATGAATCCTTACATGATGCAGCCGCCGTCAGCGAAGGAGTTCAATGAGCTGCGCAGCACGCTCGAGGCCAATGCCCGTGTGATCGATGTCGAACTCGATGCCGGCCAAGTGCCCGTGGATGTCGACCTGCTGATGGTGCTGGCTCCCGACAATCTGGGAGAAAAGGCGATCTTCGCCATCGACCAGTTTCTCATGCAAGGCGGCTCCGTCGTAATTGCGACCTCGCCCTTTGATGTCTCGATCACGCGCTCGATCAACGCCAATGAGCAGAGCTCCGGTCTCGATGAGTGGTTGGCAAGCATGGGCATCACCGTGGGTGACAGCCTCGTGCTCGATACGCAAAACGCATCCCTAGCCATCCCCGTGCCGCGTCGTGTGGGGCCCGTCACTGTGAACGAAATCGTGATGATGCCGTATCCACATTTCCCCGACATCCGAAGCGAAGGCTTGGATGACGGTCATCCTGTGACAGCTGCGCTGGGGCAATTGACCATGAACTGGGCCTCACCCATTACAGTTGATTCGGAAAAAAGCGCTGAGCGCGAAGTCGCCCGACTGGTGCGCTCTTCGGCTGACAGCTGGACCTCGGAAGAGGCCGATGTGATGCCCGACTACCAGATGTATCCACTCACCGGATTCGTGCCCGGACTGGCGCGCAGCCCGCAGACGCTTGCCGTGGCGACTCAGGGGCACTTCGATTCTTACTTCAAGGACAAGGAATCACCACTGCTGCCCGAGGAAGAGGCCGCGGAGGCCGAATCCGAGGACGCCGATGCGGAGGACAACGCAGTCGCCGCAGAAGCGACTGAAGCGTCCGAAGATCTGGTTGTTGGCTCGGTCATTCAACGCTCTTCGGATTCCGCACGCCTAGTGGTGATCGGCAGCAATAGTTTTGCCGAAGACAGTGCCTTGAGTCTCACCTCGCAAGCACTGGGCACGGAATATACCGCGCCGCTGGAGTTCATGCAAAACGTGGTCGACTGGTCGCTTGACGATGCGGGGCTGCTGGCTATCCGCGGGCGCACCCAACTCGCCCGCACCTTGGAGCCGATGAGCGAAGAGGAAATGCGCGTGATGGAGCTCTCCAACTACGGGCTGGCCATCTGCGGACTGGGGCTGGTCTGGCTCATTCGCCATCTCTGCCGTCGCAAGCGGACGGCGCACTACAAACAAATTTTAGCGGAGGTTTAAACGTATGAAAAAGAAAATCACAATATTGGGCGGATTGCTTGTCCTGCAGGCATTTTTGATTCTCGCCATCAGCTTTCGATCCGAGGGCTTGCAAAGTCATCAGGGCATGCAGGCACTCCTCGACTTTAATCGTGAACAAGTCGACCGCATCCTTGTGGCCGACGGTGAACAGCGCAGTGAGCTGAAGCGCTCCGGCGACAGTTGGACGACCGCCGAGGGCTTCCCCGTCGAGGCCGATCGCGTGGACCGACTCTTGGACCGGCTGAAAGAGTTGCAGCATGGCCTTGCAGTCGCGCAGACCGAGGCCTCGCTTAAGCGCTTCAAGTTGAGCGATGACGAATTTGAGCGCCGCGTCGAACTCTACGCCGACGGTAAACAAGTCGCTTCGCTCACCCTCGGCAGCGGTGCCGGCGCGCGGCGTTCGCATGTGCGGGCGGGCGATGGCAAAGAGATCTACGCCGTCGCTCTCGGCAGCTACGATCTACCCGCCGACATCGCGCAGTGGCAGGACAAAACCTTGCTACAGCTTGAGGCTGATCAAGTGGAAGCCGTGCGCATCGGTGATCTGACCGTGCGTAAGGAAGTCGTGGCCGCCGAGCCCGCAGAAGCGACCGAAGGTGAGGAAGCCAGTTCCGAGGCTGAGCCTGAAACCACTTGGGTGGCTGAAGGCTTGAGCGAAGAGCAGTCCTTTGACGCGGACAAGTTCGAGAGCGAGCTCAAGCGATTGCTCACTCTGCGCTACACCCGTGCGGCCAGCGATGCCGGCTTGCCCGAGGCAATTGAGCCGGTCAATACCATCACGCTTGAACTCGCCGATGGTGAAACGCGCAGCTATGAGGTCTATCATGAGGACGTGGCCGACGAGCACTGGCTCAAGGTTTCCGACCGGAAGGAATACTTTGAGATCAGCTCATATCTCGGTGGCCGTTTCGGTGAGCACCTCGCAGCCGATAAACTCATTGAAGTCAACGGATCCATGGCCGAGGATACTGCAACGTCCGCTGAAGAAGAGGACGCTTCCGAGTCAGCAGTCGAAGAAGACCGCGCGGGCAGTGAGACGGCAAATCACGGAGCGGACGAAGCCAAGGCCGATGAAAGTTAATTTGATTGGGTCTCTCTATTCACGAGCGAGCCCGCTTGCTGGAGATCTTACGGGATCTATACCGCGCAGAGTCGAGGGATTTGCACGAACGCGCCCAGGTCTGTTATTGTGAACTGGAAGACTTATTAGAACAGATCGAAGCCGGTCCCAGTCATTTGAGCGAGGCCTTGCACGTGATACTCTGGCGCGTTCGCCGCCGGTTCAGTGGAGCCCAGCACGTGGCGTGAGCTGGTGGCGTGCGTGTTTCCGGCTTGAGAGAAATCAGCGCTTTATCTTTGCACCTTTCGACCTTCCGACTTTCATGCATGCTTATGACAACCCGCTCTCAGTCCGAAGTCGATCATGTAGCCGCCGCCGGTTTTGCCGAGGTCTATGCTCCAGTGAAGCCTTATCTCGATGATCTTGATGCTTTTTTGCAATCTCAGGTGGGTGAGCTTGAGCCTGAGGTTCAGGAGCATGTGCGCTATGTGTTCGGGCATAGTGGCAAGCGCTTGCGGCCGATGCTGGTCGCTTATAGTGGTTGGGAAGGCCCGGGGCAGACGCGTGCGCAAGATCTAATCAAGCTGGGCTCTGTGATCGAACTGGTGCATCTGGCCACACTGGTGCACGACGATATTCTGGATGAGGCGGATACGCGACATCGCCAGGAGACGGCGGCTAAGAAGTTTGGTTCTGCGGCAGCGGTGCTGATTGGTGATGTGCTTTTTTCGCATGCGCTGAAGTTGGCTGCTGAGTTTGATACCAATGAGATCTGTCGCTCGGTGGCGCGCGCGACTTCGCGTGTCTGCGCGGGCGAGATCGCGCAGACCTACCAGCGTGGCGAGGTCAATTATAGTCGTGAATTTTACTTTCGTGTGATTCAGCTCAAGACGGCAGAGCTCTTTGAAGTGGCATGCCGCTTGGGGGCAAAGGTGGCCGGTTATTCGAATGAGTTTAGCGAAGCGGCGGGGCTCTTTGGGCGTCATGTGGGCATCGCCTATCAGATCTTTGACGATCTGGTGGATCTATACGCCGATGAGTCGATGATCGGTAAGACGCTGGGCACGGATCTGGACAAGGGGAAATTCACATTGCCCTTGTTGCTGCTCTTGGAAAAATTGCCAGCTGAGGAGCGTGAGGCGTTGATGGAGCGCTTCAACGCGGGCGATAAAACGGTGGCTGCGGATTTCACTGCGCGTCTGCACGATTTCCCCATTTTTGATGAGGTGGTGAAGACTTTTGAGCATCAGTTGTCGCTCGCGACGGATGCTGTCGCGCCCTTTGCCGAGTTGCCACCGGTGGCTTCGATGCAGAAGATCGCGGACTTGGTGCGCGCGCAGCTTGGGCGGATTGCGTAACTAGCGCCTAGTTAAGCAGCGTTTATTAGTGCTGGCTGTCGAGTGCTGACGATTTTGCAAAATGCCTCTAAATCTGCTGCGATTTCAATTGCCAGAATGATTCTTACAGTTAGCTCTTTGCACTGTCGTCCTTCGACATCTCATTCACCCATTCAATTTTTCTCGTCAATGCGTTGTTGATGAACCCCCGCACGGGTGTTCTCCCTTTGCCGAGCCACTTTCTTACAGTTTATGGACATTGCAATTGTCACTGGAGCCGAGACCCCCCTCGGGCTCAGTCTTATTCAACGCTTGGTACACCAAGGTTATCGCGTGCACGGCATCGGAAACAACTTTTCTAAAGTTACTTTCGCAGACCCACAGTTTTTTGCGCATCCAGTCGATCTCAGTAATCTGACTGCAGTCTCGGAGACGATGGCTCAGATTCTTGAAAAGGAGAAATCGCTGGATCTTCTGATTCACGCGATCGACGTCACCCCCGGAGCAGCCTTTGAAAAATTGCCGGTCGGTAACTTGGAAGCGATTCTTAAGATAGGTTTGCTGGGGCCCGTCATGCTCACGCGTTTGGCACTGCCGAATTTATTGCGCTTTCGTGGGCAATTGATTAACGTGATCCCTGCCAATAAGAGCGGTGCGCCTGCGAGTGCGGTTAACGCTTTATTGGAAGGTGGTCTGCGTGAAATGAATCGTGCACTTTTCGATCGCGCACGTGATGTTGGTTTACGTGTCACCAATTTAGTGCTGCGGCAGAATCCTGAGCCTGATGCGCTTTCAGTTAAGAGTAGCGAGCAAACGCATATTGACTTGGAGGATGTCGCGCGAGCGGTGGAACAGCTGCTGGATCCGAATTTTGCCAACGTGCCGGCGGAGTTGGTGTTGTATCCGCGAACGAGTGCACATGCCGACCAAGTCTTGCCTGAGGTTTCCCTACCATTGGACCCCTATAGTGAGATCGTGCTTCCACCACAGGCTTATTGCCCGCCCGATCAGCCCAAAATTCCGACCCAGGAAAAGGAGCGAGTGGAGCGCACGATTCCTTATACTGATGAAGAAATGGAAGAGAAGATTGCGGCTGCGATTGAGGACTTTGAGGCGCACCCTGAGCGTTATGAGCCGTCGCAGAAGCAGGATTCTAAAGGTAAGGCACGCCCTGATCGCAAGCAAAAGCAGAAGGGCGAGCGTGCGCCGCGTGAGGATGCCGCGCAGCAATCTTCGCCTGAGCAGCAAGTAGAGGCGGAATCAAATTCTGAGCAGAGCCATGACTCGCAAGATTCCGGAAATAGTAAGCGTCGTCGTGGACGTCGACGTGGGGGCCGCAATCGTAATCGCGATCGCGACGGTAAAGAGTCGAGTGAGCCGTCCAATCATGCAGAGCCGTCACACGGCGAGGGTGCTCAATCACAGTCAGAGCAGAAAGATGTGCCAGCAGCATCGTCTAATTCTGTGGAGAGCGATCCATCTGCGGACAAGCCTAAGCGCAGTTCACGCAGGGGGCGCTCTCGTGTGGAACCCAAGCCGATTTTGGACGCACGTATCGAGACCGAATCCGAATTTTTATCCAAGCCAGATCCTCGTCCGCAACGTCGCGGCCGCACGCGGGCAACCGCGAAGTCAAAGGTGTCTAGTGCGGAGTCCGTAGTACCCGCACCAATTCCAGCACCGGTGAGCGTGACCGAGGTCGCTCCGCTCCCACGGCTTGAGTCCGAGGCTCCGCAGTCAGTTGCTAGCGAGAAGAAAGCTGCCTCGCATTTTTCTGAGCCGAAGCAAGAAGCTCAGGCAGCTCAGGCGTCCGAGGCCGAAAGTTCTGCAGCACCTAAAGCTTCTGCTAAGAAAGCACCAGCCAAGAAGGCGACTAAGAAAGCCACTAAAAAAGCGGCGAAGAAAGCAGTTAAAAAGAAGGTGGCCAAAAAAGCAGCCAAGAAGAAGTCCGCTAAGAAAGCGACTAAGAAGGCAGCTAAGAAGAAGGTCGCTAAGAAGGTTGAAGTAAAGGAGGCGGAGTAATCATTCATCGAAGTCGATGACTTCTTGCTCTTGAGCGGGTGGGATATCGCCGGCTGTTCGTGTTAGCAGCGACGGGGAGACGTTCCATTGCGTGCCCTCTTCGGTGAGGACACTTACGGTCTTTTTATTGAATTTGATGACTGTGCCTTCGATTAAGTCGCCTTCCGAGGACCAGAACTCGACTTTGCAGCCGCGTTGAAAGCGAGTCATTTCCATCCTTGCTTGGACGGCTCTGCGCTGTTTGAGATGGTCAACGATTGCATGGTTGAGCGCACGTAATTCCTCGTCGCTCCATTTTTGAAGGGATTCTGGGAGTTCCATAATAGATTGAGTTCTGACGAGTTGAATGCTCAGACAAGCTGGAAGCTTGTCACTACGCTTATTTCGCGAGCTTCAATAGTTCCTTCACGGGTGGCACGTCTTTGATGATTTGGCTGGGCTCGGGGCCGACGCCGATGTAGCGCAGGTTAGGGATCTTGTCTTTGTGCTGATCCCCGTGGTTGGCGACTTCGACTAAGGCTTTTAATAGCCATGCTACGTATACCTTGGCGGCTTCGGGCAGATCGGCAAAGCTGCGCACGCCGGAGATGTCTTCGCTCCAGCCGGGTACTGTTTTGAATACCGGCTTAAGGCGGCGGTGGACTTTAATGTCGCGTGGCACGTGGTGCACGATGCTGCCATCTTCGTCTTGGTAAGCGGTGCAGATTTGTAGATCGCCTTGCCAGTCGCCAGCGTGCGAGAGGGCATCGAGCTTATTCAGCACGAGGTCTTGATAGCCGCCGTAGCGTAGGGCGTCGCCCTTTTCCACGGCGTCGTACCAGCCGACCATGCGTTGGCGTCCGGTGGTGGCGCCAAACTCGATCTTGCGCAGCAGGGTGCTGAGCGGGTGGTCGAGGTCGATCTCGGAGATGAATACGTGGGTGCCGACTTTGGTGTCGTAGGCCTTGCAGCAGCCGACGTTGTGAATCGGTTGCGCGGGAATGCCTGCAGATTGGAAAAACTCTGGCGTAAAGGTGTGCGAGGCAGTGACGTTGGGGGCGAAGCCGTGACGCTTATCCAGCCAGTAGGCTTGGCCAAATTCACCGATGATGTAGTTGCCCTTGTCTTGCTCGCGCAGCACTAGCTCGCGCACATCGCAGACTTGAGGAGCGAGCACCTGGCCGGCGGCCCAGTAGGCTTCGATCAGTTTTTCGGAATTGAGTGTGAAGGGGGCTTCGCCGGCGAATTGCCTGAAGTCGAACTCGCTGGCGTCGAACTTGCCTGCTTGGATGACTTCGTCGTTGGCGCGGGTTTCCGCTCCAGTGAGAGTTTCAAAGAAAGTAGGCCAGCGTTCCGGGGCGACTTGGCAGACGTGCTCGATCACGCGTAGTGCGCGGTCGATGCGGCCCTGCATTTTAGTGACAAAGGCCTCTTTGCTGCCGAGGAAGTCGGCATAGAAAATTTGAAATTGTCCCACTTCGTCGAGGTAGGCAGGCGTGATGCCGCGACCGGTCGAGCCGCGTGGATCGCCCTTTTGCACGTGCACGCGGTAGTCTTCCCAAGCGAGGTCGAGCAGACGGTGGCAGAGGTCGGAGACCAAGCAGCGCTCGTCGATGGCGAGACGCTTGATCGCGACGTGGCCGTGCAGCTCCGCATAGGCCGACTCCCAGAGGAACTTACGTGGATCGGCGACCACACCCGCACCGATCGGGAGGTAAGGGACTTTAGGATCCGCAACCCCACCTGGGAGCAGGTTGAGCTTGAGTCCTGCGACGGTGTGGCCGGAATTGGAGCCGCCGTTGACCTTCATGACGGCCGCTACCGCGTCTTCGCGACCAGTGGTCTCGCGTAATTCGTTCACGATTTCGAGAATGACGCGACCCTTGCCTTCGTCGCCTGTGGAGATGCCGGTATCGGCAATCAGTTGGGAGGTAAATGGTGTGAGCATGTTTGTTTTTGTAAAATTCTAGCAGAGTGTATCGACGCCATACGAGGAAAAGACTGCATCTGCAGTGACGACTTCACGTTCTAGGCGAAGGGCTGTCGAGATGATCAATCGGTCGAAAGGGTCTTTATGTATTTGGGGGAGTTCTGTGGCGCGCAAACAGATGTCGGCATCGAGGTTGATTACGGTGAGTCCGTGGTGCTTGACTATGGCATGGAACCATTCGGAGGGGGGCATTGGTAGCGAGAGTTTACCTTTTTGGTATTTTTGTCCAATCTCCATGGCGCTGATCGATGAGATCGCGACTTGGGGGGCACTCGCGATTGTGGCCCGAGCGTGGTCGCTTAGCTGAGCATTGCCACTGGCGAGCCAAAGTATAGCGCATGTGTCTAAGATCATCGTGCTGATTCTGGCCACTCGTCTTCTGAGGCAGCTTCAGTCGGATCGTAGTTAATCTCAACTTTACTGAGGATGGGATCTAGCTTCAGTCGGTCTTGGGCTTGATGAGAGGAGAGATCAGCTACGGGTTTTCCATTGCGGCAGATCACAATGCGCTCTCCAGTCTCTTCAATTTCTTTGAGGAGGCTGGAGAGGTGCGTTTTGGCCTCATGTATGTTGAGTGTTTTCATTAGTCCATTAAACTAAGTTTGCCTAGTCCATGTGTCAAGAGACGGGCTCAGCTCTCGTAAAACGTGTTACTATGACTACTTATTGGAATCGGCGGATGAATCCGAAGTTTTCACGGTGATCACGTCGTGTGGTGCAGATTCCTTCTGACCTGCGGGGCTGACACGAATGTAGCGAGCCTTCGCGCGTAGTTGAGCCAGGTCGGCGGCGCCGAGGTAGCCCATGCCGGACTGGATGCCGCCCACCAGCTCGCGCAGCACGCCGCTGAGTGAGCCGACGGATTCTTTGAGCGCTTCAATGCCTTCGGCCGCGGCTTTGGTGGCGATGTCCTTGCGATCGTGGCCGTAGCGGCTGGCGGAGCCGTCTTTCATGGCGGCGCTGCTGCCCATGCCACGGTATTGTTTATATTGCTTGCCGTTGATTTCGATAATCTGGCCGGGGGCTTCGTTGCAGCCGGCCAGCAGGCTGCCGCACATGACGCCGTTGGCCAAGGTGAGGGCTTTGACCATATCGCCCGACTTGGTAATGCCGCCGTCGGCGAGGATCGCGACGCCCTTTTTACGGGCCGCGATGGAGGCGCAGTAGAGCGCGGTCATTTGCGGAATGCCGACACCAGCGACGATGCGAGTGGTGCAGATCGAGCCCGGGCCTTGACCGATTTTTATGGTATTGGCACCCGCGTCGGCGAGGAATTCGACCCCCTCGGCGCTGGTGACGTTACCGGCGATCAAAGTCAGGTCGGCAAACTCACCGCGTAGCATGCGGATGGTGTCGCCGACGCCTTTAGAAAATCCATGTGCCGTGGATACCGCGATAGTGTCCACGCCCTCGTCTACCAATTTGCCTACGTGGTTGATGATGCGCTCACGGTCCAGTTCGCCATCGGGCTTGCGGTGGGCGGAGATGGCTGCGCCGCACATCAGGCGGAAGTGGCTGTCGCGGGCGGGTTTGACGGACTGCTGCGACTCGGCGTCGATGCGCTCGATGTCGGAGAGTGTGAACAGGCCGCGTAGGCGGTCTTCGTCGTCGACCACCAGTAGCTTGTGAATGCCGAGGTGGTCGGTGAAAAATTTGTCTGCGGTCTTGATCGGATCTTTAGTGATCTCTTTTTCGTTGAGTGTGTAGACTTGGTCGCGTGGCGTCATTGCTTCCGAGACCAGGCGGTTGGCGTAGCGCGCTTTGACGACTCGCCCCGGTAGCAGGCCAAGTAATTTATTGTTGTCATCCACCACTGGGAAAGTGCTGAAACCATAGCCACGATCTGCGATGCGGTCCATGACCTCGCCGATTTTCTGGTTGGGCTCGACTTTGATCGGTTCCTGAATGAAGCCGTGAATATGATTTTTGACGCGGGCGACCTCACGCACCTGCTTCTCGTCGGTCATATTATAGTGAATGAGCCCCAGGCCGCCATTGAGCGCCATTTTAATGGCCATCTTGGATTCGGTCACCGTGTCCATGTCCGAAGAAATGATCGGAATTTGCAGCTCGAGCGACTCTGAGAGACGGGTGCCCAAATTGGTTTGGCGAGGGAGCACGTCTGAGTAGAGCGTCGCCAGAGAAATGTCGTCGTAGGTCAGGCCGACCGGCAAGTTGTTCTGGAAGAACTGATCTGCAGATTGATAATAGTCTTCGATTCGAGGTGCTTTCATAGGCTGACTTCAGCAAAAGATTGTCTTTTCTCAAGTCGTAAATGATACTTTATGAGAGTGTAGGGGCGCGACTTGTCACGCCCGCGTCGTCGTGGCTGCTGTGGCATTTATGGGCGTGCAGCTTTTGCCTGCTGATGTGAATCACGCCCCTACGATAGAATCCATGACCTGCGAAATTTCATTTAAGCCCTATCGACGCGCCTTTCGCAGGCCGCTACGCACTGCGCGCGGCGAGTGGGCGCTGCGTGAAGGCTTTTTGCTGCGCGTCGAGCAGGACGGGCAAGTCGGCTATGGCGAGGTGGCCCCGATCCCGGAGTTTGGCAGCGAGACACTGGCAGAAGCGCAGGCCTTTTTGCAGCACTTGCAAGTGCAAGCGGACTTGCCAGTGCCGCAGGATTTGCCCTGTTGCGCCTTTGCACTCTCCTGTGCGCAGGTCGCGGCATCAGCGGACGCCGCGAGGACAGGTGTCTACCCCGTGTCTGGGTTATTGCCCGCCGGAGATGCGGGATTGACGCGTGCGCGGCAACGCGTGCAAGCGGGCTACCGTAATTTGAAATGGAAGATCGGCGTGGCCCCCGTCGCTCAAGAGCTGGAATGGGCAGGTCAGCTCTTGGACGCCCTGCCGCCAGGCGTGCGGCTGCGTTTCGATGCCAATGCCGGCTTGAATCCATCTGAGCTAGAGCAATGGCTGGAGCTCTTGGCGCGCTTCCCGCAGCAAACGGACTACATCGAGCAAGCGCTGGCTTGCGGCCAAGAGGCAAGCATGGCCCGCTACATGCAGGACTATGGCGTGCCCATCGCCCTCGATGAGTCGCTGAATGGCAAGGATGGGGCGCGTTTTTTAGAGCCAGGCGCTTGGTCGGGGCCCTTGGTGGTCAAAGCTGCCTTGATGGGGGAGGTCGGAGCCCTGCGCCAGCGCTTGTTACCGGTGGCGGCGCAGGTGGTGTTCTCGTCGGTGTTCGAGACTGGCATTGCCGCGGAGAGTGTGTTGGCCTTGGCGGATCGTTTACCGGACTTGTCAGTTCCGATCGGTTTCGATACCGTAGACGCTTTTAATGATACACTCAATCACCTGCCCGCGGTGGCGGCGATTGACACGAACGCCCGCGCAGCCTATGTGCCCGAGCAGATATGGAACTCGATTTAGAAGAACTCGCGCGCGACTGGATCGCCGGCATTTCAGGCGAGGCCCTTGTGGCGCGCGTGCAGGACTATCTGTCGCAGGTGGAAGCGCTCACGCGTCAGCAGCAAGCATGCGGGGTGTTGTTGACGGAGCAGGATCCCATTGAATTTGCTGCTGCGTTTTTTGCGGCTGTTTTGCTGGACGTGCCTGTGATCTTGGCCAATCCCAAGTGGGGCGCGCAAGAGCAAGCAGAGCTGGGGCGTTTAGTGTCGCCAGCCATTTGCTTTGGTCGGGGCTTCACTTGTGAAGACCGCGGTGGCATGGAGCGGGATGGCTCGGCGGTCTTCACGAGTGAAGCCCCGACGTTGCCAGAGCCGGGCTCCATTCTCATTCCGACCGGTGGGAGCACGGGCGGGGTGAAGCTGGCCGTGCATACTTGGGATTCGCTTTGTGCGGCTTGCGAGGGCGTGCAAGGCTTACTGGGCGGTGGGCCGATTGATAGTTGCTGCGTGTTGCCGCTGTACCATGTGAGCGGGTTGATGCAGTTGCTGCGCGCTTACGTGACGGGTGGGCAGATACGCTTCGATGAAGATGTGGTTGCGGGTCGTTGTCTTTCCTATGTGCCGACACAGTTGCAGCGCGCCTTGGGCACGGATGCGCGTGTCCAAACATTGCAGACCGCGCGTGCGATTTTTGTGGGCGGGGCCGCCTTGCCTGAGTCGCTTGCGCAGCAAGCGCGCGCCTGTCAGTTACCGATCATTCCCGTCTACGGCATGACCGAGACCGCGGCCATGGTGGCCGCCGTGCCTGTGGCGGACTTCTTGCAGACGCCCGATGCCGGGGCGGTGGCGATTGGTGAGGCGCGTTTTCAGATCGAAGCCGATGGCCGTTTGCGCATCTTCAGCCCGGCCCTCTTCCAGGGCTATCATGGGCAGCCGCGCATCGAGGGCAGCGACGGTTATTTGACCGACGACGAGGCCCGTCTTGATGACGAAGGACGTTTGCATGTGATCGGGCGCAAAGATCGGCTGATCAATAGCGGCGGCGAAAAGATTGACCCCCGCGAGGTGGAAGCCGCGGTGGCGCAGTTAGCTGGCGTCGAAGCCGTGTTAGCGGTGGGATTGCCCGACCCTGAGTGGGGGCAGCGGCTGGTCGTGTTTTATACCGGTCGCGAACAGCCCGCTTGGAAAGCACAGCTGCGCGAGAAATTGGTGAATTATAAGATCCCGAAGGAGCTGCGTTGGGTGGATCGCCTGCCTTTGGATGAAAAAGGAAAGGTCGTAGGGGCGCGACTTGTCACGCCCGCGTCGGATCAAGCCTTATCGAAAATCGTTGCTGCCTCTGACTGAGCAATGGCCGCATTGGCATTGCAGCCAAGAGTATACCCCGGAGTTCGTGCAACACTTGGATGATCAGGGGGCGCCGCCTAGCCAATGGCTTGTTGACTCGGTTGGAGCGCAAGAACTGATCGAAATAGATATTGCTTCAGGTGAATGGGTGTAGGGGCTTCTATCCTACGCTTGTCATCTGGATCAACTGTCTCAAGTTTTCGTATATGAACAAAGCTGACATCGTAGACGTCCTTGAAGACATTGCTGTGCTCTTAGAGCTCAAGGGAGAGAACCCGTTTAAAATTCGCGCCTATTCCGGGGGCGCGCGGGTGTTGGAGACGATGGAAGACGACCTGGGCGAGGTGATTGCCGAGGGACGGCTGGGCTCGATCAAGGGAATCGGCTCCGCGCTGGTGGATAAGATTGAGACACTGCACGCGACCGGTGAGTTGGAGTATTATACCAAGCTGCGCGCTTCCATTGCGCCGGGCTTGATCGAGATGTTGGACATTCCTGGCCTCGGCGGCAAGAAGGTGAAGAAGCTGCACGACGCACTTGGTGTGGAAAGCATCGACGCGCTCAAGGCTGCCTGCGAAGCGGGCGAGGTGTCGGCGCTCAAGGGCTTTGGTAAAAAGTCAGAAGAAAAGATTTTGACCGGCATCGCCAATCGGGCGGCTTACGCCAAGCGTCACCTGTGGTGGGATGCGCGCACGGTGGCCGAGCCCATCCTAGCTGGCTTGCGTGACTTGCCACAGGTCGAGCAAGCGGAAGCGGCGGGCAGTCTGCGGCGTTTAAAAGAAACCGTGGGTGATTTGGACTTCATTGTGGCGAGCTCTGAGCCGCAACCAGTGATGGATTGGTTTGTGGGGCAAGATTCTGTGCAAGAGGTGACTGCTCATGGCGCGACCAAATCCAGCGTGCGCTTTGAGTCCGGCCTGCAGGCTGATTTGCGGGTGGTGCCGATGGCGCAGTTCGCCTTTGCGCTGCATCATTTTACCGGCTCGAAGGAGCACAATGTAGCCATGCGCCAGCGCGCGCTGGCGCATGACTACAGTTTGAGCGAGTGGGGGCTTTCTCGGAAGTCAGAAGTCAGAGATCAGAAGTCAGAAGTCAGAGATCAGAAGTCAGAGGACAGAGAACAGAGGGCAGAGGACAGAGAACGGAAGGCTGAGGAAGGACCTCAGCTTCAGTCGGAGCAGGAACTGTTTGAATTTTTGGGCTTACAGATGATTGCGCCAGAGTTACGTGAGGGAATGGGCGAGGTTGAGCGCTATGAGCTGGGGGGGGATTCAGTGCCTTCGCTGCTGGAGCTCTCGCAGTTGCGTGGGGTCTTTCATAATCACACCACCGCATCCGATGGGCGGGGCACGATCGAAGAGATGGCGGAGGCCGCGGAGGCGCTTGGCTTCGATTACCTCGGTCTGGCCGATCACTCGAAGGCGAGTTATCAGGCGAATGGACTGAGCGATGCGCGTGTTTTGAAGCAGTTGGAGCAAATCCGTGCCTTCAATGAGTCCGGGGAGTCGAAGGTGCACGTCTTTTCCGGGATTGAATGTGACATCTTACCCGATGGTTCTTTGGATCTGGAAGATCGCACCTTGGCCGCGCTGGATTATACGGTGATGTCGGTGCACTCCAGTTTTAGTCAATCGGAAGCGGAGATGACCGCACGGGTGATTCGCGCGATCGAGCATCCGGCCACAGTCATGCTGGGGCATCCCACAGGGCGCATTTTGCTGCGGCGTGAACCGTACAAGATCGACCTGCAAAAGGTGATCGACGCCGCCATTGCCAATAAAGTGATCATCGAGATCAATGCCAATCCCAAGCGCTTGGACATGGACTGGCGCCTCTGGCGTAGAGCCGCCGAGAAGGGGCTGATGTGCGCCATCAATCCCGATGCGCACAGCACGGAGGGGCTGGCGTATTACGCGGCTGGCGTGAATATCGCGCGCAAGGGCGGCATTCCTACAGAGCAGATTCTAAACTGCCGGGACTGCGCGGGCGTCGCACAGTGGTTTGCTGAGCGCAGATAGCTGCTTTGGATAGAAGAACGCCCGGCCATGTGCTCATGGCCGGGCGTTGATATGACATTATCTGGATATGCAGAGAGGACTAAGGAATGAGACTCAGTATCATATCGGGCTTGCAATTTTGTCGAAGTTCGGATTTGTATGCGGCGAGTGCATGTATTCCGCATCGCTCATTCGCAGCACAAAAAAATAATCATTCGATTCATATTCACCGGCATGGTATTGGAACAAACAGAGGCAAACATGCGGCCATTCCACGATTGGAAGGCAGCATTGGCCGGCGCGTCCGATTTGGAGCAGCGCTTTGATGCCTGGGTGTTTTTGAATGCTTCGAGTGTCTTGTTAAGCGAGAAGACCGGTGAGCTGCTGTCCTTGGACCTCGAGGAAATGGGGATGTCGGTGGCGCAGGTCGAGGCAGGTCTCGCGCGTTTGGCGGCTCAATGGGGCTTTGATTTTCGTTTGTTGATCGAGAGCAATGGTCTGCAGAAATTTATTATTTTCCAAACTGAGCGGCTGCAAGCTGTGTTGGAGAGCGCGCCTTATTGCGTCATGGGAGCGCAGCTGAATTATCACTACCCATTACGCGCGGGCAGTTTTATTGATGAGTTACGCGAGCGCTGGCGTCTGCACGGCACGATTCCGCATGAGATCGGCGTTGCTTTAGGTTATCCCTTAGATGATGTCTTTGGCTACATGGGCCTGTTACCACTCTCCTGCAAAGGCGTGTGCGGCTGGCAGGTTTACGGCTGTATGAAAGAGTCGCAGCGGCGCAGTTGCGCATTTAATAATGCGCGCTGTCAGGCTTTGATTTTTCTTTCGCAGATAGCGGGCGTCTCGGCTAGCTAAGCTGCATTCACACCTTACTCACAACAATGCCGCACCCCTTGGCAGGTCGTGCGGCATGTAAGGTGTGCTGTGCGAGAAATCTACGTGGTCGCTGGGCTACTTTTTGACGATGGCGTCGGTTGGGCACTGTGGCACACAACGGACGGCGCCCATGTTGGAGCAGCTATTACACTGATCGGCATCGACTACGTAAGTTTTATCAGTGGCGTGGGCACTGATCGCATTGCGCGGGCATACCGGACGGCAGGCATCGCACATGACACATAGATCTGGTTTGATTAGATACATGATGATTGATTTTTTTGTAATGTGCTTCGAGGCACGCCGAGTGCGAACCTGCCTTTATTGAGACTCGGGTCTGGGCGAATAGCAAGCGATATTTGGGTTTATTGGATGCTTAACTTGCTAATTAACAGTGAATTGTGAGTTTCTGGCGTTATTGAGACTCAGTAGCTTTTTGTTTAGTTCTTATTGAGAATCGTTGTCAGTTTATTATACTTCCAGATCTTGTATGGGCGCTGTAGGATCGATTGTTGAAAATGAGAGTCTTGAGCGCGTTTAACTCTGTCCTGAATCCGTGAGATAATTGTATCCGCAAGTCGGCGTGCTTGGTTTTCATTGGCGCCCCGTAATTTTCAAGGCATTGGCCTTCAGGATCGCCGACGGTTGAGGCATCCGTTCAAGCTTTGCACCTCATGTCTATTTTACATTACGTTATTTAAGGATTGAGTCCACACTTGCCCCGCTCGCCTTTGGGGAGACTCTGATCTGGGGGGCTGTCGATCAGCTTGCACTAGTCCGGACACAATCGGGATCGGGCGACGTCCTCGATGACATCGAACCACGGACAGGTTTTTCCGAAGTGCAGCTTGATCGTTCTGGCGTGGCGGATCACGCGCACAGCACAGTAGACGATGTTTTGCAGAACCGTTTTCAAACGCCATCGGCGCACCTTGATTTTGACAGGTGCCAGATGTGCGCGGGCGAGCACTTCCTGCCCGAGTGTGCGTAGCACGTTGAAGGCGAGCATGCCGCAGAGCAGTACGATTTTGTTGACGCAGAGTTTGCTGGAGGGGAGTTGCTCAATGTCCAGATCACTTTTGAGCTCGCTATGGAACTGCTCGCTGGTGCCGTGGTCGTGGTAGAGTCGGGTGACCTCGGTCGCCGTGCAGGGCAGGTTTGTCCAATAGGTGTTCACTTCAATCTCAGGGATCAACAGCAGATTACCCTCGGGGTCGCTTAAACGTTCGGTCACTTCAAAGGCCACAGAGACGGCCTGCATTTGGGACTTGGCACCGCCCGGTTTGAGGTGATCCACAAAACCAGTGTAGACGTTTTTGCCTTCTCGCGTATCGTTTTTCAAGTCTCCGACGCGACGGGCGATGGCGAGCCATTGCTCGCGCTTTTCCTTTCGCAGGTTACGTTTGATAATCCAGAACTGATCTCCGAGATGAGCGAAGTTGTCCTCCGCGTCGTTGCCACTGTCCAGACGGATCAAGCAGCGCCCGCGTAGCTTCAGAGCCTCCAGTTGCCGCACACAGGAACCGATGAACTGCGGCGTGCCTTCCTGGCAGTGTTGTTTGCCGGGGCGTAGCTCATGGTCGAGCATGTAACCCTCGGCTCCGATGTAGGCGAAGATCGGAGCGTAGCCGTCATGCTTTTTGTAAGTGAAGGATACGCCTTGTTTGTTCGAGCCAGAGTTGTCCAGAGGGCTTACGTCGATGTCCACTGGAACCAAATCAAGCTCCCCGGCCCGAACGGTCTGGAAACTGCGCCCCTGCAAAATCGACAAGTTGGTCGCCCGCAGGCAGTCATGACTACGCTGAGCCGGGAGCTCATCCAAACGCTGCCGCAGAGTCGGCTCGGCCGGCAGTTCGTTGATCCCGAAGCTATGTGTGAACACGATGTCTTCGCGATACAAATCAACATCTACAAAGTCTGTGCGACTGTTGCTGAGCATCCCTGTCATCGTCAGCAGAATATCTCGGTCGCTGATCGCGCCCTCTCGGCGTTGCTGAAAGTTAGCCGGCAGATGCCGACGAGCCGCCTCGCGTAAAAAATATCCGCAGGCATGATTGCCACCCGTGCTGATCAGTTCTTCCTTGCCTCGTTCCAGATTCAGTCGCTTCATCTTGTCACCTGTTGGGTGTTTCGGTTTTATTTGTTTAAGGCTACTTTAGCCACTGAACCCCAACAGGTTCCACTCTTTTAATAGAATTTATCTCACGAATTCAGGTGGAGGGCTACGTTCCTGAAATCACTGTGCAGCCAGCGGTTCGACTCATCGGTGCCAGTATGTCCTTCGGAAGGCCATTGGCTGATACGCCCTAATACTTCCATATCGACATTATCTATCTGACCAAGCGGAGGAGTAGCCAAGAGATCTACCGCAGCCGCATAGGAAAGTGCGGGCAACCCGCGCGCCAACAGATCGTATTTTACGTTTGAATTACCGGCTGTGCTGGAAGCACTCGCTACGTCCGTTCCATGCAAATTAGATTCACGAAAATACTTGAAGCGAGGGAACTGTGCGAGATCTCCATTTCCCGGATAGTCTCCATT
>PBYS01000006.1 GCA_002729725.1 Puniceicoccaceae bacterium
AATCCAAGCGGCCTCAAATCCGTGCGAGGAAGGCAGCTAAGAAAGAAGACTTCAGGCTCCCATTGTCCGAAATCCGTGAAGAAGCTAAAATCGTGCTATTTAGGGGAATATCGAGGAATAAAAAGAAGCCTTAATAAATCGCAAGCGCTTAACTTGCAACTATTAGGAACAATAAGGCACCAACAGCAAAAAGCCCGTTTAAATTTAGAAAACCGATGCTCTATCCAACTGAGCTACACCCGCATACCAAAAGCAGGTAATGTGTACTCGTTCAGCCAACTGGCAAGACAATCTAATCAGTCAAAAGCTAAAATTAAAACAGAATTAAGCGGCCGCATCAGCGAAGGACTTAGCTAGCCCCTACTCTAGCCCTAGTTTCTGGCGGCCAGCTTCAGAAATCATATGCGGGGTCCAGGGCGGATCCCAAACGATATCAACTTGAGCCTTTGAGACGCCAGTCAGTGCTTCAATATTCTTTTTGGCGTCCTCCGCAATGACTGGGCCCATGCCACAGCCTTGGGCCGTCAAAGTCATTTTAACCTCAACCTGGTGCTGGCCCTCCGCATCTGGTTGGCTCAATTGCAGATCATAAATGAGCCCTAAATCCACAATATTGACAGGGATCTCGGGATCGAAGCATCCACGCATGGCATCCCACACAAGCTCTTCACTGAAAGGCACATCACTATCCGCCGACTGCTCAGCTTCAACGGTAGCATCGAGCTGAGCCTGAGCTTCAGCTCCAAGCGCATCCCAATCACGGCTCGAAAGGCGGTAAAGCCCCGAATCTGTGCGTATGGTGACTGTACCACCAAGTGCTTGCGAAATGACTGCGCGCGTGCCTGAGCTAAGCACCTTAATCTCTCCCGCTGGAATGATTGTGGCCTCGGTATCGCGAACAAGAGTTAATTCTTCGTTAAACTGCATAGAACTCAAAACAGCATAACCACGACTAATGTCAATCCACAGCGAAGATAAAGCTTGCACCATTTACGAAACAGCCGGGCCAGAACAGAGGAATATACTTGGCAATGTGCCATTGCTGTTGAAATACTCTCTCTTTTCATCCCGTCCACATCCCCATATCATACAATGCTCCGATCCAAAATCAGATCCTACGCAAAGTCTCTCCTTCTAGCTCTGACTCTACTGCCAGCACTTACACATGCTGCCAGCAACGACGAGCCCATAGATCTAAGTATCCTGAAACAAAGCGATACTTTAATGTCTTACATGACAGCGTCCCAAAAGATGCAGTATCTGCGCTTAGAACGTGCAATCGACTCGGCAAAGTCGGATTTAAAGAGCGGTCAATACCTAGCGAATAGTAAGCCCTCTAATTTAAATCCCGAGCAAGATATGCAACCGCTCATCGAACGTGGCAAACTGCTCATTGAAAGCGCTCAGTTGCAGATAAAAAATTCTCAACAAGGACTGGTTGAACTCTTACAAATCGTACAACAGCAACAATCCCATCAGGTCGCAGTGGATTTAAAGCGCTTCGATTACGACCTCGAATCAGCCAACTACGACGATGCAATCACAGTGCTTTGTAAACGACTGCTAAATACCTGTTGGGAACTCGGTTACGAAACCCTCTTTTTTGATGGCGTCTTTATTCAAGACAGCGAGAGTACGCAGCGATCCAGCCCCGAGTTACACAACAACACCTACGACCAACTCATCAAAATTGATGGCACAGCGTTTAGCGTCACGATTCCAGTGGATTTCCAGCTAAAGCCCGACACCACTGGCTCCACCAGCAGTATCTTTGAATATGAGAATGCACCCATCTTTAAAGATGACAAAAAAGCTTTGCTAGTAATCGAAATTATACAACCCGCGGACTCCAGTTCAGGGCTACTCTCCTTGCGAGCCATCGACCTGGGCACGCAGCAAATTGTCGCGCACCACTTGATCAAAATCAAAGACTCCGCTGAAAAGCTAGGCTTAGTAGGCGAGAATCTAGTTGATCGCACACCTGACCAACTCAAATTACGTGACGAAGCGAATGCATTGGAAACCCTGTCCAATCTAGGTGATCTTTACATATTTAAGGTGAGCTCCGAATTCGAGAACACAATTGTTAACGAATTGCTGATACACACACTGCTCAAAGACAAGACACTTAAAATTACCGATAGTGACTTCATTTTGCGCGCCTACGGCGCAGCCCTGACAACGCCCGAAAGCTGGCAAGGTCACTCGAATGCGCAACTAACAATCAATGCAGACAGCTCGATCAACCATTACAAGCTTGTCGCTTTAGCTGATAACAGTGACCGAGTGCTGCCCTGCGGCACGCTACAGTTAACTAATAGCAATGCCCCCGAAACAGTCACAGATACTGCGAAAGCACGCGAGGAAACTGCAGAAAATTAGAGACTGACAACCGCCTCTTAATCTAAGAGGCGGATATCGACCATCACATCTTGAGCGATTTGCTCTAGACGTGCACGAATCGCTTCGCGATCGATTTCAGGATCACAGCCCAAGCGGGCCTTGGCTTCAAAAAGCATGCCGCCCGAACTGGGCGCGCTGTAAGCGCGCGTGCTGAGTTCTTCGACATTGACGCCTGCGAGTGCCGGCGCCTTAAAGACATCGCGCACGATGCCCGGTTGGTCACTGCCCACCACTTCCAAGTCAAACTGACGCAGTGGCTCCGCCGGAGAACAGGTCGAGCCAGCTGCGATCATGACATCGAGGTCGCTAATCGTGCGCAAGGCGATCTCCAACTCTTGTTGTAAATCTCCCGCAACAGTGACTTCCAGCAGGCCGACAAAACGTCCGGCCAGATGTGCCATCCGGCAGTGCTCCCAGTTGCCACCGTGCGTCGCGATCACATCCGCGAGTTTTTCGACAAGTCCTGCGCGGTCCTGTCCACTAATCGTTAGAACTAATACGCCATCCATAGCAGCTAGACTAGCCAGTCGCTGCCCGAGCGCAAGCGTACAAACTCAGCCCTGTGAGAGGTATGCAGTGTCTAGGAGAGATAGGTGCAGCAGTAATCAGCGCCGCCCTCAGCGACTTTCAAACTGAACTTAGAGTTACCTGGGACATTAAAGGACTGTCCTTCCGCGTAGGTATTCCACTCATCGCTGCCGTCGAGCTTCACATCCATCGAGCCGCCCAGCATCTCCATCAACTCGGGTGCTTCCGTGCCAAACTCGTAATCACCAGCTTGCATAAAGCCTAGGGTTTTCTTCGAGCCATCGGCGAACTGCACCGTGCGGCTAGTGACTTGGCCGCCGAAATATACATTGGCCTTTTTGATAATGGTGACGTTTTCGAATGTTTCAGACATGCGCTTAGTTCTCCGAATGCACGCGCATCTGTCGATCAAAAATATGAACTCACGCCAAACAAAGCATGCAAAGAGTCGGCACCAGGTTTGACATCTGCTTCGGAGAGCGAATCCTGAGAGCATGAGCAAAATAAAAGTAGCCGTCATCGGCTTGGGAATCATTGGATCCACTTGGGCACAGCACTACGCTACAGATAAGCATCTGGTAGCCAGCTGGAACCGCACACCCAAGCCACAGCTAGACTTGAAACAGACGGACTTGGCGGGCTGCGCCGCAGCGGCGCAATATCTACAGCTATGCTTGTACGACGCGGACTCGGTGCGGGACGTTTTAAAACAACTCCTGCCCCACCTCAACGCCAGGCACGTGGTGATTCAATCTTCGACCATCGACGGCGAAAGTGCGCGCGAGTTTGCAGACATGGTGCAAACCACTGGCGCACGCTACCTAGAGGCCCCTTTCACTGGAAGTAAGCCTGCCGCCGAACAGCGCCAGACAGTATTCTTCTTGGGCGGCGATGCCTCGCTGGTCGCGGAGGTGGAACTCCTGCTCGCCACCGTCTCCAATAAGCGCTTCCATATTGGAGAGCCCCAGCAAGCGACCGCCATCAAGCTGGCCATGAACCTCCAGATCGCCAGCATGAGTCAAGCGCTCTGTGAGGGCATTACCCTCGCACGCGGCGCCGAGATCAGCGACGACTGCTTTTTCGATGTGCTACGCGCCAACGTAGCTTGGTCCGGCTTGGCAGAATTAAAGGAGCCCAAGCTGCGCGAGGCGGATTACAGTCCGCAATTTTCCGTCAAAAACCTACACAAAGACATGCGTTTGGCCAAAAAGACAGCCAAGCGCGAGCTGCCTCAACTAGAGCGCACTTTACAAACCTTAGCCGCCACCGAGGCTGCGGGCCACAGTAAGGAAGATTTCATTTCCATGATCCGCTTGCTGGAAGATTAAAGGGGCTGACAACCAGCGCTCCCCTAGCGCCACTCGTGCTTGGGATAGCGACCAGCTAGCTCTTTACGCACATGCGCATAGGCGCCGGACCAAAAACCATCGAGATCCTCGGTCAGATGAGCGGGCCTTTGATTAGGCGCAAGTAGCTCGACTAGCAGTGGCACCTGCCCATTGGCGACTCGTAGCTGTGCGCCCGGCACATCGTAAAAGTCCTGCAATTTAGAGGCGATGATCGCGCGCCCATCGGCCTCGTAGCGAATACGAGCGGGACGCTTACGACGCGGCAAATCCATTTCAGCTGGCGCGTAGGCGTCGATATAATATAGCTGCTCTGGGCGGATCCAATCTTTGACAGTATCCAGCACTGGCCGGTCTTTGATTTCTTTGTAACTAAGAGCACCGTGGCAAATTTGTTCAATCAAGAGCTGGCGTGCCTCGTCGTCGATCGCGGCGATCTCTGTTTCGGGGCAATGACGTGCTACAAAATTAACACGTTGAATCCAATTTTCGACCGCCGCATCCCAATGCTTCAAATTCAATTTGCCAGCTTGCACTTCAGCGGCCAACAAAGCCGCGGCTTGGTCGTAGTCAGGCTCTCCTTGATCTTTGGCCTGCAACACTAGATCACGAAAACGTCGCTCGGTTCGGCAGACCACTCTACGCGCCGAAGCATCATAGCTAGTGGCCGTGCCCTCGCTGAAGTCCGCGCCAAACAGTGCCTCCAACCACTGAGGTTCCACCGCGGTGGCGAGCCCCAACAGCACGGTGACCTCGCCACGTAATTCACGCTCTTCGAGCTCAGAGGCGACCAACAAGACAGACTCAACCACACTCTCGCGACGTAACTCTCCCGAGCGCCCATGCACCATACGGCAGCGACGTGTGCCACGATCATTTCGCAGTGCGAGATGATCCGAAAACGCCACCAGTATGCACTTACAGATGCGCTCTTCGAAATCAGGCAAGGGACCGGAACGCGTGTCTAAGCCAACCTTTTCGGCCAATCTCAAGATCTGTTGCGCCACGGCGCTGGCTTGCCGCGCAGCCCCTCCATGTATGCCTAGAGCAGCACATGCATGCGCATTAAACTTGGCCGCTTGTGCCAGCTCCCAAGCTTTTAAATGCACAAAATAATCGGAGCGCGCATCGGCATGATCTTCAATCTGGCGCAACTGCTCACGCCGCACACGGTCTTCACGCGCGGCTCGGTAGAAGGGCCGCCCCTGGCTGAGTGCCGCGATCAAAGCCACATCTGGCAGCACCCCCAAGCGGTCTCCCTCAATTAATAAGCGTGCATAGCGGGGATGCAATGGGAAGTCCGACATCTGAAGACCCAGCGGACTGATGCCCAATTCCCCCGATTCTGTCATGTCAGTGACAGCGCCCATGCCCTCGAAGGCCCCTAAATCCTGCAACAACTGGTAGGCGCGCCGCAGCGCCTCATCCGTGGGTGCTTCAAACCATGAAAACACAGTTAAATTACAAATGCCAGCCGCTGCCAGCATCAACACCGTTTCGGATAGGTCGACCCGTTTCACTTCCGCCTCGTCGCGCTCTGAGCGAGCCAGGTGTTCGGCCTCGCTCCATAGTCGCAGGCATACACCCGGCCCCGTCCGCCCCGCTCGCCCCGCTCGTTGTTCAGACGAAGCACGACTGATCGGCTCAACCAAGATAGAATTGATGCCACGCCGTGCATCATAGCGTGCAATACGCGCGAGTCCGCCATCGATGACCGCACGCACGCCATCGATGGTGATCGAAGTTTCTGCGACGTTGGTCGAGACTATGATTTTAGGGCGCTCACCACTGCTAACCGCTCGATCTTGCGCATCAGGCGGTAATTCGCCATGTAGCGGAAGCACCTCATACGCACGCGATTCTGGCAGTGCTTGTATCGCCTCCATGGTCTTACGAATCTCAAATGCGCCGGGCATAAAGATCAGAACATCGCCTTCCACTTGTCCCGCGATTGATTTCTTAAAAGCGCTGGCGGCCCGCTCCCAAACGGGCGCCGCCTGCCGCCCGAGCGCGGCACCAGTGTAGCTGACCTCAACCGGATACATGCGTCCCGAAGCTTCCACTCGGGCGCAAGGGTCCAGATAGGACTGTAAGACATCAATGTCCAAGGTGGCTGACATCACAACCAGCTTCAAATCGGGCCGCTGCGCAGCCACAGATTGCAGGGCACATGCGAGGCTTAGATCACTGGTCAAGTGTCGCTCGTGAAACTCATCAAAGACCACCGCCCCCACGCCCTTTAAGCCCGGGTCTGATAAGATCTGTCGTAACAAAATCGCCTCAGTAACGAAGCGAATGCGGGTCCTCGCGCTGACTATATTCTCAAAACGTATTTGGTAGCCGACCTCTTCGCCCAATTTAACGCCACGCTCGAAAGCGACCCGTTTAGCGAGCAAGCGCGCCGCCAAACGCCGTGGTTGCAGCACGACGATCTCTCCCTCGATACCGGAACGGTCCAATAGAATTTGCGGCACCTGCGTGGACTTACCTGACCCCGTGGGCGCAGAGAGCACGACACGCCCCGTGGCGGCTAGACCTGCCAGTAAATCGTCGGCGACATCGTAAATAGGGAGATTTGAAGTAGATGATTTCATGAATTTAGTGCCGCACCATTTGAGGCAGAATCATTCTCCTGCGTAAAGGCTGGAACAGGGCAAAGCATGTTTCTGGCTAAAACATGCACACTCAAAGGCGCTTTCGAAGTTGAGCCTGCGCACAAAACACTGTCCACTCTAGCCTATGGACAGTGAATCACTACAGCGCAGTCTCCGTCAGGAGATACTTTTTGCACGTCGCCGGATCTATGAGGTCGGCGAAGCAACGCCGCTGCATTCGATTATTCTACAAGAGCCCGAGCTCGAGATTTTCGTAAAACGCGAAGACCTCTCGCCGATCCATGCCTACAAATGGCGCGGCGCCTACAATCGCATGGCACTGCTCAGCTCAGAAGAATTAGCCATCGGCGTAGTGACCGCCTCTGCTGGTAATCACGCGCAAGGAGTGGCCCTAGCCGCTCGCAAACTGGGCTGCCACGCAATCATTTACATGCCACTCTCGACCCCGCGCATGAAACAAGTGGCCGTGCAACGCCATGGGGGCGACTGTGTCACCATCCGCCTACACGGCGACAGTTATGATAGCGCCAGCGCGGCCGCACACGAATGCGCCGCGCAAGATGGGCTTACTTACATACACGCTTACAATGACCTAGCGGTAATGGCCGGCCAAGGCACACTGGCCGACGAGATCGTGATGTCTGGCAAGGGTCCCTTCGATGTCGCGTATCTACAAGTCGGTGGTGGCGGCATGGCGGCAGCCACCGCCACATGGTTAAAAATGAACTTCCCCGACATCCGCATCATTGGTGTCGAAGGCGTGCAACAAGCCTCGATGGCAGCCGCGGTGAAGGCAGGCAAGCCGGTCGCGCTGGATCAGGTCGACGTCTTCTGCGATGGCACTGCGGTGCGCAAAGTCGGCACGCTCACCCACCAGATTTGTGCCGACCTAGTCGATGAGTGGGTGACGGTGAGTAACGATGAAGTCTCAGCCGCGATTCAATTTCTCTGGGAGCAATTGCGCTGCATTCCCGAGCCTTCGGGCGCGATGGGGGTAGCGGCCATTTTAAAACAACGTGAAGCACTCGCCGGAAAACGCGTGCTCAGTGTCCTCTGCGGGGCCAACATGGACTTTGAACAGCTGGCCACCATCGCACGCCGCTCCGCAGTCGGTGCAGCGCGACGTCGCTATCTAAAAATCCAGATCCCAGAAAAAGCTGGCGCGATGTATGGTTTGCTTGAGTCACTGCCCAACACTGTGAATATCGTGGACTTTCAATACGGGAAAACAGACGCCGAACTGGCGGGGCCGGTGATCGGCTTTGACCTGTCGCCAATGCAATTTAGCGTGCTCACACAAGCGCTCAGCGATGGCAACTATCCCTACAATGAAGTCAGTTCGGAGACCGATGTGGATGTAGCCTTTCGACTAATCCACTATGATTCCAAATTGCTCCGGCACCCGATTTTTATAACGCTGGAGTTCCACGAACGCTCCGGTGCACTCGCCGACTTCCTGCGAGCAGTCAGTCCACATTCTAATCTCGCCTACTTTAATTATGTATATTCCGGCGAGCGCGTAGGCCGCGCACTACTGGGCTTTGAATTTGAGACAGCCGAGGCGCATGCGCAATTCGAGCAGGTACTAGAATCTGCCCAACACGCCTACCGTGCATATCAACGCGTATCTGAGAGTTCGCTCAAGCGCATACTCGGTAAGTGAAGAGCGATTAACACATGCACGACTCCGGACTCATTTTCTCGGCCATCACGCCGATTTTTTTCATTATATTGGCAGGCTTCATCGCTCGGCGGCTAGGCTGGCTGAACGAAGCCGCCGACCGCAGCTTGATGACGGTGGTGGTCAACCTACTCTACCCGGCCTTCATCTTTTCGCTGGTGTTGGGCAACGAAGCGCTACGCGATCCGGCCAATATCGTACTGCCCCCGCTGATCGGACTCACCACGATTATAGCAGGCTTTGGTAGTATTATGTGGATCGCGCGCAAACTCAATATCGGGGACCAGCGCGAATGTCGCACTTTCGCTTTCAGCACTGGGATTTATAACTACGGCTACTTCCCGATTCCGATCATCGCGCTGCTTTTCAGCCGCGAGACCACCGGCGTGTTGTTAGTCTATAATGTTGGGGTCGAAATCGCGATGTGGTCGCTCGGGGTCGGCTATATCCTTTCGGCCAACGATCCTAAGCCCATCTGGCGGCGCCTGCTAAGCGCGCCCGTGATCGCGATTCTGATCGCAGTCCCGCTGAACTGGCTGAAAGTCGACCAACACTTACCCAATTTTGCATTTGAATCGATCAACCTACTCGGTCAATGCGCGATTCCACTGGCACTACTCATTATCGGAGCCACCTTCGCCGACCTCGCCAAGGGCGTGCGCATGTTCGATCGCCTGCGAATACCGGTGGTGGCGGTGTTAATTCGCCTCGGGATCTTTCCCGCGCTCTTAATACTATTCGCCTTCCTGTTCCCCTTCCCCACAGAGCTCAAAGCGGTGATGCTAGTGCAAGCCGCAATGCCCTGTGGCGTCTTTCCGATCGTACTTGCCCGGCAATTTGATGGCTCACCGGAAGTGGCCCTAAAAGTCGTGCTCGCGACCACGGTTGTGAGCTTTGCCACCATTCCCTTGTGGATTACCTTCGGAATGCGCTTACTTGAGCTGTAATTTTATTCCAACAAACTAATTTTGATTGGATAGCCTCCCCTTGAAAACAAAAGCGCCCCACTCGGACTCGAGAGGGGCGCTGGAAAACTTGATTCTAGAGCTTAGGAGCCGACGGGCTGCTCTTGAGTAAATAGCAAGCCTTTGCCGTCTTCATTGACTGTCACTTTGATGACTTCGCCTGGCTTGATCTCGCCGGAGAGGATGGCTTCAGCGAGGGAGTCTTCGAGGTATTTTTCTACGGCTCTACGCAAGGGACGTGCGCCGTATTTCTCGTCGTAACCTTTATCAATCAGGAAGCTCTTGGAAGCATCGTCGAAATCAAATGTGAGCTCGCGCTCTTTCAGACGGTTGGAAACGTTGCGAAGCTCAAGCTCCACAATGGCCTTCATGTCTTCACGAGCAAGTGACTTAAAGATGACTAGATCATTTAGGCGATTTAGGAACTCGGGCTTAAAGACGCGCTTAGTTTCATCGAGGATTTTCTCGCGAATTTTTTCATACTCGTTTTCCGCATTGCTCTCGATCCCGAAGCCCATCGACGTGTTGCGCTGCAAGATGTCAGCGCCGACATTGGAGGTCATAATCAAAATGGTATTTCGAAAATCAATCTTACGGCCAAGGCTGTCGGTGAGGCGACCTTCTTCCAGCACCTGCAAGAGCAGTTGCACCACGTCGGGGTGTGCTTTTTCGATTTCATCGAAGAGCACGACGGAGTAAGGCTTGCGACGCACCGCTTCGGTGAGTTGTCCACCCTCTTCGTAGCCGACGTAACCGGGAGGCGAACCCACTAGGCGCGACACCGCGAACTTTTCCATATATTCCGACATGTCGATCTGAATGATGGCATCCTTATCGCCGAACATTTCTTCCGCCAGCACCTTCGCCAGCAGAGTCTTACCCACACCTGTGGGTCCGAGGAACATGAAGGAACCGATCGGGCGCTTAGGATCTTTTAGATCGGCGCGGGAGCGGCGGAGTGCTTTAGAAATAACTTCGGTGGCAATGCCTTGGCCGATCACTTCGCGCTGTAGTTCACTCTCCAGCTTCAGAAGTTTCTTACTTTCGGCCTCTTCCATGCGTGAGAGCGGAATCCCGGTCCATGCGGCGACCACTTGCAGCATTTCTTCTTCATCCACAAGGAGTCGGTTCTCCTCACGGTTCTTCTTCCACTCTTCAATGAAGTCAGCCTGCTTCTTGCGCAATTGCTTCTCTTCGTCGCGATATTTCGCGGCACCTTCGAAATGTTGCTTAGCGATGGCATCTTCCTTCTTAGCACAGACTTCCTCGATCTCTGCTGTCATAGCCTCGATTTCTGAAGGCTGTTGCAGGGATTCGATACGTGCGCGTGCGCCGGCCTCATCGAGAATATCGATGGCTTTGTCGGGCAGGAAGCGAGTCGTGATGTAGCGCTCGGAGAGCTTGGCAGCTGCTTCGAGGGCGCCGTCAGTAAAGGTGCACTTATGGTGATCTTCGTATTTACCACGAATACCTTTCAAAATAAGCACGGTGTCTTCGACCGAGGGCGCTTCAACTTTAACGGATTGGAAGCGACGATCCAGCGCACTGTCCTTTTCGATGTATTTACGGTATTCCGCTAAAGTGGTGGCACCGATACACTGCAACTCGCCCCGACTGAGCGATGGTTTGAAAATATTAGACGCGTCCATGGCACCTTCAGCGGCACCGGCACCTACGATGGTATGCAGCTCGTCGATAAAAATGATCACATTCTTGGCACGGCGGATTTCATCCATCACGGCTTTAATGCGCTCTTCAAACTGGCCACGATACTTGGTGCCAGCGACCATGAGCGCGAGATCGAGTGTGATGACACGCTTATCAGCAAGAATTTCGGGCACAATGCCAGAGGCGATCTCCTGAGCAAGGCCTTCAACGATGGCAGTCTTACCAACACCGGCTTCACCGATCAGCACTGGATTATTCTTAGTGCGGCGGCAAAGGATTTGCACGACGCGGCGAATCTCGTCGGAACGTCCGATCACGGGATCGAGCTCCCCTTTCTTAGCCAGCTCGGTCAGATCACGACCAAAGGCTTTGAGCGCGGGTGTTTTGCTGTCTTTCTTATCTTCGGGCGTATTCGCCTTACCACCGGCTGCCGCCGCCTCCGGTTCACCTGAAAAATTGGGATCAAGCTCGGTCAAAATCTCGTTGCGGCAACGCTCGATATCAACATCGAGCGACTTAAGCACACGGGCAGCAACCCCCTCGCCCTCGCGCAGCAGGCCGAGTAAGATGTGTTCGGTGCCGACGTAGGAATGGTTGAGGGCCTTCGCCTCTTTACCAGCAAGTGCGAGCACCTTCTTCACACGAGGTGTGTAAGGGATATTCCCGGAGGGCTTACTTTCGGGACCAGTGCCGACTTGTTTTTCAACTGCCGAACGCACGGTCTGCAGGTCGAGCCCCATCTTTTGAAGCACGTTGACAGCGACCCCTTGGCCTAAATTGATAAGACCGAGCAGCAGGTGCTCCGTGCCCACGTAGTTGTGATGAAAGCGGTCGGCCTCCTTGCGAGCGAGTGCTAAAACTTGTTGAGCGCGCGGGGTAAAGTTATTCATAGGTTCCATAAGTGCGATAAGAGCGTCGTTTAAATGTATCTAACCTAGGTCTTTGACCTTGTCAAAATCGAGAGATGGTAAACGGGCAAAATTTTCGCGAAGAATATCTGCCCGGCAGAGATCGCGGGCCTCGGGCTCGATGCCCTCTCCTGCGGAATATTGAATATGGCCTGGTTGACACTCGATGAAGAGTCGGTCGACATCGGAACGGTTGGCCTCTGGTAGCATTTCAAAATCGACAGCCAAACGCATCAACGAGAGCAGGTTCATGGCCTCATTAGAGTTAAGCACGTGCGCATTTTGTAATACACCAAAAGCACGCCCGATCTGGTCCAACAACCGGGCGCGGTTCTCCTCTAGATATTTAAAGCGCGCATTGATCTCGTGATCGATGATCGTCTTAAACACACTCCCTAGTCGCGACATGATTTCTTGCTCACTTTCGCCCAAGGTTTGTTGGTTGGAGATTTGAAAGACGTGTCCAGTCGCATCCGAGCCCTCGCCAAAGAGGCCGCGCACCGTGATGCCGAGTTGGTTGACTGCTCGGATGACTTTTTCCATGTGCTCCGAAATGACCAGCCCTGGCAGGTGTAGCATAACCGAGGCCCGCATCGCGGTGCCAAGGTTGGTGGGGCATGCAGTCAGGTAACCAAACTCTTGTGAGAAGGCCACGTCGAGGCCGTCTTCCAAGCCTGTGTCGAAACGATCGATTTGCTTCCAGACCGAACGCAAGCTAAAGCCAGACTTCAAAAATTGGATGCGCAGATGGTCCTCTTCATTAATCATGACCGAACAGGTCTGATCTTTGTTGATAAAGACACCAGAGCCAGACTTAGACTCGCAGAGCTCGCGACTGATCAGGTGGCGCTCGACCAACACTTGCTTTTCGAGGTCCGAAAGTTCAGCGATGTCGTAAAAAACACCGTGCTTCATTTGCGTGAGATCCGCAATTTGCTCCGCACACCTAGTCATAACGTCACTCCGCTGCGACGAATTGGCACGCTCCGGAAAGGGTGTGCCCACTATATTACGAGCCAAGCGCACGCGGGTGCTGAGCACAACGGGAGCGCCCTTCTTAGTGCTTTGGGTCAGCTCGGCGTTGTCGGAGTTAATCAAAGACTCAATCATGATTCGACCGCCTCCGCTTCGGCAGCTTGTTTAATGGCGTGGATTTGATCACGATATTTAGCCGCGTCCTCGTAGGCTTCTTCCTCGATGGCGCGCTGCAAAGCATTTTCGAGAGTCTGCAATTCAGCCTCACTACTTTGGCGTGAGAATGCGATTTCAGGGACCTTGCCCTTGTGGACGACGCCTGCGTGCATGTCTTCCAAGACCGGGCGCAGTAAAGGCACAAAGCTCTGATAACAAGCCGCACAACCGAGACGGCCTGTACGACGGAAGTCCGCAGAGCTCAATCCACAATCGGGACATGTGATTTGAGGCTCACCCTTTTCAGGAGTGAGATTAGTCTTTGAGAGTAAATCCGCCAAGGAGAAGCCTTCGGGGTCGGTCACCCCTTTGGCTTGCGCACAAGATTCACAGAGATCGACTTTAATAATCTTATTATTAACGATCTGAGTCAGGTGGACGGTTGCGGGATTATTGCAATGACTGCACTTCAGGTTTTCGGCCATGATGTAAAGATAGCGATGCCAACTGAGATCGCAAAGCTAAAGCTAATTTTTAGTGACTTCAGCGATGCGATCCCAAAATTGACGGGTTCACGTAAATTTGACATCAATTTGCATAAATTGTGCCAATCGTAAGATGAACTATTAAAACTAGAGCATCGTGCCCTCGACGCACACACGACGACGGAAGGCTTCGAGGAACTTAGCGGTAATCTTACCCGGCTTGCCGTCACCAATCTTGCGAGCGTCCACTTCAACGATCGGGACAATTTCCGCTGCGGTTCCAGTCAAGAAGAGCTCGTCTGCGACCCAGACATCGTAGCGGGTCATATTCGACTCCCGCCAAGGGATGCCCAGGTCTTCAGCAATCTCCAACGCGGTATCGCGTGTAATGCCCTTGAGTGCTCCCGCGCTCGCAGACGGAGTGATCAACTCGCCCTTATGAATGATAAATACATTATCACCGGTGCACTCAGCCACGTAGCCTTGGTCGTTGAGCATGATCGCCTCTTGGTAGCCAAGGTGCTGCGCCTCGATTTTGGCCAAAATGTTATTTAAATAATTGAGCGACTTGACTGTAGGCGGCAGCGCTGCCGGGTTACAGCGACGTGTGGGCACCGTAATGATCGGCAGACCGTGTTCGTAAAACTCCTTAGGATAGAGCTGAATGGTGTCGGCGATGATGATGAGCTGTGGCTGATCGCAATTCTTGATGGAGAGCCCCAGACTTCCGACACCGCGCGTAATCACTAAACGAATATAACCATTTTTAAGACCATTGGCACGACAAGTTTCACAGACCGCATCGGAGATCTGTTGGCGCGACCAAGGCATCTTCAGCATGATCGCCTTCGCCGAGTATTCTAAACGCTCCAAGTGCTCTTCTAGCTTAAAGACGCAACCATCATACAGACGGATGCCCTCGAAAATACCATCGCCATAGAGAAGCCCGTGATCGAATACTGAAACCTTGGCCTCGTCTGCATCGACTAACTGATCATTTAAGTAAATTTTCATAAAATGAACAATATTGAGAGCTGATATGCTTTTGTCTAGTCCACATGTGCAATGTGTATAACAAAGCGCCGTCCCTCGTGAGAGACGGCGCTTAAACAAACAACAAACTTAACAAAAAACTATAATGCAGTATGTAGTTATAGACGCAGTCGGCCTGCTCGCGTTCAATTCTCAGACATTTTCATTTCAAAAAAAACAAAAACACGACACAACCAACTCCTAGAAAACAGCTTACAGGATCATTAATTATAAATGCTTTATAATTTCAGCCTGCATTTCCTTGGCATCTTCCCAATCGCTCAAATAAATCGTCAAGTGGTGTAAATAAAGATGCGACGGCGTCTCCTGAAGAATGCTCTCGAAGAGCACGCCCAGAGAGCGGGCTGGATTATAGTATGCGGGGTTGATACGTGCCATACGCAGTAGCAAGATCTCGTAACGTGCCCGAACTCGCTCTTGCACCGCAGGATCGGCGCGATGTAGCCACAAGGAACGAAGATTTAACTTTTTCTCGCCGGACTCTAAGGCGAAGGGCTCCTGCAAGTTGGCCAATGTAGTTAACCAATCGCGCGAAGTATCCATCGATTCGATCACATCATACTCCTGTTCCAGTAGATCCGCCATGCGCGCATGGAACCAGTCCTCTGCGCTCACGGGCTCCGCCGTGGGTCCACTCGGCTGAATCGCTGTCGTCAAGGCTTGTTCGATATCTCTCCCCGCCGTCGCTTGCTGAAATAGACTCACCACAGTATCACGCTTTAAATGACTCGATTTCAATGCAGTGAGTAACCAGTAGCCCGCATCTGAGTCCACACTACCGGCAGCCTTCGCATGCTCGGATTGTAGCCTTGCGACGATCGCCTGCAGCGAACCGAGCGGGCTCTTTCGTCTGCGCTCAAGTGCCTCGACAAACTCGGCAGAGCGCAAGCCATAATAGATTTCGTCGGCCAATGCCTCCACTGGCCAAGCGCGTAAATTAGTGGCTGCGAGCCTGCCATAATTGAATAGCGAATACTGGCGCAGTAAGGCCTCGGCCAGTGCACGGCAGGTCCGCTGTAAGGTCATATCATCCTCCCAGCGCACATCCAGTTGCACCGAATTACGCTCGCCCAGCCCCACTCGATAATCACCCTCAAAATCAACATGTATCTCAGGGCGCAGACTCAGCAAAATGGGTTGCGGAAAATCCATGCCCTCTGCCTTCAAGTAGCGTTGCGCAATCTCTGCAGTAAATACGCTCAACTCGCTGACATAAGAGACGGAGCGTAAATCCAGCCCCAGCACTTCAAAATACTGATTGCGCACGGTGCGCAACTGGGGAGCCGCTCCCAGCGTGGATACGGCCAGCAGCCAAAGAGCCAACAAGGAGACTAATTTACGCATAACAAAAGAACGACGCATATGAAGCGATTAGCGCAATTCAAAGACAAATTGATTGTCCACGGTTTTGACCGTATCCGCGCGTGCAAATGCCTCAGAGATAATTTGATACTCTTCAGACGTGGCGAAGCCCTGCATTAAGACCCCTAGTATGCGAGCTCCCAAGATCCCTGGTAGTGGCACCTTAGCACTTCTCACGTTAACAGAGCGCAGCTTCACCTGATTCCCCTTTAGCGCACAACGTGCAAATATCATAAAGTCCCCAGTAGCGCCGAAAGCTGTGATGCTCGTGGGCACATTTAGATAAAACTCTCCTTGGTCCGCAATGCCGAGGTTAGGCACACCTGGCACAATCAATAAATTTGCCGCCTCCTCGTCGTCGCTATCAACCACCCCCGGACGAAATTTAGACGCCATCCACGCATTCATCTCTCCGACAGAAAATGCCACGCTCTGCGCACCTGCAGCGCTCAACTGCTTACGTTTCGCTTCCCATGTGCGCGAACTATAAACCTCGCCCTCAATAAAATGTGCGCTTCCTGGCTTTGGTCCCAAAGTCGGCAAAGCCCCTTTAGCGCTGGCAGCATCCTTTCCTTTTATAGGCTCCCCCGACTCGGCAGCCACCTGCGCCGCTTCAACCGCTGCGGCAGCCTCTGCCAAGGATGCTTTATACTCAGCTTGACTCCCAAAAGCCTGCGCCGGAAAACTCGACATGTAGACAAAGCCCAGAAGCGCTCCCAATAAGGCCATTAACAGAGCACATAAGTAGAGTCCTATGGCACTCGGTGTTTTTTCAGCGTCAATCCGCATATCTTAAAAAATAAAGTTAACTTTGCTCCAGACTACGGAAGCGCAAGCTCGTATAGGTAATCATCATGAGGAAGCCGGCGAAGATCGCAAAACCATAAAATGGTAAAAATAACACCATCATCCCAAGAAAAACCAGAGCTGGCACCAATAAGCGCGGCCACTCCATCCGCGTCATCCGAAGAATCAATGCGAAGTCTAACAAGTCCTTAAAGTCCTTGCGCATATTATAGCGATAGAGCGCAGAGCTAAACAAAAGCGTCGCCAACAAAACCACCGACAATAGAAAAATATTGCTCAAGGCCCCCAGCCCAATGCAAGCCATCAACCAAGTGACAAAGCACGCACACAAGATCGGCAGCAGCCAATAGCCCAACCAAACCACCGCAAAGCGCAAACCATCTTGAAACAGGCCCGACCAATCGCGCCAGGCGGGCAAGACAGGCTGCCCCGATCGACGCACCGCATGCGAAAGTCGGAACAGGTAGCCGAAGGCAAACAGATTCACAATCGGCACGAAAGACAAAAGGCCGCCGATCAAAAGATTCACCCAATATCCGGGCAACTTAAGCAGACGATTAAAAACTTCTTCAAATATTGGCGTTTCCTTCATAAAAAGTATGGTCCAAGCTAGCGTAGTGAATCCCGTATTAAAAGAAAAATTGGATCAGTATCGTGCACGTGTTGAAAACGGCATCGATCAACTCTTACCTGCAGCCGACACACGTCCGGCTAAGCTGCATGCTGCCATGCGCTATTCGATGGAAGCCGGCGGCAAGCGCATCCGGCCCGCATTGCTATTTGCCGCCAGCGAATTATTTGAAGCACAGGCCGATCCGCTCGCCGCCGCCGTCGCGATCGAGTGCTTGCACACCTACACACTCATCCACGACGACCTGCCCTCGATCGACGACAGCGAGCTACGCCGCGGACGCCCCAGTTGCCACGCACAGTTCGACGAAGCCACCGCAGTGCTGGCTGGCGACGCGCTACTGACCTATACATTCCAGCTACTAGCTCGTGCCTACAGCGAGCATCCCGCACTGGCCACTCGCTTGATCGGCGAACTAGCCGACGCCAGCGGCAGCGAGCGCCTGATCGGAGGGCAGCAAGAAGATATCGAAAACGAAGGTAAACCGCTCGATGCCGACACCCTGCGCTACATACACGAAAATAAAACGGCCGCCCTGCTCACAGCCGCACTCAAAATGGGCCTCTTTTTCTGCGCGCCCGCGCCCGAGCAGATTCAACTCGTCGAGGAAGCCGGCTACCACCTAGGGCTCGCCTTTCAAATCGTCGACGACATACTCGACGCCACCTCGGACGCCGAAACCATGGGCAAACCCGTCGGCAATGACGCCGCTGCCGACAAATCCACCTATGTCGCCCTCCACGGGATCGAAGGCGCGCATGCCGAGGCCAAACGCCACACCGAAGCGGCCATACAAGCACTCGAAAAGCTCGGCGGCGAAAACAAGCTACTAATTGATCTCGTCCGCGAGCTCGAAACGCGTATACACTAGCAGCACTCTATCAAATGGCTAATATCGGAAAATACAACACCCTCACCGTGCTCGAAAAAAGCGACCACGGCCTTTATCTCGACGGCGGCGCGCATGAAAAAATTCTCATGCCTACACGCTATGTCACCCCCGAAATGACAATCGGCTCCGAAGTCGAAGTCTTTGTTTATAACGACTCTGAGGATCGACTGGTAGCCACCACCGAAACGCCCTACGCACAAGCCGGCGAATTCGCCTATCTTGAAGTGATCAGCGTGCACCCCACTGCGGGCGCCTTTCTTGACTGGGGACTGAGCAAAGACCTGCTACTCCCTTACCGCGAGCAAGGTAACACACTCTTCACCGAAGGCGACGGAGCCATTGTCGCCGTCTATGTCGACGAATATACCAATCGCGTCGTCGCCTCCACCCGTTTACATAATCACCTGCCACCGGAAAAGCCACCATACGAAGTGGGCGATGCCGTGCAGGTGCTGATTTACGGCGACTCACCACTCGGCTTCAAATCCATCATCGACAAGCGCTACCGCGGCCTCCTCTACCATGAGGAGACCTCCGACCAGCTCGAACCTGGCGATCAATTTACCGGCTATATTAAAAAGGTTCACAACGACGGCAAGATCGACCTCCGGCGCGATCCTTCTGGCTACGGCCGGGTCGACGGCGTCAGTAAAGTCATCCTAGAGAAACTCGAAGCCGCTGGCGGCGCATTACCCTTCAACGACAAAAGCACCCCCGAAGACATACGCGCCACTTTCGACACCAGTAAAAAGGCATTCAAGCAGGGAATTGGGAGACTCTACAAACAGCGCCTAATACTGATCACAGAAAGTGGCATCGAGCGAGTGCAAGAGGTGCAAGAGACGCAAGAGTCGACTACGCGCTAATTGAGCGCGTTTATTGCCCTCCTTCGCTCAGGACCGCGCCCGCCTGATACAGCTCACGGTTACTCGACTGAAATTCCGCTTTGAGCCGCACCCGAAAATCGATCAAATCGACTAGCTTCCAAGCATTCAGCCGCCACAAGCCGTCGACCTTACCTGCGTGCGCGACCCCCACGATTAGGTGACTCGCGTCATCTAGAATCTTGTTTGTCGCGCGCTTGGGCTCAAAATAGAAGGTACGGAAGCGACTACGCTCACTCCCTTGTTTGTAGACCTTCGGATCAATGTAAAAAACCCGCCCACTCGCCGAGTGCACGAAGCGTAAATCTGGATAGCCAGAACGTTGCTCCTTGCCAGAGGCATTGGGCGGAATCGAACATTCGTAGCCCTCCAGCGCATTGAGCTGCTGTAGTAAAAAGTCTTCCACATGCCGGCTGATCTCGTTCACCCGCCCGACCGCATGGATTGCATTCTCCGGCTTCGCCAATTCCTGCAACATCGCATCCAAGCTTGCCTCGACTTGAGCGAGCATCGCCGCATCCACCGCGTCCGAACGATCGACGGGCAACACTCGTCGCCCCGAAACCGCCTCGGCCACCGCCGCAAAGCGAACATCTTCCAAGCGCTCCCCATCATCCAACAACCAATGCACAAAAGGCTGAATATCTGCATTCTGTGGCTGAGGTTCAGCCGCAAAGCCACACAAATTAAAAAAAAGTCCTGCTAGAAATAGGATACTATAAGCCTTCATAAATCATAAATAGAGAGATTATCGGCAATGACTCACACGAGCACAAGAGGCTAATCGGCGCCAGAGATGTCACTAAAAGGCACAGATAGAAGCCAGTGGCAAGAAACACGGGCCAGTTGACAAGCCTACGAATGCAGCTCATTTCATCTATCGCATGTCTAAAACTCTTGAACTTAAAGGCCCGATCGTGGTGGTCGCTCTCTTTTTACTGACTGGCATCGTGGGCTCGCTTTTTATAGCATTGGGGCCCAAAGCAACGGAACGCGCCCCTGGCATCGTCCACATCGGAGTGCGCTATGCCAATGAAATGAGCCTGGCCTTTAATCAATATGGTAAAAATGGCCCCGGCGCCACCATCGAACTGATCGCCCCGGACGGTTCAGTAGTCTATACGCTCGAAAACCTGCGAATCGGACGCAATCTAATGCCCTTGAAAGATATAACTGACGGTCCCTACACCGCGCGGCTCAGTGCTCCAGGCTATCATATGCGTGAAATCCCAATCGTGGTGGACGGACGCATGATCAATCCTCCCAAGGGAGTGCAATTCGAGAAAGGCACCCACGCCGACTATAATATGCTGGGCGTACGCTTCGAAGTGGCCGAGCCAAGCCTCTAATCAAGAAAGCTAAGAGGCTTTCTTGCCACTGCGTTTGCAGATGCCTGCCGTCTGAAGTTCATCGCAACGTGCGGTCACCTGTAGGCGTTGGCTTTCGACGTTGAGCCCGAGCTTATCCGCCACCGTCTTGCCATACCACTCCATAAAGGGGGCATCAATTTCAAAAATCTTATCACAGTCCAAACATATAACCTGAGCTTGAAAGGTGGTGGCGTTGCGATTCGCCATATAAAACTTATAATCGCGCCCCACATCTACCTCGCGGATCAGCCCACTTTCTGTAAGGATGGGAAGCGCTCGGTAAACAGTCGCGCGAGAAACCGAATCGTCGATCTCGCGTGAGCGCTCCAGCAAGTCTTCGGCGGTAAAGTGATCCGGGTGCTCATACGCAGCATCGAATATGGCCAGGCGCTGGTTGGTTACGCGCAAACCTTTACTACTGAGAAAGTCCTTAAAGGTGTCTCGAATTTCTGTGGTCGTTTTACTTTCGGCATCCATATTTCTTATTGAGACAGTATTGAGACTAGCGCAGCTAAGATGCAAGACTACATTCGTAATATTTACCCCAGCCAATCAACACGGCTGGAATTGTTGGCCAAGGACTGCGACACCATCTCGGTAAAGGTCATATAACGCAGCCCTTGCTCGAATGAAGTGAGCTTAACAGGCACACCTGTGCGTATCGATTGCACGAAATCTGCCTCAACCTGCCAGCCTCGGCTTTCCGCGCGAGAGAGAATGATTTTTTTCTCTTCCACCTCCCCGGCGGCCGCATAGAGCAGTTCGGTATCATAGGTATCAAAGCGCAGGGCTCCCTTAGAGCCGTTGAGCCGAAACTCCATGCGTGGCTTGCCCGACTCGACGCTACTAAAGTGATACACTAAACGTGCACCAGTCTGAGCAAAGCGCCCCATCACACTTAGGCTATCGGGTATTTTGACTTCTTTAAGCTCTTCAGAATCCGGATAGCTGCGTTGTGGCTGAAAGACGGCTCCATCGGCCAGCAACCAGCTAGGCTCATCTTGCACCCAACGTTCCACCGTTTCGTGCATGATGCCCATACTCATAATATTCTTACCGCTCAACGCGACATCTTGCCGCCACGTCATAGGAGCCTCGGGATTTGCCGACTGACCACTGGTATGCACGACGCGCACCTCCAACAGTTCACCTAATTTGCCAGCTTGTAGCATCTCGCGAATAGTCGCATCAAAGTCTAAAGAAAACGGCGCAGGCACGAGTTGAGCCACTAGTTGAGGATGCGCATGAGCAGCAGCCAACATGGCCTTTGCCTCGGCGAGATCGCATGCCATGCGAGCCTCACAAAGCACATGTTTGCCATGCTCCAACGCAGCGATGGTCGCCTCAGCATGCAGATAAGGCCAAGTGCCAATGCAGACGGCATCAATCGCAGGGTCTTCGACCACTTCGCGCCAATCTTTAGCGACGCGCTGGATGCCGTTTTTCTTGGCGACATCTCGGGCGGATTCAACACTGCGATTCGCCACAACAGAGAGTTCGACATTCTCTAGTTTATGAAAGCCAGGTATGTGCATTTTGCGGGTATTAGCCCCCGCCCCGATAAATCCAATTTTTAGTTTATGCGTATCCATTCGATATAAATTGTAATGCCTAAGCTGGCGCAATTGAAACCAGTCTAAGAAAGTTGCCCCAAATGCAATGTAAGTTGGCGCTGTGTTCGAGCCGCAAATTCAGGATTATGGGTCACCAAGACCAAGCTTTTTTGAGCCTCCCCTGCGATTTCCAGTAAGAGATCCATGACGGCCAGACCAGTGGCTTCATCCAAATTCCCTGTAGGCTCATCGGCCAAAACCAGCGGTGGATCATTAATTAAGGCGCGGGCCACGGCCACTCTCTGCCGCTCTCCGCCCGACATTTTAGTGGAACTGTGCTTAATACGTTCTTTAAGCCCCACACGCACCAGTAAAGCTTCGGCTCGCTCACGAACGCTCGAATCCACCCGCCCGGCGATACGCGCCCCCAGCAGTACATTTTCAAGTGCATTTAATTCGGGGGCCAAATAATAGACCTGAAATACAAAGCCCATGTAGCGCGTGCGGGCCGCTGCCAACTTCGAAAGAGAAAATTTGGTGACCTCTGCTCCCTGCCAAAAGAGCTGCCCCGCATCTGCACGCTCCAGGCCCGAAAGCACATTTAATAAAGTGGACTTACCACTCCCGGATTCACCGCGGATACTCACGCTCTCGCCCGGCAGCAGCGCAAAGTCCACCCCTGCTAGCACTGAGATCGCGTTGTCGGCACCGGGAAATTGCTTCCCCAGCGCTTTGGCTTCAAGTAAGTATGGATTATTCACTACGGAGGGCATCAGCGGGTTTAAGTCGTGCAGCACGCAGCGCGGGCAATAGCCCGGCCAGTGTCGAAATGACGAGCGCGAAACAAGTCACTGTGATAAAGTCGGAAGCTAAATAATGCACAGGAATTTCGTAGACATCGTACTGCCCCAGGAAGTTCGCCTGAGTATTGGTAATGTCCGTATAGAGGGAGAGTATGCCGCGACGATAGTGCAAGCATACTAAGGCCATCAACATGCCCATCACCGTGCCGAAAAAACCAATTACGAAGCCCTGAAAACAAAAGCTGTACGCCACCTGATACGGCCGCCCGCCCATCGCGACTAATAGCCCAATTTCGCGTGTCTTTCGAATGACGGCCATCATCAGAGCGATCGCAATCGAAAACGAAGCCACCAGAATGATAAAGATAATGATAAAAGAAATCACTCGTTTCTCTTGCTCGATCACAAAAAGAAAATCCTGATTCGACTCGATCCAGCTGACGGCATCTAAGCCGGGCCGAAGAACTTCGCGTTCCAAATCGACGCTATAATCATACGCATTCACCCCCGGGCGTAACTTGAGCACGATGCCATGCACACCATCTTCTAAACCGTAAAGCTCCTGCATCACACGCAGAGTTGTGATCATCGTATTGCCATCCACTTGAGGCGATCCTGTGCGAAAGAGCCCCACCACTTTAAATTCGCGTGGTAGTAACACCTCATCCTGCTTTAAGGCTTCCAGCATCAACGGTGTAAAGACTTCGACTGTCGAACCCGGCCCTGCCTTGAGAGCATAGGCGAGGCCTTCGCCTAGAAAAACTCCATCATCGTCAAAGTCTTCCATATTTCCTAAAGTCAAAAATTTCTCAATGGGCACGACCTCCTCTTCGGACCAGGGATCCACTCCCCGCACAAAGGGGAACTGTGGCCGATTCTGATGCTGCAGCATAATCACGCCCTCAGCAAACGGCGATGCCCCCAGCACTGAATCCTGCTGTAGCACAGTCTCTTGCACCGACTCCCAATCATAGATCACCTCGCTGGAGCGTATGCGAATATCCCCCTGCGTCTCGGTTAAGCGCTGGCGAATCCCCTCGCCAAAGCCATTCATCACACTCTGCACAATGATCAAAACACAGACGCCTAACATCACGCCCATGATCGACATCAGCGAGAAGAAGGAAAAGAAACGCCCAGAAGGAAACAACTGTTTCAGGGCATGGTAAAGGTACCAAGGCATAGTAGTTATTTGATCTTAATCTTAATCCCCCTCCGCATGAAGGTGGGCACGTCGAGATCTTCGTCGTTATAGTCGTTGCGGTCAGTCTTATCGAAATAGCCACGCTGGTCTTCACCATCGACGAAAGTAAACTCATCCTGGCTCTCATCTGATGCTTTCTTCTGCAGCAGCTTTGAGGTATGAACGGGGCGCGGCGCACGGGTGTCCTGCGAGATTTCCGTCTCTAGGCCGAGCCCCGTCGTCATCACGCGCTTCGCCTTGGGCATCGATGCACGGGGCTCTGCGGGCGGTGCGACACGCGCCTCAATTTCTGCCTTAGCAAGTATGCACAGTTCGATGCTTTCGCGACGACTCTCATCGATCACCGCACCGAAGACGATATCTTCGCGCGAGCCGAAACGCTGCGTCACTTGCGTCATAATTTCATTCACCTTGGCAATGCCGAGATCTGCGCCGCCAATGATGTTAACCAAAATACGATCTAGTTGAGCGGGGCGATCTCCAAGGTGCAACAAGGGGCAAATAAACAGCTCCTCCAAGGCATCCTTCACATAGTCGCCCCCGGTCGCGGTGCCCGTGCCGAAGATCGTCTTCCCCCCTCGGGCCTGAAAGACTGAGCGTAATGAACTAAAATCCTGATTAATGAGACCGGTCTTTAAGAGCATCGCACAGAGCGAGTTGACCCCACGCCCAATCCAACGATCTGCTACCGCAAATGCGTTGAGCACACTGGTGTCTTCATCGCCCTCCTGCAACAGCACATCATTGGGCAATGGAATCAACCCATGTACCAATTGACGCAGTTCGCCGATGCTTTCCTCTGCAATACGCTTGCGACGTGCCCCCTCAAAACTGAAGGGCAATGTTGCAAAGGCCAGCACCAATGCATTGGTCTGCACGGCCACCTCGGCCACAACCGCCGCAGCGGCGCTCCCGGTGCCACCGCCGAGCCCGACAACAATAATGATCAAGTCCGAATCGCCGACTAGACGCGAGATGCCATCGCGATCCGACTCCGCAGCTGCTCGGCCGATTTCGACTTCGCCCCCGGCGCCGAGCCCCCGAGTCACAGAGCGGCCGATCACCAACTTCTCAGCCAGAGGCGATTGATTGAGCGCCTGTGCATCGGTATTGATTGCAGCAAGCCGAACATCGCCCAAATCATCTAGCTTGAGCCCGACCACTGCATTGGTCCCGGCACCACCGACCCCGACGATCTTAATCTTAAGATCCGCCTGCGCTGTGTCTTGGTCAAACATTATGTCGGTCGTCGTATCCATTTAATCGCTAATTAAATAAGCCCGTCAATCGGCGCAAGATCCCAGAGGGTTTGGCTTGTTGCTGGTTTTCTTCCTGGCCAGTCAATGCATAGTGCAACAAACCAAGCGTGGTGCTGTATTCTGGCACACGTAGTTCCTCGGCCACATCCTTCGGCCCCTCGGAGACCCGCGCATCTAAACCGAAACGGCGGCGGGCGGCTTCATCGATCCCCACCAACTGCGAACTCCCCCCCGTGAGCACCACTCCTGAAGCGATGTCACTCGGCTCAAACACCTCATCGGCGATCAATTGCTCTTTAATAATATCAAAAACTTCTGCTACCCGTGCTTCGATGATTTTAGTGATCGCTGCCAATGGATACTCGTGGTCGCCGATCGTCATATCTCCGAAGAGCCAGACTTTCTCTTCGCGATCTTCGCTCTCATAATACGCACGACCATTTTTTATTTTAAATTCTTCAGCACTCTTGCGTGCCACCCGCAGCCCAATACTGAGATCGTTAGTAATATGATCCCCCCCCACTGGCACCACTCCGGTCTTCACAATAAAGCCTTTACGATAGAGCACATAGTCAGTAGTGCCACCGCCCATATCAATCACCAGCGCTCCATTCTCTTTTTCGGATTCCTCGAGTAAGACCACGCCAGAGGCAATGCTCGATATAATCATATCCGACACATCCAGATCTATGCCGCGAATCACTCGCAAACTGTCACTGACTGCTTCGCTGTCTCCATGCACCGACCAATAACCAACTTGTAATTGCCGCCCTTCCTTCGAGAGCGGGTTATCCACCGGCCGGCCATCCAATGTAAATGGGTTTTGAATGTGGTGAATGTAGGTTCGATCACGCGGAAGCGTCCGGCGTTTCGCATCTTCCTTGGCTGCATCGATATCTGCTAAACGCACAACTCCATCTGAAGAGCTGATATTGGAACTACCAACATTAAAATTCCCCATAAGATGGCGCCCGGTCTGGGCCAAATAAACTTCATCCACCCGTGTCTTCGCATTCGCCTCTGCCTTTAAAATAGCTGCATGCACACAATCGCTTGCCTTATCCAGATCTGTAATTTCCCCTTTCTTCACCCCCTTGGAAGAGCTCACGGCGTGCCCGATAATATTGAGACCTGCGTCCCCAAGAATCTCGCCCAAAAGTACAGCAATTTTGGACGTCCCTATTTCGACGGCGGCAACGACTCTGGATTGACTCATATTAGAAGCAAAGGATACATGATTTACCCGAGTAAAAGTGTACGCATTAGGCAAATCAATCCCCTAGTCAATATGCGATCAAATAGTTTCACAGCTCGGCACGCAGTTCAGCAAGTCGCACTAAAAAAAGCCCCGACCTTTCGGTCGGGGCTTTTGCTTTAGAATGTGTTGCTTGGTGTGAGCGAATGTATCTCCACCGGAGATTACATCATGCCGCCCATGCCGCCCATGCCGCCCATGCCACCCATGCCGCCCATGTCAGGCATGCCAGCTGAGCCACCTTCTTCTGGCTCGTCGGTGATCATGCACTCAGTTGTGAGCAGCAGACCAGCTACGGAACCAGCATTTTGAAGGGCTGTGCGTGTCACCATGGCTGGGTCAACGATACCTGCCTTGAGCAAGTCAACGTATTCGCCAGTGGCGACGTTGTAACCGTTGGAACCCTTGCCCTTAAGGACTTCAGCCACAACGAGGGAACCTTCAACACCGGCATTAGTGCAAAGCTGACGAAGCGGTGCTTCAATCGCACGGCGCACGATCCAGGCGCCGAGGGCTTCATCACCTTCAAGCGCAGAAGCAGCAGTTTCGATCGCACCAGCAGCGCGTAGCAATGCCACGCCACCGCCTGGAAGGATGCCTTCTTCGACTGCGGCACGGGTTGCGTGCAGGGCGTCGTCGACGCGGTCCTTCTTCTCTTTCATCTCTGGCTCAGTTTGTGCGCCTACATTGATGACGGCGACACCACCAGCGATCTTTGCAAGACGCTCTTGCAGCTTCTCACGATCGTAGTCGGAGGAAGTGGCTTCGATTTGCTTGCGGATCAACTTCACGCGGCCTTGGATATCGGAGCTCTTGCCAGCACCTTCCACGATGATGGTGTTTTCCTTATCGATGGAAACGCGCTTGGCCTTACCGAGGTCGCTGAGCTGAACGTTCTCAAGCTTGATGCCGAGATCCTCTGTGATGCAGCGGCCACCTGTGAGGACAGCGATGTCTTCCAGCATTGCCTTGCGGCGATCGCCGAAGCCAGGAGCCTTGACCGCAGCCACGTTGAGTGTGCCACGAAGCTTGTTCACAACCAATGCAGCGAGGGCTTCGCCTTCGATGTCCTCAGCGATGATGAGGAATGGCTTGTTGGTCTTCGCCACAGATTGTAGCAATGGCAGGATTTCGTTGAGGCTGCTGATCTTCTTCTCGTGAATGAGGATGTGCGCATCTTCGAAGTTCACTTCCTGAGCTTCTGCATCAGTGCAGAAGTAAGGAGAGAGGTAGCCCTTGTCGAACTGCATACCTTCGACCACGTCGAGGGATGTTTCGATGCCCTTGGCTTCTTCAACTGTGATGGTGCCGTCCTTACCGACGCGGTCCATTGCGTCTGCAATGATGTCGCCGATTTCACGGTCCCAGTTTGCAGAAACAGTCGCAACTTGGCGGATTTCTTCGCGGTCTTTAACCTTCTTGCTCTGCTTTGCGAAGGCTTCAGTTGCCGCAGCAACTGCCTTGTCGATACCACGCTTGAGGTAGATTGGATTTGCACCCGCAGCGACGTTCTTGATGCCTTCGCGGTAAACTGCTTCGGCAAGAACAGTAGCAGTTGTGGTGCCGTCACCCGCAGAATCTGCAGTCTTGGAAGCGACTTCGCGCACCATTTGTGCACCCATGTTTTCGTAAGCATCGGAAAGATCGATTTCCTTAGCCACAGTCACGCCGTCCTTAGTGACAGTCGGTGCGCCGAATTTCTTGTCGATCAAGACATTGCGTCCCTTAGGTCCGAGTGTGACCTTCACTGCACGTGAAAGTGTTTCAACACCCTTCAGGATCTTCTTGCGAGCTGCTTCATCAAATAGAATTTGCTTAGCCATAATATGTTATCTTTATTTTTATATTTTAGAGTTTAATGCGGAGTGCACTTATGCAATCACGCCGAGAATGCTATCCTCATCGATCAGGATGTACTCGACACCATCTACTTTGACGGGTGTGCCGCCGTATTGAGGAAGGAGCACCTTATCGCCGACTGCGACGTTGAAAGCGACCACGTCACCGTTGTCATCCTTCTTACCAGTGCCCAGGGCGACAACTTCTGCCTCCTGAGATTTTTCCTTAGCGGAGTCTGGGATAATGATCCCGCCGCGGATCTGTTCGTCTTCTTCAATGCGCTTCAATAGAACGCGTTCACCGAGTGGTTTGATTTTCATATTTGTTTTTATGTATGTTTTTGGAGATTTATGTTTTTTAACAAAAAGCCGCGCTCAAACGAATGGTCTGAGCGCGACTTGTTAAAAGCTTATTTCTTGTCTTCTTCGTCGACGACTTCGAAGTCGGCATCGACAGTGTCCGCATCTTCAGCTTGCTTGGGCTCAGCACCCGCAGCAGCGTCGCCTTCTGGAGCGGCGCCGGCTTCAGCAGCCTGTGCTTTGTAGAGGTCTTCCGCGAAAGACTGCATGATTTCCATGATCTTTTCCTTAGGAGCCTTGAGAGCTTCGGCATCGGCTTCTTGATTTTCAAGAACTGCCTTCGCTTCGGCGATCGCGCCTTCGAGCTCAGTCTTCTTGTCGGCTGGGATCTTGTCGCCCATGTCGCTGATTTGCTTTTCAGCTTGGTAGACGATGTTGTCGAGTTCGTTGCGGGCTTCGACGCTAGCCTTGAGTACTTCGTCTTCAGCAGCGTGCGCTTCGGCTTCGCGCTTCAACTTTTCAACTTCGTCCTTATCCAGACCGGAAGAACCGGAGATCGTGATCTTTTGCTCCTTACCTGTGCCTTGATCCTTAGCGCTGACGTTGAGGATACCATTGGCATCGATATCGAAAGTCACTTCAATCTGAGGTGTGCCGCGTGATGCCGCAGGGATGCCGTCGAGGCGGAAGTTACCCAGGATCTTATTATCCTTCGCCATAGGACGCTCACCTTGGAGGACTTTGATGTCCACCGCAGTTTGGTTGTCGGCGTAGGTCGAGAAAGTTTGGCTCTTTTTAGTCGGGATCGTGGTGTTACGCTCGATCATAGGCGTGGCCACTGCACCGGCAGTTTCGATCGCCAATGTAAGCGGAGTCACGTCGAGCAAGAGCACGTCGCGCACATCACCTTGTAGCACGCCGCCTTGAATCGCCGCGCCGATGGCGACAACTTCGTCGGGGTTCACACCTTGGTGCGGTGCTTTACCTGTGAGGTTTTTAGCAATCTCCACCACCTTAGGCGCACGTGTCATACCACCGACCAGCACCAGCTCGCCGATTTCGGACTTGCTATGGCCAGAATCCTTCAAGCAAGCTTCGTAAGGAGCGATGGTGCGCTGATAGAGCGAATCACAAATTTGCTCCAGCTTGGAACGTGAAAGTGTGATGTTCAGGTGCTTTGGACCTGATGCGTCTGCAGTAATGAACGGAAGGTTGATGTCGGTGCTTTGTGTTGAGGACAGAGCGATCTTAGCTTTTTCGCCCTCTTCCTTCAAGCGTTGCAGCGCCATCTTATCAGTGCGCAGGTCGATGCCATCGCTCTTCTTGAACTCAGCGATCAAGTAATCGATCAAAGCGCTATCCCAGTTATCACCACCGAGGTGTGTGTCACCGTTGGTCGCTTTAACTTCGAAGACACCATCACCGATCTCGAGGATCGAGACGTCAAATGTGCCCCCACCCAAGTCATACACAGCGATCACTTCGTCCTGGCCCTTATCCAGACCATACGCAAGTGCGGCTGCAGTGGGCTCATTGATGATACGCTTCACTTCCAGACCTGCAATCTGACCGGCATCCTTAGTTGCCTGACGCTGCGCATCATTAAAGTAAGCAGGCACGGTGATCACTGCTTCAGTGACTTTTTCACCGAGGTATGCCTCCGCGTCGGCCTTGAGCTTTTGCAAGACCATGGCAGAAATTTGCTCTGGCGCGAAAGTCTCTGTTTTGCCGTCTACCTCAGCTTCGATGTAAGCGTCGCCGTTTTTACCGGAGACCACTTTATAAGGAAGAGACTCGGCCTCCTCCTGCACTTCGTCGAACTTGCGGCCGATAAAACGTTTCGCCGAAAAGATCGTATTGCTCGGATTGGTCACAGCTTGACGCTTCGCCGCTTGACCGACGAGACGCTCGCCGTTCTTGGCAAATGCCACTACTGAAGGAGTCGTGCGTGCACCCTCCGAGTTTGGTATAACAACAGATTCCCCGCCTTCCATTACGGACATGCAAGAGTTCGTTGTTCCTAAGTCGATTCCAATGATTTTACCCATGCCAAACATTAAGCACCCCTGATGCCATCACAGTAATTAATCCCCAACACGCTGACAGTCAGGATTATAATTAAATATCAGATCATTTCAGCATAGATTCAGACACGAAATAAATGCCATAGTGTCACACTGCGTGTCACAGTGGACAGGCCCATGGCGCAGATATGTGACACGGCCTACACACACAGATATAAATGTGCAAGCACGAGCTTAAGCACCTACACTGCGGCGGTTCATCCAGCATCAGCCAACTAGCTTGCGGGGTGCAACAAGTTCAATAATAGCCGATCGACACACACAGCTGAAACGCTCTCCCCGAAACGAAGTTTCGAGGCTACACAGCTTATACGCTCTCCTGAAACGGAGTTTCGAGGCTACACAGCTTATACGCTCTCCTGAAACGGAGTTTTCAAATTACCTGAACTAGGGCTCCGACGCCCCAGCCGACTTACGCGCGCTCTTTAGAGAGCTGCTGGATTAAATAATCGACGCCGCGCTTCACGCTGGCATCTTGCTCCATCATGTTCTCCACTTGCTTGCAGGCGTGAATCACAGTGCCGTGGTCACGACCACCAAAGGCATCACCAATCGATTTCAAAGGGTCGCTGGTTAAAGTGCGGGAAATATACATTGCCACTTGGCGAGGAAAAACGATCGCACTGGTGCGACGACGACCAATCAACTCGCTAAAGCGAATCTTATAATAATCGGACACCTTCTTCTGAATCTGGTCGACGGTCACCTTGCTGACAGCCTCGGCATGCAGCAGATCGCTCAGCAAGCGCTCGACAGCGTTCAAGTCCAATTTACGATCAATCAGATTATCATAACCAGCGATACGAGTGAGCGCTCCTTCCATGCGGCGCACATTGCGCGACACACGCTCAGCGAGGAAATTCACAATCTCGTCGTCGAGCTTAAGGTTCATAGTCGACGCCTTATTTTTAAGGATCGCGACCCGTGTTTCATAATCAGGCGCTTGAATATCGGTGACCAAGCCCCATTGGAAACGTGAAATTAAGCGATTTTCAAGGCGCTCGATTTCATTGGCTGGGCGATCACTCGCCAAAAAGATTTGACGCCCAGACTCGAAGAGATCGTTGAAAGTGTGGAAAAACTCCTCTTGCGTGCTCTCTTTTCCTGAAAGGAAATGAATATCATCCACCAAGAGCGCATCCACATTGCGGTAATATTGACGAAACTTCGACAGCTTGTTCTCGCGGATCGCGTGAATAAACTCATTCGTGAATTTCTCGGTAGACACGTAAGCGATGCGTGCCTTGGGATTATTAGTCAGCATCTGATGCGCCACCGCATGCATCAAGTGCGTCTTGCCAAGACCAGTCTCACCAAAAACAAAAAGTGGGTTATACGCACGACCAGGAGCATTCGCCACTGCGATCGAAGCCGCGTGTGCCAATTGACAACCTGAACCCACCACATAATTCTCAAATGTGTTGCTCGGGTTAATCAGCGTACGATGCGAAGGCGCCCCCTGGCTGACCGGACGATCATTACGTAGATCAGGTGTTTGAGAACCTTGCCCCGCAGGTGAAGCCACAGTCGATTCATTTGCCCGATTCGCTGGAGCGCCCAAACGACCTCGGGAAGCTGATTGGCTAGCAGCTTTAACATCCTTAGCCGAGCCAGCTTCGATTCGAACCTCAAGTGCGGAGCCAGCAAAGCTACGAGCTTGTTGCGTAATAATATCCAGAAAGTTATTTTCGATCCAGATAGCGTTGAATTCACTATTGGTCGTCAATACCAACTTCGAGTCCGTCTCAACAGTGCACACAAGCTCACTAAACCACATTTCGTAAACGTCTGCGGGAAAGAGATTCTTGAGTTCTTCGTTGGTGCTGTGCCAGAGAGAGGCGGCTGTTTGTGTTGAGGACATGGACGTGTGAGAAGTGGGAAACTCGCCAATTATTCACAGTCCTGCGTAGAGTGCGAGCCACTTCGATACGCGAGACTGAAAAAACTGAAAGTTGTGAATGAAAGATAGGATCCCTAAAATCAAAAAGCACAGCAAGCATGTTCGAAGAACAAGAGCTTAGCAATTGATGATAAGTAAGTTATGTTTTTATTAAATATGGCACCTACAGTTAAAAACAAACTGCAAGCGGTTGAATATCAGCGAAACTGAGATGTTCAATGTCGGCGATGGATCAAAGAATCGGCAGCAAAATGCACAAGGCAAGGCCAAGTTCTGCACAAGTTATTAACACTCGACTCACGAATAAGTTTATAAGTTTTTTTGCCATGAATGTCACGTACCTGTGACAGTTCTGTTAACCACTGAAAAAGTGGCATTTCGGGAATCTCTGAGCTACGATCGAAACTCCTCTTTTTTTTGCAAGGAAGCGCGAAATTTTAAATTGGCACGGGAAATATTTTTCAAAAACAAGGCAGTTATTCACTACTTTGTCATATGCGCAATTAAGCGATCATTGAACTCAGCCGCCGAATCATGTCCGATTTTCATCAACGCCTGCACCATCGCAGCGACCTCGACCAAGCGCGCCATATCACGTCCAGGGCGAACGGGAATCTCCATCAAGGGCACTTTCAAACCTAGGATTTCCATATGCTGCTCTTCGAGGCCCGTGCGTTCTTCATGCATGCCTTGGGTCCAGATGTGAAAATTGATCATCAAGTCGATCCGCTTCTCCAGGCGAACGGAGCGCACCCCAAAAAGCTCTGCGACATTAATAATGCCCAGCCCCCGACACTCCATATAACCGCGGCTAAGGTCCGAGGAAGTGCCCAGCAGCTCGCGCTCACTCACACGCTTGATATAAGTCAGGTCATCGGCCACCAGACTGTGTCCGCGCTCAATCAGCGCCAGAGCGCACTCACTCTTCCCCACGCCACTCTCACCACAAATCAAAGTTCCAATGCCTTGTATATCTAATAAGGTGCCGTGCATATGGGTGCGCGGGGCAAACTTATCTTCCAACAAAAGCGTGGCTTCCGTGGTAAAGGTCTTGGATTTCAGCGGGGAACGAATGATCGGCGTATTATATTCATTTGCCAACTTGCACAAATGTTTGGTCGGAGCCAAATTGCGCGAAATAATCAAGCAAGGCACATTGCGCTTCAAGATCTCCGTCATAATCGCGGTTTGCTCTGTTTGGCTCTTTTCGCGGATGTAGGCCATCTCCCCAGCACCCAGGAGTTGAATCCGTTTGGCCGCAAAGGCTTTAAAGAAGCCCACCATTGCCAGCGCTGGCCGATTCAGGCTGCGCTCACGAATCATATTATCTAAGCCAGACTCCCCCGCCACCAATTCCATCTCCAGCGGCTCCTTAAAGGATTCATAAAATTCTCGAACGGAAACTGCTTCGACAAATTTGGTATTATTACGTTGTACGGCGGCCATGCTTAAAATTCTGGGTTACATGTTAAAATCCTCACCGAGGTAAAACTCCCGGCTCTTCGGATCATTGATAAGAAAGTCGCTGCTACCCTCGCTCAAAATCGAGCCCTGGTGTAGCAAATAAGCGCGATCAACGATCGCAAGTGTCTCACGCACATTATGATCGGTAATTAGAATGCCGATCCCGCGCTCTTTAAGTTGCACAATGATCTTCTGCACTTCACTCACGCTAATCGGATCCACACCACTGAAAGGCTCATCCATCAAAAGAAACTTAGGATTGGTCACTAGCGCCCGCGAAATCTCCAAGCGACGGCGCTCTCCCCCACTGAGCGTGTAGGCCTTCTGCGAGGCCAAATGCGTTAAACCAAGCTCTTCTAAATGCTTCTCGATACAGGCCTCCCGCTCCGCCTTTTTAAAAGGCATAGTTTCCGCAATCGCTCGAATATTCTGCTCGACCGTCATTTTACGAAAGATCGATGCTTCTTGCGGCAAGTAACCGATCCCACACCGTGCGCGACGATACATCGGCAAATTCGTCAAATTGTCGTCATTTAAATGCACACTCCCCTTCGTTGCGGGAACGAGGCCGACCACCATATAAAAAGTCGTCGTCTTCCCTGCACCATTAGGGCCCAACAGCCCAACAATTTCGCCCGCGTTTACGTGGACATCGACTTTATTGACCACGCGACGCTTGCCGTATTCCTTAATCAGGCCACGTGTTTCAATCTTCGGAGTAGCTGCAGTTTCAACCATAGAATATGGAGCAAAAGCATTGCTAGGCCACTCGGCAATGCAATCCTTTAGCCATCTCGCGCTTGAATTGTTTCCAACGTTGACGGATACCTAAGCGACCTTCTTAATTCGCCGTTTTCTAAAAATGGCTACAACGACCAAAGAATACGATTTTTCCAGCATCGAGCCCAAGTGGCAGGCATACTGGGAGGAAAACCACACCTACGCAGCTAAAGACTTCGAGGATAAACCTACGTTTTACGTGCTCGATATGTTCCCCTATCCTTCCGGAGCGGGCCTACACATCGGCCACCCTGAGGGCTACACTGCCAGCGACGCACTCAAACGCTTCAAAAAAGCACAGGGCTTCAATGTGCTACACCCCATGGGCTGGGACGCCTTTGGCCTGCCCACCGAGCAGTATGCCATCAAGACGGGCACTCACCCTGCGATCACCACCAAGCAAAACGTCGCTAATTTCACCAAGCAGCTCAGCCAACTGGGCTTCGCTTACGACTGGAGTCGCGAGGTAAACACTACCGACCCCGGCTACTTTAAGTGGACCCAGTGGATATTCATGCAGCTCTTTAAGAAAGGGCTCGCCTATGTAGACGAAAAACCAGTCTGGTTCTGCCCCGAGCTCGGCACCGTACTCGCCAACGAGGAAGTGCTCAACACCCCTGAAGGCCCGCGCTCTGAGCGTGGCAGCTTCCCAGTCGAGCGCCGTCCGATTCGCCAATGGGTGCTACGTATCACTGAATACGCAGAACGCTTGATCGATGGCCTGAAAGACCTCGACTGGCCCGACTCCACTAAGCGCTTACAGGAAAACTGGATCGGCCGTTCTGAAGGTGCTGAAATCACTTTCGATGTCGCCGGACATGACTCGCAGTTGACCGTTTTCACGACGCGCCCCGACACACTTTACGGCGCAACCTACATGGTGATCGCACCGGAGCACCCGCTCGTCGCCTCGATTACCACCGCCGAGAATCAGGAAGCTGTGGCCGCTTATATAGAAAAGGCCAAGAGCAAGTCCGACCTCGAACGTGCCGAACTCTCCAAGGAAAAAACCGGCGTATGGACCGGCGCCACGGCCATCAACCCGGTCAACGGCAAAGAAATCCCAATTTGGGTGGCTGATTATGTGCTCATGACCTACGGCACTGGCGCGATTATGGCCGTGCCCGCACACGATGTGCGCGATTTCGAATTTGCCAAGGAATTCGGCCTCGAAATCATCCAAGTGATCGACGACGGCGGAGATGCCACCAAGGATGCCGAAGGCGCTCTGACTGAAGCCTATACTGGCCCGGGCAAACTGATCAACTCCGGCGAGCAAAGCGAAAAAGACTCCGAATCCGCAAAAAACGCGGTCATCGAGCAACTCGCAGCCGAGAACCGCGGCCAAGCGACCATCAATTTCAAACTGCGCGACTGGCTCTTCTCGCGTCAACGCTACTGGGGCGAGCCCTTCCCCGTACTCTGGCTCAATAAAAGAAACTACGATCAAGTCGACGACGCACTCAAATCCGTAGAGCGCCCAGTCACTTGCGAAGTCGACAGCGAGCTGCTCTACGCCATCATCCTACCCGACACCGAGCTCCCGCTGGAACTGCCCGAAGTCGAGAGCTACACACCCTCACCAGACGGGCAAAGCCCGCTCTCGAAGGCCGAAACTTGGCTACATGTCTTCATCGACCCCGCGACCGGCGCCACCTCCACGGAGGCCAAAGATGGTTGGGTCCCTGCCATTCGCGAGACGAACACCATGCCGCAATGGGCTGGTTCTTGCTGGTATTACCTACGCTACATCGATCCGAACAATACCGACGCACTCATCGACCCTGAAAAAGAAAAGTATTGGGGCACCCCGGACCTCTACATCGGCGGGGCCGAGCACGCAGTGCTCCACCTACTCTACGCTCGCTTCTGGCACCACATCTTATACGATATCGGTGTCGTCAGCGATCCCGAGCCCTTTAAGAAGCTCTTCCACCAAGGTATCATTCTCGGCGAAGACGGCGAAAAGATGTCAAAGAGCCGTGGCAATGTGGTGAATCCTGAGACTATTATCGAAGGCTACGGGGCCGACGCCCTACGTCTCTACTTAATGTTCCTCGGCCCCCTCGAAGCCATGAAACCTTGGAACACCAAGGGCATCGAAGGCATCGCCCGCTTCCTACGCAAGACATGGCGCCTGGTGGTAGCCGATGATGGCGAGCTCCAGCTCAAGATCGGTCAAAGTGATGCACTCGATCCGGAGACCGAGCGCGTACTCCACGCCACGATCAAAAAGGTCACCAACGACTACAGCAGCCTAGGCTTCAACACGGCGATCTCGCAAATGATGATCTGCATCAATCAACTCGCCAAGACGGAGGCCCTGCCCCGCGAAGCAGTCGAAGACTTCATCAAACTACTCGCCCCACTAGCGCCACATATAGCCGAAGAACTCTGGCAACGCCTTGGCCACGAAGGTAGCATCGTCGAAGACGGCTGGCCAAAATACGATGAAAGCAAGCTCGTCGAGGACAGCGTCAAAATCATCTTCCAAGTCAATGGCAAGTATCGCGGCGACGCACAACTGCCCGCCGATGTATCCAAGGACGATGCCATCGCAGCCGCCAAGGCCAATGAGCGTGTGCAAGGCTTCATCGACGGCAAAACGATTAAGAAAGAAATCTATGTGCCCGGTAAGATCGTCAATATCGTGGCCGTGTAAATATGGCTAGCACTACGATGCGGCATGTAATACTAGAACGTCCGGCAGCGAAAGCTGCCGGCGTCCCGCTCGGGCGGAGCGCCGTAAAGCAAAGAATCACTCATAGCTTTATCGCACTCTGCCTCGGAGCGCTCTCCTGCTTGCATGCCGCCCCCATGCTCGATGGCAGCGCCTTTGTCACGAGCCGCAGCGGTTCGATCGCAGCCACTGACGCCGCCGGCCAAACTGTCGACATCAGCGCGCATGAAGTCCTACAACCTGCCGGCCTGCAGCTCTCGACTGCAGCACAAGGGCAGCTGTTCTTAACTTTTTCAAATTCCGTCGCGATCGCACTCACCTCAAATACTTCCGTGCAATGCCTGGAATATGAGCAACAAGCCTTTGAAAATAAAGACCGCACCTCCGGGCTCGAACCCTCCGTATCCAAGTTACGATTAAAACTCACCGAAGGCGAGCTCGCGATCGCCAGCAACCAGCTCTCTCCGCTATCGGAACTACGTATTCAGCTGCCAACGGGAGAAATTCGCCTGCATAAGGGCACCTGCCTGATACGCCTCGATGCGATCACAGGCCTGCACATCGCCGCATACGAGGGTAACTTAACCTATTACTACCCCGGCGCCGAAGCACGCGAGTTTATCTCTGCCCCTAAAATGGTGCGCATTAGCCAGCAAAGTCTGCAGCGGCAACAGATCGCCGAAGCGGCCAGCGTCGATTCGCTCAGTGCTGGCTCTGTGCAGTTTTGTAAAGCCGCACAACACGCGAGCCAACGCGTCAGCTTTCAAGCCAATGCCAGCACTGGAGCCCCCCCCGTCCCCATCCGTATCGTCAGTCCCGATTATTTTAAGCAACCCGACCTCCGCCCTTATCGCTTTGAAGATTAACACAAAGAGTATCTCTGCCTTTCTTCCAGCCAACTTTGAGCCTCAACCCATCGGTCTCATTGCCGGCAAAGGTCTCTACCCGATCCTGATGGCGGAGCGCATACGCGCAGCTGGGCTCCCACTGCGATTAATCTCCTTTAAAGGCGAAACAGAGCAAAGCTTGATCGACTCGGTGCCCGCAGAAGCGCATATACAGATCAAAGTGGGCCAACTCGGCAAGCTACTAAAATCACTTAAAAAACTTGCTTGCCGCTATGCAGTGATGGCTGGACAAATCACGCCCAAGCGCCTCTTCCACGGCCTGCACCCCGACCTCAAAGCACTCGCAATACTCAACAGCTTAAAAATTAAAAACGCCGAGACGATTTTTGGTGCCATCTCTGCCGAAATTGAAGCCATTGACATCCAAATGCTCGACGCTCGCAGTTTCCTCGACGATCAGCTAGCCAGCGAAGGGCTGATGACAGGAGGAAAACTCAAAGCGCCGGAAGAATTTATTCAACACGGCATTCAAATCGCCAAAGGCATCACCGAGCTCGACATCGGCCAAGGTGCCGTCGTGCGTAAAGGCACAGTGCTCGCCGTTGAAGCCTACGAAGGCACCGATCCTATGCTTAAACGAGCGGGTGAATTCAAAACGGACGGACTCATTTTCGTAAAAACAGTCAAACGCCAACAGGACTATCGCTTCGATGTGCCAGTCTTCGGAGAGCGCACACTCGATGTCATGCACACTGCCGGAATCCAAACTGCAGCACTCGAAGTGGGCCGTGTCATTATGCTTGATAAGCCTACTTTACTCCAAAAGGCTGCGAAATTAAAAATCGAACTACTCGGCTACCAGATCTGACATTCTACATCAGCGATTTGACGCAACTCAATAAAGTGTTCCCTATTTGTAAAAAATAAGTATAGTGACTACAAATGAATGAACCTTATACCCCAGCCAAGCAAGGCTTCACTCTCGTTGAGCTAGCTATATCCGTCAGTATTGTTGGAATATTAGCGGCAATCTCCATACCAGCCTTTCAGCGCTCCCGCGATAATACTCGCATCGGCGCCCTCGAACACGACCTACGCCTCTACGAACAAGAATTCGACACCTTCGAACTTGATAATGGCCACTACCCCAACTCCGTATCTGCAGTCGGCGTGTATCCAGAAGGTATGGCAGAGCGAATGAGCAGCGCATGGAAAATGCCCTCACCGATCGGGGGCACCTATCGGTGGGTCTACACCACCGAGAGCGACCCCGCTAATCGCAGCGCTTACATCAATATCGTTCACAGTGGACAGTACCCCATCGCAATCGACCCCGGCCGCCTCAAGGACATTGATGCTCACATCGACGATGGTGATCCCAGCAGCGGCTCACTACAAATTAGCGGCGAAAATCTACGTTACTACATTAAGCTTTAGCACAAAAAGCTCTAAGGCGTGGAATTTAGTACTTTGCCCACAGTTGATAGCGGCCCATGGTGTCGGCTGTACTTGATCCCGTGCAACGAGATCATTTCATCTCCCACAGGTAGCAACAAGTAGGTTTCATTAGCCAGCATCGCCGTCTGACCTTCGTGCTGACCGACTTGAACAGGATAAGAATCTACCTGTATCAAAACAAAACCATTCTGCTCTTCAGAATGCCACATCTCGTAACGCGATAATTGCCCCTCACGACTCAGTTCAAAGAGCATTGCGCCTTCACGATACTCACTCACATAGACATCGGCATACTGGCGCAACACATGACTCTCTCTACCCAAACTCGCAACAAATTCCGGCTCACTATACAAACGCGGTTGATCTGAAACATCACGCCAAACCATAGTCGAACATAGACCGAGCACCACACACATCCCAATCAAGGCTAAGAGCCCGATGATACGACTAGAACCGCTGCGATACACCTGAGGCTGCGGTGGCTCGTAAACATCCGCTTCCTCACGCTGAAAAACCGTGTCAAGGGACTGCCCCTCAAGCAATCTGGCGACTTCCGTCGGCAGCACTTTAAGATCTTTCCGATTCTGCGATTGTAGGTCACTATAAAACAATTGGCCATTAATCGCTCGCACCGTAGCACGCCTCTGCCCCCCACAAATCTCTACTTCCGGGAAATCAAGCACCGCATGCTGCGAGCTGGCAATTGCCATTCGATTCAAGTCGATCGTGAGATGATCCGCACTTTCATAGTCCGCCTGCCACGGCTCAATTGGCTCCGTCTCAAAGCCAAACTGGGAATCAATAGAACGAAATGTAGCCGAAAACTGCATAAAGAAAAGCGAAGCGTTAATAGAAAAAACTAAATGATTAAATTTACTATTCAGAACTCTGCAAGAGCTCTGCATGTTCCGCCCGCTCTCGCTGCAAACGATACAGCCCAATATCCGGAATATCAATCAGCACTTGCACCAATAAACGCACCACAACAATGCAAATCACCTGCATGGCAATGCTCAGAACAGAGACTAAAGCCGTCAGCACTGAAGTGTAAAAAAGAAGCGTCAACACACCGGCCACAAGCGCCACCGCAATCGCCACCCATGCCAAGATATCGATAATTAAGCGAAGGTCGGCATAGGCTGATTTTTCGCGCACTAAGTGACGCAACTGAGCAAGCTCAGAAGCACTCGATGGCTGATGCGCCCCACGCCCTGCCGACTTGCCCGAACTGCCGGAGCGGAGACGCTTCTTCGACGAAGCACCACTTCTGGCCTCCGACGATCGCTCGCCCGCACTCACCACGCGTTCGCGCGTATTACGGTAAGCCACATACGCTTGCTGCCACTGGCGCTCCGACATCTTGCGCGCACTCGGGTCCATTTTTTCACGTGACGCCTTAAAACTGTCAAAATCATCCATACTCTATTCCACTTTCAAATCAAAACGTCCAAAAACAGGCTTTCCCTCGACTTGAATTTGCGCAAAAAGCCGATACCAACCCGTGTTCGGCACGTTAAATAAAAATGCCAGCTCTGCCACCTCTTCCATGCCCCCACCAAAGCCTGCCGTGCGAGCCGAGGCCACACTGTCGACTGGGTGCATGTGAGCAAAGCCCTTACCCGCCGCATCAAACGCCACCATATGCCCCTTTGCCCCCATGATGGTTTCCAAGTGAACCACAGCACCCTCTGCACCGGCCACCTTAACTTCAAAACGGTAATCACGCCCGCGTTGTAAACTTTCAGGCGCACCTAATAGCTCAAAGCGCACGCCATCCACCACGCTCACAGTCGAACGCTCAAACTTCGGGCGCTGAGATTCGCCAGCCACAGCAAGCTCAGACAGCGCAATTGCCTGACTGCGGCTACGCAGCGGCACAATCTCGGTAAAGACGCGATACGCCCCACCGTGTGTCGGTTTAAAATCGAATTGATAGCGCCCATTCAAACCATCCGCACGCGGGTGTACGTGATGGTAATCTTCCAAGGAAGGGTCGATCACCATCACATGCATCTTCTCCGTATGCGTCACCGCCAATTCATGTGGCGCGATATTGGTACCGCCCTGAGTTTGCAAATTAAGTTCCACCTGAGCGGTCACACCAGGCTCTAAAGCGGTGTCCGAACTGAGCTCGGTTACAATCGGATAAGTAAAACGCGTCAGATCAATAAATCCTGCGTGATTCGTCGCACACAGCTCGATCTCCCCCTCCGCATTCACAATCTCCTCATAGTGCAAAAAACCGCACTGTGCAGCAGGCAGCGCGCGCAACACAAAGTACGCACCAAAAAAGACCAGACTCAGTACCCCTATAGATACCCAGCCAGTTTTCGATAAAGATTTGGATGATTGTTCAGTCATAGACAAGTCAGTAACAATGTATCCATCTCTACGATCTGGCGCAAGACGGAATGTTAACAGCGCACACTGCCTACGTAAGCACCATACTGTATACGAAACCTATACCAGCTCAGTAGACGAGATTCTAAAAATGACTCGCACAGCTTCTTAACTTTACACAGCTGCGCAAGCCTGTCACAGCAATATAACATGACTGATAAAATTAAAGTCGGAATTTGGGGCCTCGGCCGTGCAGGACTCAATATGCACGCGGCCGAAATAGCCAACTACCCCGAACAGTTTGAGCTACACTCAGGCATCGATATTGATCCAGCACGCAATCAAAGCCTCACGGATACATATCGAGTTCCTACCTACACGGATGAGGAGGCATTTCTCAATGATCCTGAAGTGGAGCTGATTTCCATCGCGACCCGCTCGCCCGACCACGTCGCACATTGCGAAAGAGCCCTCGCCGCAGGCAAATATGTATTTCTCGAAAAACCGCTGGGCCTCAACTATGCCGAGGGTAAAAAGCTACTCGCATTGAGCCAACAATACCCCGGCAAGCTCTACCCACGGCAGAATCGCCGTTTCGAAGCCCCGTTTAATCACATTCAAGAAATCATCGCATCGGGCATCCTCGGCGAAGTTTACGAGATCAAGCTCTGCCGCCACAGCTTCCAACGCCGCAGCGACTGGCAAACTATCATAGAATGCGGTGGTGGGCAGCTCAACAATTGGGGCCCACACATTATTGACCACGCCCTGCAATTTCTGGACTACAAAGTCAGCGAATTGTGGAGCGACCTCAAAAAAGTTGCCGCGCTCGGCAATGCCGAAGATCACATCAAGATCGTCCTCAAAGGCGAAAGCGGCCGTGTCGTAGACCTGGAAATCAGCGGAGGCGCCGCCCTACCGCAAAACGAATACACGCTCTTCGGCTCGCGGGGAGCACTTACCTGTCAAGGTGACAACATTCACTTAAAATATATCGATCCCAAGCAGGTATTCCAAAAGACCGAAGCCCATGCTGGCACCCCCTCCTTAGCCGGAGGCGTCAGTAATGCTTATGCCGATCTAGAGCAAATAAAATGGGTCGAAGAAGACATTAAGGTCGCCCCCAGCACTCCGACCGAGATTCACTCGATCTGGTCCGCACTCTACCAGTCAGTCCGAGAAGGCATCCCATTTCCCATACCAATGGAGCAAGCGGTCGCCGTGCTCAAAGTCACGGACGAAGTGAAGAAAGGCACCGCCTTCACAGACGTCTAGAAGAGTCTAGCTAAACACGGTGGCTCCAAAACACGGGCGATTCTCGATGGTCGCATAGTGCAGTCAGTCGCCTCAGTGTTTAAATAACGGATCCGTATGCCGCTCAGCCATACGGATCCCTTGCATAAAATCGACGTAAGACTTGATCGCAAATGAGCGCCTAGTCCTCCTCTGATTTATGCTCTCGTGCCTCGAAGGCTGCTTTATCCGCCAAAGAGACATGCCCTTCGACCATGCCGTTATCCAAGGGGTCATCAATACGGCTCGCCAAGTCATGGAAGAGCTTGCGTAAGTCGATCACGCCTCCAATCAAAAACCAAAAGGTAGACACAATGCCCAAGATCCCCGTCACCACCAAACTAGTAATAAAGAAATACTGACTCCAAGCCTCATCCGACCAAGGTGAAAACAGGTTCAACACCAAAACTCCCAGAAAACAGAGTCCGAATTTATAAATGATCGCGTAACCAAAGACCGACCAAGTAATGATCTTATCGCCGCGAGTGTATTCTGGAGTGATACCTAACAACTTTTTAAATGCATTGTGCACGCTCCACTTAAAGGGCTCCTTATACTCATTCGCGACATCATACTCCCCGCGGTGCAATAGACGATCCAGATTATATGGTTCCTTCTGCGTCATGAAAGAGCCCAGAACATAAGCCGCGATGCCACTGCACATCGCCATGAAATACATTTCGTAAGAATTGATCGGAAATTTCACCGCACTCATTTCCCAAGCCACGTATGGGTTAAATGGGCTCGAAACTGCCTCTAAAAAAGAACCCACGGCATGGCTCCAGTTGTTTCTTTCAAGCCATGGATACACAACTTCAGCCCAATTACGCTGCAGAAACAACCCTATCAACGAAAATCCAGAACCAAAAATAATCGCTCCAAAAGCACCGGTGGTCGTACCAAAACGACTATACAGACCGAAAACCATGATCGGCCCCGCGCCGCCAAGCCATAAAGCCGTCATCATCGTAGTGAACATGATAATATAATCGATCTGCACGAAGAAAATCGAAACCACGAAAAAGAAGATGCACACGGCCAAGGAACAAAGGCGAAATAACAACAGGTGCTGCTTCGGCGTCAGTGGCTCCTTTAAAAAGGGAATAATCAAATCCTGCACAATCGTCGATGAAGCATTAAACACACGCGAATCATCTGTAGAAATCAGCAGCATAATCATCAGCAAGAGAAACAAGCCCATCAAGCCCGTAGGCAGCAGATTCTTCAACGCCACTGGCAGCATCATTTGATGATACAAAGTCCGAAATTTCTGAAACTGTTGATTCCCCTCCGGCGTTCCACTCAGCGAGTCGCGAGCCGCAGTAATATAAGGCGTATCAATATTGTGATCTTGAGAAAGAGGTGCATCTACACCGATTTCATGCCGTGGAATCGGCACTTGAGCCAAACTGTGCTCCAATCCAGCACGCGCCTCTAAATCAGGCACCGATTCTATCGCCACCTTTTCAGTCAACTCAGACCGGATATCGTGCGCCTCACTGGCAAACTTCCCGTGCGTCATTAATGCGATGATCATCACCGCGACCAAGAGCATCATTAAGCCCGCAAACAAAGAACGCCAAGTGCCCAAGATACCCGCCATTTTTTGCTCATGCGGTGTGCGCCCACTGGTCGAAGTATCATTCCCGATCCAACTGGCTCGATTCAAAATACTCCCCATAATCGTCACAAAGAGTGCAAAGATATTAAAATCACGCAGCTTCTCGATATCGAAAGGATTGATAAAGCTCTGCCCATCCACGCGATCAATCATCACCGGCCCAATCGTATCATGCCAGCCAAAGTGCAGATAAATATAACCTGCGATGATCACGAAAATAGGATAACTCATCAAACCTTGAAAGGCATCCGAGATCAGCAATGAGATACGTCCGCCCGGCCAAATAATCAACATACATAGCGCCAAGGAAGAAGTCACCACCAGCGTGAAGGTCGGTAAAGCCACCCCCATCACCATCACCTCGTGAGGCAGCCCCAGGAAGTAAATAAAGAAATTTGCGGCCACTGCAGGCCCGATCGCATTCGTCACCATCTCTGCCAAAGTACGAATTGTCGCCGCCACAATCCGTAACGGTCGATTATAGCGCATCTCCAAAAACTGGCCGATCGAGAGCGAACGCGTCTCACGGAAACGATAAACACAGAAGCCCGTAAGCCCCATCACAATCCAGACTGGCACCGTCAAATACTCCCAGAAAGTCAGCGCATAGCCCACCTGGTATTTCGCCTCTACCAAGCCGACCAAAGTAATCACACTCAGGCCCGCAGTTAAATCGCCCGCGCAGATCACATAACGCCCCGCCACACGGCCGGCCGCCAGGTAATCGACGACACCTCGAACATACTTCTTCGAGTAAACCGCAATACTAATAATAAAAACGACAGGGACAATGGCAATCAGCCAATCGATAAGGTGCATGATAATGAAACTCCTGAAATTTCACTCCAGTAAGTCGATTCATGCACGTAGGGAAACGCACACAATCTCGCCGAGCTGAAAGAAAAAACAAGATCTATGATGGGGGAAACAGCAGCTCTCACTACTGACATTTAATAAATAGGGAGCCCGAATTCAGAGAATAATTCTCAACAGATCAACTCTAATATTAAACCAAAACTGTTAGTAGCTCAGGTGATAGTAGAAATTGCATTATAGATTTTACCAAGCAGAGAAATAATTAAATTTATAGGTTGACCTATGCGCTGAGGCGAATTTGCTCCACCACTTCCAAAGGAGAGGTGACAGAGTGGCCGATTGTGCATCCCTGGAAAGGATGTGTGCTGGAAACGGCACCGAGGGTTCGAATCCCTCCCTCTCCGCCATTCGACGCGCTACGCTTGCTCATGGCAGGCCAAAAGAGTTGAAAATTAAGACGAGCTATGGAATTTCCCAAAGACTTAAAGCGCGTCGACGTAGTAAAACGAAAATGGCGAAGCAATGCCCTGCATGTCCGCCGTAGCCCCTAGCGAAGGCGGAAGCCTGTCGAAGGGCTGTCTTGGCTTTATATCTTATTAATGCGCAATGGGATGCTATACGTTGGACAAACTAAAAATGTCTCGAATCGCATGCGGCGACACGCTGAAGGAAGTGGCTCTCGACAAGCGAAACAACTGAAGGATTTCACTTTGGTATACACCGAAGGTCCAATGGAGACGACTGCGACCATCAAACGAGAGCGACAGCTTAAGAAGTGGTCGCGAGCAAAGAAGGTCGCGCTTATTCGCGGTGATTTTGAAAAATTGAAAACACTGAGCAAATCACGAAAGACTTGACCACAATCGTTCCAAAAGTGTTCGTAATCGAATCCCTCCTTCCTGTGTGCGGCGTAGCTCGCAGAGCGAAGACGTATCCGCCATTGGGCGAAGCCCAACAATCTGTCCGGCGCAGCCGGAATGAGGGATGAAGAACGAAGTTCGACGTAAGGAGCGAATGCGACTGGAGAAGGAGCAGCTATCGGCTGAGGGCGAAGCCCCGAGCGAAGCGAGTCAATCCCTCCCTCTCCACCAGGCATCGCATAATATCTCTTGCGATCGAGCGTTACACAAACTTTAGTAACGCGATGATTGAATGCCAACCAAATGTCTTGTCTTGGAACTATACAATGCAGGGTGACGGCATTGATGCGGGGCTCCGCTTTAACTGGGCGGGCGAATCGGGACGCTTCGAGCTAAATGGTCAGCTCTATACGATCAAGAAATCGGGCTTCGTTACACCAACATGGGAATTAATCAAGGAGGACAAGGTTTGTGCCGAGGCATCAAAAATCAGTATGCTCCGGCGCGGCTTTGAGATTAAACTTCAGTCAGGGGCCATGGAGCTTTCCGCAAAATCGGCCTTTGGTCGCACCATGCTGTTAAGCGGAATGGGCTGCCAAGCGCGTATCAAGCCGGCCCACGCGTTCACGCGCCGCGTTCAAATCTCCGGCAGTTATCCAGATCCTGAAACGATTGTTTTTGCCTTTTGGTTGTGTGCACTGATTTGGCGCCGCAATGCGAATCATGCGGCGGCTTGTCAATAATCACAGCCCTCGCCCACGCAGCGGACGCTGCCCAGCGCTTGCGGGCAGCGTCTGACTACAATGACATCACTAATTTAAAGAAGCGGGCATCGCCGGCGGGCACGCCTAGCACCAGTGTGTGGGCGTCACCGACGCGGTTGTAGTTCACCGATGTGGGTGTGACGGAACTGAGGTTGCCGAGCTCGTCAGATTGTATGAGCTTGAACTGAATGGAGTCGCTATACGCGCCGGGCCATTCCCATGTAAGTGTCACTTCGTTCGAAGCGCTCATGTGGATACTGATGTCTGGCGCGCTGAGGTCTTCGATTGCCGCGGCAGGTAGATCACTGGAGTCAGCTGGATTGTGGCCACCGAGGAATTTCTGCAATAGACTGTAGCCGCTGCCATCGACACTTGCAAAGGGGTCGTGTCCGCCCTCGCCGAGCCAGAAGAGCTCCCAGTTATCATCCAAGAGGTTCCCGTCGCTATCGTTGGCGACGAGTTCGGGCATTTCGACGATTTGAAAGCTCCGCACTTCCAAGGCAGAGCCTGCACAAGCTGTAAAGTCGTCGCGGAGCACGCCGTATACGCGAATTTGGGTCCCTGGTAATAGGTCGATACTTTTACTGGAGATGTAGCGTTCCCCGTAGGCATCGAAGAGTGCGTATTGCTGCGCAAATGCGTTGCGGGCAAGGAAGCAGCCATCGGCCTTGGCCGCTTCGACGGTTAACTCGTAGAGCTGCACGTCATCGTAAACAAAGCTCGCTGCGAGGCCTTGCCCTTCAGCTAGCGCGGGTCCGATCGCGTCCAACTGGAGACCGAGTGTGTCTAACAGCTCAGAAGAGACCGCTTGCTCGCGTAAGACTGCGCGCAGCAGGTCTACGGGGCCTTGCCCGGTGATCTGGTCCACTTGTGCATCGGTAAAGCTCTGGTAGACTTCGCGACAGAAATAAGTCCACTCCACCCAATTAATCGCGACAGCTGCCGCTGCGCTGTAGCTGGCTTCAATCTGCAGACCGTCCCAGAGTTCATCTACTGAGAACTCGGGCTCGCCATTGCTTTCGTCCATTAAAGTGGCAATCTCCGACAGTGAGGTCCAACGGTCATCGCCGGTGCGATTGGGAAAGAGTGTCAGCTGCCCATCGGATGGTAGGTAAGCCTGCGACTTAAAGTATTGCTCGAATGCATACTCCATCGCGAGTGCAAAGGCGGTATCATCGACCTGTAAACTGAGTTCGCGGATCGTCTGCTCACCTGCAGTGTATTCGGCCAGTTCATCCAGCCACTCGCTGGCCGCGTCGGAGAGCGATCCGCCGGCGTAGCTGGCATCGATCGCAAATAGCTCACTGCGATCCAGTGGCAAGAGCTTCAACTGCTCAAAGCCGGTGGGCTCGGCCACTCCCTCGGAGAGAATTAAATAGCGCGCTTCTGTGGAGACTGCGATGACGCCTTCAGGATATACCAGCGGCACTTGATCAAAGATGGCAAAGCGGCTGCCTTCCGCAACGGATGCCTGGCCGAGGCGCGCCCCCGTCAAGCGATCGACATAGCCTGTAGAGCCTGTGTGCCAAGGCTCTTTGGCTAGGTTGAGACTGACCACCAAGGTAACTTTATTTAGATCGCTCATGTCAGTTATCCGCTGGCTTAAAAAAAAGTGTTGCCCGTTTGGGCAAAATCCTTCGTGATATGAATGGATGACTCTCAAAACCGACAGCCCATTCGAGACGGATCCTCCCGTTTTTCTGCTCAAAGACCTGACTACCCGTGCGCTGGAAACGCACGAGTATGCACTGGCCGGACAGCTGCTCGAGCAGCAGCACTATCTGGGCGACTGCCCGGCAGGGCGTCAGCTACTGCAAGTAGTCGAGTATCAAGGGCACTGGGTGGCGCTACTGGACTGGGGCCCTGCCTGCTGGAAGCTTGCTGACCGCGAAACTCATATCGGATGGACGCACCAGCAGCGTGCTCAGCGGCTTGGTCTGATAGTGCAAAACCGGCGTTTTTTGGTGCTCGGGCAAGAGCGCATGCCCAATCTGGCTTCACGTGCGCTGGGCTTATCCCTGAGAGCTTTACCTGAGCACTGGAAAGCGCTCCACGGCTACTGCCCCGTCATGGCGGAGACCTTCACCGACATTGAGCAGTTCGAGGGCACTTGTTACAAAGCGACCAACTGGAAGCCACTTGGACTGACCAAGGGCTTCGAGCGGCACCGCGCTGACTACTTCCGTAAGCATGGACGCCCCAAAAAACTTTGGATCAAAAGCCTCAACCGCAACTCGCTACGCATCCTAACAGGTATGGATGTGCCCAAGGCCTATGAGCGGGGGCTCAATCAAAACAGCCCAGAGCGCGACCTAGCTCTGACCAAAGGACAGATGTTGGGGCTTCGCGAGCACTTCCAAAAACACTTCACTGATCCCCGTCGCGACAACCGGACTTACCCCGCTTCCTCACTGCTGGTGTTCATTACCATGGCCCTGCTGGCTGGACGCGACACACTCACTTCCATCCAGCGCTACGGGAACCTATTAACCAATCAGCAGCGGCGCTGGCTCGACTTCCCCCTAAAGAAAGGCACCAGCGTGCGCAAAGCACCCAGTTGGAGCGCCCTTTACAACTTCCTGACTCAAATCAAACCGGACGACTTTGCCAGTTGCCTAAACCTCTGGCTCGGCAGCAATCTAGGCACGCTTCCCCGCGCACTGGCAATCGACGGCAAGTGGATACGAGACCAAGCCTTGAGCCTGTGCCTGAGCGAGCACGAAACTGGAGCACCTGTGGCTGTCGGCTTCGCTGAGAAAAAATCAAAGACCGATGAAAACAAACGCGAAGGCGAGCAAACCGTAGCCCTAAAGCTCTACGCAAACACCAATCTGGAAGGAGCCACGATCACTGGCGACGCGCTCAATAACAACAAGCCACAGGCACACGCCATCACACAGGCCGGAGCTCATTACTTCCTCCAGCTAAAAAACGAAAACCGCCACGCCTACAAGGCAGCCGACCGACTCGCCCAAGAGGGCTCCCCCCTTTTACCTACACGGAAGAACCCGACACCTCCCACGGACGCTTCGACCAGCGAAGCATAGAAGTTTACCCCTTCGAACCGCTCGAAGCAAACCTACCCGAATGCCGCAGCTTGGCTGTTATACGCCGCACCCGCACGACCGATCCCGAAGAAGTGCCGCAGATCGTCTTCTTCACGACCGATCATCAGCCCGAGAAAGGATGCGCCCAAACCTTCGCCCAACTCGCCAGAGGACACTGGGGAGGCTGCGAAATACGAAACCACTGGGTGCGCGACCACTGCATGCGCGAAGACAAAACCCGCTCTAAAAAACACAACATCAACTGTGCTCTGGCAGGACTACGCGTTTGCCTGATCGCTATCAAAGCAAACCTATATCCCAATCAATCATGGCCTTCGATTCAGGAGCGCTGTCAGAGAGACCCCACTATTGCATACCAAGCTGTCGCCATGCTACGGCCTAAATGAAGTTACCTTGATGAATTTGCTCAAGTGCTGTCTCCACCAGATCCGCTGGTCTTGTGGCCAGCCATTACGACAGGCGGTTCAAACAAATAATGTGTCGATGGGGGATGCGCAACCGCCTGTCGAAGCAGGTAAAAAAGGATAACGGAGCTTTTGATTTCAGGTCCGATATCTGGTTCAGGCGGCACTTTGCAGAGATTGCTCGCGTCCTCGGGCAGGGTTGTTCGCATCAGGAATTGCCAGGTACG
>PBYS01000007.1 GCA_002729725.1 Puniceicoccaceae bacterium
CACCTTTTTAAGGGGGATTTATGGGAGAAAATCTCTCGGTATTCACCAACTGACAAGCACCCGATGGTTTATGTCAGTTGGTATGATGCGACGGCCTATGCTAAATGGGCGGGGAAACGGTTGCCAACAGAGAAAGAGTGGGAATTTGCTGCTCGGGGAGGCTTGAAAAACAAGAACTACCCTTGGGGAAATGATGAAAGTAAAGCGAGGGGTTATGCTAATTATGGGGAGACTGATGGCAAAGATAAGTGGGAATATTGTGCACCCGTAGGTAGTTTTAAGCCGAATGGATATGGTTTATTTGATATGGTAGGTAACGTCTTTGAATGGTGTCAGGATTGGTTTGATAGCGATGAAGACGCCCGGGTGTTGCGGGGTGGTGGTTGGCTCATCAATACTAACTCCCTGCGGGTAGCTTACCGCCACGGCAGCACTCCGATTTCTTGGAACAGCTACATCGGATTTCGATGTGTGTCAGGATTGAATTAATTACTCTTGGTCGCACTGCACGAAGGTGCGGTCTTTACCACTGTCAATTAGCCACAACCTGCTCGCAGGCGTTGCAGTAACGATCGTCCCTTAATCTCGGCTAATTGATAACGTCTTTCCGTTAATGCCTGGAGCTGTTGCCACGCCGAAGATAACGACATAACAGGTAGACAGCCAAGATTTGCTGTTGGTTGGCTTAAGTGGCGGCCTACACCCGCAACTAGGGAGGAAGTATGGTGCGGAAACCGCGTCGGATTTGTTACCGATGCTAAGGCTAAATCCCGGCTGATATGGCTGTGACTTCGACTAGTTAAATAGTGTGAAGTTGTTACGAGAAGGGTTAGCAGAGATAGGAGGAGAGCTGTCTACCCTACTGCTGAATTGCTTCGAGCTATCGCCAAATTCTACTCTACAAGAATGTGGCTATATTGTGTATTGGGATAATCCGATTCCTGCTTATACTTAGCTTAGACTACGGTTATGATCCACTTTGGAATCTGAGAATAGGAGATATTGGGATGAAACGACTTCCATAATAGCCTATTCTTAATCCGGCTTATCATCATCACCACCTCATGTTTTGGTTTCTCCTCTAAACCACCTATAAGGCCTAGTACTGCTGACGATCCGTTAGATATCGGTGCTAAAATCTATTGGTGTTTGGGTTCTCCATCACTATTCCAACTTTTTGCCGCTGAGCTGCTTCCTGTTTATGCTGTTGGCGCCATGCTTTGAATTCTGGCGTCATGGGACAGTCATGCAGAGTTGCTCGTATGCTGTAGGGTACGTAATTCCCCATATGCCACAAGGTGTTTCGATAGAGAGCGAAGTCACCTGCCTCTAGGTGCAATTGCACCGCGCCGGGCATACTTCGACAATATTTCAGACAAGTATACTCTCGTTCTTCCGTTGTCCTACCCTCTAAATTTGGCCCGGGGATGGGACGATCTGGAAATCGCTCTGCCTCGCTACGTAGATCGTGCCGCAAATGGCTACCTGGTACTACCCAAGTACAACTATCGTTGTACAAGGCACAGTTGATTTGATTAAAGAGATTTATGTCCAATAATCCCTGATTCCAGTGTTCCAAGTTTAAGCCGTGGATGTTGTCACGCCAATCACGGTGCCAAGCTGTACAGTAAGGCATTTCTGCAGGTTCTAGAAGAATGCCGAACTCGTCACGGTTCCCGTGGTGATGATCTGGAGTTAGTACCTTGGCAACCGCATCCACGAGATCTGGTAAGTCAGCGTAATCGATAAAGGGTTGTTGATCGAGGTCGAAATGCCCCACTGGTTGGAGTCTCTGAGCTTGTGCACCTCCTCGTTCTCGGGCGATTTCTCTTGCGGCATCACTAACTCGACGGAGGTCACTAATCAGTGAGGGAGGCAGTATCTGGCCAAACACTGTATATCCCAACATGTGAAAATCTTCAATATGTTTGTCAGAGAATTGGAATGCCATCTTCGGTCCTAGAACTTTCAATGATTTCTTAATAACGGATTATTAAGATACTATAGTATCTCAATAATTTCGTCAAGCGCACAAATGTTGAATGCCTTCCACCAGATCTTACCAAGATTACCGAAGCAACTACTTTGAAGAAAGGCATCTCATCCCTACGGGTAGAGGTGGAGCTAGTTAGGGACAAACATCCGCATGTCTATGTCATTGTTTATGATCCTACGACAGAAATTGCCAGCTGGGGTGAACTGGAGTTTGATGAGTTTGATCTAGGTAAAGTCAGTGGAGGGAAGTATGCTGCGATCTAATTTACCGGACATTATTGATTTGTTAACTGCCCTGGTAAAATGCAGTACTGAAAATTGGAAATAAGGACGGAATTCTATGTCAGAACAACAAATTTCTTTAGATATTCAAGCGGAGCAGATTAACTTATTATTAGAACGATTCAATGCTCTACCCTCAGAACAGGCTCAGCAGCAATGGCTGGAGATGGCTAACGGTCTATTCAAGTCTGTACTTGAACCAGCGGCAGGTTCAGTGCGTACCATTTTGACGGATAGCCTTTTCCCCAGCGGTATAGCCGAGATATTGAAACAGGAACCCCCGATAACTATGGCTGTAATTTTGTCTAAACTGAGCCTGCAGCAGGCTAGTGATGTCCTCCGCTTAATAGAAACGGAAGTCAGGTTGGATACAGTCAACCAAATGGGGGAAATCAGAAAGGAACAGATAAAACGATTGTTGGACGATCAAGGTGAGATAGGCCAAACTGTAGACAAGCAGTTTATTGATGCCATGGGTAGAATCTATACTATCGGTGGGGCAGAGCCAGTGGCAGAAATACTGCAGTTGATACCTATGTCAGATGAAAAAATGGTGATGGAGAGCCTAAGGAGTGAAAGTCCAGACGTGGGGGAGAAAATCGGTAATCTGATATTTACTTTTGATCATCTCAGTGGAATTAGTCAAACGAGCATGGAACAGGTGGTGCGGGCAATTATAGACGAGTTGGGTTTTGATGTATTTGCCAAAGCCCTGAAATTAGCTGATCCGGCTGTCACGGCCAAGATTCGTGGTGCCATGGGTATAAACATGAAAAGGGAACTTGACGAAATAATAGAGACGACACCCACCAAGATGAGAGTGAAAGATATAGAAGACGAACAGCGAAAGATTCTGAAAGTGGTCAAAGAGATGATTTACTCAGGAGAGATCGAAATGGAAGGAGAACTAGTCTAATTATCCACCGAATTAACAAACAACGTCCGATAATGCTATTTATCAGACGTTATTGGGAAGGTACTAGAATGGCAGGTTTCAATATGGAGTAAAAGCGTGGGACTATATGGGAAAAATAGTTTAAGGTTAGCTTCAGAAACTAAGGCAGTTTTTATAATTAAAAAGATTAATTGTTGTTTTTTATTTCTGTTGGTCTTTTCTGTTTGTGCTCAGAAGGAAAAGTTACCAGTTGTTTCTAAGGCTAAAGAACTAAAAACTGTAAAAGGCAAAAAGATCATTTGGAAGAAAGATGGGGCTAAGATGGCATTAGTTCGCTCTTATAAACCAGCCGAATATAAAGAAGAGAAAACATTTAATCGATTGGGTGAACCAATTACTAAAAAGGTCAAAGTCGATGAGGTGCTACCTTTATGGTTTGATATGACAGAATATACAAATATGAAACGAGAAAAATTCAATAAAAAGAGATCAATAATTTTATTCTTGAGCCTACTGTGTTGTGTTTTATCCTGCACTACACAGCAACCTGCATCCATCCGAGCAAATGTTACGATTAACACAGATGCGACTGTCAAAACATACAACCCTATGATTTTTGGTGGTTTCTTGGAACATTTTGGAGATCAAATCTATGGAGGAGTATATGAACCTGGCTCACCTCTTGCTGACGAAGATGGTTTTAGAAAAGATGTAGTGGCAGCACTGAAAGAGCTAAATACTACTGCTGTTCGTTGGCCTGGAGGCTGTTATGTAAGCGGATACCATTGGGAAGATGGAGTGGGCAAAAATCGTCCCATTACAGATGATATGGTGTGGGGAGTAAAAGAAACCAATACATTTGGCACAGACGAGTTTATAAAACTTTCTCGCTTAGTTGGATGGGAACCTTATATTTGTAATAATGCCGGAAATGGAACCATAGAAGAAATGTGCAACTGGATTGAATATTGTAATGGCACTACTGGAAAATATGCGCAAATGCGTAAAGATAACGGACATCTGGATCCTATGAATGTAAATATCTGGAGTATTGGAAATGAAAACTACATTAAGCAAGAAATAGGATACAAGCCTATTGAAGAGTGGGCTCCTTTTGTTACCAATGCTGCTAAAGCCATGAGAAAAGTAGATCCGACCGTTCAGATTGCTGCTGCTACATCCAATACAAGAGAATGGATTTTACCTTTGTTAAAAGATGCTGGCCCCTATTTAAATTACATTTCAATCCATCAATACTGGTTCCCTTTTTGGCAGAAACACGAAATGCCCGATTATATGGCAGGCATTATGAAGTCTGAAGGACCTGACAAAATGATTTCAGATGTGGTTGACATACTTGACGAGTCTGGATATAGAGGAAGAATTAAGATTGCTTTTGATGAGTGGAATCTACGCGGATGGCACCACGCCAAATTTCCAAGAAAAACCGTACAAGACTATGATGATCCTGAAGTAATAGAAGCGGTAAAAGCACGAGAAAAAAATGACATTGCCTCACAATATAATATGTCAGATGCCCTTTTTTCAGCCTCTTTTCTTAATGCCTGTTTGCGACACTCAGACGATGTAACTATGGCAAATATTGCACCTACTGTAAATACGCGAGGACCTCTTTATGTTCATCCCAAAGGTATTGTAAAACGCACCCATTTCTATGCCTTAGCCATGTATGCCAATAAGCTTCAGCCCAATACTGTCCCACTTAAGATAGAAGCTGAAAAACTTACTCAGGGAGAGAACTCAATAGATGTGGTAGATGGTGTTGCTACCGTTGATGAAACAGGAAAAACATGGTCCATTGCACTTATAAACCGCCACCCTTCAGAGAGTATTACTTGTGCNGTAAATATGGGTGATAAATCATTGAACGGAAAATTTCCAGCCACNATTCTTACAGCAGATTCTCCTGAAGCATTTAATAGTATTGAAAATCCTGATAGAGTAGCTCCAAAAGAGGTGGAGCTAATGTTTGAAAAGGGTGTCGTCAACCTACCACCTCACTCATTGGCAATTGTTCATATAAAGGGTGATTATAGATAGAATGAACATGGAATAATTAGTATCATCTTGATTCTGGCATGGTCTGCCACAGATTATCGGACATTTGTTTGAGGGCTTTGGGGCTAAAAAATGGCAGCCTTGGTACTAGGGATTGTGGTTAAAGGCTGCCAGATTGATTAGTAACGTCCCATAATTGCCATTATCAGACGTTGACAATTCCCCAGCTTTTTACTATCTTTTTTTCAGAAACTCCAACATCGTCAGGAAATTGACCAGGGGCTAGTCAAACCAATGCCCGATAATCTACAACAACGGATTCATCGGTTAGGTGGTCGGTCATAGATTACCTTTATAAGCTGTGGATAGGCTTCTAACAGACAACTTATTAAACCTAGATCTTCAACATTTGGGAGGACTATCACATGGAAACCAATAACTCAGAAGACAAAGAAAATAGTATAGATGATGCCCCTTCTTCAATAGGTGAGGTTATCACGCAACTTACTAGTTTCTATAAAACAGCTATAAAATTGTTTGTCATATATCTTGGGGGTGCATTTCTTATAATTTCAATCCTCGATGAGGTCCTAGATTTTGATGAGTATGAGAGTTTTACCTTAAACGGTATAGAGTACGAAACACCCCGAAAAAATTCCCCTTCAGAGGAGTTTGAATCGTATGATAAAACAAAAGAAGAGTATTTTGATGTAAATAATGTCTCTTTCTATGGGAGGAATAAGGACTCGATTCCCATTATAATTGTTTTATTGGGTTTTGGTTTAGTTTTAAGGGGGTTTTATCTGGACAACATAGACAAAATGGGTACGTCTGACGACGACAACCACCCAGCCTAATTGTTATCTTTTAGTCTTATATTGTTTTGGAGACTTAATTCCCAGAAATCCTAGCAGCCATTACTAATTTGATCAACAGGTCGATTCAAGTCGAAAGAAAACACAAGATTTAAAGACTACCTAAAAATAAATCTGGGGATTTTTTGACTAGGTTTTTTAATTTATAGTTGTACTACTTACATGGGAACTTGTAACAGGTAATAAAGAAACTGATAAGGATGATATCGTGGCATCAACTAAAGCGATCAGTGATGGAAAATGGCATCACATTGCTTTAACTCGAGTACGAAAATCGGGAGTCAACACCATTTATTTTTATGGGGTCAAAGATGCTAGTTTGGTTAAGGGACTAGGGTTACCGGTATCAAACGATGTAGTTATGACCATCGGTGGCCATCCAGCGGGTGCCGCTCATGCTTTTGCTGGTGCCGTAGATGATATGGCCATTTTTACCAAAGTACTTTCTGCGGATGAAATCAACTTAGCTATCAAATCGGGTATCAATAGGTCTTCAACTGCAGTTAAACGAAATGGTAAATTGACTATCATGTGGGGACAGTTAAGAACTAACCTGTAAGGTGCATTGGGTAAGGAGAATAATATGCAGAAAACACGCTTCATTGAAATTACCTGCTTTTTCGTTCTTTTAGTTAGTTTGTTTGTTCCACAACTTATCCAGGCTGATCTGAGAGCCGATTTAATAGCGCACTGGAAATTTGATGAAGGTAATGGGGATACAATCAAAGATTCCGCTAGTCGAATTAATGGGAAAATTGAAGGGAAAGTCAGCTGGATAGAGGGAAAACATGGAACAGCCTTAAAGTTTGATGATAATGGAACTGGTATTATCAAAGTCGATATCGACCCTAAGTTGAATTTTGGAGATGATTTTTCGGTGGTGTTTTGGGCTAAAACAACTCAAGTTAGGGCCAAACATGCCGACTGGTGGATGGGAGGTTGGATTATCAATAAAGATTTGGGTGGTCAGGAAGATGTCAACGATTGGGATATAGCTAATGTTAATGGCCATCTGGTTTTTGTAACCGGCAACCCCGAAAATGATAAAGATGATCTGTTAGTTTCTACCGATCCGATTGCTGATGGTAAATGGCATCATTATGCCCTCTCTCGCGTCAAAACCTCAGGTCTTAACACACTCTATGTTGACGGCGTTAAGAATATTAGCGAAGAGAAAGGACCTGGCTTCCATGTTTCCAATCAAACACCAATGACGATAGGTGGCCACCCAAACGGGGCAGTTCATGCCTTTGCTGGTGCTCTGGACGATATGGCCATTTTCACTAGAGTGATCACCGAAGATGAGATCAACACGATTATCAAAGGATGGGTGGTTGAGCCAACAGAGAAATTGGCAACTACTTGGGCCCAACTTAAGCATCTGTAGATTAGGAGGAGTATGAGACAGAAATAAATATAGCCAAACGTCATCGGTGTAAGGCTATTTGGCTGTATTTGTTCTCTGTTACTATAACCTTAGCCCAAATCGCTGGATTTCAAGCACGATATTGGTTCGATGTTAGCTGGTCGTTGCATGGGTTCTGATGGATTAGACCATAGACAGATAGTGTTTAATGTTGATTATCATCATTCTGGATTTGGCAGGGTTGGTACTAGGGGTTGTGGTTGGAGTCTGCCAGCTGGATTAATAACGTCCCATAATTCTCATTATCAGACGTTATTCACTACAATTGTCAGAATAGAAGTGATTTTAGTATTTTTTGTTCTAAAATCACTTCTATCAGGAAATTATTAATCCATTTTCGATTTAATTTGCTCGCTTCAGATTTCCGTGATTCTGACGGATTAACAAAGATAACTTTCAGGACTCCTTCGCCAACGATCGTACCGCTGAAGATTACCTTCGAACTATTTGGTGGTTGCAGTACCTGACCGATTATCTCAACAGGAAATGGGGTCTTACCTTTGGGGCACAGCCACCTCAATATCCTAGTATTGCTCTTTTATGCTAGACCAAGTCGTTGACAGCTTGCCGACCGGCTCAACATCGAAAGCACTTTCGATGTTCTCGTTAATTTGAGCTTCCGTCAAAGCCTTGTCATAAACTCTAACAATAGCAAAAGAACCATTGAAAGTACGACGTCTTTCAGAATGAGAATTGGCTCCAATCGAAATCTCATTTAAAACCCATTTCTTCTGAAATTCAAAACCCGGTTGCTTGCTGACCTGCTCACCATCCTGATAAGCAATTATGGATTTCTTATTCGTTCCTACAATAGCTAACCAGGTCCAAACACCTTCTGACAGCTTTATGTTTAATGGTTGTACGCCTTTCTTACCACCTTCAGCATGGATAGAAATTCCCAATTTCTCTTCCCCTTCCATCCAGAGACGGATTCCTTGCTTACCTTCTCTGGGGATATTTTGGAAGCCAGCGAAATGATGCTCTTCTTTAAATAGTCCTCCATTTCGCCTGCAGAGAAACTCCAACGTCCAGTCCTCGACTGCTAGCTCTGGGTTTTTACCTTCTACACCAAAGGTTTGAAGTGATTTCTTGGTCGTGTAGTACTTAACACTTTTCTTAGAAATGCCGAGTTTTGGAATCTCAATTTTTCCTTCTTCTAAAACGGGTGATTCATCAGCGACCAACAACTCACCCCCAGCTTCACCCAGATTTTTCCAGGATTTATTATGTCCAGGATTATCAGAGGCATCAAGATGTAAAAGTGCACCGCCAACTATAGCTGATGAATTGTTAGAAAATAAAGAAAGGAAAAACGATGCAAGAAACATTAGACTTAATTTTTTCATATAAAATTCCTTCTAAGTTTACGAACTAGTATGTTGAGTTTTCGAGTAGGCAAACAGATCTGAATTGAATCTAAAAACCCAAAAAACAAGTCAACCCAGTAAACGGCCTCTAGATTTAGGACAATTCATTTCTCCGAAGCCTAACTTTTAAAAAGCTAAATTGCGACCAAAATGGAACAACAATGTAGCACTTTTAACTGCTGGCCGCTACCATTTTTTCGGCTATAATCTACCAACCATTCATTAAAAAGCTTACGAGGCTAGGTAATGGCCAGATTGACACTAGCATGATCAGAGACTGGATTCTTGAATTAGTTTAGCTATTATTAATGAGTTTGTATGACAAATAGTTAATGTGACATTTGATTTTTTTTCACTTAGAATAGTGAGCCTCAGTAGAAACGTCAAAAAACAAATAGAAATGGATGGTGAATGGAGAACTAGCATGTACTTGCCTAAAAAAATCACAAAATCAACATCAGTCAACTGTCCATATCTTTATGAATAATAGAATCTCGGGTTTTACCACCCGGTTATTAATAATCTCGCTGGTTCTCCTACCTTTCAATACTTATTTTTTGCTTCAAATGGAATTGGTACGATACACCTTTCCTACCTGGATTGTTCCTCTATCTAACGTTATTTTCTTTTTGGCTTTGGTTATGGCCATCAATGTTCTAATTCGACAAATTGCACCTAGTCTGGCACTCCGACACGGCGAATTATTAGTTCTTTATGTAATCCTTAGTATCACGACCACAATGTCGGCTGGGGATATACTTCAGGCCGTTCTGTCTGTGCTTGGGTATGCATTCTGGTTCGCTACATCAGAGAATGAATTTCAAGAATTATTCATCCGCTACCTGCCTGATTGGTTGACTGTTTCTGACGAACAAACCTTACGGGCATTCTACATGGGAGATTCTAGTCTTTATGAACCTCACAATTTAAAAATATGGGTCCCTGTCATACTAGCGTGGCTGTTGATTTTCATTATTTTGGCCTTCAATTTCTTATGCTTAAATACCATCCTGCGCCGTCAATGGACTGAGCATGAACGGTTAACCTATCCGATTGCTCAATTGGCATTAGAAATGACAGCTCCGACTTCTAGTTTTTTTCACAACAAACGCATGTGGATAGGTTTTTCAATTGCTACCAGCATTGGTCTGATCAACGGTCTAAGTCTTCTTTTTCCACAGATTCCCTCCATTCCTGTCAAGCGAACATATTTCACTGTGGTTGAAGGCCCTCTCAGATTTCTAGCCGATGATGATGATTTGATACGCATTTCCTTGTATCCTTTCGCTATTGGAATTCTTTTCTTAATGCCTTTGGACATACTTTTTTCCACTATCCTCTTTTGTATTATCAAGCGGTTTGAACTAATGTTGGGCAGAATAGTTGGTTGGGATAGTCTAGCCAGATTTCCTTTTCAGGGCGAACAGGTCTTAGGCGGCTTTTTTGCGCTTTGCGTTTGCCTTTTTTGGACTGGAAAGGAACACTTTATATCCATAATAAAAATTGCTATCAGTGGAAATTCCGTTACGGATGATTGCAAAGAACCAATTTCACTCCGAACAGCAGTCAGAGGGCTATTAATTGGACTTATCTCTTTATCTTTTTTACTCTTTAAGGCCGGCATGAGCTTTTGGATAGCAGCTAGCTTCGGCCTACTTTTTTTGGTAGCACCTACAGTGATGACTCGTCTGCGGGCCGAAGCGGGAGTTTTTACCTGCTTCGGCTATTCACCACAAACGATATTAAGCAAATTGCTAGGAACTAGACAACTTGGAACTCAGAATCTAACGTCAATGACTGTTTGTTTTTTCAATAGCGAGTACCGACCTCAACAAATGCCACATCAACTGGAAGCATTTAAGATTGCAGAGCAAGCTAATCTTTCATATCGACGGATGTTTATTACTATACTCTTGGCCACAGGTTTTGGTATCTTAGTTTCTTTTTGGGTCCAACTCCATATCTACCACAAGTACGGAGCAGATTCTGGCTACTTTGGCCCTTGGGCTCTGGGCCATGGCCACCGGTGGTTTGGATGGCTGAGGAATTGGATCTACTACCCTACTAATACTGATTGGCCAGGAGTTTCGTTTATGGGGATAGGATTTTCAGTTATGATGATTCTAGTATATCTGCGTTCTAAGGTCATCTGGCCATCTATACATCCGTTGGGGTATCTAATTGCGGGTGGCGGCGAACTACCGGGCGATCTTTTATTGCCACTTATCATCTGTACAGGAGCTAAATGGTTAATTCTCAAACACGGTGGGATTCGAAGTTACCGTCGAGCCGTGCCGTTTTTTCTAGGTCTTGTCTTTGGAGATTTTATGGTAGGAAGTAGCTGGAGTTTCTTAAGTGTCTTGTTTGATACGGAAACATACCAGTTTTATCCATGACGATAAATAGTTAAATTCCACTGAAATCCACGATCAGGACAGCTGGCAAAAAAGATGAATAAACCAACATCTTCTTCTCTTTTCTGGTTTCTTATTAATAATTCTCTATAGGGAAAAAGAGATATAGCTACTGATGGCGTGTGTTTGAGAATTACTACTAGTGAAGAGGATACACAGTAGTTTAATTAATCGCACACAGTTTAAACTGTGTGCGATTAACTAAGTAGCTTCTAGCCGAATTACGGAATTATTGATCTTTTAGGTGTCCCCAAGTAGTGGTTAGTCGATTTTTAGGGTCCACAGCTGTAACAGCCGAAGAAGCTTCAATGAAATTATGAAAGGTATTTGTCAATGTTGCGTCTCCACCACTCTCGGCAATACCAGCGTAAATGCCAACTTTAACTGGATCTTTCAGGGCACTTGTAACCTTACCAACCCAGACCCAATCACCTTTCCCTTCTGGCTTGAACCATGACTCATATATGTCTCCATCTCTTTTTAACCGCAAAGAAATAGAAATTTGCCCAGCATCTGGTTGATAGGTTTTGTCAGCATCGTTTTCGCCCCAAATTCCAACATAACCGTCAGCCTCAGAATCATTTTCACGTCGCTGATATTGCAAAACGGCATTATTGTCATCACCGCCACGACCCCACAACTTTAAGGTAACCCATTGACCATCTCTGGCTTTAGTATCTTTAGTTGTTTCAGATTCAACCAATAAACCAGCCACAGTGCTGCCACCCTGATAGTCGTGAATGAAATCGGTGGTAATATCGAAATTCTGCTGACTGACTTCTTGATAGAAGAACAGAGCATCACTATCACCCCAGACATTACCGTTGAAACCACCAGTAATGGTCAACTTACCACCACCAACTTTGAATGAACCTATATCAGGGTTATCAATACTCCACATTTCGCTTAACTTGGAACCATCAAATTCATCACTTTGCAGAGTATCCTTGAGTCCTGCTGAAACAGGCATAATGACCAATCCAAGAATACAAAGCAAACAAATGGACATCGTTAGAATACGACTTTTTTTCATCATATAGTTTTCCTTTTTTCTACTAATTTCATGCTGAGAAACGCCATAATGGTTAACGGAACTGGCAAAATTCCAATTATTCGAACTAGAAACCCCTTTTAGCACTAAATTCACTTCGTAATAAAAAATTAAACAAGCGCAATCAATCCTATCATAGATAGTTTTTTTGGTGTTTAAATTTTGATTGAAGGGGGTCTATCAATCATGTTTGAAAACATCTGATAATGCCTATTATCGGACTTTAGCATATGCTTAATATTATTTTATTAGTAATTTAGATCGCTGAACAGTTGAGACTTACTAGTTGAAAACTGGAAGCGAAACCATTATTTGATAGAACCTAAAGTTAACTGGTGCCAATTTGATTAGAACCAGAAGTTCGGTTAAACTTATTCCAACCAAAGAGGGCAGGAAAATGTGCAGACAATGGACGATGATTGCGCTTGTTGTACTATCAGCACTGAATATGGGCTATACTGAAATTAACCCCGAATCAATTGTTGGGATTTGGTTGTTAGATGAAGGACAGGACAAGAGTATCAAAGACAACTCGGGAAACCGGAATGATGGGAAAATCGTTGGTGCGAAGTGGACGGATGGAAAACTTGGTAAAGGACTATACTTCGACGGCAAAAGCCATGTAGAAATTCCGGCCAGCAAGACGACAGATGACTATCAAAATGGTTTTACGTATCTTCTCTGGATTAAACCGACTGAACCACCACCCAACGTCAATACCCGTATCATTGAGCGAGATTGGCATAATCCAACCATCCAGATTGGGCCTACCGATTTTTATGCTAGCATAGCGGTCAATGATGACCAGGCGGCAACCCACATTCGTGGTGGTACATGGAAACAGGATAAGTGGAGCTTTGTTGCCACAACTTACGACGGCGACAAGTTGAAACTCTATGTTGATGGAAAAATAGTTGGAGATAAAACAGTAGGAAAGGCCGATGTCAAATCACATCCAGCGACACCAGCGAAACATCAAGGTTCGATCTGGTTAGCTAGCTGGAAGAATCCCGGTTGGGACTTTAGAGGTGCACTTGACGATATTGGTATTTTTAACACCCCGATCGAGACTGACGCTATCAATAATATCATGCGTGACGGCCTCGAAAAGGCCTCCGCCATATCGATCCGCCGAAAAATGACGGTGATGTGGGGGGGGCTAAAAAATGCCCGTTTAAGCGATTAAACGACCAAAATAGTGATGTCAACATCAAGTCAAGGGGTAATCCGAAGTATCAGAAATCAAACTTTGTGTCTTCTGTGGCTTCAGCTTCAATATTAACCTTTTCCAACGCCTCTGCTGGAGACAGGCGGCAAAAACTACGATGCCCCAGTGCGTCAGAATGTGTTTGACACACTGCCGAGTAACAGCAAGCCGCTTTATCAACACTGGGTCATGGATTTGAGGACAGGAGTAAATTGAACAATGGCTGAGGGGCTACCCTCTGACGATGTGTCGATGTTAGCCGTTTTAGTTGTAAAGAGAAGAAAGAAGAGAGTTGAATAATGTCTGATAATTGAAGTTATCAGACATTATCTGTCCAGCTGGCAGTCTCTAAACACAATCCCTTGTAGAGAGGCTCTCATTTTTTAGACCAAAATCCCCCAAATAAATGTCCGATAACTAGTGGCAGACTGGCATTTGGGCCTAGGATTTATTTTCAATCTTTCTAATGCTTCTGCTGCACTGCTACGAACATAATGATACTCATCCTCTAATATTGAGTCAGGGCTCGTATAGCTGGTTTGGCTTGGGATTCAATTTCAGCTAATGCTTCTGCTGCATGGCGGCCAATTGTTGACCCTGATCTTGTTGTTTTAAAAGTTCAATGATTTGCTTGTTTTTTTCATCGATGTCTTGCTTCAAATCTTCGATACGATCATATTTTCTTTTCTTTCTTCGCCTTCTATTAGTTAGCTACATAATAATACCAAACCAAAAGGATAAGGTGCTCTCCGCTAATACCTAGCAGTTATTTACTTTCCACTTGTTCAGTTTTTTCTTTTGGCGACAAGTTTAATCTCGACTTTTATATACTTTTGCCTACCTGTTCTGATTAATCATAATGTACTTTTTTAACCTAATATTCAGGACCCTTACATCAGTTTTTGTTAAGTCATTTAAGTATTCCATCAATAACGTTGCAAATTATTTCTTAATACTTTCAAAGTTTTTTCGAACCTTTTGACCCAATCTTTGTCTACTACAATGTACTGGAAAGTACAAATAATAAAATGATATTTGAGGTGTTGAATATGTTTCGTAAAACTAGCTTTGTACACTTAATTTTACTTGTTCTCGTAGTTTCACCACTTATTCAGGCTAAAGGTAAATTTGGTAAAAATGGTCCCAAACATCATACTCGAAAACATCGTCAACATCGACCCAAGCATCATCTTGAATTGACTGCTGAACAACGAGAAGTCATGAAAAATAAGGTCGGTGAAATGCGTGCAAATGGGTTCGATAGAAAAGAAATTAGAAAACAAGTTAATCAAATGCTAGGAGAATTTGGCATCGAGCAACCTGCTCCTTTTAATAAATTCTTTGAGCAGTTAACAGAAGAGCAAAAATTACAGATAGATACTAAAATCAAAGAAATGCGTGAAGCTGGTGAAAATAGAGAGGTAATTAAGCAACAAGTTCACCAGATGATAAATGAATTTGGCATCGATATTCCATCGAAAGTCAATGGAAAATGTAAACTCAACTCTGAGCAAAAAGAAAGAGCAGAAGAATTGATGGAGAAAGGTGTTGGCGAAGGAGAAGTGCAGGAGGCCTTAGCCGACTTGGCCATCATTGATGCTGCAATCGCTGCGGCTCCTCAACCAACGACTGAGTTAAAATTGAGATTAACGACTTTCGGACGAATTAAAATGAATGACCTAAATTAGACTCAGCCCGATTTTAGACCAAACTACTCTTAGTTTGGTCTAAAATCTAATCAATATACGGGAAATCAAATTGAATCTTGGTTGAAATATACCCATCATCTATTTCTCTTGAAATACTAACCTTGTTGCTACTGATAAAAATCATATTCGACGGTTTTTGTCAGCACCCTACTTTCCTTCTTATAGTTGTTCAAATACACCAATTTATATGATGTCTTGTAATCTTACATCTAAAATAAGTTTGCAAGTCAGTCACTCAAAAATTAATCTCAACACAGGCAACAAATCCACACATTATTCGAAACTCTTATCCACCCGAATATTTTTGTTTGAACAGTCTTTCATCACTTCACTCTCCATCTTGATTAAATAAACTAAACCATTTCTGAATAATCACCAGCATCTCAGTTGCTTCTTTTTCAACCAGATTTACTTCAGATACAGAAGTAAATCTGGTTGAACTTATTGGAAACCAATTCCTAAGACAACACAAAATCGAAATATTATTTTTATATACGTAATCTCCTATTTACTATCCCAAATGATATCTTCAATGTACGATACATCTTTTCTTGACATGTATTGATCTAGACACTACTTTTATGACGTAGCATCGAGTCTCGTTACTCCTTGAAAGAGCGCATCACCCCATCATCATTATACTATCGTGGCTACCATACTTATTCACGTGGTGCGCTTCTTTTCTTCTCCCCATAACCCGCCGAAGCCTCCTCATTGGTTCCACTCATTGCCTACAGGTGTTAATCTAACCTCTGAAAATGAATTAGCTACAACTCACTAGCTCAAATCTTTTAAGTTCAACCATTCTATTTTTTTGAATCGATCATAGGGATAGGTTAGTTGCCAATTTGTGCTGTTTTTTCATGCCAATGGCCTGATTGTGAGAGTGAAATATTTATGCAATGACTTTTGGTGATTTACGTTGTATCATGATAAATCATATCTGAGTAATTGAGAGTAGTGAGCTAACTTATATGCCAGAAAAATCTAATTCTAATTTACAAAATTGGACGCACGATCATATTTTTGGTCAAGACCAGAAGAGAGCAGGTGAACTTCGCACGATTATCGTAATTATTATTACTACCTCTATGATGATAATCGAAATTACAACAGGTCTTGTTTTTGGCTCAATGGCTCTATTAGCTGATGGTTTACACATGGCTTCTCATGCCATAGCTCTAACAATTAACGCTTTTGCTTATATTTACGCGCGTCGCCATGCTCACGATACTAGGTACAGTTTTGGTACAGGAAAAGTCAATGCGTTAGGTGGATTTGCTGGAGCATTACTATTAGCCATTTTTGCTTTAATAATGGTCTGGGAAAGTGTGGAACGGTTCATAAATCCTGTTGAAATTGCATACAACCAAGCAATTATGGTGGCAATCCTTGGTTTAATTATCAATGGCGCATCGGTATTTATCTTGGGCCACGACCACCACGACCACCACGACCACCACGACCACCACGATCACCACGACCACCACGATCACCACGATCATAATGTT
>PBYS01000008.1 GCA_002729725.1 Puniceicoccaceae bacterium
AGGTAACTTTATTTAGATCGCTCATGTCAGTTATCCGCTGGCTTAAAAAAAAGTGTTGCCCGTTTGGGCAAAATCCTTCGTGATATGAATGGATGACTCTCAAAACCGACAGCCCATTCGAGACGGATCCTCCCGTTTTTCTGCTCAAAGACCTGACTACCCGTGCGCTGGAAACGCACGAGTATGCACTGGCCGGACAGCTGCTCGAGCAGCAGCACTATCTGGGCGACTGCCCGGCAGGGCGTCAGCTACTGCAAGTAGTCGAGTATCAAGGGCACTGGGTGGCGCTACTGGACTGGGGCCCTGCCTGCTGGAAGCTTGCTGACCGCGAAACTCATATCGGATGGACGCACCAGCAGCGTGCTCAGCGGCTTGGTCTGATAGTGCAAAACCGGCGTTTTTTGGTGCTCGGGCAAGAGCGCATGCCCAATCTGGCTTCACGTGCGCTGGGCTTATCCCTGAGAGCTTTACCTGAGCACTGGAAAGCGCTCCACGGCTACTGCCCCGTCATGGCGGAGACCTTCACCGACATTGAGCAGTTCGAGGGCACTTGTTACAAAGCGACCAACTGGAAGCCACTTGGACTGACCAAGGGCTTCGAGCGGCACCGCGCTGACTACTTCCGTAAGCATGGACGCCCCAAAAAACTTTGGATCAAAAGCCTCAACCGCAACTCGCTACGCATCCTAACAGGTATGGATGTGCCCAAGGCCTATGAGCGGGGGCTCAATCAAAACAGCCCAGAGCGCGACCTAGCTCTGACCAAAGGACAGATGTTGGGGCTTCGCGAGCACTTCCAAAAACACTTCACTGATCCCCGTCGCGACAACCGGACTTACCCCGCTTCCTCACTGCTGGTGTTCATTACCATGGCCCTGCTGGCTGGACGCGACACACTCACTTCCATCCAGCGCTACGGGAACCTATTAACCAATCAGCAGCGGCGCTGGCTCGACTTCCCCCTAAAGAAAGGCACCAGCGTGCGCAAAGCACCCAGTTGGAGCGCCCTTTACAACTTCCTGACTCAAATCAAACCGGACGACTTTGCCAGTTGCCTAAACCTCTGGCTCGGCAGCAATCTAGGCACGCTTCCCCGCGCACTGGCAATCGACGGCAAGTGGATACGAGACCAAGCCTTGAGCCTGTGCCTGAGCGAGCACGAAACTGGAGCACCTGTGGCTGTCGGCTTCGCTGAGAAAAAATCAAAGACCGATGAAAACAAACGCGAAGGCGAGCAAACCGTAGCCCTAAAGCTCTACGCAAACACCAATCTGGAAGGAGCCACGATCACTGGCGACGCGCTCAATAACAACAAGCCACAGGCACACGCCATCACACAGGCCGGAGCTCATTACTTCCTCCAGCTAAAAAACGAAAACCGCCACGCCTACAAGGCAGCCGACCGACTCGCCCAAGAGGGCTCCCCCCTTTTACCTACACGGAAGAACCCGACACCTCCCACGGACGCTTCGACCAGCGAAGCATAGAAGTTTACCCCTTCGAACCGCTCGAAGCAAACCTACCCGAATGCCGCAGCTTGGCTGTTATACGCCGCACCCGCACGACCGATCCCGAAGAAGTGCCGCAGATCGTCTTCTTCACGACCGATCATCAGCCCGAGAAAGGATGCGCCCAAACCTTCGCCCAACTCGCCAGAGGACACTGGGGAGGCTGCGAAATACGAAACCACTGGGTGCGCGACCACTGCATGCGCGAAGACAAAACCCGCTCTAAAAAACACAACATCAACTGTGCTCTGGCAGGACTACGCGTTTGCCTGATCGCTATCAAAGCAAACCTATATCCCAATCAATCATGGCCTTCGATTCAGGAGCGCTGTCAGAGAGACCCCACTATTGCATACCAAGCTGTCGCCATGCTACGGCCTAAATGAAGTTACCTTGGGCTTAGCCCTTCTTCATCTTATCCAACTCTGGCTTCACCTTATTGGTATAGCAGGTAGGGCAGACGCTATGACTGAAACTGGTGCCGGTGCGATTCGACAGATAGGTTTCCACTTGTTGCCAGTAGTTGTTATCATCGCGCACCTTCTTGCAGTAGGAACAAATCGGGAGCATACTTTCCAAATTTTGAATCACGGTCGCATACTTCAAAATACGCTCAGCCACTCGTAGCCGCATCCAAATCTGATCACGGTCAAGCGGCTTGGCCAGAAAGTCGTCGATGCCGGCATTCATCGCCTCCATATAGGTATCCTTACCCTGCACATTGGCAGTCAGCAAAATGAAATAAGTGTATTCCGTTGCGGAGCGCTTACGCACCTTACGGCAAAAATCAAGGCCATCCAAGTTCGGCATCAGCCAGTCGCTGACAATCACACGCACCGGCGAGGCATTAAACGCATCCCAGGCATCGGCACCATTATCAAAAGCGAGCACCTCATGACCAAACTGCTTGAGCGTCGTGCTCAATAACTTGCGTGATATTTGATCATCTTCGGCGACTAGAATTTTCATGATACCTGCGACGTTAGTCGCGCGTCCATAGAGGTCAAGATTATGGCAGAGTCAAAGATCGACGCAGTCGCCGAGTTAAGACAGCTCCCCGATCAGCGTCTCAAAATCTGCAGGCAGGGGCGCTTGAAACTGCATCAACTCGTCGCGGTCGGGATGCTGGATATGCAATTCAGTGGAGTGCAACATGACCCGTGGCACCGTAACGCCCACCAAGCGGGCGGGCTTAAAGCCATAGGTGGTGTCGCCCAGTAAAGGAAAGCGAATTTCGCTCATATGCACACGGATCTGGTGGGTGCGCCCAGTATGAATCACACAACTGATCCGCGAGGCTTTCTGCTTATAGCGCTCTTCCACTTTCCAGTCGGTGTGCGCCGGCTTACCACTATGCACCACTGCCATGCGAGTGCGCACCACGCGATGCCGTCCGATCGGTTCTTGGATCGTACCACGACTCACCTTTGGATGCCCGAAAACTAGGGCAGTATAACGTTTATACGTTCGACGCTCACTAAATTCAGCGGCCAACTTATGGTGCGCGGTGTCATTCTTCGCGATGATGATGAGTCCGCTGGTTTCTTTGTCCAATCGGTGCACAATGCCAGGGCGATTCGGCGCACCGATCGTGCTCAAATTCTCTCCGCAGTGGTGAAGCAGGGCATGGACGAGGGTATTGTCTCCCGTGCCGCTGCCTGGATGCACGATCATACCAGGAGCTTTATTGACCACTAGAATCGATTCGTCCTCGTAGATAATATCAAGCGGTAAATCGACCGCGACAGGTGAGGCATCAAAAGTGGGCTCTTCTAGAACGGCTCGCAGGACGCCCTCGCGGTTGACTTTAAAACGCTTATCAATGGTCACTCCATCGAAGGTCACTTGCCCCGCATCGAAGGCTCGCTGCAAGCGAGCACGGCTAATGTCGTCAAACTCAGAGGCGAAGATCTTATCTGCGCGTCCAGCTTTGGCACCCGCAGGCACCGTAAATTCTATGATTCGATCAGACATTAATATTATTTAGCCAGCTCTCGCGCTGTTTCGCAATCTTTCGTGATCTGCGCTTTAAGTTCGTCCAAGGACGCAAACTTTTGCTCGGGACGAATGAACCGGAGCCACTCGACCTCGAGTGACGCTCCGCAGCCTAAGTCAGTCGTCTCCAGACCGTGCACTTCGAGCGCAGGCACTGGGTCCTCTGCAGCCACCGTGGGTTTGACGCCGTAATTCGCCACACCGGCCTGCCATGCGTGACTGCCGCTCTGACGAAAGCGCACGTAGTAAACTCCGAAACAGGGCTGACACTCGGGCTCCCAGGGCAAATTCAGTGTTGGAAAACCAATGGTGCGGCCCAATTGTGCACCACTCACGATCTCGCCTGTCGCAATGTAGTTATAACCAAGCAAATCATTTACGGCCTCCATCTCGCCCGCTTGTAACTCTTTACGAATCCGAGTACTACTGATTGGTTGACCGTTGTGCTTAATGCGGTCGGCACTAAAAACACCCAGCCCTAGCTCACGTCCCGTCGCAATCAAGGTCGCGACATCACCTGAGCGCTTTTGGCCGAAACGAAAATTTTCGCCGACATAAATTGATTTCAAGGCTGGCAGGGCTTGCTGCAGTTGCTGCAAAAACTGATCGGCGGGGATTGATGCGAAGGCACGGTCAAAATGCTTACGAATGACGCAATCCACACCGACTTCGTGCAACATCTTAGTCTTAGTCTCGATCGGCATGATCAGTTGAGTCGGATCTTCTGGACGAAAAAGACGGCTCGGGTGTGGATCGAAGGTCAGCACACCGCAAATTCCACCAGAACGGCGCGCAGAGAATACGGCCGACTCAATCACCGCCTTGTGCCCCAGATGCACCCCATCGAATACACCGATCGCTAGGTGTAATTCTCCCTTCAGCTCGGAGAGAGCCTCGAAATCTTCAACCGCAGCCGGAAAGTTCATAGTTAATTAAAAAACGCCTCAAGGCGAATCCGCACGCTTTTAAAGCGCGTGACTCGGCACGGCTTGGATCACGGGGATCAATTGTTTGCGTAGAATGGAAGGCGACATATTCTCCAACTCTTCGATAGTGGAAGCGTTTTCGATACGAAACTGCCCGACAGCAGTGCGGCGTAGTTCATTAAGATGGCCGCCGCAACCGAAACGTTCGCCCAGATCGTGCGCGATGGTGCGAACATAGGCGCCCTTGCTGGTGCCGACGATAAAGGATACCTCAGGCAGTGCAAACTTGGTAATGTCGAAGCGGCTGATGTGAATCACGCGCGGCTCGCGCTCGACGGTCTTGCCTTGGCGGGCCAGTTTATAGAGTTTTTGACCGTTAATCTTCTTAGCAGAAAACATAGGAGGCGTCTGGTATTGATCGCCGATGAAGGTTTTCATCTCGGCCTTGACTTGCTCTTCAGTCAGCTCGGGCACGGGGCGCTCTTCGGTGATCTCACCGTCAGCGTCCTGAGAATCGGTAATGACACCGAGTTTCACACGTCCGGTGTATTCCTTATCCATGCTCATCAGATATTGCGAAGCCTTGGTGGCCTTGCCAATGAGGATCAACAACATACCTGTTGCCATCGGATCCAGTGTGCCTGCGTGGCCCACTTTCTTCATGTGAAAGACGCGTCGCATCTTCCCCACGACATCGTGCGAAGTGATGCCCTGTGGCTTATCAACTAGTAAAATGCCTTCCGGCGCGTCATTGGTGAGTTGAGACATGATAGATACTGTATACTCTGCGTCTTAATCGATCGTATCGAGATGGGCGCCAATAGCAGCCATCAATTGCGGATAAAACTCTTTGATCGAACTATCAGCGACATTTAAACCGGCTGCACATGCATGGCCTCCGCCACCAAATTGCTTGGCGATTTGATCCACCCGGTATTTCGGGTCTTTAGCACGCAAGCTACCTTTTAAAGCCCCTGCGCAGTCTTCAATGAGCACACCGATATCAACCCCTTCGATGGAGCGGGCGTAGTCGACGAGCCCCTCGGAGTCATCGATTGTAGAGCCAGTTTCCGCATACACGCCATCCTGAATCAAACCAACACATACACGATTGTTGAACTCCATGCTGAGTGAGTCCAAAAAATGCTGTAATAGTTTAATCCTTGCGAAGCTCTCGCGCTCATAAAGCTCATGCGCGGCCGCCGACGGGTTGGCACCACACTCACAGAGACGACGCGCAATCTCAAAGGTAGCTGGAGTGGTGGAAGGAAAGCGGAACTGTCCGGTGTCCGTAGCGATGCCCACATAAAGCGCCTGAGCGGTCACAGCATCGATCTCGTAGCCATTATCCAAATAGAAACCTGCCAAGATCTCGGCAGTCGCACATGCAGTGGCGATCACTAGATTCTCAGCACCATACAGCTTGTTAGAAATATGGTGGTCTACGTTGAGCGCGACTTCAGGAAAAAGCTCGTTGAGGCGATCCCCTACGCGCTTGAAATCTGCACAATCGACCGAAATTGCGATGTGACCATCTGGTGTGAAATCTTCGGCCAAGGCCATGGGCGTATCGCCGACAAAGGCTTCCAAGGTGTTGGGTGTGGCGTCGCGGTTGAGACCAATCGCCTCAATGCCGAGGCTTTTTAATACGCGCACTACGGCAACGGTGGAGCCAATGCAGTCTCCATCCGGACGCTGGTGCCCAAGCACTGCCACTTTTTGGCCCTTAAGTGATTCGATGGCAGCCGCAAAACGTGCGCTGTCTTCTGGGTAGAATTTATTGTCCGGCATTCTGTTCTTGATCGAGTTGGTCGAGTATATCGTTGATTTCAGCACCGCGCTCCAGTGATGGGTCGTAGATGAAATAGAAGGTAGGAAAATATTTGAGCGTAATCTCGCGGCTTACGCGCTGACGAATATCTTTGCCGATCCGGCGGAAGAGCTTCTGGCTGGCAGCAATGTCCTCTTCCTCGCCAAGGACAGAGTAATAGATACGTGCGTTGCGTAAATCGGCCGAGCAATCGACATCGCTAATAGTGATAGCGGCCGTATCGGCGCGATAATAGCGGCGCATTTGCTCACTCACTTCACGGCGAAGGAGTGCGTTGATACGTGTGATGCGTTGAGACATGGCGAAGCGCCGCGAGCGGCTTATGTATGATGACTAATAAATAAAGACTAAGCGGAGGGGAATGCGGCGCCGCTGCGATCTATTGGCTCTCACCCGCTAGACTTGCAACGCACGGGACACATTCCCCTCCAGCAAAAACTTAAAGCGACGGACGCTGCTCTTCGACAGCGAAACACTCGATGTGGTCGCCCTCTTGATAGTCGTCGTAGCCTGCCACGTTGATACCACATTCGTAACCGGCGCGAACTTCCTTAACGTCGTCCTTAAAGCGCTTGAGCGTATCGATCTTACTCTCATGAATGAGCTGCCCACCACGCATCAGACGTGCGATGCAGTTGCGCTTGATCGAACCTTCGGTCACCATACAACCCGCGACGTTGCGCGTCTTGCCCACCGAGAACACTTGGCGAACTTCGGCAGCACCGGTCTTCTTCTCGGTGTATTCGGCGTCGAGTAGATCCGCCATGGCCTCTTCGACTTGCTCGATGAGCTCATAGATAATCGCGTGTTGCACAATACGAATGTCGTGATGCTTCGCGAGACTTTGCACCCCGTTATCGAGCTTAACGTTGAAACCAACCACCATGGCCCCCCCCGCACTGGCGAGCGTGATGTCGTTCTTAGTGATGTGACCGACGCCCTTACTGATCACTTCGAGGTCCACCTTGGTGCTTTCGATTTCCTTGAGCGCCTGAACCAATGCTTCGGTAGAGCCGTGCACGTCGGACTTTACGATGACGCGCAGGCACTTCTTCTGCTGGTTTTCGATGGCAGCAAACAAGTCGTCAATAGTCGCGGCGCCTCCTTCAGAATTCTTCTGCTGGGCACGAGCGGCGTCGTGGAGCTTGCGAACCTGCATGTTCTCCTCTGCGTTGCGCTTGGCAGTCTTCTCGTTCTTCTCGGTGTTAAACTTCGTGCCCGAAGCTGGCACATCGGACCAGCCGGTGACCTTAACAGGTGTGGCGGGCGGTGCGGCCTTGAGGACCTTACCGTCGGCATCGGTCATCGTTTTCACACGGCAGTAAACTTCGCCGCATAGCAAGGCATCACCACGCTTCAGCGTGCCACGCTCGACGATCACGGTCGCGGTCGCGCCACGACCTTGCTCTACTTGAGATTCGATAATGGTGCCAGAAGCAGGGCAGCTAGGGTTCGCTTGTAACTCGAGCACTTCTGCTTGCAGCAGAATCATGTCGAGCAGATCGTCAATGTTCGTGCCCTTGAGCGCGGAAACCTCGACTGCAATCGTTTCACCGCCCCAATCTTCGGGTGCGATGCCCTTTTCCTGCATCTGCTGCTTCACGCGGTCGACGTTGGCGCCCTTCGCGTCGATCTTATTGATCGCAACGATAATGGCGTTGTTGGCCTCCTTGGCAAATTTCAGTGCTTCGTCTGTCTGTGGTTTGAAGGCGTCGTCCGCCGCGACCACAAGGATCGAGACATCGGTCACATTGGCACCACGCTCACGCATCATGGAGAAAGCGGCGTGACCAGGCGTATCGATAAACGAAATCTTCTGGCCATTGTGCTCGATCTGATACGCACCGATGTGCTGGGTGATACCACCCGCTTCGCCGCTAACCACATTGGCCTTACGAATGGTGTCGAGCAAGGTCGTCTTACCATGGTCGACGTGTCCGAGGATACACACAACTGGAGGGCGCGGCTTGAGGAATTTAGGATCGTCGTCGTCGGGCTTCTCAACCTTCGGCTTCGCAGAACCAGTTTGCTCGTTTTGCTCGCCGCGATGATGAATTTCTAGCTCACAGCCGTGACGCGTCGCAATTTGAACGGCGACATTTTCTTCGATGGTTTGATTCATCGAAGCGAAAATGCCGAGCTCCATTAGCTCAGAAATCAATTTGAAAGGCTTGAGACCAATCTCACCAGCGAAGTCGCGAACAACGATCGGTGGTTTGATATGAATCTTCTTAAGTCCACTCTCAGGTGCTTCAGCTGTTTCACCTTCTGGCAACGCAGTATCGGCCGCTGGTGCGGCCTCTTTTTCAACGGGCTTAGCCGCTGCCGGAGGCTTGGGCGGCCCCGCAGGCGTAGGTGCTGCCGGAGGCTTCGGTGGGCCTGCAGGTTTTGGAGCAGGCGGTGTCGGCGGTGTTACCGGAGGCTTCGCAGCCGCTGGTTTCGGAGCCACAGGCGGCTTGGAAGCTGCAGGAGTTTCCACAGTCTTAGGCGCCACAACTGCTTTAGCAGGAATTGCGGCCGCTGGTGGTGTCGAAGCAGGCTTCACCCCCACAACTGCTTGAGGCGGAATCGCCGCGGCGGGCGGTTTCGTGCCAACAGCTGCAGTCGATGGCTTGGGTGCCTTTGGTGGGCCGCCCACAGGTGGACGCGGAGGACCGCCAGCTGGTGGCTTAGGTGGTCCCGCTGGGCTCACTGGCTTCGGTGCGGGCGGAGGTGTCACTGCTTTGACTGGCTCGGCAGGCTTTGGAGCCTTTGCCGCTTGAGCTGCTTTTTCGGCTTCGGCCTTGGCCGCTTTTTCAGCCTCAGCTTTCGCAGCCTTTTCTTCCTGCTCGCGCTCGAGGTCCGCGACAGACTTCACGAAGACGCCCTCGGGCAACTTCGGTGCAGCAGGCGCATCGGGTTCGGCAGGAGCCGCAGCTTCCTCAGCTTCGGGCACTTCAGGTTCAGCTGCTTTTACAGCAAATTCTTCGCGAAAGGCGTCGGCAGAGATATTGTCAATCGTGCTGGATGCGCTCTTCACCTTGAAGCCACGACTTTTCAGAAGCTCAATTAGCTCCTTGTTCTCCATTCCGATATCTTTGGAAAGTTGGTGTATACGAACACTCATAAATGAGTAATATTATTAAGTCTGGTTGTTGGTTGGAACGGCGCGCAAGCGACTAACCGTTTTGCTGAAAAAATGCGGCGACCTTGGAGATCACATCGGCGGCCTCTTCGCTGCTGAAACCAGCATCGACAAGGTCATCGGCAGTGACGCCTTCAAAGACTTCTGGGCTGGCAAATCCGATCGCCACCAAGCGGGAAGCAACATCGGGGTCGAGTCCGTCGATCGCGTTGAGCCCTTGCACGGCCTTAGCTACCTTCTCGTCGAACCCTACGGCTTCCTTCTCTTCCTTCGCGATATCGAGCTTCCACCCGAGAAGTCGTGAAGTGAGCTTGGCATTGAAACCACGGCGACCAATTGCAATCGAAAGATCGTCTTCCGCGACTTCGAAATGAATGCGGCGATCACTTTCGTTGACCTTGATGTTCTTAGGCACTGCTGGCTTGAGCGCCTCCTCCAATAATTGCAGCGGATCCGGGAAATAGCGGATGATGTCGATCTTCTCACCACCGAGCTCGCGGACGATGGTTTTGACACGCGCACCACGTGCACCGACGCACGCTCCGACTGGGTCTACCTTAGGATCGCTACTGTTCACGGCGATCTTGGTGCGGTAGCCAGCTTCACGTGCCATCGCTTCGATGGTGACGGTGCCGTCTGCGATTTCCGTCACTTCGAGCTCGAAAAGACGACGCACGAAATTCAAATTTGAGCGGGACAGAATGATGTCCGGGCCGCGGTTGGTCTGCTCAATTTTGAGCAACAAGCAACGAATGCTCTCACCAGGCGCGTAATCTTCGCCTTGCACACGTTCGCGTGGTGGCAGGATCGCTTCGGCTTTGCCAAGATCGACAATCAAATCACCGCGCTCGCGACGGCGCACCGTGCCTGTCACGATGTCGCCGACTGTGCCTTTGTAATCATCGTAAATGCGATCCTTCTCAAATTGGCGAATGCGCTGCATGATCGCTTGACGCGCAGTTTGCGCAGCAATACGGCCGAGGTATGCAGGGTCGACTTCCTTTTCAATACTATCGCCGATTTGCGCATTAGGATCGATTTGGCGTGCCTTTTCGATGTGAATTTCAACATCAGCATCTCCGACAGAGTCAACGACTTGCAACTGACTCCATGCCTTAAGCGCACCTGTCTTAGGGTTGATCACCACACGGATGTCTTGCCCCGCGCTAATGCCCTTTTGGGCTGCGCTCGCGATGGCACCAGAGATGGCTTCGATCATGTCTGGACGACTGATCCCCTTCTCTTTCTCCATGTATTCTAAAACTGATAGTATCTCGTGGCTCATTTGGGTGCTAAAAATAAAAAAAAGCAGGCTATGCCCGCTTTTAAAGTGTTGCTGGGTTTAAAAGTGAATCCGGCACATTAGAGGGCCCTTAGTGCTTGTCAAGGTACCTTGTAAAGCGGTTTTGCTGGAGAGGGAGGTGAACATCGAACGCTCAACGTCGAATTCTGAATGTCCCATGTGTCTAAATCAATTCTCGTTCGATATGGAACGTTCCATGTTGGACGTTGAGCGTTCGACGTTCCCAACTCAGCCCGACCCTAGCCAGCTTTGTACTTGCATCCAAACCACGCCTCAGCATCTTCCGCAAATCACAGCCGCCCTGCTCGCTGAATTCCCAGGGCGTCGCCATTCAGGCAAATAACCACTGAATTCATGAAAACTGTCATCGTATATTCGGGTGGACTCGATTCCACGGTCCTCCTTTACCACTTACGCGAAGCTGGCCACGAGCTGCACGCGCTGTCCATCGACTACGGGCAACGCCATCGCTGCGAACTCGACCGAGCCGCCGCGATTTGCGCCGAACTCAATATCCCGCAACCAGTCGCCGACCTCTCAGCACTGCAAAGCTTGCTCGCAGGCAGCAGTCTAACTTCGCCAGAGATCGAAGTCGCCGAAGGACACTACACCGAAGAATCGATGAAAAGCACCGTCGTGCCGAATCGTAACATGATCTTCCTGTCCGTCGCCGCCGGGCACGCGCTCTCGATCAAAGCTGAGCAAGTCGCCTATGCTGCGCACTCCGGTGATCACGCCATCTACCCCGATTGCCGCAACGAATTTGCCGATGCCATGGCGGTAGCCATCAAACTCGCCGATTGGGAGCAGGTTGAGCTCAGTCGCCCCTTCGTCGATTGGACCAAGGCCGACATCGTGCGCCGCGGTGCTGAGCTCAAGGTGCCTTTTGAACAAACTTGGTCCTGCTACAAAGGCGGCGAGCTCCACTGCGGCCGCTGCGGCACCTGTATCGAACGCCGCGAAGCCTTCGATCTCGCCAAAGTCGAAGACCCCACCCCCTACGCCAAAGATGCACCCAGCGTGGAAACCCTCCGCGCCAACGACTGGAGACTGTAGGAGGACAGTTTTCTAGTTTCCAGTTATCGGTTATCCAGTTTAATTCCTAATTGTTCCTTCAGCCGCCCTAGGGCACCCGCTTCAGTCACCCCTTCGGGGCAAACCGTTCCGTTTCACCATCTCCGCGCTCACGCGCTACGTCCTAATTCTTAATTCTTAATTCCCAATTCTTCCTCCGCTGTGCTCACCTGCAAAAAATCCTACCGCGACATTCCCTTCGCACACTGCCAACATCGACATGACGGACACTGCGCCCTCATCCACGGTCACAACTGGGCGATCACACTTACATTTGCCTGTCGCGAAACCGACGAAAACGGATTTGTGGTGGACTTTGGAAAAGTGAAATACCTCAAAGCCTGGATCGACGAAAACCTCGACCACGCCTGCCTCTTCAATGAGGACGACCCTGATAAAGACGCCCTACTGGCGCAATTCGGACACCTGTTCAAACCCTACGTACTGCCCGGCACATCCTGCGAAGCTATCGCAGAGCACATTTACGAAATCTTCAACCCCTTGGTACTCCAGCAAACCGATAACCGCGCCTGGATCACAGAAGTCGAAATCGAAGAAGACTCCAAAAACAGCGCGGCCTACCTCCCTGCATAAGCTAAATTCAGAAGTCAGAGGTCAGAAAACAGAAGCCAGTCACTGTTAATCAGTTATATTTCGTTTTTACGCGTTAGCGAGTTGCCTGAGACTTCTGTAAATCGTCGAGTGTTCCTTCAAAGTCCGAGATGATTCCATTCTGATAAACGATGACCATACTTATCTAAGTAATAGTAGAGTTTATCTCTGCAGTATACAATCGTTCTTCTGAAAATTCAGGGATGTGGCATTGAGCGGGTTCAATGCCACACGGTTGATACATAAGTTTCATTTTTTAACGGCTATTTTCAGAGAGCAAGCGGCCTAATCCCCACTGTCACTGCTTTTCCGTTAAGCCACGCTACGCGCTTTCAGGTCGTTCAACAGGTATTCCGGATGCACTTGAGCAATCTGAAGCAAGCGCGCGGACGGTCCGGACGGATGACGTTCGTCCTGCTCCCATTTGCGCACGGTGTTGACGCTGACGTTCAAAACCTTGGCAAAGAGTCCTTGGCTCAGTTGCAGGGTCTCACGCAGCTTTCGCACTTCCTCCGCCGTGTAAGCGGGTGGTTCGTCGGGGACGGCGATCACGGTGTTACGAAGCGTCTGCTTTCCTTCTATATGCGCGATGACCTCGTTCACGCCTCCGATGAGTTGGTCAAAATCTGTATCATTCATGGTCTTTCGCCTCCTATATTTTCGTTTCGATGATGGTGCTTAATTCTTTGAGTTGCTTGGCCTGCTTGGCGGTCAGGTTCTCCTGAACATTTTTAGCATAAAGTGAGACGAGATAAATGATCCCGTCCGCGCTGAGATAGTAATAGATCACTCTGGCACCCCCGCTCTTGCCTCGACCGGGCAAACGCATCCTGACCTTGCGGAAGCCGCCCGTGCCTCGCAGCAGGTCGCCTTTCGCAGGATCCCGAGCCAGTTCCTCTTTGAGTTCAAGGCACTGATCCTCGGCTTTGAGTTTGCCCACTGCGTTCGATAAACGCAGTGGTTTCATAAAATGTGACTCCCATCAAGTATGCCACTTAGGGTCATAGTTCAAGCAAGGGCAATTATTTTCTTTTACTCCGCTTCTCCTGCCGCCAAGTAGCAGTTTTGCTGTTTAAGGGTATAAAGGCGCTTTTCTTGCCTGCGGTTCCCTGGCGCGGCTCGGCTGTGGCTCTTCTGCAGGTCGTCAATCACGACGCGGATGTAATCTTGCATGGTATCGATCGAGCTATGCCCTAAAAGCTCTCGAACGTGGCGGAAGCTGGCGCCGCCTCTGAGCATTTCAGTTGCGCAGCTGTGGCGTAGCAATTACGCATAAGATTCGCAGGGGGGGAGAACGGCGTTGACTAGCTCTTGCGACGAACCACCACGGCAAGACCACCAACGACCATCAGCAAGCCAAACACCCAAAGCCACCATTGAGACGGTTGCTCTATGGCCTTTTGGGCAGGTTCAACGGCCTTAACTTGAACCAATTCTTCCAGCTCGCGTATGGCTGGTTCCGGCTCTTCGACTAACGTGGAAGGCACGGAAGAAACTTCAGCGACAGCGACCTCAGCAAGCGGAATCGGTGGCATCGGCGTTTCTGATTCGCCACGCAACTCCAAGCGCTTCTGGTATTCCATTCGAAGGGCATTGACTGTTAAAGCGTCGGACTCCTTATAATATTCCTCGGCAGTGCGGAGAGCTAAATCTAAATGAGGAACTGTGGTGAAAGTGTCATCTTGAAGTAACTGCTCTAAAAAAGCATCAGCTTCTTTCGTATGCATCTGCGCTAACGCGAGAATCGCTTGAGTTTGTCCTGTTTGCTTTGTATCTGCCCCTGAGACGTCGGAATGGATGATCTGCCGCTCAATCTGTTTGCTTTCCCAAAAGGCTGGCTCAATACGTTTTTTAATAAACTCAAGAGAATAATCATCGCTGAACCGAGCAACTGCTCCATAAGCAGACATGAGAATATGTACCTTTCTTCCCTCATCGATCTTTGGGTTTTCTTCAAGTCGACGAACTACTTCTGTTAGTCGATCAAAGCCTACCGCGCTAGGGTCAACTGTTGAGATTCGTCTCAGATCAATAAATGCTGCTTTCCATTTAGAGGAGTAATCTGAGTTGCCCAATATGCCGAAAATTCCGTCAATAACTTTATCATCATAGTTCAGTAAGATGAAGCCGCTGGAAGTTGAAGGGAGTCCAGCCTGCTCTGGAATTTGATCGTAAACTCCGACAGGCTTTTCATCTATCAATCTTACAATGTCTTCATTGGACAAGCCTCCAAACACGCAATGAGCGACAGCTGCCAGTGGAACAAGAACTTTCAGGTTCGTCATGGGATTAGATTGATGAAGGAGTTGTATTGAGCCTCAGAAACATTACCTCCATGACCTGGAGCAGCCATGGTTTCACTGCCATCAAGTATGCCGTTCTCATTTGTATCAACTTCCTCTGGCGGTGGAAAAACGCCATACATGATATCATCAGTTATATTCACATGTCCTTCATCGGCAAACGCATGTAGCCATTCATGCGCAAGAACCTCCTGAGGGGCACCCCCAGATTGCATGGCAACCCACGGTGCACCCAAAATCATAATCCCCTCACCGCGTCGAGCAAAACCTGTCGCGCCATAAAGATACTCACATACAAAGACATTTCTTTCCAGTTCATCTAACTGGATAAAAATTGCATTAGTTTTTCCATCGTTTGAGCTGACATCAACACTATTCCAACTTTGAGGAATACCTGAAGAACTTACCGCTCCATCTTGACGAAAAGCAATTGGAGTCACCCGATCTTCATCGCCATTATAACCATCATGGTCATTTCGTAGCGAATTATCTGCGTTGTTCATGTGAATCATGGCACGATCAGCCAAGCCAGAGCGTGCAAGCACTTTTAGATTCCTCTCTGTCGATGGAAGGATTTGCATATGCACCGAATCACTGGCTAAGTCAGCTCCGTTAGCTTTGAAGGTTAATTTGACCTCTAGATCGTCCTTCGCCGCGAGCCCCTCAATGTAGAGAGTCTGCTCGCCCTCATTTGCCAACTCCCAAAGCAAATCCGTTTCAGTCGCTGCACTCAGGTCAATAGATGTTTGAGGATACAAGGTCACTAATTCTTTCGTAGGCTTAAAATCGCCTTGAGGCGAAATGATATAAGCACGAGCTTCTGGATTCGCGCGATTCACATTGGCGGAAATCTCCAGAGTGCCGGTTTCGATCTCTTTCGGAAACTGAAAGGTCACAGCGACAAGATCATCTTCGATTTTACCAAACTGATCCAGCACATCAAAATCCTTTGGGTAAGATGAACTGTATGCTCGCCGATCGTCATTGTCATCATTGATAACAAACTTCAAGTTGCTAGGTTCGTCTTCATAACGAGCAGGAACCTGAACGCCCTTCTGCAATTCGCCATCATCGTCGATAATTTCAACTGGCGCATGAGCGGCCACGTCCATCTTGAGTAGCAGTAAGGTATGAACCTCATGATTCTTTACTGCTGACAATACTATAAACAACGCGTTATCCGACATCTTTTCAGAATATATATCTTCCCACTCTTCTGTTTCAAATAGATCTTCGATGGGGTATTTAGCGAATGCGTTTTCAGCAGCTAAATCAACGAGATCACCAGTAACCGGGTCGAGGTTTTGAACATTCAGCACTTTGTTCAAGATATAATATCTTCCATCTTGTTTTGCGAGATCACCGTAACTTTCAACTTGATCAAGAATACTCATCATTTGGCCTGAACTTGATAACAATACCGTTTGGCCGTTTTGCTGGGCAAGAATCTCGCCGGAGCGATGGTAACTGTCAATGCGATCCACATTGAGCGCATTGCCATTGAGTCTGTATTGAAAAGGCCCTGAGCTATTTTGACGGTAAGAGTAAAGGACATCTCCATTGTTTGACAAACTGATAAAACCAGCGAGAGCACTGTCTCCCAAAAAATACTTGGTTAGCACGCCAATTTCATCACCAACTATTTGAGCTTTATAAAAAAAAGTCCTCTCCCCGACAGAGTTACCCTCATGGTATGGGACGAAGCCTGCTACAGCACTACCATTATCTGAAATCGAGAGAAACTGCGAATACTCTGGGGTCACTGAACAGCCAAAATCAAATAAAAGCTCAATTGGTGGCTTAAGAATAGTTGGTGTAGAATCTCCCACATGCATCACTCCGTATACATACTCTCCAAAATAATTATTCACAGCTTCGGCACCGCAATCCCCATATGTATCTGGGTAATACAGCCCTTGAACACTCTCCCAGACAGGATCCAGTGGAGGCGAATTATAAATGCCGTAAAGCGTTCCATCTTCAGCAATCGCTTCGTGAGAGAAGAAACTTAAGTCGATAGTGCTGACCTCGCCCCAGTGCCAGAGTAAGTCTACTGGATGATGAGATCCCGTATTGTCGTCGCCAAAGTCATGAACCAAGACGCGACCTTCATTAGTAAGTTTTAAGAATTCACGGTCCACTCCTACTTGGGCGCTCAAATTTATAATAGTATAACTAGGAGGGAGTGGCGGCGCGTCTGTGGAATCGAATAAATCTGTGCCATTTAAAAGCTCAGTTAAATTACTAAAGCCATCTCCATCGAAGTCACCAGATTGACCGTAGCGGTCTTCATCACGACTCTGGTCGTAATTGACCTCCCATCCCCAATTCAATTCTTGGGAATCCGTCCAGCCATCACCGTCTGAATCGATAAGTTTTGGGTCAGTCCCCGCAGCGTAGGCTTCAGCTAGAGTGAGGCCGCCGACAACGGCAACATAAGTTCCATCATGCTCTAGCGTGTCGAAATGGAACAATTCCCAATAGTCTGGGATGCCGTCGGGTTCACTATCAACTGAACTCGCAGTCTCGAAAGCGTCCCAATTATTGTCAACTTCAAGTAAATTAATAATGCCATCACCGTCGTCGTCGGCACGCAGACGAGCGGAACTAGGATCCCCTTCGAGGCTCAGGCGATAGAAACCTTTACTCGATCCCATCATGTCGGCGATACTCAGACTGCCGGTGCCAGCGTTGTCTTTTAGCAATTTGGCGGGCATCCAATTGGTCAAGTCAGGCGAGCCTTCTACAAAGTAGTAGACTTCCGGTTGCGCATCCCAGTCGATGATTAAGCTATTGCCGCTTTTGTTGACGTTGAGCACGGGCTTATTGGCCTCCAAATCTTCTTCTGAAACGATTGCGGCGGAAAGCAAGCCCACGGATGTGAGGGCACCGAGTGCGACGCCACGTTTTTTCCAATTATGTTTTTCAAGACAGCTCATTTTATTCGACGGCTAGGCTGGAGCTTGGGTTCGGACGGGGCGATAAATCAACCCCGCTACGGTTTTGACGGCTTCTTTCGGGAATATAAAATTGCATGATGAATGGTTCGGGCACTTTGGGGTGCTTGCTGTCGTAGCGCTTCTGGGCGGCGACCAAGGCCTCGCGACGCTGAAACTCAACTTCAAGAGCAGGCAAGTTAGCGTCGTAGTACGCGAGTAGTGCATTCAGGCCGGAAATGGCCTCGAGGTTTACGGGGGAGCCTTTGCTTAGGATGTATTCGCTGCGGTCGGGGGAGAAAGCTGAAATGGGCGGGATGCTTTCGTTATGATAGGGGTTGTTGGCGCGAGTGGCGTCGCCGATGCCCATGAAGAAATCGTAGGCGTCGGTTTCGGTGGTCACGTTCATGACGCCCCGAAGCAGATTGAAGTCGGCGTTAGCATAGGCGACGAATTGCTCAGATTCGTAAGTCCAACTGACGCGTGTGACTGAACGGTCATATACGGTGCCGGAGAGCATTAGCACGCGGTGGTTCTCGATCTGCTGTTGTTGCTCCATCCAAGCGAGTTGCGTGGGCGTGATATCTTGCTTAGGCTCCGCGGGCGTCATGAATGTCGCCCCGATGTTTACTGGCGGCTTGACCTCGCGCACGAGCACTTCTTGTCCATTCGGAAGATTGCCACGACCTACTGAAACAACCTCGGCCCGTTCAAGCTCTGCGATGCGTGCGGTTTTTCGCTCATCCTTCACTTTCTCTCTGTCTGCAATAATGACGTCAGCCTCAGAATCCGAAAGGGGAGCATTAGCAAATCCAGGCAGTCCTACACTTAGATTCAGTAATAGTAATGTAAGAGCGCGGATCATTTTTCGAAGCTAGGTAGTAAATATTAGAAAACAAGACGATTAGGTAACAACGCTCGTTCACTCAGCTACAAACAGGGGCTACGAGGACTATTTGTCAATTAAAAAACCACACCATGGTGTGAAGATCAAAATTCAGATAAATTGATACTATAGTGCGTGTCGAAAAAACAGCCTAATATTGAAGAAGCATTTGCCGAAATTTTGCGCATACGGCGCAAGGAACTGGGGCTGTCCCAGCAAAAATTGGCAGACAAAACAGGAATCTCGGCCAATTTTATTTCATCCTGCGAAAGAAGCATCAGGCAGCCGAGCCTTAACACGATTTTCTTGCTCGCTTATGGTCTCGAAATCTCACCCAGCGATCTAGTGAAGCAAGTAGAAGTGCTAAAACCCAAGCCAAAATACTAGCGATAGAGAATCGGAAATCCAAGCATACGAATTCCATTAATTAACGTAAATGGACGATTCAAATTCAGACCACCCGCGACTTGTAACCTAAATCCCTGCCAATAAGCACTTTAAAAATTAACGGAAATAAATAGCCTGCCCCGTCCTACGGGGTAATTAACGGTTCAACTGCGATTTTCAGGTTCAGCACGGTTCTGACATATTCTCCAAAGTCTCACGACTTCGGCTACGAAGGTACGAAAATTAATCATGCTCACGAAGTCGCAGTTCACCTGAATGTAACAGTCAAATGGCTCGAATAAGAAAGAGATCGCTTCATATTCGTAGTTTAGGCACAATTCCTTCTAGTAGAGTGACATGAACCAGCGAAACAGACCATCCGACACACAAGCCCAAGGTGGCTTTGCGCTGCTGATTGCGCTCACGCTGATGGCCTTTGTACTCGTCCTCCTCGTCACGATTACCCTCCTCGTGAACGTAGAAACTGCCAGCAGTCAGACCACTCTCAATCAACTCCGCGCCAAAGAAAGCGCCCGCCTTGCCCTGATGATGGCACTCGGCGATCTACAACGCTATGCGGGGCCCGACCAACGCGTGACCGCACGAGCTGAAATACTTGGGAGCGGACTTGCGAGCTCGAACCCATTCTGGACAGGCGTGTGGGAGACCTCCACCACGACAGCAACGCCTCACTGGATGGTATCTTGGCAGGATCAGGACAGTTCAGCCAATCTAAATAGCTTAGAGATGATGCAGCTAATTGGTTCTGACAATCAAGACTTCTCAGCGAGTCAATACGTTCAAGCTCCCATCATAAACATAGATTCGTCCTCCAATACTTCAGGAGTCGAAATTGCGTGGTGGATTAGTGACGAAGGAGTGAAGGCAAGCGCAGGCCTAATTGACTCTAGCGACAACTTGGACGACGCATTTTTAACTAGCTATGCGACAAACGGCCTAAGCGCAGAACAACAAAAACAAGCTCTTAAACAAATTACCGCAAGGAAGTATAGAATAGAAAATATACTTGGCCAAGACATCTCATTTTCCCCTGGTGAAGTAGAAGATATAACGGACAGCAGTGTAGCCGCAAAAATTGAAACTACCAATGAAGAACTACAACGTTCAGTCATGTTCAATCAACTCGCGCTGCTAGATGGAATCAGCACTACAAAACTGAAAGAAAACTATCACGACCTGACCTTCCTATCACAAGGTATACTTTCTAACACCAAATCAGGCGGACTAAAAAGAGACTTATCCGATCAAACTTTCGACGAAGATATTATAGGCCTTAAAATTAACAATGCGACTCGAGAGTTTCTATGGAACAGTCTCCCAGATAGCAACGCAGACATCCCGCTAACAGGGATCGCGACTACGGTCGCTGACGCACTTTCTGACGGAGACTCTGTAAATACGACCCCTCCAATCATAACTGAATTTGCCTTATATTTCGCAATCTCAGCCGAAGGATCTTCAACATCCGAGCAATCGACAGCGAGAGCGTTCCTACGCTTTGAGGCTGAAGTATGGTCTCCCTATGGTTTCAGACATCAGTTTGCCGGCGCCTCTAGCACCGATTCGCCAGAAATCTTTGTGAAAATTGAAGGGCTTCCAGACCTGGAGCTGAGCTTTTACGACAAGGATACTGATACATATACAAGCAACACGACATTAAGTTTTAATCAAATCTCTCCCGAATTTGAACTTGATCTAACCAACACTCACAAGTCAGGCGAAATCAGAAAAACAGCCGGCAACTGGCCCATTAACGCGAGTTCTTCCAAAGATAGCTTTTACTACACCAACGACTGGGATTGGACTGTCATTGACCCCAGCTACAATGAAGACCATAGAAAAAAAAGTTTTCCAGATGGCGACTCAATCAACTATAAATCAGCAGACAGCACGATCACACTCATCCTGAAAAACGAATCTGGAGAAATCCTTCAAAAGATTGAAAATATACCTTATGGAGCAATTGAAGCAGACTTTGGGTTCTACGTAGATAGCGCTACTAACTTAGGCGTGACAGATGCACCGATCGTCTTCTACTACAGAATGCTTGATGATCGTGACGAGCTAGAATCATGGCTTACCGAGGTAGATCCCAGGTCCATTTACCTCGATGTATCCAAGCCAGAAGTATTCGACCTATTAGACATAAATGACGTCAATGGGGATAATCAGGGTGATGCGGATATTCCAGTATCTGAGAAGTTCTCATATAGCGATTTCTTTTACGGCAATCAAAACAATAGTTTCTTTCGCTTGTTCGACGTCCCCTCAACAATTCCTTACTCGCTGGGGATACTCCAACACTTACAAATAGTAGGTGAAAGACCCTTCGCGATTGGAAATCAATGGGGAGGCAGTTTAAATGGCGTTTTTGATAATTACTTTATTTCAGGTATTCCTCAAGATGCGGCAGCTACTTTTTGGAACCCCCAGTTAGACAGTGCGGAGCATCCTTTGCCCAACCCACATCTGTCTGTCTACGCTCCTGATTCTGTTTCAATGAGTGACATCATTGGTAATGAATCAAGTAAACACCTCCTAGTGAATGGAAGCTTCAACATCAACTCAACTTCAAGCAAGGCGTGGTATAGCTTACTCTCAGCAAACTTCATATACGATTGGGATTACACAGTTAATAAAGGCACTTCTTCCGAAGAAAATTCAACACGGATGAACCTAGAAAACGCCTTTTTTCGCCTGCCATTCTCTGGGCACTATCGCTCTGAAGCTTACTCGACATGGCCTTTCCCCTTCGAAGATTATGAAGACGAGCTCACCATTGGTGATGATTACCCGGCACTAAGTGATATTGAAAGCGAATTAGTATTCAGGAACAGTAGCGGTTACAATACCACCCAAGACTGGAGACCTAGTTTGAGCTTGGGCTTACGAGAAATCTCCAGCTCGAATCTAGAGATTCTAGCGGAAAAAATCGTAGAAAAGCTAAGTTCATATGGAACAGCATTCCCATCGCTAGAAGACTTCATCAATAGCGGCTTACTAGACGATGCAATTGCTGAAACCAGTATCAACACCATAGTCTCTGACCAAGCCTACGTAGACGCAGACGATGACGCTAGAATCCCCTTAAATGCCCCTACGTATCTAAGTCAGGCAGATATTATTACTGCAATCGCGCCACGTGCCTCCGCGAGGTCAGATACATTCAAAATATTGGCTAAGGCAAAAATCAAAAATCCTACAACTGGTGATCTTGATACTGAAGCGACCTGTATTGCCCTAGTTCAACGCTTCCCAGAACAAGCCGCCAATAATACCTCGGGAATAATGTCTAACGCGGAGGCATTTGGAAGAAAATTTGTTATCTTAGAAATACAATGGCTAGATCAGTTATAATTTTAAGTCTTTGCCTTTTCTCGATGTTGAACGGCTTTTCGCAGGAGAAACCTCCGCAAATAGTCGACTTTCATTTTAAAATTTTCGGAATAGGCAAAGACAACTTTCAAGGCTTGTACTATTTCACTGATGGCTCCCCAGTTGCATTGAAATTCCACAAGACCTACAGGTCAAAAAATCTATATCACTATATCGGCTCCGAGTTTTTCATAATTTACGTCAAAAACGAACAATACAATCCAAAGGATCCATTATCTAATGAGTACATTGCTATTGATCAAATTCAGTTAGGAAGTCCAGCTAAGCGCTCATTGCTAGTTTTTTGCGCATCCGAAAAGAATCGAGATGGCATAGATACAGAGAGGAAATTCAATATTCTAGCAATAGACGACAGCCTAGATCACTTCTCTCGCAATACTATAATTATTCTAAACACTACCAGTGCGACTTTAACCGGAAAAGTCGCAAAAACGAGGCTTTCTCTACCGACAGGAGCATCAGATCCAATCTCATACGAAACTTCAACAGGTTCAAAAAAAGGAACTCCCATAGTATTCGCATTAGAAACAGACAACGGTCCTAAATTGGTAATGTCCAACGACATCAAACTTCCAAATGACAGGCGAATCTTAATGATACTTGAGCAACCTAGGCGCAAAGGGTCCTTACGACTTTCGGCACGAATCTTATCTGAATCAATTTTCGAACAAGTCCAGTAAGCCAAACCTGCGTGCAATCTACCCTTATTGAAACTTCGCCCACAAGTGACTGAATGACCACGCGAAATCGCGCGGACGTTCTTTCAACCAGTGATTCAAATGCTTCACATCAATCCACTGGCCTTCCATCACTTCGGTAGGATCGAGCACAAAAGGCCCCTCCGACTCGCAAGTGTAGACCCATACAAACTCGTAGCCCGTCTGCTTACAAGGCGCCTCCTTAAACGCACGCTTCAAGTTCACGGGATCGTGTAGACCGATTTCTTCTGCCAACTCACGCGGGGCCGCATCATCGTAATCCTCTCCGGTGTCCACATGCCCCGAACAAGAACTGACCCACTTACCAGGCGCGGTGTCTTTGCTTAAAGAACGACGTTGTAAATACAGCTGCCCTGCTTGATTGAATACAAACACGTGCACAGCTCGGTGCAGTAGCTTTTCGCGGTGCACCACCGAACGTGGCTCCTGACGTAGAACATTATCGTCGTCGTCGACGACATCAAAGATATCAGTTACGGGCATGATCATTGAAACTAGAAAAAATGGGTTGGGAATCCATCCAACTTAGTCCAGATCCACTCCTTTGATCGAGCATAAGAATGCTCATTTTCGTTAAGAAAATATGAAACATAAGGAGAATACCCTAATCAGGCATAGCAAACATCCAAGGAATTACGCCCGAGTTCACTTTTACCTCCTCAATCTTGAGTGTGCTCACCCATTCCCCGTCTTGATAACTTTCCACCTGCCTAGCGATCGGCATGCCATAATCTCGAACATAATCGCGATAGACGACACTGTTCACCGTACCATTCAATAGATCCTGACTCACTGATTTAACTTCAAGATGCGTACGTATATCTATAAAATAATCCACTTGATAATCATTCGCGAGCTTCACTCGTATCTGATGACAAATATTTCCGTCTGTCGGCACTGTATCAATGTACTCAATTCTCTTTTCATCAGCAAAAGGATACAGCAAATGGCTACCGAAAGTCGAATTATGTATGAAACGTCGCGCCTCCATTTCTGACATAGGCGCCGAGAGTGCATCACGCTCCCCCAGCTTTTGCCAAGCAACCTCACCATCATAGCCTAAAAGCATAGCACGTTGATTGCCACCAATGCTTAACTTTATGAGATTTGGCTTCTTCTGATAGGCCTTCAGCTCGAACTCTCCACTCTCTATTTTCAAAGTGCCCAAAATCTTTAAACTAGAAATTTGTTCCCACTGCTCCTCACCTCCTAGGCCCTCCTGATAATAACGCTGAATGATCCGAGCCAATTGTCCCTCTCCCAATTCAGGCATGGCCACAGTCTGCAGCATGGCTTTAGTTTCATCCGCAGGTATCTGCAGCACATTACCTGTAACGGAAGCTTCGTCGGCCATCACAGATATATTCGCCGCACACATTCCGAGGGCTCCTAAAATACAAAAAAGGTGTCGCTGTAAAATCATGGATGTCTAAGAGTAAATAGAATAGGTCTATCGGCTAGATTATTTGTTCCAGTAATTCGCAACCATCCTCGACTCAATACGATCCTACATTCAACAACGAAAATGGTGGACTTACCGCCCTGGAAGAGACACTCATCACAATCGTATTATGGCAGTTTTTAACTACAAAGCGCGACAGGCAGACGGAACGATTACCAGCGGTTCGATCGAGGCAGCAGAACGTCGACTGGCCATGCAGCGCCTACAAGCGCAAGGCCTCAGTCCAATGGCACTCAAAGAAGGCAGCACAAGCGCACCGTCGATTTTTGCCAAACTGGGAGAACGCAGCAAATCTCTACGCAATACTGGTAGCTCTACAGACCAGTCCAACATACCCGTCAAACAGCGTGGCTCAAAACGTGAACACATCGGACTCACCGTGTTGAAGCGCCTCATGGAGCTACATAGCTCTGGCCTTCCTATCGGGGATTCGATTCGTATTCTCAGTCAGCGCCTCAGCGATAAAGAGCAACGGGGAATCGTCCAAACTCTGTGGCGAGACTTAAGCGAAGGTTCCACCCTTGCCGGAGCCATGTCGCGCCAACCACGCTATTTCCCGAACTCTATCAGCTATGTCATCGAAGCCGGTGAGGCCACCGGTAATCTCGCGCCAATCCTACGTAAAGTCATTGACTACCTCGAAGAGAAGGAAGCGATCCGCAAAAAGATGATCGCCAGCATGATGTATCCTACATTCATCTGCACAGTCGCCATCGCCGTGGTGGTACTCTTTATGACTGTGTTACTGCCTCAGATTCAAGGCATGCTGGATCGTCTCGGGGGCGAAATGACTTGGAGCGCACGTATCTTAATCGACGGCTCATCACTCATCGCCAAAGCGGGTCCTTTTATACTCATTGCGGGCATCGTAGGCGCCCTCACATTCCAACAATGGCGACGCAGTGAAAAAGGCCTGCGACGCTCCGATTCATGGCTCCTAAAATTGCCCCTGCTCGGAAAGATCTTCCTCTATGGTGACCTATTTCAAGTCGGTAACTTGATCACCACCTTACTCGAAAGTGGCATCAATACCACGGAAACACTCAGACTTACCGAGCGCACCGTCAAAAACTCAGAGCTCAAAGAACGCTTTAATACTGCCCGCGGCCAAGTCAACGAGGGCCTATCAATTGCACAGGCCTTTCAACGCAACCGCTTCATGCCGGAGCTCGCAGTCGACATTTTAACCGTCGGCGAAAACACGGGGAATTTAGCTCACAGCATGAACGAAATCACCCGCAGCTTCCGAAACGAGCTGACTGCCCGTCTTAGTAAATTAACCACACTGGTATCCACTGGTGCCCTGATTTGTGCCTTTATTTTAGTCGCCCTGATCGCCCTGGGGATTGTCACCAGCGTCTTTCAGGTCAGCCGCACTCTCTCGTAAGACAAAGCAAGTAGCGGGGCTCTTTAGACCCCGTTCCGCGTCTCGCCAAGCAACCGGCAACCAAAGACTCACCGACTACGCTATCCACGCGGTAAAGTAAACGACATACGCGTCCCCTCCCCCTGCTTACTTTCAGCTAGCACGCTGCCGCCATGTAATTGCACGATATGCTTCACAATACTCAAGCCGAGGCCGGTGCCTCCAGTTTCACGTGAACGCCCCTTATCGACACGATAGAAGCGCTCAAAGAGATGCGGTAAGTCCTTAGCAGGTATGCCTGGTCCATCATCCACAACAGCGCAGCGCACATGCCCCGAATCAGAATCGAGCGTGGCCTCCAGCTGTATGCGCTTAAACGCAGGCGCATAACGAAATACGTTTTCAATAAAATTATCCAAGACCTGGTGAATTCGATAGCGATCAAAGGGCAAGGTATCGATCCCCTCCTCTACGCTGACCACGATCGCCTGAGTCTCCGAATTCATGCGGGCACGGTAATTCTCCGCCACTTCATCTAGCAATGGACGCAAGGGCTGATCCACTGGCTCGATCTGATCAGGGCGTGATTCCAAACGAGAGATCGTTAACAAATCCTCCACCAACACATGCAGACGCTCTGCATTGTTTAGAATCTTAGAAGTAAAGCGCAGACGCGCCTTGGGATTGATGGTTGCTTCATCATCAATCAAGGTCTCCGCAAAGCCCTTAATAATCGTCAAAGGCGTGCGCAACTCATGGGAGACATTCGCCACAAACTCCCGCCGCATAACTTCTAAAGCCTTCAATTGGGTGATATCATGCAGCACTAACAACGTCGACTGCGAGTCCGCAGGCTCCAAGCCAGTCACCTTTGCGCACGAAGCTTCAAACCAAAGTGTTTCATTCCCCTGCTCAATCCGGATTTGCGTCGGCTCTGTGCGATCCACCTTAGCAGCCGCATCCAATAACTCCAGCAGGGTCAAGGAGCGAAAGACGCCTTCCAAGCGCAGGCCGTGAATCGATTGCCCGCCACGAAAAAGTTTCTCTGCGGAGCGATTAGCATATTCCACCACTCGATCCGCATCAAATACAATCACCACCTCCTGCACTGCCCCAAGCATCGCCTCAACTTGACTGGAGTAGCCGCTCTTCTGCGCGGAGGCGTGGTTGTGTGAATCAATCAAGCCATTCAAGGAATCGACGAGCCCCAAAGCCCCAATTCGCTCTAAAACATCCGACGAATCTTCTGGCAACATGCGACGACGAGAACGCACCGCGCCCTCCAACTCCCGCAATAAACGTCGCATCCGCAAGCCCCGAACAAATAACACCAGCGACAAAACTGACAATACGAAAGTAATAATCCAGAGCATGATAAAGAAGTAGATATAGAATTTGGGCCTCGATGAAGCGTCATTGATTGACGAAATTACTACGCCTCCAACAGACAATCACAAGCAACTAAGCTCACGCCACACGCGAACAATAACGATAGGCAATCGAGAACGAGAGCCGACTCTCGCTAGACATCCACTGCACGATAACCAACGCCACGCACTGTCTCTATTAAGTGCGCGTAAGTACCCAGTTTCTCGCGCACACGACGCACGTGCGTGTCCACGGTCCGTGTCTCAATATCAGTGTCATAGTGCCATACATTGACTAATAAGTGCTCACGCGATTGCACACGCCCTTTGCGCTCCATCAACAACTTCAACAAGCGGAACTCAGTCGCAGTCAGCACCACGGGCACCCCATCCACAGTCAATTCGTGTAAATCCTCATCGATCACGACCCCCGCAATCTCAATGCGCGACTGCGTCGGGGCATCAACCGGACTGCCTGAGCGGTTGAGCATATTACTAATGCGCAACAGCAACTCCTTGGCATTAAATGGCTTCGAAAGGTAATCGTCGGCTCCGGTTTCCAAGCCTTTGACACGGTCTTCTGCCTCGCCGCGGGCACTTAGAAAAATGATCGGAATGTCCTTCATAGAAGGGTCCGAACGCGCGATGCGGCACAGTTGCAAGCCGTTCAACTCGGGCATCATGATGTCTAAAATCATCAAATCTGGCACGAAATCACGCACCTTGGCAACAAACACCAAAGGATCATTCAAAACCTCAACACGATAGCCCTCTTGCTCAAGTTTATACTCCAGCAACTCTGTGACGTCAGGCTCATCGTCTAAAACTAAAATTCGGTGCACTTTCGGGGCGCTCATAGGATTTGTGTGGCTCAACAGCCAATGTGTTTATGCGGTTTCCAAGAGAGTCTCGGTTCTCTGTAACATCGATCAAGACCTATTACATCTAATTACAGGTCAACGCTTAAAGCGATCCCAGCCCAAACACGACTGGTTTTTCACAGCAATGAAACAACAGCGTTTCACAACTGTAACAAACGCAGTAAATCCCAAGGCTTATACTCGCCTCCCACTGCGCGCCTCCAGGTGCACCATCAAAATACTAACATCCGCCGGGTTCACTCCGCTGATACGACTCGCCTGCCCGAGTGTACGCGGCGCGATCTCAATCAACTTCTGCGCACTTTCACTGCGCAGGCCCTTGACCTCAGTAAAATCGAAGCCTTCTGGCAGCTTGATCTTATCAATATGCTTCAGCTTCTCGATCTGCTTCTGCTCACGCTCCAAATAGCCCTTAAACACCACTCGATAGTGCACCTCCTCGCGCACCTCCTTGGTCTCTTGCAAAAGCTCTTCCGGGAAGTCCTGCTGTGAGTGCGAGCGACGCAAATGCAGAGCATAGGTCTCCCCTGCCCGACGCTCCACTTCCAGGCGCTGCGTCCACTCCGCAACCTTGGCCGCCTTTTCTTTCATACGAGCCAAACGCTGACGATCCACTAGTTGCAAACGATTCACCGAATCCAGCAAGCGCAGCTCCGCACTGGGATGATTAAATAATAAACGGTGCTCCGCTCTGCTTGAAAACATACGGTACGGCTCCTTAGTGCCCTTCGTCACTAAATCATCAATCAACACGCCGAGATAGGCCTCATGCCGCTGCAAGACCAACGGCTCCTGCCCGCGAATCTTTTGAACTGCATTCACACCGGCAATTAAGCCCTGCCCTGCAGCTTCCTCGTAGCCCGAGGTGCCGTTAATTTGCCCCGCAAAGAACAAGTTTTCGACCTTTTTAGACTCTAAGGAAGGATACAACTGTGTCGGCGGCGCGAAATCATACTCCACCGCATAAGCCGGGCGCAGCATGTGCACATTCTCGAGTCCATCAATACTGCGCAGCATGTCCAACTGCACTTCAAAAGGTAAACTCGTCGAAAGGCCATTGATATACCACTCATTGGTATTACGTCCCTCCGGCTCCAGGAATAACATGTGCCGTTCCTTGTCCGCGAAGCGCACAAACTTATCCTCAATACTTGGACAATAACGTGGTCCCGTTCCTTCAATTTGCCCCGAATACATCGGCGACATGTGCAAATTATCCGTCACCACCTGACGCGTGGCCGGCCCCGTATAGGTCATCCAACACGAAACCTGGTCCGCTCCTGGCAACCAACCTAGCTTTTGCTGCCCCGCATGTTCCACGTGGAACAGAGGATGCACGGCATTTCCACCCGTAGAACAAGATTGTTCCACGTGGAACGTTCCGTTTTTGGCACCTTCGGTTCCACGCTGCGATTGTTCCACGTGGAACACATTGTCGATTCCACGGGTATCGTAGAACGCAAACAGCGTGGGATCGACGTCGCCTTTTTGCTCCTCGAGCTGACTAAAATCTATACTACTGCCGAGAATACGTGCGGGCGTGCCTGTTTTAAGTCGCTCTAGCTCAATACCAGCCTCCAGAAAGGAGCCCGACAGCCCCTCCGCAGAGAAGTCGCCCATACGGCCGCCTTTATTGGTATTTTTGCCGACGTGCATCAGACCGCGCAAAAAGGTGCCTGTCGTCACGATCACGGTCTTAGCGTAAAAATCGACTTCGAGATTAGTGCGCACGCCGACGACTTTGTCGCCCTCGAAGATGAGCCCTTGCACCATTGCCTGAAAGAGATCTAGGTTGGACTGCAATTCAATCACATGCTTCATGCGATATTGATAGGCTTTCTTATCGCACTGCGCACGTGGCGCCTGAACAGCGGGCCCCTTGGAGGCGTTGAGCAGTCGGAATTGTATCGCAGTGGTGTCCGTATTGATCGCCATTTCGCCACCAAGCGCGTCAATTTCACGCACCATGTGCCCCTTGGCCTGACCGCCAATCGCGGGATTACAGCTCATCTGAGCGATGGTATCCAAGTTACCAGTCAGCATCAGAGTGTCCGCACCCAAACGCGCCGAGGCGAGGGCGGCCTCACAGCCAGCGTGACCTGCACCACATACAATCACATCATAGGGCTGATGCTTACCAAATTTTAATCCCGAACTCATTTCCCAATACAAAACTGTTTAAACAAACTGTCGAGCATACGCTCATTATCCACGCGCCCGACCACCTGACCGATGTATTCCACCGCATCACGCAGATCCGCAGCGATCAACTCCGAAAGTTCGCCATCGCGTAACTTCGTCGACGCCAACTCCAAAGCGGTCAAGGCTTCGCCCAACGAGGCGGCATGACGCGCATTCACCACCACGCCATCGCCCTGCGGTTGGGTCAAACTGGCATCGATCGACTGCAACCACACCTCACGCAGCTCAGCGAGCCCCTTGCGCTCCAGCAGCGACGTGCGCACATGCTGCAGACCGGGCAAAAAGTCGTCACGCTCCGCGGCGCCGTCTAGGTCGGTCTTGTTTTCGATCACAATGGTATTGGCCGGCGTCAAGCGCTCCAGCAGCGATTCCGGTAGAGTAGGGCAGGGCGCGGTGGCATCCAGCACCAGTAAAAAGAAATCAGCGGTCTCAGCCTGCTCGATGGTATGATCGATGCCAAGCTGTTCAATTTTATCGCCGGCTTCGTGCAAACCAGCGGTATCCAGGATTTCAATACGCCAAGGTCCGACCATCATAAAGGCGGAAATATAGTCGCGGGTGGTGCCGGGAATATCGCTCACAATCGAGCGATCGGCCCCCGTCAGCGCGTTGATCAAACTGCTTTTGCCGACATTGGGCTTCCCGATAATCAAAGTTTTAATGCCTTCGTGGAGTAGGGCGGAGTAGCGCTGGGTCTCGATTAAATCACGAATTTCCACGATCAACTGACGCAACTCGGACGCGGGGCCCGCCTGATCTTCACCGGGCAGGTCTTCTTCCGGGAAGTCGATATAGGCCTCCAAATGCGCCATCACACTCAGCAAGCGCTCCGTCAACTCGCTCATTTTACGCCCCACAGAGCCGTGCAACTGACGCTGCGCCACCTCAAGACTGCGATCGGAACGTGCACGAATTAAATCCGAAACAGCTTCTGCCTGGCTCAGATCCATACGCCCATTCATAAAGGCGGTGCGGGTAAATTCACCCGGCTCCGCGGGCCGGCAACCGCGCGCCATCAGGTCGGTCAAAATCTTTTGAACGATCAAGGGATTCCCATGCGGGGCGATCTCTAGCATTGCTTCACCGGTAAAGGACTGCCCCTCAGCGAAAAAGGTAAAGACACATTCATCAATCTGCACTCCTTGCAGATCGGTGTAATTGGCAAAGTGCGCAAAGCGCTTCTTCAAAGGCTTGGAACGCTGCGTAATCGCAAGCGCGAGTTCCGCACACGCGGGACCACTCAAACGGATCAAGGCAATCGCAGATTCACCCGCAGGCGAGGAGAGGGCGACAATAGTATCATTGACAGGCATAATACCCGCTAAATTCACTGAATCCGCCGCTGGGTCAAGAGTGAGTATGCGTCGACTCAATCGCAGGGGCGCGACTTGTTTTTAATGCCCTTGGGTGCACTCCCCCCGTCATGCTGCGTGCTGTGGCTCTGCGGGCGTCACTCCTTCGACAGGCTCAGAGACTCCATCAAGTGACGCCCCTACAAAATAAATTACAGCAACTCTCTGACTGACTCCCGAAATCGGTCCAACTTAGCATCCACGAACTCTTTAACTGTCGGTGCGTCTTCTTCAATCAATGGTGTCAGATCCATAGCAAACCACAGCTGATCAACGGTATCCACCGAGTGAGAATCATAAAAAGTCGCATTCGCGTGGCGACGTCCCAACACGGCTTGTCCATAATTCTTGCCACCTGCGATCTGAGATTCAAAACAGGCATTCAACTTTTTGGCCAATTCTGGATGAGCACTCACATCCAGCGCCACCTTATCTTCAGGCGACAACCAGTCCAAATCTCGCCACATTTCGCAGCCGAAGACCTTCTTAGGACGGGAGTAGGGCGGCACCCGCAACAGCGCCTCAAGCACCGCATAAAACACAGCCACATGGCTGGCGTGTTTATCTGCCGGGTTGTGGGTATAAAGCACGTCGGGCTGCGTCATAAGCAAATAGCGCTCGAGCTCGTCCACCAAGTCCTCGCCCGTAACGCCGTCTTTGATCTGCGCACTGGAAAAGCCCAGCTGCGCCATAAAACTATACTGGCCCAATTCCGCCGCGCGACGTTGCTCCTGCAGACGAATCGCCTTCATGTCATCATCCGTCTTATCCGCAAAAGCTCCAGAGCGGGCACTGCCCGCCCCATCGGTACAGGTGATTCCGCTAAACCACGCACTGTCCTGTTCGTAACAGGTGGCAATCCCATGAAAAGCCATGAATTCGAGGTCGTCCTGATGCGCCCCAATCGCAAGGTGCGAAGTGCGCGCCTGCGCCTCAGGTGCACTGACATTATCAGGAATATATAAATCTGCTAGCTCTGACATAGGCACACAATCTCAGCTACAATCTTTGACGCAGGCAATGAAAAGAAAAGTGTTAAGAAGGAATTAATATGACTATCTGGCGTATTCAGAATGTCGCTAGGTTAACGCTACACTCTGGCGATGCACATCGATGCGCTAACATTTGAGTCAGTGATTTCACTGAGAACGCTTGTCAACCCGTGCACTGTTTGTTGGAAATCACAACATGCCATCTTCTAATCCTGACACTCGCTATCAGTTACGCATTCAACTAAACCACGTGAGTCCGCCAATATGGCGCGATGTGATCGTACCAGCAAACATCAGCTTGCCTTGGTTGCACGAGGTCATCCAAGAGGCGATGGGTTGGATGGATTGCCACCTGCATCAATTCATGCATAAGGGTACTTTCTATGTAAGTGATACAGAAGAAGATTGGGGCGACGGTATCGATGAGGCCGACTTTGCCCTCGAGCAGCTTTTAACTAAAGTTGGTGACAAGCTGCGCTATGATTACGACTTCGGAGATGGCTGGGAGCACAACGTGAGCCTGAAAAAAATTCTTCCACCGGACGCGACCCAACTACTTTGTTGCCTCAAGGGCGAGGGTGCGTGTCCGCCAGAAGATTGCGGTGGGCCATTCGGATATATGGAACTTTGCGACTTGCGCGAGTCCGCGCGCAAGGGCGGGCGGTTTTCTGCAGAAGACTTAGAGCGCTTGGAGTGGTTCGATCAAGAAGCCGGCGCAGGCTACGATCAATCGGATGTGAATGAGGTGAACGAAACCTTTGCTGATATACTCAATGATGTCGCCGATGCGGGCGGCCTCGCCGTCGGAGGGGCCCCCGTATATGATGGGGTCTTTAAGCCGCATGAAATCGACGAAGAGGAAGATTTCGACATTGAGGAGGATTTTGAAAATTTCCTAGCGGAGCTAACTGGCGAGCCGACTGCGCCAGAACCCGCATTCCCCACATGGGGACAGGCACCAGAAGAAGAGGAAGCAGACTTTCCTGAGCCTTATTCGGAGCTTGAGCGGGATGGCTGTGCGGCCTTCAAAGCAGTCATGGAGAGCGCGGTCGAGTTACGAAAGCTGGAGCCTTGGAAGCGTTTAAACGACTGCGATATTTTCGGCATTGAAGACCCGGAAACTGGGGGCATTCACATCGTATCTGTGCTGGGAGCCGGCAAAGATATCTTTTCGCTACACATGCACCGTGCACCTTACGCACTCGGATTCTGGCGCGAGGCCTTAGACGATCCCGCTGGAATGACTCCAGACGCTGTGTTGCATCGCTCATCGATGATCGAGCTGGAATTTTGCAATAAGGCGGACTTGGAAGAGCCTGACCTAGCGCTCTACGAACGAGTCGGCATGGACACGCCGCCGCGGGGACGTAAGCGCTGGGTGCGCTTCCGCACCTATCGCCCGCGAACATTTCCCTGGTTCCCTCAGCCAGAAGAGCTATTGCAACTGGATTTGGGCATGCGACTGTGCCATCGCTACCTGAAGCTGATGGCGGAAGCGGCGAGCCCAGAAAGCTTTCTGATGGAGCCCGATGCCGACCAAGGCTTACCGTCCACGCTCAAAGTTTTTCGACTTTCGGATGCGGCGAAGCCAAGCGAAACTAACAAATGGACGCTTTCGGATGTAGGCATTGACTGGGATTCTTGCCAAGCTCCCAGCGAGCCTTATCAGCCCAGTGAGTTTGAACTCCATCAACTCGCCGAACTCCCTAAGCAGGCCGGAGTCTGGGAACTTGGGGCGATCTTTCTGCCCGCTCCCGCAATGACGGCTACGGGTCCCGTGATTCCAGTCATCGCAATTGCCTTGGACGTGCGAATGGAGCAACCGCCGCAACCCCACCTAAGCACAGACCTGGAGGCATCTCCGAGCAAGGTGCTTTGGGATGCTCTTAAAATCAAGGCGCTCGAGGCACAAGCACTACCGAGTGAGATCCACGTATCAACCGACGTAGCCGAGTCGAGCTTGCAGGCATTTGCCAAGCTGTCGGGGGTCAAGGTGCAGCGCGTCGAGAGCTTGCCCTTGCTAGGCGGACTTTTTCAAACCATGGCACAGGGGATGGGGAGGTAAGAAGTAAACTTCGCTTTGACATTAAACAGTGCGACATTGAGCATCCCGCAATGGCAAATTTTACGATTGGACAACGCTGGATCAGCGAAACAGAACCGGAGCTCGGGCTCGGCATTTTAGAAGAAGCGGATCGACGCCAAATACGTATCGTTTTCTCGGCGGCCAATGAGGCGCGCATCTACGCAACGGCCAATGCACCCATTAAGCGGGTAGAATTCCACGTGGGCGACAGTATCCACTCACAGCAAGGCCAGACGATGCTGATCGAGGAAGTCAAAGAAGAGGCGGGCATCCTGACCTATGTTGGCGGCGGTGTCGAAGTGCCAGAAATGGAACTGGCTGACAGCATTAGCTTCAGCAAGCCTGAGGATCGCTTAATCGGGGGACAAATTGATCAATCGGCCGCTTTTAACCTGCGCTACGAGGCGATTACGCGTCTTGCACATGCCAAGCAATCTGAGGTAGCGGGCTTCACTGGCGGACGTATCGACCTGATCCCACACCAGCTCTACATCGCATCGGAAGTCGCGAATCGCTACATGCCACGCGTCTTGCTGGCGGACGAGGTGGGGCTCGGTAAAACCATCGAAGCCTGCCTGATCTTACACCGCTTACATCTGACCGGGCGTGCGGAACGCATTCTGATCGTGCTCCCAGAGTCTCTAGTGCACCAGTGGTTCATCGAATTGCTGCGCCGCTTTAATATGTGGTTCACTCTCATCGATACGGAACATTGTGAAGCCGTCACAGCAGTGGACCTGGATACAAATCCTTTCAATGAAAAGCAACTGGTCATTTGCAGTCTTAAGACCTTAACCGAGCAAGCGCGCTGGCGTGAATGCGCACTCAAGGCTCGCTGGGATATGCTGGTTGTCGACGAGGCGCACCACCTGGAATGGACTCCCAATCTTGTCAGCCCTGAATATAAACTAGTCGAAAGCTTAACTCAAAAGAGCCATGGCTTACTGCTCTTGACCGCTACGCCAGAACAATTGGGTGCCGAAGGACACTTCGCGCGCTTGCGTCTGCTCGACCCGGGGCGCTATCCAGATTTAGAGAAGTTCCAAAAGGAACAGGCGGGCTATTCCCAAGTGGCCACAGTGGCCAACAAAATTGTGGCACGCGAGGCATTGAGCGAAGAGGACATCAACTATCTGCGTGAAGTCTTTGAAGAGCACAGCGAGGAGGCGCTGCAACAGCATTTACAACAACCTGATATCCTACTTCAAGAGTTAGTGGATCGCCATGGCACCGGCCGGGTGATTTTCCGTAATTCGCGCGATACCTTGACTGGATTTCCGGAGCGCGAGGGCCACCCTTGCCAGCTGGAGCCACGCGCTAAGTTGTCCAAGGAAGAGCTGCAGCAGCGCCTGCTGCGGGAATTCGACCTGGAAGCAAGTGTGTCTGCTTCCAGCAATGGCGAGCCCGAAAGCTACGACTTCCGCCATGGGCCTCGCATCTTGTGGCTATCGAACCTGCTCAAGGAACTCGGCGACAATGAGAAAGTATTGCTCATCTGCCGCACCCGAGAAAAAGTTCAAGCCATCCACGACGCCTTGTTGGAAGAAATTAACGTCAAAGCGGCGCTCTTCCACGAGGAACTCACACTGCTCCAACGCGATCGCAATGCGGCTTGGTTTGCTGAGTGCGACGGCGCAAAAATCTTGCTCTGCTCTGAAATCGGCAGTGAGGGGCGCAACTTCCAATTCGCCAATCACTTGGTGCTCTTTGACCTGCCACTCAATCCGGAGCTACTGGAGCAACGGATCGGACGTCTGGATCGGATCGGACAGACTAAGACGATTCAAATTCACATGCCCTACCTCAAGCACAGCTGGACGGAGCTACTCATGCGCTGGCATCACGAGGGACTGGACGGAGTGGAGCACTCACTCAAAGGTGGCTACGCCTACATTAAGAAGTTTGGTGAGGCGGTCCGCTCGCTGGGGCCACGCTATCATATCGCTGACAGCGATACGCTGGAAGAAGCTGACCGATTGATCCAAGAGAGCGCTCACTTTCGCCAAGAGCTGGAAGAACGCCTTAGTCAGGGGCAAGACCGCTTGATTGCGCTCAATTCTTTTCACGAAGAAGCCTCCGCCAAGCTGGTGGATAGTATCCGCACCCAAGATGCGGATCGCACTTTGGATCAGTTTATGAATCGAATATTCGATCATTTTGGGGTCAATGTAGAGGATATCGATACCCGCACCTTCCGCCTGGAACCAGGCCAGCTCTTTACCGATTCCTTCCCTGAACTGCCAGACGAAGGCATCACCGTCACCTGCGATCGCACGAAGGCACTGGGGCGCGAAGACATCAGCTTTCTCACATGGGATCACCCCATGGTGCGCGGAGCAATTGACCTGACACTCAGCTCCGAAAAAGGAAATAGCTCCATCGTGGTCTGGCAGGACCCCAGCATTCAAGCGCCGCCAATTCTAATCGAGGCAGTCTATGTGCTGGAAAGCGTCGCTCCGCCGCGTTTACACGTCGATCGCTTCCTGCCCCCCACACCTGTTCGAGTATTAATCGATCTGAGTGGCAAGGATTGTAGCGAAGAATACAGCCACGAATACATCAACAAGTATTGCGGCGACGAAGAGGCCTTCCGCCTCAAGCAAGATTCTACACTCCTACAAGCACTGGTGCCGCAAATGCTGCGCGCTGCCAAAGAACATGCGCGCACGCAAAAGTCCGAGCTGTTACAGAATGCGATGCACCAAGCACACGAACGCCTAGACGGCGAAGCAACGCGCCTGAAAGAACTGCAGAAGGTGAACCCTAATGTGCGACAGGAGGAAATCAGGATCGCAGAAAACGTGATCGCAGACGTCACCAAGCACATCGCTAAAGCGCACCTGCGCTTAGATGCGGTGCGCCTCATCCTAGGCGAGGCGGGCTAGAATCCGAGGGTGATCAAAGCACCCAACAAACCTGCCACTAGGCCAAAGATCATGTGCCCTAACAGGTGCAACACACCCTCCTGCATGGTTGCCTTGCGGTAATCTTCCAGAGGGTGCCGTTCACTGGCGTAATACATAAGCGCATAGCTGGTGATGAGCCCATGGAAGAAACCAAAACCAAGACCAAGGAAGATCGCCTGCGGAAATGCCAGCGCGCCCATACTTTGCATAATCACGAAATAAATGATGCCGAAGACCACGCCGGCACAGGCATGAATTGCGGTGCCCACCGCAGCAGCGTTCTCTAGCTTGCCAGTAAAAAAGCTCCCGAGCGCACGCACCATATCCGCTCGCCGATCGAAGGAGCGCCCCACCGCACGCATAAATAAGTTCATAACAAAAGCAGCGATCAAACCACAAATCGCACCGAGAATGAGGGCTGTTTGAATATCCATAAGCTATGCTTAACAATACAAGCACGCTCACTTATGTCAAATTAGGCTCGTGAATAAGCGCGTAAAGTAGCGAGGCTCTTTAGACCCGCTTCTGCGTCACACTCGGAGCGAAGGCCAAAGGCAGATAGAACCGAGGCTGAGCGCCCGCAGGGCAATACACACTCCGCAACAGGTCACCTCTAGAACAGCTCTTCTTGTGTCGCGACTTTATCGCGCGAATCGCTCCCGCGGGTGTCCTCATCATGTAAATGCCGTGGTGCACGCCTGACCTTTTCACTCAAACTGGCCTCACACTCTGCCACGATACCGTCACAGATCGAGCGCACGTGCAGCCGCAACCACTTTGAAGTCGTGCTTTTCTCCGTATAATCAGCAGGCCCATACGCATGAATCCGTCCCGCACTCAGCAAGGCATCATTCTGCGCAAATTCCCCTTCGCTCTCAGGATTAAAGACCGCGAAGGCCTTTCCTCCATTACTCTTGACCACGGAAAAAACAGGCACATCACTGGGGCCGTCCGCCGTGTAAATCATACGATCAATCGGCACCCGCCGATCCACGCGATCCATCGACGCATTGACGTCAATCTGCGGGTTCTTGTTGCAGCCCTTGTTAATCTCAAAAATGTAACGTGTCTTTATGGTATTATCCACGATCGTACCAATCTGACTAATCTCAAACTCCATGTGCAGTGGTAGTTCATTTTGAGTCGAATAGTTGGGGGGCAGGGGGGCTTCAATAAATTCACAACCGAAAATCCCGTCGACATAGGGCGCAATCATGCTGCCCTTGATCATCTCCGCCAAACCAGTGCTGATAATGTAGTGCTCCAGCTTGATGTTGTGCTTCTTATATTCAGGACGCGACTCGACCACTGCCTGCAATTGCGTGAACAGGTCGGGTAAGCCAGGGTAGAAGACCAATTCTTTACCCAGCTCGCGTAAGCGCTGATTGGTTAATCCCTTTAAACAGCCATTCTTCACAAAGCTGATCAAATGATTTAGGTAAATGGTGTCCTGAGAAACTCGGGTGCCACGTTGCGCATAAATCTCCGGCAGCGCATTCACCTCTTTCCAAAATTGCTCTTCATCAATACCGAAAGTTTCAAAAATGGGAGCCTGCATATAGCCCGGAATCAGTGTCTTATCGAAATCCCAGATGCAGGCGACAATGTTTTGGCGATGAAGGTTCTTTTTCGTCATTGCAGGTAGAACTCAAGTGTTATGAGCTATGTCATTCACTGCAACGCATAATTCAAACGCAGTTTCCATTTTTCCTATGCACAAAATTCCTGATATCGCACCTTTCCGCAAAAAGCTCAACGAGTTGAACGACCAAATGGCGGATCCCGACTTCTATTCCGACCAGCGACGCGCCGCTGACGTCTCGCGCGAGCAAATGCGCCTGAGCACCTTGGTCGAAAAATTCGAAGCATGGCATAACACCGTGCAACAGCTCGAAGAAAATGAAGCCATGGCCGAGGATGAGTCCGTCGACGAAGAACTCCGCGAAATGGCGCGTGAAGAGCTTGAAAGCCTAGCCGCCGAACGCGACAAGCTAGCCAACGACGTGCTCCGCTTTATGATTCCGCCCGATGCCACCGACAGCCGTAACTCGGTGATGGAAATCCGCGGAGGCGCTGGGGGCGACGAAGCCAACATCTTTGCGGGCGATCTCTTCCGCATGTATAGCCGCTACGCCGAAACACGCGGCTGGCGCGTCGAAGTCATGAGCTCCAGCCCCGCAGATGTCGGGGGCTTCAAAGAAATCATCTTTATGATGACTGGTGAGGAAGCTTACAAATATCTCAAATTCGAAAGTGGGGTGCATCGCGTGCAACGCGTGCCCGCCACCGAAACCCAGGGGCGCATCCACACCTCCACCGCAACGGTGGCCGTGCTGCCGGAAGCCCAAGAGGTGGACGTCGAACTCAATATGAATGATCTCGACATCTCCACTATGCGCGCCAGTGGAGCAGGGGGCCAACACGTGAACACCACCGACTCTGCGGTCATGATGGTGCACAAGCCCACTGGTGTCACCGTCTACTGCGCGGATGAACGTTCTCAAATTAAGAACCGTGCTAAGGCCTTAACGGTCATGCGTTCCCGCCTGCTCAAGGCGAAGGAGGAAGAAGAGCATGCCAAATACGCGGCCGAGCGTAAGGGCCAAATCGGAACCGGCGACCGTTCCGAGCGCATTCGCACCTACAATTACCCACAAGGACGCCTCACCGACCACCGCATCGGCCTCAGCCTTTCTCTACCCACAGTGGTGGATGGCGATCTCGACGACCTGATCGACGCATTGCAAAACTACGATTACGAAGCGCGCATTCAGAACTTGCTCGAAAAACAAATGGCATAAACCCGCCGCTTGGGAAACGAATTAATATGCTGAGCATTCGAGAAATCAAAGCACGCACGGAAACCTTTTTTAAAGAAAAGGGCGTGCCCAAAGCGAAGCTGGATACCGACATTCTGATCGCACACTCGCTCGGAATGAAGCGCCTGGAGCTCTATCTCGATCTCGATCGCCCGCTGACCGAAGCGCAGCTGTCCGCACTGCGCCCACTGGTCAAACGACGCGCCAATCGCGAACCGCTACAGTATATTGTCGGCAATACCGACTTTTATGGTCTGCAGCTCAAAGTGGATCGACGCGCGCTTATTCCGCGCCACGAAACCGAAGAACTGATCGAGCTGATCGTCGAACGCATCGAGACCGCACCGCAGCGTATCCTGGATTTGGGCACCGGCAGCGGCGCACTTGCCCTCGCGCTGGCCACCCAATATCCGGAAGCCCAGGTCGTCGCCGTCGACCAAAGCACAGCAGCTCTGGAGCTCGCCCGCGAAAATGCAAGCGCGCTGGAGCTCAACGAGCGCATTCAGTTTCTAGCAGGTAGTTGGTGGACCCCGGTGATGTCCGAAAGTCCTTTTGATCTCATCGTCTCCAACCCTCCGTACCTGACTGAAGCTGAAATGCAGACCGCGGAGCCGGAAGTCATCCAACACGAACCACACAGCGCCCTGGTTGCCGGAGCCGACGGACTCGACGATTTCCGTGTCCTACTCGAAGGGGCCCCAAAGTTTCTTGCTACCGGAGGCTTACTGGCGATGGAAACCGGCATCGCTCAAAGCGAAGCGCTCAGTGAAATGGCCCAATTAGCCGGCCTCCAAGGCCAAAGCATCGAAGACCTCAGCGGTCGCCCTCGCTTCTTCTTCGCACAGTAAAAAAGCCAGCTCACTCCGCGTTTTCGCGCGGCAAATTCACTTCTGTCCACTCCATAAACTGAGCCGCGGCCGCATACGCCGTCTGCACGGGATGCCCCCCGGCGGCGCGTACGGCCTCTTCTTCAAAGGTCTCAAATACCCGCACAATCACTTCAACCGGCCAATCCTGTAAATAGCTCAAGGCCAACTGAGCATCCCGTGTGCGGCGCATGGAGCAAAATACGACCTTGGCCTCACGACAATGCGCCCGCGCGAGCGTCTGCTCGTCCGAACCATCTCCTTGCACACAGGGGATTCCCTGCGCGATCAATTGACGAATCACACCGGCATCCTCATCCACGACCACCATTTCGATACCGCGCTCTTTGAGGGCATGCACAGTCCGCGGCCCCGCGCGGCCATAGCCTAATAGCACGACATGCCCACTCATGACTTCGCAAGCTGATTCACCGCTTCGGTAGCGTGGATGCCATTTCACCAATCGCAAGGCAACGCTCTCGCGCGAGAGTAGCGGCGTCAACGTCATGGTGCTCACAGTAATCAGGGCGATCATGGAAAAAAGTTCATCGCTAATCTGCCCGGAAGCGACTCCTGTCAGTGCCAGTAGCAGTGAAAACTCACTGGTCTGCGAGAGCAACAAGCCGGTCTCCACCGCCGCGCGACTGGAGTAGCCGACCACCTCGGCCACGATCGCCACCAGCAGCACCGTCACTGTGATCAAGACCACAATAAAAACGAGGCTATGCTGCAACATGGTGAGATCGGGCATAGTCAAAAATGCGCCGGCACTGATAAAAAACAGCGCCAGGAAAAAGCCCGAAAGCGAGCCCAACATACCACGCACTAAGCCGTTCATTGGAAAAGCGGAGATCGCAAAACCTGCAAAAAACGCCCCGACCAAATAGGGCAGGTGTAAAAGATACGCCATGGTGGAAAATGCGAACAGCACCGCCAACGCGCCCAACATCAACTCCTCATCGTCCAGCTTGAAACGCTTCACTACAAAGGGCACCACCCAACGATGGAAGGCAGCCGCCAAAATTCCCAGGGCAATGGCATTGGCCACGGCATTACAGACCACCAACCAGCCCTCTGGCCCCTTCAACAGCGCCACCATGATTAACACAATAAAGATGTCCTGCAGCAACAGTACGCCCAGCACGAGGCGTCCGTAGGGCTCAAACATCTGTCGCCGTTGCTGCAAGTGACGCACCACTACCAGCGTCGAACTGGCAGACAGGGCACAGCCCAAATAGAGTGCAGTTGTCCCACTATAGCCGAGCAAGAGAGCGGTGACGACCCCACATAGGCCTAGAGTTACAAATTGTGTGATCGCCAATAGGGTGATCGCGCGCGTGCGCCCGCGCATGCGACGCGGACTGAGCTCTACTCCAGCGGTAAAGACCAGCACCGCCAGCCCAAGCTGAATCATTTCGCTGATCAACTCCTGCGGCACTTCGATCGCACGATGGCTGGCCAGCGCGCTCAGAGCGGCCCCGGAAAGCATCAATAAGGGAATCGCGGGCAAGCGCAGAAACTTCGAAAGCCCGAAGGCGATCGCCGCCGCCAACAGTAAAATAGCCAGTGCTGTCATGTCGAATGCACCTCCTCACCACGCGCTCGGCCATTTACCTGCTCAAATAAAGCAACTTGCTCGCGCACACCGTCGACCGCGGGCATAAACATATAATTGGTATCCAATTCCAATAGATCATCCACCACCGAAATATCGAATGCATGGATGGCACAAGGCACGTCAGCCGATCGACAGCGATATGCCAATAAGTGATTGGTGTCTTCGATCTGCAGTGCCGAAACAACCAAGCGCGCGTGCCGCAGGCCGATCTCTTCCACCACGGATTCATACTCCACATTCCCAATCAAAGTTAAGGCCGCCCCCAAGCCCTCAAGCTTGCGTGGATCTGTATCGATCGCCAGCACGGTTTCACCGCGATCCGACAGCTTTTTCACCACTTCGCGCCCCAGTGCATTCATCCCGACCACAATGACATGCCCCACATGCGAGTGTAACTCATCCACATCGGGCGCTTGTTTCGCACCTAAGAAATGCAACAAATTCAAACGCTTAGTCACCGTGTAGAGCGGCTCACTATAGATGATCAGGTAAGAAGAAATCGCGATGGTCAATATCCCCACCAGTCCGCCTAAGGAAACCACCACCCCCTCGATCAAGCCCGCCCCCGCGCCGAGCCCGAGCAGGATAAAAGCAAATTCACTGACCTGCCCACTCGCAATGGCTGTCTGGAAAGCGGTGTATTCACTGTAACGGAGACGGCTCAAAATGAGAAAAACAATCAGCGGCTTGGCTACGATCACAAAAGCGCTCAGCCCTAAAGCATAGCCCCAAATCTCCCCCAGCACTGATAGATCCATCTTCACTCCGAGCGTCACTAAAAACACCGCCACAAAAAACGTCATCAAAGGATGCAAGCGACGATGCAGATCCTCATGAATCGGCAGCTGCGCAATCGCGATGCCCGCCAAGAAGGCCCCGATCTCCACGGACAAATGAAACTGATGCGCCAGCAGCACCACCAAAAAGCACCAACACAATGCCCAAATAAATACCGTGTCCGGCGAACGCGAAGCCCAGGCAAAGGGCTTGGGCAATACATAGCGCGAAGCCAGTAGCGTGGCCAACAACAGCACGATCATGCCTCCAAAAGCCACGCCTAACCCCTTGGCCAATTCTAACAACTCGATCGATTCGCCCGAGCCCAGACCACTCAATATGGTCAGCCCTATAATCACCACGATGTCCTGCGCCAAAAACAGCGAGATCGCGATCCGCCCAAAGAGGCGCCCAGTGGCCCCCTTCTGATCCAACAGCTTGATCACCACCACCGTGCTACTAAAGGTCACGGTCGCCGCCAGAAAGACGGCTTCCATCAGCCCAAAGCCCATCAGCAGCGAGATCAGAAATCCGCCCGAGGCAGTGAATACAACCTGTAAGCCGCCCAAAATAAGAGCCACTCGCCCGAGGTCTTTGATCTTCTGCAAGCTCAGTTCCAGCCCCACCAGAAACAGCAGTAGCGCGATGCCCAACTCCGAAATTAGTTCTAAAGAATGGTCCAGCTGCACAATCCCCAAGCCGGGCCCCAGCACCATGCCCGCTAGAATGTAGGCCACAATCGAGGGCATCTTCACCAGCTTGCCTAAGAAGGCAAACACCGCCGCCGTAATGACTATGAAGCCAAGGTTGAGCAAAAGTGTGAGTTCGGAGGCGTGCATGCGTACTGAATCGTAGGTGATCTACCCACTGTAGCAATTCTGAAGCTAGTTTACTAAAAAAGATTGGATAATACAAAAATCTGAATAGATTAGTATGTTTAATCTATTTTTAACGGAGCATGAATATGAGTAATACACTTGATGAGAAACTAGAGCCACTTTACCAAACGGTCATCAACCGCAATCCAGGCGAAGCCGAATTTCACCAAGCGGTCCACGAAGTGCTAGAATCACTCGGACCAGTGCTAGTCAAATACCCGGAATTTGGACGCCACAAAATCATCGAACGTATCTGCGAGCCGGAGCGGCAAATAATCTTTCGTGTGCCTTGGATGGACGACAAAAATGAGGTACAGATCAACCGCGGCTTCCGCGTGCAATTCAATAGTGCACTCGGTCCTTACAAGGGCGGCATCCGCTTTCATCCTTCCGTTTATTTAGGGGTGATCAAATTCCTAGGCTTTGAACAGATTTTCAAAAATGGCCTAACTGGCATGCCAATTGGCGGAGCCAAGGGTGGCTCCGACTTTGACCCGAAGGGAAAGTCCGATAACGAGATCATGCGTTTTTGTCAGAGTTTCATGACGGAGCTGCAGCGCCATACTGGCGAATACACCGACGTGCCAGCAGGTGATATTGGCGTAGGCACCCGCGAGGTAGGTTATCTCTTTGGGCAATACAAGCGCATCACCAATCGCTACGAATCTGGCGTACTCACGGGCAAAGGCCTTGACTGGGGCGGAGCGCTTGCTCGTACGGAAGCGACTGGCTACGGCACAGTCTTCTTCCTCAATGAAATGCTCAAAGCACGTGGCGACTCGCTCTATGAAAAAACAGCCATCGTTTCTGGCTCGGGGAATGTGGCGATTTACGCCATCGCTAAACTGCAAGCTTTCGGCGTCAAAGTCGTCGCCTGTTCCGACTCAAGTGGCTTCATTCACGATCCCGATGGACTCGACCTCGACTTGATCAAGCAGATCAAAGAAGTGGAACGCCGCCGAATAAAGGAATACGCTAACCAAAAGAAAGGTGCCCGCTATGTCGAAAAGGGCCGCATCTGGACGGTTCCTTGTGATGTGGCACTCCCTTGTGCCACACAGAATGAGCTCAACGGTAAAGATGCGAAAGAGCTGCTAAAGAACGGTTGTATTGCGATTGCTGAAGGAGCCAACATGCCCTCCACTCCGGAAGCGGTACGCGCATTTCTCGACGGTGGCATCGCCTACGGACCTGGCAAGGCAGCTAATGCAGGCGGCGTGGCCACTTCCGCACTGGAAATGCAACAAAATGCCAGCCGCGACGTATGGAGCTTCGACTTTACCGAAAAGCGCCTAGCTGAGATCATGACTGGCATCCACAAGCGCTGCTACGAAACAGCCGAAGAATTTGGCACACCTGGCAACTACGTCAACGGCGCCAACATCGCCGGCTTCATCAAAGTCGCTAAAGCAATGGTCGCGCTCGGACTGATTTAGCCCTGGCATGCATAGGCAAATTTTCACGAGGCGCTTCACAAAAGCTGATAAAGCCTCTGCGTGTGTAGCGGATCGGCGAAGGCAATGGGACAGACAAAGTGTCGATCCTACCTTGCTGCCAGTGCCTTCAACTCACGATAATCCAGCTTACCAGTGCCGAGCAAGGGTAAGGCCTCCAAATACTGCCAGTCCTTCGGATTGGGCTTCCATAGATTGGGAATGTCGAGTGCTTTGAGCTGCTCGCGAATGCTGTCCTCGCTCAAGGCGGCTTCGGTGTGGAAGACACAGAGCTTCTCGCCCTTGCGAGCATCCTCGATCGCGACGACTACCAGGGCATCGGAGCTGAGCCCGAAGGCGCCTTGCAGGGCCTCTTCCACTGCGCCGTGCGAGATCATCTCGCCCCCGAGCTTGCTGAAGCGTGAGAGTCGCCCAGTGATGGCAAAAAAGCCGTCTACATCCATCAGGCCGATGTCGCCGGTGTCGTACCAACCGTCCTGCAGCACCGATGCGGTCAGCGCTTCCTTGTTTAAATAGCCCAACATGACGTTGGGGCCTTTGACATAAATCAGGCCTTCTTCGCCGGGCCCGAGTGTTGCCTTGCTCTCGGGATGCACGATCTTCATCGCCATGCCAGGCAATACTCGGCCGAGGCGTCCCTCGCGATTGCCGGTCTCTTCGAGATTATCCACCGTCACATTGGGCAGGCTGAGCGCACACACGGGCGAGAGCTCGGTCGCCCCATAGCCTTCGAGCGGTTGCACGCCGAAGCGCTTTTCAAACATCTGTGCCACGCGTGGCTGTAGTTTTTCGGCTCCGGTGAAGGTGTAGCGTAGGTGCTGCAACTGCTCGGGCTTGATCTTGCGCACGTAGGCCAGCAAGAAGCTGGGCGTGGTCAACAGAATCGAGGCTCGGTATTTCTCGGCGAGTTGGCCGATCGTTTCGCCTTCGAGTGGATTGCTGTGGCAGGCGGTGGTGATGCCGGAAAGTAAAGGAAACCAAAGCGTCACGGTATAACCGAAAGAATGGAAGAAGGGCAGGGTGGCCAGCATGACGTCTTCTCGCTTGGGCGTCACAACGGAGCGAAAGGACTCGATGTTAGACAGTAAATTATGATGGCTGAGCATCACGCCCTTGGGCTCGGCGGTGGATCCACTGGAAAAGAGTATCGTCGCCACCTCGTCGGGCTGCACCGGCGAGATACCGGCGATCAACATACGGGCGGGCCAGAAGCGGGCCTTTACGAAGGCGAGTAATTTGGCTGGACCACTCAGCTCGGCGAGTAGGTCTTCCAAATAGAGCAAATTGTCACCCAATGGTAACTCTGATAGGCGTTCCAGAAATTTACGCGAGGTCAGCACAGTACGGATCTCGCATTGAGCTTGCGCGGAAGCGACACTGGCGGCGGGCGCGGTGTAATTGAGATTCACGCTAATGCGTCGATCAAGGGTTGTGGCGAGATTGGCCAAGGTGGCAGCGGTCCCGGTCGGCAGTAAAATGCCAAGACTGCGCTCAGAGGGATCGGTCTGCGCCCGCAAGCGATCTCGCAGTAGTAAACTGGCAATCAGTAGTTCGCCAAATTTCATCTCGCGTCCCGTGGTATCGGCACTGGCGAGCTTATTCCAGTTGCGACGCACGGAGGCCACCAACTCATGCCCGAGGCTCTTGCGGCGCTCTTTGACTAGTTCGAAGGACTCCACCGAGAGCTCACTCACGGCCTGCTGCACCTCGAAAGCGCTGGAGCGGGTCGGCAGGGGCTCCCCATAATGCACACTGACGGGATAGCGAAAATCCTCACTCAGGCGGATCTTGGGCATGCCTTGATAGAAACTGGACACACTGCCCCAGGCGCCACCGATATAGACGGGGATGATGGGGTAGTCCGTTCCTTTGACGATACGTTCGAAGCCCTGCTTGAAAGGACGCATCATGCCGGTGCGGGTCAGCGAACCTTCGGCAAAGATACAGACGAGATAACCATCATCGAGTGCCTGCCGAGCGGTCTTGAGCGATTGCAGCAGTTTCTTGGGATTGTCCTGGCTATGTATCAAAATCACCTGCGCCAGATCGATCACTTTGCGCGTCAATCGCCCGTAGCCCTCGTATTGCTCACGCGACATCAGCATGCGAATGCGCCGCTGTTGACTGCTCATCACCAACACTGCATCCATCAAACTGACATGATTACAGACCAACAATCCTGGGCCATTTGCTGGCAAATTATGCAGCCCACGCACCTGAAAGCGGTAACAGGCATGCGTAATCAGCATCACAATGAACTTAATAAAAAAGTCCGGCAGCACCCATAAACTGAAAACCGCCAAGCCGAGGATCAAACAAGCCAACAACAAAAAGCCATTCTGCGCGCTGCCGCCCAACACGGCCCCGTTCAAATAGATCAAGCCACTCGCCAACAGGATGCCCAACCAGCTCATAAAGGAGTTCGTCGCTTGAATCGCCCCGACACGATCCTCGGGGCTGCGGTATTGAATGAAGGCCTGCAGCGGGACGATGAACAGCCCAGCCGCAAAGCCGAGTACTGCCATACTGATGGCCGAGAGCCAAATATTGCCCTCTGCCATCAAACCCAAGGTAGCGAGACTTAAACTCATCAGCAGCGCGCCCACCGGCACGATGCCAAACTCGATCCCGCGCCCACTTAACCAGCCCGCCGTGGTCGAGCCCACACCGATCCCGATAGCGGTCAGCAGAAACAAGCGTGTCGCCGCCTCAGGCGTCAGCCCCAAGTGCTGCTCCCCGTAATCCAGCACATTCAGCTGAATAAATGCGGCCGCCAAAGAGAAGACCGCCAAGGCCAAGACCGCCAGTGTCAGAAAGCCGTCCTTACGAATTTCCAAACTGGTGCGAAAGACCGAGCCAAAGCCATTTAAGCTCAACTGACGACTCGGATGCGCCGGCGTGGGCGCAATCTGCCAAGAGGCCAAAAAGCCCAGCCCGGCAATCACGAGACACACACATGCCGCCAAACTGAAATTGCCCTCACTGAGCAAACTCAACTCCGGCGCCAGCACGGTGCCGCAAATAATCGCGAGAAAGGTAAACAACTGCAGCGAACCATTCGCCTTCGAGAGCTGCTCGGAATCCACCTGCTCCGGCAAGATGCCATATTTACAAGGCCCGAAGAAAGCACTCTGCGCTGACATCAAAAACATCGTGACATACAACATCGCGGGACTTTGAAGCGAAAGCGCAGCAATCCCAAAGCCCATCACCACCAGTTCCACCAGCTTCAGGATCACGATCAGCTTACGCTTACTAAATTTATCCGCAAAGTTGCCCGCAATCGGCACGATCAGCAAAAAGGGCAGGGCAAACACCAGTCCCACCGAAGCCAAAATGCCCGCCGAGGAAGCCTCCCCCTTCCAAGCGATCAAGGCATAGACCATCAGCAGCTTGAAAATATTATCATTCATCGCCCCACCAAACTGCGTGAGGTTATGCCACCAAAAGGTCTTGGGGAGCGCTTGAGAAGAGTTAGTTATCATAGATAGAATATGTAGGGGCTTCACTTGTGACGCCCGCCGAGCCTAAGAGCCGGTCCACTGCCTAATTTAAGTTAATTCAGTGCGAATCAACGCAGCAAGATGAATGGGCTTGTATATTTTATGGGTGAAAGTAGTAAAAAACCACACAATGAGATTAACAGCTATAATATCATTCGCCTTTTTGACGATCGCGTCATCTTTAAGTGCGAGCATTGCCTTAGCAACAGCGATCGAAGATGCTTACGCTTTAGCGGCTCAACCGGACACAGTCTTCAATAATGAACAACTGCTAGTGAAACGTGAACGCAACAATGGTAGTGTCAGCCGTAAGACATGGATTAAATTCGACCTATCCTCCTTCAGCCTTAGCGCGAGCACTGGTGCGACTTTGAACCTCAAAATTTCAGATCCTGTCTATGACCCCTCGAGCCCAAGCAGTCACTCTGTGAATGTATACGCGCTAAACGCAAATTTCACTGCGAGTGCAGGGGAATTGGGAAGTGATTGGACAGATGAACTACTGACTTTCAACAACGCTCCAGGTAATGACAGCAGTTACCACTCAACTGATTCAAGCGATACAAGCTTCCTTGGATCATTTACCACACAATCTAGCGGCCCCACGTCTAATGTCGGAACGATTTACTCTTTTGAATTTAACAATTTGAGCACGTATACGAATTCGGGTGATTCTACCATTACCTTGATCCTGACGACCAGTTCCCCCGGAGATTCCAACCTGAAATTCGCATCGAGTGAAAACATCCAGATCGCAGAAGCACTGAATAACGACGGTGATCCTAACAATGATATACCAGCGGTCACTGGGCCAGAGTTACAATTTTCAGTGGTGCCAGAACCTGCCCACGCAACCTTGCTGTTAGGCTTAGCAGCAGGCTGGCTTGTCAGTCGTCGAAAGCTTGGCGGAGTGGGCCCCCGATTATAAGAAAGCGGCCGATTTCTGTCAGAAAGATTTCGCATGCTCCAGAAAATTCAGCCTTGAACCCTTGCAGAGTTATTTCAGCGTAGCGCGTTTCCCTGTGACGCACTATTCGCAGGGCCTTTTGCTCCACATACATGGCTCTCCCTTTCTCCAGAAAAAAAAGCTCCCTCCGCCTGATGAAGGCGGGGATTAGTCGCTTGGTGGATACCATCGAGGCGATGAAGGAGAGCGTTGCGGGCGCTGACGAAGAGGAAGAAGAAATCGAATACGAGTGGGTGGAGTATGAGGTTGACGACAACCATGTGCTGGAAGACGACGAAGTCCTCGCTGAAGATCTGGTAGATTCTGAAGAAATTGACGAAATTGACGAAGACGGAGCTGACCAAACCTTCGAAGAAGATGAGGACGATGCCTTGCCTGACACCATCGTCAGCGAAGCGGAAAAGGAACAAGCGGTCATGGCGGCCGAAGCGGCTGAACTGGCCACCTGGCGCACGGAGCTCGACGCACTACTCAAAGACCGCGAAGAACGCAGCGCATATTTTAAAACCTACCTAAGCGATAGCGAAGCTCGCTTTCAGCGCATGCTCGCAAACACCCGTGCCCAACTGGCTGGCGAAGATCCACGCTCGCGTGAAATCGCCGAAGAAGCGGCTAAAGTGGCTGCCGAGGACGCCTTAGCCGCCGAAGCCGCACCTGAGCCGGAACCGATCGTACAACCGGTTGATCTTTCCGAATACCAGGTGCCGACCATTGAACTGTTGGACAAGCCGAATATTAGCTCGGTCACTTTGGTCACACCGGAAGCGCTGGAAGCTCAGAAAAATGCGCTACAAGATGCGATTGATAGCTTCGCTGTCGATGCTCACGTCTATGACGCCCTGATTGGCCCGCGCATTACTCAATTCCGCGTGCAACCTGGTATGGGCGTGCGGGTTGAGTCGATCGTCGCCCTACAAAAGAATATCGCACTGGCTCTAGCCACCACCAATATCCGCATGCAAGCCCCGATCCCGGGCGAACCTTTTGTCGGTATCGAAATTGGTAATAGCAATTCTGTGCCGATTGCCCTGCGCACCCTGCTACAGTCCAAGGCCTGGCGTGATTGTGACTACGAGATCCCCCTCATCATGGGCCTCGATATCCAAGGCAAGCCAATCATTACCGACCTGGCCAAAGCTCCCCACCTCTTAATCGCAGGTGCCACAGGTAGTGGTAAATCGGTCTGTATGAGCACGCTGATCCTCAGTATGCTCTACAAGTTCAAGCCAGATGAGCTGGAACTGGTCTTGATCGACCCTAAGCGGGTGGAATTTGGCCTTTTCCGCCAAGTGCCGCACCTGATCCACTCCGTGGTGGCCGATGCCAAGCCTGCGGTGCAAGTGCTCAAGTGGGTGGTCGCCGAAATGGAACGCCGCTACGAAGTGCTGGCCGAAAAGCAGGTGCGTAATATCGCCGGTTATAATGAAAAAGCCGCAGCCGAAGGCTTTAAGAAGATGCCCTTTACGGTCGTGATTATCGACGAGTTGGCCGACCTGATGATGACTTCCAAGGGCGACGCCGAAGGCGCACTGGCTCGGATCGCTCAGCTCTCGCGCGCCGTCGGTATCCATACCATCGTGGCCACCCAGCGCCCGAGTGTGAACGTCATTACGGGTATTATTAAGGCCAATTTCCCCACACGTATCGCTTTCCAAGTCTCCTCCAATGTGGACTCGCGCACCATTCTGGACTGCAAGGGCGCCGAAAGCCTGCTCGGCCGTGGTGACTTCCTCTTCAATCCGCCGGGCATTGCGCGGCTGATTCGTATCCAAAGCCCGATGGTGGAAGATCATGAAATCATTCAAGTGGTGGAGCACATTTCGGGTCAACGCCTGCCGGAATTCCGCGTCGACCTCAGCACGGTCGCCCCGGTTGATCAAGGCGGCACCCAAATGGGCATCGAAAGTATCGAGGGCGAAGACGACGAAGCGCTCCTAAAGAAAGCCATGCTCACCGTCGCCGAAAGCCAAAAGGCCAGCACCAGCTTCCTACAACGTCGCCTGCGCATCGGCTACAACCGCGCCGCGCTCTTAATGGAAGAACTGGAAGACCGCATGCATGTCGGCCCACAAAATGGCTCCACGCCGCGTGAGGTCTTTATCACCCCTGAGGAGGTCGAATGGTGCAAGAAATAGAAACCTGCGAGGATTTGGTGGCGCAAATCGATGAGCTTGGCGTCGAGGCGACCGTGCGGGCGCATCGCAAGCCGCCCTTGCTCACGCGTATCTTGCGCGACCTCTACGATCTCTATCACGATCAAGACCGCTACCTCAGCTTTCTCGCGCACTATCCACTGATTCCCTCCGATCTGGCTGAGCAGATCGCCAGCAGCTTGAATCCGGAGAAGGTCGACATCGCGATTGGCTTGGCCGGCAATCCGCGGTGTCCGCAGCAATCACTGCAACGCCTGACCCAACACCCACAAGTCGCCGTCCGCCACGCCCTCGCCGCGAACCCAAACCTCACGCCTAAGGAATTTCAAACGCTGGTCACCGACGAAAACGAGTTCGTCCGCGCCACACTCGCGCAAAACTCGGCTCTGCCCAATCCTTTGCAATTCTTACTGGCGGACGACGCTTCCAGCGCTGTGCGCATCGCTCTGAGCGAACGTAAAAACCTCGATACCGATGTGGCCGTGCACCTTGCCAATAGCGACGACAGCCTAGTCAGCGCTGCCACCATCCTCAACTTCTCATCCGACGAAGAACTACTCCAGCTCTGGGCCGATCAAAATAAACAACACCAACAATTGCTCCTGCTACGACGTAATAAAGCGCTACCAGCACCTGTTAGCGCAGCCTTACGCACCTCGCCCCACGCATTCGTATCTCGCACCGCGCTCAAAGGCAGCGAACTATCCGGCCCCGAAATGCTCTATCTCGCCGAATCAGAAGATAGCCGGGATCGCATCTTTCTCGCAGAACAAGCGGACCTACCAGCCAGCATTCAACGCCTGCTTGCACAAGACACTTCGCCGCGCGTGCGCCGTCGCTTAGCTGGCAACCACGCCATCCATGAGGCGATCGCACTCCATATCGCTGCCTCCAACGATCTCAACGCGATACGCACTCTGGCGAAAAATCGCGCGACCAGCGATGCCACCCTCAGCGAGCTCTGCCAACACCCCGACGACGACATTGCCCTGCTGGTTGCTTATCGCGATGACTTGGCCAGCGATCACTACGATCTGCTCATCAACCATCGAGAGTCACTGGTCGTAGCCGAGCACCTCGCCTATCAAGAAATCAACTACGATCGTTTCAGGGAAAAAGTCGCACAACAGCTCGCCATACACCCCGCACCCAGTGTGCGGGCCTTCGTGGCTCGTTCGGCTCAACTCACCGAAGCACTCAAAAATACACTCAGCAAGGACCCCAGCCCGCAAGTTCGCCGTCAACTCGCCAGTAACCCCAGCCTAAGTGAACACCTACTGCGCAGCCTTTTCAACGACTCGGACCGCAAAGTAGTTTTTGCCGCCGAAGAAAACTTTGCCCAGCGCATCCGCAAGCAACAACGCGAACAAACACAAACAGACGCCTCACAACCTGAGCCTAAGCCCGAACAAACAACTTCCAAAGCAGAGCGCCCACGTAAAGGAGCCCTCTTTAATAAAATCGCCAATTTCTTTAACGACTAATTTCAACCAATCAAATTATGGCTAAAAAACCACAAAAGCTCATCCCCTTGACGATGACAGAGATCATTCTCCGCGGCGACGCTGAGACGATCCGCCAGGCACTCGAAGCCCGCATCCAGATTGATACACTGCTGGAAGAACGCGAGGCCGCCTACCAACGCATCGCCGAACTCGAAACTCAAGTCTGCGAAATCGTCGGCGAAGACGGCGTCTTCCCATTCCCAGAGCCACCCATGCCCGTCGCCACCTTTACTGCATCCGCTTCGCCCGTAAAGAAAAAGGCGGCTCCCAAGCCAGCGCCTGTCGTGAAAAAGGAAGAGGAAGCTCCAAAGCCTGCAGACGACGCAGCTAAGTCTGACACGTCCGACAAATCCGACGACGCAGCCAGCGCCAAGGAAGACGAGTCAAAGACCGACGACGCGTAAGCGTTCGCCTGCATGTCGGCCTCTCCCGAAGAGCTCATCGCCATCAACAGCCTCCTGATACAACGGGAAGCTGAGCTTGCGCGTGTGCACATAACAGAGAGCCGAATCAACGAACTTCTAGGGGACAGCTACCCCTTCGAAGCCCCCAGCGTCACCTTGCCCTCAAGTATCAAGAAAAAGGCCGCCAAGCCCAAGAAGAGCAAAGCCAAGCAAGTCGCATTCAAACCTCGCCGCCTCAATCTAGGTGAGGTCGCCTACCAGATCACTTGGACAGAAAAAGGCCAAACCAGCGAACAAAACGCCACCGACCTAAAGCACCTCAACAGCCTGCTACACGAGCCACTCCCCGGCATGAAACTGCTCAAAGTCCAAACCATAGATATTGACGGAGCCTCAGTAGAAACACTCTACGACGCGACTTTCTAGCATTGGTTAAGCTTGGGACGCGACTTGTCACGCCCGCCGATTTACAGGCACAGATCCTACGCAGTCACGACAAGCCAGAAAAGAACGAGCCGTACAAAGACATCCCCCCACACTAAACCTTATCCTGCAGCCCGCTCCCAGCTAGTTTCGCCCGGCCCTGGATACGCTCCAGCACTTCTCCGATCAAATACAACGAGCCCGTCAACACCACTGTGTCGCCCGGCTCTCCAATGGCACAACGCCCCGGAGTAGGGAAAAGGGCCGTAAGGTCCGTTTCCACCGCATCGCGCTCAAGACAGCTCTTTAAAAAAGCAGTAGGCGTCGCCCGTTCTTGTTGAGCTGCCACCAAATACAATTCATCCGCATAACGGCCGACCACTGACATTAAACTGCGGGCACGATCTTCGCCCAATGTCCCAGCGATCATAATCGGTTCGCGCCCCTCAGCCTTGACCAACTTAGCCAAGTTTTCCTCCAGCGCAGCCACGCCTTCAGGGTTATGTGAGGCATCTAGGATCAATTGCCGCCCATCTACCTCGAGCACCTGCCAGCGCCCCGCCCAATCTACATGCGAGAGCGCCTGCGTCGATTGTAGCAGAAACTGCTCCGCCAGGATCTCCGTCGCATAGACCGCCAAGGCCGCATTCCAACGCTGAAAACTGCCCGCAAGATTTGTGCAGGGCAGGGTAGATCCCTCCGGGAAACGATCCGTCAATGCATAAAACGGACAACCACGCTCTTCAGCCACCTGACGAACGACAGCTTCCGCCTCCGCAGGTAATTTACCCATCAACACCGGCTTGCCGGCCTTAATAATGCCCGCCTTTTCACCCGCAATCGCCGCCAGCGTATCGCCCAACATTTCTGTATGGTCCAAGCTGATCGTTGTGATAATCGACAGTGCAGGATCCACCACATTTGTAGCGTCCAAACGACCACCGAGGCCCGTTTCAATGATCCCAATGTCCACAGCTTCCGTCGCAAAACGCTGAAAAGCCATTGCCGCCACAAATTCAAAAAAAGTCGGATGTAGTTCCGGGTCATCCCGCCCCAGTTCCGCAGCGATCGGCTTTAACTGCTCCGTATAGCGCACAATTTCAGCCTCCGAAAGAATCTGCCGATTCACCTGCGCCCGCTCGCCCAAATGCACCAAGTGCGGCGAACTAAAAAACCCCGTGCGATAACCATTATCCCGATAAAGCGCCTCCAGCATCGCACACACCGAGCCCTTACCATTGGTCCCCGCCACATGAATCACCGGGAATTGCCGCTCCGGGTGGCCCAGCGCCTCCACTAAAAGCCGCATCCGATCAATTCCATACTTAGAACCACGATTCTTCAGCGCATAGAGATAGTCGAGGGTGTTGCTGTATTGAGACATAAAACGTAGGGGCGCGACTTGTCACGCCCGCGTCTAAAAGCTGCTGTTGCTCGGCGGGCGTGACTAATCACGCCCCTACAAACCCTAGGCCGACTTCTTAGAGCCGTAGAGCGCCTTAATTAAATTAATCATACGGTCGCGCATTTCACCACGAGGAATGATCAAATCAACCAAACCATGCTCGAGTAAAAACTCAGATGTTTGAAAGCCAGCCGGCAAATCCTGCTGCGTGGTTTCCTTGATCACACGCGGACCCGCAAAGCCGATCAACGCTTCGGGTTCCGCGATAATCACATCCCCCAACGATGCGTAACTAGCCATCACACCCGCCATCGTCGGATTCGTCAAAATTGAGAAATAAGGCAGTCCCGCCTCACTTAACTTCGCAAGCGCAGCACTGGTCTTCGCCAATTGCATTAAACTTAAAATCCCCTCCTGCATACGAGCGCCCCCCGAAGCGGAAACGATAATAACAGGACACTTCTTTTCCACGCCACGCTCAATCGCGCGCGTGATTTTCTCACCCGCTGCCGAACCCAAGCTAGCCGCCATAAAGCGGAAATCCATCACCGCGATACTCACCGGCATGCCCCCCATTGTGCCCATGCCAGAAATGACCGTATCCGTCTCCTTCGTCTTATCCTGATTCTGTTTCAACTTTTCAGGATACGAAGAAGTCGCGTTAAATTCCAAAGGATCCAGCGAATGCACCCCCATGTCCATCTCTTCAAAACTACCCTCATCCAGCATAGAAGCGATACGATCACGTGCTTTAAGTGGGAAGTGGTAGCCACTGCTTGGCACCACCATCAAATTTTCCTTCAATACACGGTTGTAAATGATCTCGCCCGTCTTCGGGCATTTCGTCCAAAGATCCTTAGGGATGTCCTTTTTCTTAACGGTGACGGTCGAGTACTGAGGTTTTCCAAAGAGTGCCATAAGAGAAGTAGGAGTTAAAAATTAAGAATTAAGAGTTAGTAAATAGACTATCCGTGTCCGAGAGTCGCGACTTTGATTGAATCAACACCTGCCCCGCGAAGGACGGCGGCACAAGCATTAAGCGTCGACCCCGTAGTGAACACGTCATCGATCAGAATATATGTTTGATTCGGAATTACAACCGCATCGGTTACCAAAGCAAAGGCATTTTTTACATTTTGGTGACGGTCACTCCGACTCAGGCGCGTTTGCGTCTGAGTATAGAGCCTTCGGAGCAACATATTTTGCACCTCAAGCGCCTCCGTCGCTTGCAACAAAGCCTCCGCAATCACACGACTCTGATTAAAGCCCCGCTCCCGTTCTTTCGTAGCGTGCAAGGGCACTGGGACCAAGATCGCCCCCTTAAAGTAGTCCCGATAGTAAGGCGCGGACGCGATCATCGTCTGCACATCCTGCAGCACATAAAAACCAGACTTATATTTAAGTTCATGAATCAGTGAGCGCGCCGGCCCTTTCGCCAAAAACAAAGTCTTCCCCTGTTCAAACAGCGGGTTCAATTCCACACAATGCGGACAAGTCCGTGGCCCCGCCAGCATGCCAAAGAAAGGGTAGCCACAAGTCGTGCAAGTCGGCGGCTTAGAGAGAAAGAGCTCCCGGCTACAATCCCGGCAAAGAAACTGATAGTCCGAATTCTCCACCGCATCGCCACAATGCACACAACTACGCGGGAAAAACACATCCAGCATCTGCCGCCCTAAGGGAATCCGTGACATATCCCCAATCTAAGCAAAACCCTCTCATCGTCAAGCTCTCCCATTATATAGACCTGTCCCTTATATTGAGACTTGTAATTACATAGTTTAGAGACCACTATCTTTTTATGCGAACGAAACGAATCACGGCTCAAGGCACGGGGATTTACCATTGTATGTCCCGCACTGTGAATGGGCAGGCGCTTTTTAAACTGAGAGAAATGGAGGTCTTGCGAAAGATGATCCATCAGGTCGCAGATTTTTCGGGCGTCGAAGTGCTTACTTATTGCTTGATGAACAATCACTTCCATGTGCTGGTTCGTGTCTGCCCGGAAGCCCAGGTCTCCGACTCGGAACTGATGCGACGCTATCGGGTGCTCTATGCGAAGCCTTCCTTATATCAAACCGCTTCTGTTTCTGTGATGGAGCAGGAATTAAGAGATGGGGGAGCGGAAGCGGACTTGATTCGACAAAAGCTGCTGGCTCGCATGAATGACATCTCGGCCTTCATGAAAACTTTAAAACAACGCTTTTCGACTTGGTTTAACAAGACCCATGAGCGCTTTGGGCCCTTATGGGCGGATCGTTTTAAAAGTGTTTTGGTCGAGGGTAAGGGCAACGCGCTGCAGACCATGGCGGCCTATATTGACTTGAACCCTGTGCGAGCGGGATTGGTGAAAGACCCGAAAGATTATCGTTTCTGCGGCTATGCAGAAGCGGTCAGTGGACAAAAAAAGGCACAGCGAGCGCTGAAGTTTCTAACTTTCGGAGCATATGAAGCTTCTAGTAATGAGGCACTTGCGTCCTACCGTGAACTGCTCTTTGGCAAAGGTAGTGCGGCTGTGGAACATGCGGCAAACATCGACCGCGAGGCGGCGGTGCGGGTATTGAAAAAGGAGCAAGGCGTCTTGCCAAGTGCGGTGCTGCTGCGATGTCGTATCCGCTACTTTACGGAAGGCGCAGTGCTGGGCTCGCGCGAGTTTGTGCAGTCGCATGCGGAGCACTGGAAACGTAGCACAGGGCGCAAACATCGCTATAAACCTCAGAATATTCCTGCCGAAGC
>PBYS01000009.1 GCA_002729725.1 Puniceicoccaceae bacterium
CCTGCACGAAATCGAAGCCGCCATTTTACGTATCAAAGACGGTAGTTACGGCATATGTGAAATCACCGAAAAACCAATTCCAGCAGCACGTTTGACAGCAGTGCCCTTCGCACGCTACTCAGTAGAAGGCCAAGCCGAACACGAAAAGAGCCAAATGCGCAAGAGCAACCGCATCGCCGCGGGCGGCATCTTCGGTGATGTGACCGATGCACCTAAGCTCGAGTCCAGCGACGACGAGGAATAATCCTCAGCCTCGAAACTGAGTTCAGATTTATTCAGCGCATTCGAGTATCACTCGAATGCGCTTTTTTAGGCCTGAATCTCTCGCTCATACTGCCTCACTCGCTGGCAATATCAGTGAGAACGAGACCTGGCCCTGACAATAGTCATTCAAAATCAGATCTCCCTCATGCGCACGCGCAATTTCACGCGCGAGACTCAAGCCCAAGCCCGAGCCCGCGGTCGTACGCGATTTCTCCACACGGTGGAAGCGCTTAAATAACAAAGGGCGATCTTCTTCAGGGATCGGTGGCGCTGTATTCGTCAAGGTGAAACACAATTGAGTGCCTTGGCGTTCTAGACGAAAGCAGACCGCGCCCCCAGACACTGTGTATTTCGCCGCATTCGAAATCATATTACGAACCGCCTGGTTCAATAAGGCCAGATCGCCACACACGAAACTGGGCTCTATCAAAAAAATATCTACTTGAAGTGCGGGCGCCATCACTTCCAAGTCCTCTGCCGCCGAACGAATCAGCTCACTTAACTCGAGTCGCTGGCAATTCAACTTTAACCGCCCCTCATCCGCATGCGCGAGTAAGAGTAATTTTTGCACGACAGATTTCAAATGGCTTAGCTCTTCCATCAGCATGCCATAGCGCTGCTGCTCCTGCGAGCCTGCCTCCGCCGATTGAATCGCATTATCCAATTCGCCCTGAAGTATCGTGAGCGGCGTCTGTAACTCGTGTGCGGCATCGGCACTAAAGCGCACCGCCTGTTGGTAGCCCTTCTCTAAACGGTCCAGCATTTGATTAAATACAGAAACTAAGCGTTGTAGCTCAATATCTCGCCCCACCATAGGAATACGGCGATCCAGTCCCTTGGCCGTAATGCCTTCAGCCGTATCCGCTATAATGGAGACTGGACGCATGGCTCGATCCGCAAGAAACCAGCCTACAAAGGATAATAGGATCAAGCCGATCGGCACCGCTACGAAGAAAACGGTTCGCAAACTATTCAAGTCGCGATAAAACACCTGCATATTCATTGCTAAGACTACGGTCTGGTGATCTGAAATAAAGAGCCCCACTCTCCAATTGCCCGACTGCGACTTGGAGTAGAGTGTTTTAAAGCCAGCTTCAACAATCACCGGGGGCTCACGTCGCCGCGGCGGCAGCCTCGCCTCAGCCAGTGGTGCCAGTTCCTCCAAATTAAGCCATCCGTCCTGATCCAAGTCTAGCTGCTCAAACTCAACCACGGGCCCATCGAATTCTTGTAGCGATATTACACCATCTTGATCCCGATCTAGTCGGCGTATAATTCCACTCCCGATGGGACGGACCATCTTCTCCTCGGACAACACTAGTGGCTGCTCCAGCACCCCTTCAGCCAATTTAATTAATTCAGCTGGCGCATTGTCCGACTGAAATGACACCTGCTGTGCCCCATTGACCACCAATAACGCCATCCTCCCGTCCGCATCATCTCCGTAGATAAATTGTAACGACTTCTCAAAATTCTGCCAAAAATTGTGCGGACGCGCACCTCGCAGAGACGATTCCGCGAGAGTCCGAATCTCCTGATCCATACCATCAATTCCGGTATGATACGCCGACGCAAAGAAGAGTCCACCAAACGACACCAACAAAGTTCCCGTAACCAGCAACGAGGTCAGCGCGATCTTAAATTTAAACGAGTGCCTCATGCTTCATCCCGCAAACGATAACCCACCCCACGAACGGTCTCTATCATCGAGGCCTCGCCCGCGACATCAATTTTACCACGTACGCGTCGCACATACACGTCTACCACGTTGGTCTGCGGATCGAAATCGTAGCCCCAGACATTCTCGAGCAGTTGCGTGCGCGAATACACCCGCCCTGGCGAACGCATCAAAAGCTCAAGCATGTTAAACTCACGACTGGTCAAATCGATACTGTCCTCTCCGCGATGCACCTCCCGCGTGATCAAGTTCAGACTTAGCGCCCCTTGCTGGATCACATTTAGCGGCTCTCCGCTGGCACGACGACTGACCGCGAGTATACGCGCAATCAGTTCTTCCATGAAGAAGGGCTTCGCCAGATAATCATCTGCTCCGAGGTTTAAGCCCTCCACCCGTTCATCCAAACCACTTCGCGCCGTAAGTAAAATGACTGGCACTGTATTTTTCTGCTCTCGCAAGCTGCGCAAGATACTCAAACCATCACGGCCAGGCAGCATAATATCCAACAAAATCACGTCATAAGATTCGGATACCGCCAAATCGTAACCGGCATCGCCATCATTACAAACGTCGATCACATAGCCTTGCTCCTTCAGTCCTCTCTCGACAAAAGAAGCAATCTTGGGGTCATCTTCCACTATCAGGATTTTCATACGCGAAGAAGCTAGCACAGTCGTATATATTTCAGCGATAGCTTTCTGATTACAAAACTGTAATTTTTATACGCTGGCCATAGTCAAAAAGCTCTGCTTAATTTCGAGACTCGGAGCGTTATGCATGTTTGGATGCGAGCCGCCGACTACAACTTTTTTAATGTCTGGCACAGACAATAACTACTACACCACACACACACCGCCAATGGCTCCGCCCCCGATGACTGGGCGGGGCTATTGGTGGAACTTGTGCAATTGAAGCCGATCCGCCTTACGGTCCGTCAATAGTTCCAGGACGCGTAGGCCCGGATCCGATGACTTAGTCAACGCATTCACCAGTTGTGACCAATCATTAACGACTTGATGAGGCACACGATACGCGGCACATAATTGCCCCGTATCTACATCCTGCGGCGTGCTAAAATATTGCTCAAAAGGTGGATCCATCTGGGCCACAGGCAAGTGCTCAAAGATGCCACCACCGTTGTTATTAATCAATACTACGGTTAAACTGCCCCGCAGCTGACTGGATGCTAAGAGTCCATTGCTATCGTGCAAAAAAGCCAAATCACCCGTCAATAAAAAGGCAGGTCGTCCCCCGTGAGCCACACCCAAAGCGGTGCTCAAAGTCCCGTCGATTCCATTCGCACCTCGATTGCAAAAGACCGCACAAGCGCGACTACCAGCCGACCAAAAATACTCGGCGTAACGCACACTCATACTGCTCGCCAAGAAGACACTGCTACCAACTGGCAAATGTCGAGACAGTAACCAAGCGACTTTCCCCTCAAACAATGTATCAAGATTTCCCATACGCTCATCAATCGCTTGCGACTGGCGAGCTTCCAGCGTCGTCCACTTGGATGCCCAGTCGGAGTCCACACGTTGATGTTGCAAATGCTCCGCAAGACTAAGCACATCGCCATATAGTGGAGTTGCGACACGATGCAAAGGGTCGATATTGATCGGAGAAGCACTCAGTAAAAATGAGACCGCATTTAACTGCCCCAACCAAGCGCGTAAGACCTTGCTTGTCGGCAAAGATCCGATCTGTAAGATCGCGGTCGGTTGCAGCGAAGCTTGCTCGCCAGATTCACGCAAAAATGTATCATAGCGGGTAATCACCCTCCTATCTTCGCTAGCATAATTTCGGAGTGGATTCAGCACATCCGCCAGGACCGGCCACCCAAGCTTCTTAGAGATCATTGAAACTGCATTCGCAAAAGCCTCATCGCCACAGCGCGGATTTTCAGTGCCCACGATAATCAGTCCTCGACTGTGACTGCTAAGGCGCTCCAAAGCCACCAGATCCAGACCACCCGCTTGCAACACCGCCTCGCACGGACGGGTCGACACAGTCGCCGCCTCCTCCAGCACTGCCGCCTCCACGACAGGCTGTGATGCGTCCAAGCTCGGCGGCAAGGGATCACGGAATGGGAAATTCAAATGCACAGGCCCCGCATTCGCACTCAAAGACAAGTGCACCGCATGCACCAAGCTTTGCCGCAAATAGGCCAACATCTCAGGCGAGCACTCGGGTAAAGCCAATTCTTTAAATTGCCGCACACTGTCGCCGTAGAGCTTGAGCTGATCGATCGTTTGGCCCGAACTGCAATCACGCAACTCTGCTGGACGGTCGGCAGTCATAATGATCAGCGGCGTGCCACTCATCGAGGCCTCCAACACAGCCGGCCAATAATTCACCGCGGCCGAGCCCGAAGTGCACACTAGTGCGACCGGTCGCCGAGTCCGCTTGGCCAAGCCTAAGGCATAAAACGCAGCCGATCGCTCATCCAAAATCGAGAGTGCCTCCACCCGCGCATTGCGCGCCGCGGCAATCGTCAGCGGCGTCGAACGCGATCCCGGCGAGGTCACCACCGTATTCACGCCCAAACGAGCCAAAACCTCCATAGTCAATGCCCCCCAAGCGGAATTCACATTAGAGCGAGCGATGGCATCAAAAGGTTCAGTTACAGACAGAGACATTCTATCATTTATTCGATCTATGATTCAGATGTCAACGATCTCACAAGGGCTTACCGAGCGAAAACTGAGGGGCAAAATATATACTCTGGCGAGTTGCCATAATAGCCTCACCCCCTTTAAATTGCGTAATCTACTTCCCCCCCCTCCTATACCACTCCTGGACTAACTGTCACCACTGAGAAGCTATGAAGTTCTCCTTTAGGCGCTACCTACTGATTCCGCTCTGCGCGGCTTGGCTACTCGCGATCTTCTTTATCTACATAGATTTAAGGCATTCGGGACTCCACACGCACCGCGTCCTATGGAGCATATTGATACAAGTTTCGGGCGTCACCTTTCCACTGCTTTTCGTCAGCCTCTACCTCTCAAATAAACGCTTACAGAAACGCTTCGACAATCTATCCAGTTCCATCGTTCAAGCAAAAGAGGAAGAACTGTCCCGGAATCGTAGCATTATTGAAGGCACCGAAGTCGGCACTTGGGACTGGAATTTGAAAACGGGCGAACTCGTACTCAACGAACGCTGGGCGGGCATTCTCGGCTACACGCTCGAAGAGCTCAAACCCATCGGTATCAGCACCTGGGAGCGCACCGTCCACCCCGACGACATGCAGTCCGCCGAAATTATGCGCCACGAGCACCTCCGCGGAGAAAAAAAATACTATAATGCTCAATTTCGCCAACGCCACAAAAACGGCGAATGGCGCTGGATCAATGCGCGCGGCAAGCTAGTCGAATGGACCCCCACGGGCGAGCCACTACGCATGAGTGGCACCCACATGGACATCACGGAGCAAAAAGAAGCAGAGTTTTCCCTCAATGAGTCGAAGCGAATGCTGCGCCGCGTACTCAATACCATTCCAGCACGTGTTTTTTGGAAAGATACCCACTCCGTGTTCTTAGGCTGTAATCAATTACTCGCACAGGATTTAGGCCAAGAAACTCCCGATGACCTCATCGACAAAACCGACTACGATTTCTTTAGCAAAAAAGAGGCTGAGCGCTTTCGACAAGACGATCAAGAAGTCATGCGCACGGGGAAGGCTAAAATTGCCTACGAAGAAGCCCTCAAACGTCCAGATGGAGGCTTAATTTGGTTACTCACTTCAAAAGTCCCACTGCGCGACCAAGACAATAAAATAATCGGCATACTGGGCACTTACGAAGATATCAGCCAACGTAAACAAACAGAACTAGAACTCATCCAAGCCAAAGAAGCCGCCGAAGCTGCCAGCAAGGCGAAAAGCGAATTCCTCGCGGTCATGAGCCATGAAATGCGCACCCCGCTCAACCCGATATTGGGTTTCGCCGACATTTTACTAGAGAGCTGCACGGAGGAGCCCGAAGTCAGTTATATCAACACCATCATCAGCTCCGGCCAACGTCAGCTCGCCCTCATCGACGACATTTTGCACTACATGCGCATCATCAGCGAACGCGTCGAGCCCAACAATCAGCAGTTCAACTTAGTCAATTTTTGCCAAAGGCTAATCGAAGAACTCCAACCGAGCGCAGGCGAGCTCACACTCAACTTTCAGAATGGCAAACTCGGCGCCCCAGTCCCCGTCGACCTATGCGTCGTGACCGATCAGCGTATGCTGCGGCGCATCTTGGAAAACCTGCTCAATAATTCGATCAAATACACCCACAGCGGCAGCGTTAACCTGCAACTGTCAATGAAGGCCAGCCCCAGCCCACGCTTTCAATTCACCGTGCAAGACACTGGTATCGGAATCGAAGCATCCCAACAAAAACAACTCTTTGATCCCTTTAGCCAAGTCGACGCATCCTACACCCGCAAGCACGAAGGCATTGGCCTCGGCTTAGCCATATGCCAAAAGCTCACCCATCTATTAGACGGAAAAATCGGACTCCAAAGCACACTCGGGCAAGGCTCCACTTTTACAGTAGATCTGCCCCTCCAAGTTGTCACTGAAAGCCCAGCAAGTATCACCACAGACAAGCCAACGCCTCGCAAAGAAAAATTCGCACGCCCCTACAAAATACTAATTGTCGATGACAAGCCCGACAACATCCTGATAGCCAAGACACTCGTCGAATCCCACCAAGGTCAGGCCCACACAGCCAACAACGGTAAAGAAGCGATCGCCAGCTGCCAAAAAGAGACATTTGACCTAATTTTAATGGACTTATCGATGCCGCTCATGAACGGCATTCAAGCCAGTAACTGGATACGCAGCCACTCCCGCGAGAATCAGCACACCCCGATTATCGCCATGACTGCAAACGTCGACAAAGAAGCTCAAAAGGCCTGCCACGAAGCCGGCATGGCCGCCTTCATTAGCAAGCCCATCCAATCCCAAGACTTCTTCCAAACGCTCAACGCCCTACTCAAGTAGCCCCCAGCAAGAGAGCTTATTTTGGCAGCAGAACAATCTTTCATGCAGCCGAAGCCATCTGAGTGAGTAGCCAGCACAGCGACGGGGTCTTAAAAGCCCCGCTACTTTTCATTCTGTAGCCGAGTTCTTTAGACTCGGTTACAAGGAATCAGCCGGTTCCCTGTTGCTGTGGCGTCGTCGCGCTCGTTGGCATAACTGAAGCGGTTACATTACGCTTCATAGTCCATAGTTTGTTCCAGATGCACGCCTCAACGACAGGCCTCGGCCGCTAATACATATAGTGCCGACAAGGCGTTAATGCAGCGCGTGGCATAGCCGAGATTCTGAGGCGTCCCTACCGGTGGCACAAATCCGCTGCCTACCTTGCAGAAAGCTCATAGCTCTGTAGGCTGCGGGTATGAGCGAATCCAATAGCTATGAAATCCACTTAAAGTCCCGTCCTGATGGCATGCCTACGCAAGCGAATTTCGAATGCGTGGCAGTTCCAATACCCGAAGCTGGTGAAGGCGAGTTTCTGGTGAAAAACGAATGGATGTCGGTCGATCCCTACATGCGCGGACGCATGAAAGATGCCGATAGCTATGTGCCCCCCTTTGCCCTCGGTGAGGTGATGGAAGGTGGATGCGTGGGACGCATCCTTCACTCCAATCACAGTGATTTTTCTGAGGGCGACTATGTGCTGAGCAACCAGGGCTGGCGCGACCACTGGGTTGGCGACGGTCAAGGCGTGCTAAAAGTGGACGTCGATCAGGCCCCCACTAGCAGCTACCTCAGCGTTCTCGGAATGACGGGTATGACTGCCTACGCCGGCCTACTGGAAATCGGTGCGCTCAAAGCCGGCGAGACTGTATTCGTCTCCGCAGCATCGGGTGCGGTGGGTTCGATCGTGTGCCAGATCGCTAAAATTAAGGGCTGCCGTGTGATCGCAAGTAGTGGCTCCAACTCCAAAATCGAATGGCTGAAACAGAAAGCGGGCGTGGACGAGGCAATCAACTATCGCGAAGTGGACGATCTATCTGCCAAGCTGGGAGAGCTCTGCCCCGACGGAATCGATGTCTATTTCGACAATGTAGGCGGCGATCATTTAGAAGCGGCCATTAATGAGATGAATGAGTTTGGTCGGATCGCCTGCTGCGGCGCAATCTCTGGCTACAATGACACGAATCCAAGCCCAGGCCCTAGCAATCTCTTTAAGATAATCGGCAAACGCCTACGCGTGCAGGGCTTCATTGTCCGTGACCACCAAGCACTACAACCCCAATTTGCACAAGACATGAGCGAATGGATACAATCCGGCAAAATCACCTGGGAAGAGACCGTAAGCGAAGGCATCGAAAATGCCCCTCAAGCTTTTATATCGCTCTTTGAAGGTGATAAAATGGGTAAAGCGCTGGTGAAGCTGTAGGATGTATCCGTCGTCGCTAATCGAAAATGCGGAGGCATTTACGGGCAAAGCATTCATCATCAGATATTCTCGGTCACTTCCCAGGCGGGGATCACTCCTGGCAAGAAATGCCTTCGACGAACTTTGGTTTCAATAAGATTGTCTTCGGCTTTGGACGACGCTTCCAAGGACCTTTTTCGATGCGATCGACTAGTAGTTGGGCCGCGTTTTGCCCGACTTTATAGGGTTCTTGATAGAACGACGACAAGGCAACCCGCGGATCTCGCAGATTCAAAGCACCAAATCCGATAACTTGCTCGGCAAAAGCACAATCTCTCACATTTCCATGCACGATATCGAGCGCCATGACCCTATCCTTATCGTGTAAAAAGTCATACGCGCCTTCTAGAATCTGAGGCGCGACCGCATGCCCGGAAGAAACCACCACACTAACGATTCCGCTGCGCCCGCTCTACATCCCGCGCACCAAACGTGAACTCATTTCGCGTCGCCCACTAGCGGGTATACGAGCATCCATTTTTTTGAATGAATCTCTAAAACTAAGGCCGACACTGCCACGCTAGAGCACCATAGAACTCATAACGCGCTACCAGGCATGCACCTTCCGCAAGCGAATGTCTTGCATGGAACTACCGACACACAAATGCCATGCATCCGTAGGGAGCACTGCCTCGCCTACGCTGGAGTCAAAGCTCTTAAAATCATCTAGCTCGATATAGATTCGCGCCTGCTGAGTGTCCCCGGCCGCTACAGAAACTTTATCAAAGCCTTTAAGTTGACGCGCAGGTTGCTCCGCCAGTGCCTCGACCGGCTCAAGGTAGAGCTGCACCACTTCAGCGGCATCCATTGAACCGACATTACATACATCGACCGCCACTTCCCAAGTGGACGCATCGACGGGCTGAACTCGTAAGTCACGGTATTCAAATTGCGAATACGACAACCCGTGCCCAAAGCAATATCTGGGCTGAATCTGCTGCTGCGCATACCAGCGATAGCCAACAAATACACCCTCCTTATAATGAATCTGATGCGGCCACTCGCCAGTGAAGTGCTCTGGTTTCTCCAATCCGGGGAGTTGTAGATTATTGCGCTGATCGCTAACATTCAGGCCTTTGGGCACATAGTCCGGATCTGGAGAATCGGCGAAGTGACGCTCGATGCTATAGGGCAATTTGCCCGAGGGCGATACCGTTCCCCATATTAAGTCTGCCAGCGCGGCGGGGCCACGCTGCCCACAAAAGCCTGCCTGAAAGATCGCCGCCGTCTGATCATGCCAATCCATGCGCACAGCCCCTCCAGTGCAAATCACGACGATCACCCGTCGATTGAGCGCAACGAGTTGCTGAATCTGTGCCTCCACTGGTTTTGGCAATTCAAAGGGCCGGTCCTTACCTTCGCCCTCATGTTCATAGCCGACGCAAACAATAACCGCATTGGCAGAGCTGACCTCTCCTTCGTTGGGGTGTAAACGATATTGGACCGTGTGGTCGCCTGCCTTGCGTGCAAATGCATCCACAAAGGACTCTGGATTATAACCTTCGATGCGCCCAGAACCCCAGCCTGCCAAGGGAGTGCGACTGGCGTAGTTGCCAGTGACTAGAATGGTCTCCTCGGAATTTTCTGCCAGCGGCAGGATCGATGCTTCGTTTCTAAGCAAAACAATGCCTTCCAGCGCAGTCTGATAAGCGACTTCTTCATGCTCGCTCAAGCGCTCGACTAACTCAGGCACTAGTTGTGGGCGATCATGGAAGCCCATCATGATACATGTGCGCAGCACTCTCAGCGCCATGCGATCAATTGCTTCCGAGCCTAACAGTTGATCTTTGGCTTCAGTCAGCTTTGCGCCACTGGGCATTTCAAGGTCTTGCCCACTGCTCGCAATTTTATTTCCGTCGGTTACGGAATTCCAATCAGTCATCACCAGATGCTCAAACCCAAGTTGCTCACGTAGCAGCTTCTGAATCACATAGTAGCTCTGGCCGCAGTATTCACCGTTGAGTAAATTATAGCCCGTCATCACCGATAAAACGCCGGCCTCAATCCCTGCCTTAAAAGCAGGCAAATAGGGGTCCTCTCCCATATACTCCCAATTTCGGCCACATTGAGACGAACGATAAATATTCACACCAGGCGCCAGTAAGACGTGAATGCCTCCAGCTCGACACTCTTCGGCGATCGCTTTGGCATATTGCCCCGTCAAGCGACGGTTCCACGTTGCCGCAAGCTGTTGGGTGCAGGGAAAAGAAACCGTTTTCTCTAAAACACCATTATCACACCATGGCCGCAAATTCACTCCCTGCCCGCCATCGTACATAATAATCTCTGGAATCTGCAAACGCTCACAGGCACGTATCGTAAAACCACCTCCGCAGACGAGATTGAAGCGTTCCTCGGCCGACATCTGCGATAGTAGTTCTTTTGCGCGAAGCTCGGCCTCGCCTTGTGATTGCTCCGACTTGAAAGGCAGCAAGGCTGCTTGATCGTAACTAAACTGTGTTTTAAGGCTCACTGGATTCATAAGGGTAAGTAGTAAAATCTATTTAAATAATGCGAAGCATGCAAGCCCCGTCAGCGAGCGACACTTGCATCCACACTGCCAATAACATACTAGGCCAAGGCAGCAAATTGTGTTTTTAAGTTGCCCTCTCACGTGACATAGTCAAGAGTTTCATTTTTTAATATCCGTTCATAGCCACTGGCAGATGCCCCACCAAGCTCCTGCGACAAAAAACCGACACCCAAAATGACAACAGATTGCTTTTTAAAGATTACCAGCCTCCAAGCCGAACAGGTAATCACCTCGAAGTCCGCATACAAAGAAATCCAGCCTGGACTGGTGGAACATCAAATCGACATCCAGTTCGCAAGGGTCACCACGCCAAGCCCTGTCGCCATCGAATGGTGCATCCCTCTAATTGATATTTCGGGCAAGTGGCACCCGCTGATCAAAAGTGACCGCTCGCTAACATCGGGCTGGTGTGAATACGTCGACTCTTATGCCACTAAGGGCGCTCCAGTCTTTAGCTTGTTTTCAGAATCTGGAGAAAACCGCCAAACCTTTGCACTCTCCGATGCCATCAATCCGATTCAAATGCGCGTGCAGGTCGAAGAAGATACTGCTGAGGTAAAGTGTGAGGTTATTTTATTTGAAGCTCCCACCGAGCCGCTCGATCACTACAGCGTCACGATCTTAATAGATACGCGCGCCATCCCCCACTACGAAGCGCTGGCCCAGGTCTCGCAATGGTGGGAAGCGATGCCACTCTACAAGCCGGCTCCCGTGCCAGCGCAGGCTTACGATCCGGTTTACTCGACCTGGTATAGCTTCCACCAAGAACTGACAGAAGACGCAATTGAAAGCTGCTGCGAGTGGTCGCAAACAATGGGCTGCAAAACGGTGATCGTCGACGATGGTTGGCAGACCGACGACAGCAACAAAGGCTATCAATTCTGCGGCGACTGGGAAATTGCTCGCTCCAAATTTCCTAATTTCAGCGCTCACGTAGAGCGCATACAGAAACTAGACATGCGCTACATGCTCTGGTTCTCAGTGCCCTACGCAGGACTCGAAAGTCAGGCATGGAAAACCTTTGAAGACCGCACACTGCCCAAGCCTTTTGACAACGCTGCCTGCCTCGACCCACGCTATCCGCAGGTGCGCGCATACTTAATCGAATTTTACCGCCGCGCGATTCAAGATTGGCAATTGGACGGCCTGAAGCTCGATTTTGTGGATCAATTCACAGCGGAGGTCACCACAGAGAGTGCCAGAGAGACCGCCGACATGCGCTCCGTGCCCGCGGCAGCGGACCGTCTGCTGTCAGATATGATGACACAACTGCAAGCCCTCAACCCTGAGGTGCTGATTGAATTTCGCCAAAATTATATCGGCCCCGCCATGCGCAAGTATGGCAATATCCTGCGCGCCAATGACTGTCCTAATGATGCACTCAGTAATCGTGTACGCACAATAGACTTACGCCTATTGGCAGGCTCCACTGCAGTGCACTCCGACATGATTATGTGGAATCGAAATGAAAGCCCTGAGCGCGCAGCCCTCCAACTCTGGGCCACGCTCTTTTCTGTGCCTCAAATTTCAGTCAAGCCCGAAGACATTAGCAAGCAACAGGATCAAATGCTCCGCTTTTACCTCAAGTTTTGGAACTCGCATCGCGAACTACTGATGCACGGCAATTTCAAGCCCAGTCAGCCGCAATATCTCTACCCCGTCGTAAAGGTCGAGAGTGCCGACGCCACGCTGGTTGCGCTGTATCAAAACAACCATATCGTGGACGTCAGCAAGCTACGCTCTCGCAAGCTTACAGTAGTCAATGCCACCGAAAGTCAACGCGTCGTGATCGATCTTGGCGAACAAGCGCAAAGCTACCAAGTCAAGGCATGCGACTGCATGGGCCAGCCTACCGCGAATACTCAAATAATAAAACAGCAAACGGGCCTGTATTCAATCAGCATGCCAGCCTCAGGCGTTGCCGAGCTGAGCCCGATTGACGCTCACAGCTGATCCAGAAGACGCAGCATACTCAATCCCTTTACCCAATGTTGATCTCTACATCCAAACGCCCAGCCGCTAATCATGGTTTTGCACTCGTCATCGCGCTCTCGCTGATGGCCTTCGTCTTATTGCTATTGTTAAGTATTACGACCTTGGTGCAGGTAGAAACGACCAGCGCTGCAAGCTTGAAGTCTCAGACTCTAGCCCGTCAAAATGCACGTCTAGGCTTAATCATGGCCATAGGTGAACTCCAAAAGCAAATGGGCCCCGATCAACGTGTCTCCGCACGTGCGGAAATTTTTGAAGCTGGCAGCGATGGCACTGCGACGGAGGTCGATGTTTACTCCCCTCAGTGGGTCGGCGTATGGAATACGCAGACCAATGGATGGCTAGGGCTGGATCGCAGCGAAAAATTCACACAAGGCAACTGGCTTGTCAGCGGCAATACTGACTTGCTCCCAACTGACCCTAATTACATCACCCCCGCAACCGATCTAGACACATATCCCAATGATCAAATTGCCACAGTCCAACGTGACACATCCGTTTCGCCCACAACAGAAATTAAAGTTCTAAAAGAGTCCCTACCCGACAATGAGAATAGTCATTTTGCGTATTGGATTTCAGATGAAAGCACCAAAGCACGCGTCGACCTCATCGACCCCGATGCCGACAGCACCAATCACGCAGAACTCACAACCAGCCTGGCGACCACACGTCGGAACGGCATCGAACGCCTAGAGCAGCTCGATGCCTATCCGGCCAATGACTCTTTGGTTTCAAAAATAGTCGATCTCGCCAGCACGGTCTTCATCTCCAAGAGCAGCTCCGCCAGCAGCACCAGAGAAGTCATTGAAGATCATTACTTTAATGCGCTCACGCCTTGGTCGCAAGGGCTGCTAGTGGACGTCAAAAACGGCGGTTTGAAGCGAGACCTAACTCAAGCCTTTGAATATCGTAAAATTTTCGATGCTAATTTTGTCCTGTCCCCTGAGGACGGATCCGATCAAGAAGCCTTACACTTCATCGACGATGATCTTATGATTGCAGATGGCATCGATGGCGTGGATGCCAGCGGGCCCAATTGGAGCATTTTACGCTCCTATTACCGCCAATACATCCCGGGCTCAGGATCCCCGCAATATGGTTGGATCCGAGAGGACGCAGACGGCGCAGAGCTCAAATCAGCACTCCGAGTCGACATTGAAGAGTATAGAGAGTTTGAGCTAGAAGTGCCTGACTACGTCGCTCCCTTCTGGTCTTACGCAAGAGACTACGGGAAAGACAACTATCGCATGAACAAGTATTTGGGCTGGCAACATAACCTACCTAATTATTCGTTCTCACCGCATGCGAGCACTGGACTCCCCTACCAGACGCCTCCTTCATATCAAGGTAAAGAAAATGGCAACGACGACCGCTTATTTTTCCCGATGTCGGACAACTACCAACTACAAAGTTGGGTCACTCCACTGATTGCCCGTTTGCAGTTCAGCTACGCACTTAGAGAAGGCGATGAAGGGCTAGAAATGGTCGTCACGCCCGTGATCGGTATCTACAACCCCTATAACACTGAAATTTACCTCAATCGATTGGTGATGGGTTGGGCTCCCAATTTAGTCACAACTATTACCGTCGATGGCGAAGATCCTGTAAATTTTGGTGTTCGAGAGCTCATGCCCGATGCCGCCGATGGACGTGTTTCACTATTCATACATGATAAGGACACTGGCAAAGAACTTCGCTTCAGACCCGGCGAGACACGCTATTTTGGTATCGATAAAAATTATTCTAAATACGATCCCATTCGCCGGTCTGAAAATGGAATCGCCATGTTCTGGAGAAAGTCCTCCGGCTCCCCTGAAATCGAATTTAGCGAGAACGAGAGTAGGCCCGTTTACCTAACCAACTATGTCGCAGGCGCGGGTGGCATGGTCATCCCACTGAAATTACGCATGGAATTCATGCAAAATAACAGCTATGGAATCAGCGAAGCCAGTCAGGAGGGAGTCACCCCCATTATTCGCTACCAAGATGGCAGCTATAGCCCGAATCGTCCCACCAAACAAAAAACTTGGGGATTCACTCAATCTGAAATGGATCGCTTGGCAAAGTTGGATCTACTCGATACAGACAGCGGACTGTATCCAGGCTTCAATTTCGAAATCAAACTCGAGGAAGATATCGGCTCAGGCATGACACTGGGTTATGGCTACTCGGGCAGCGTTCTCAGTATCGGAAAGATTTTCGCCGACGCGAAGGGTAGCGATGCGATCTCTGTCTCGCGCTATTATAATTCAGTAGCCTCCGCCAATATTCAGGACGAGCTACTTTCAATCGGGTATTGGCTCAAAACCACCGAAGAGTATAATGCCCCTTGGCGTAATTTGATCGACTCCAATGTGCGCGCAATCGCCAGCAATGTGGAATGGGACGGCTTTACCGACTCAACAGGTTACAAGGTGCTCAGCACCTACACCACGCAGGACCCGAATGGCAGTCGTGGCGTATTGACCAGTGGCGCATCGGACATTCATCTTGTTGATAATGATCGAGCCACCGGCTATTGGGGAACGAGCATCGAGCCCGGCGGCGCCCCCGAAGTCATTCTATTTGATCGCCCCCGAACAGCCCTGCTCTCCTTGGGCAATCTACAACATGCCAATCTAGGCCGCTACAATTTCGACCCCAGCTATATGCTAGGTAACTCTTTTGCCAACGTGCGCATCGAGCTCGATCAGACAGAATCGAGCGCACATAGTGCTTGGATTTACTACTCCGACCTCGGTAAAGAACCTGACTACGAGAACTTCAAACTTTTCGATAGCTCCTACTTAGTGAATGAAAAAGTCTGGGATCGCTACTACTTCTCTGGCATCACCAGTACCATCACTGAAGATGAAGTGGAGGACTTCCTGAGAGGCGACAGTTCCTTCGCAAATACGCGTTACACATACAATTCAGATACAGCTATCATCACTCAAGACCTCCTCGATGCCCGAGGCGATGACGACAGCTTGTTTCACAAAATGGCGGCGTCCCTGCGTGTTGAAGGCGCCTTCAACGTCAACTCCACCTCTGTGGATGCGTGGAAAGCTGTCTTAGGTGGCTTGATGCAAGCACGCTTGCCCACATACGATTATAGCTCAGGAGAAGGCTCCGAAGACGGCGGCTTACTCATCTCACGCTTCTCATGGCCCTACCATGGCAAGGTGAACTTGAACGTCTCAACTGGCAGCGACAATTTTTGGAAAGGTGTGCGAGAGATTAGCGCCGACGAGTTGAACGATCTAGCGCAAGCAATTGTCGACCAGGTCAAACTGCGCGGTCCGTTTTTATCGCTGGCAGACTTTGTGAATCGCTCCCTCAAAAATGATGACACCGGCAAGATGGGCGCGCTACAAGCAGCGCTCGATGATCCCACACGGGGGCTCAATACCAATGCCAAGCTATCCAGCTATGGAGACTCCGGGCCCACAGCGATTGGCACAGGTTTCAGTGATCCTTTTGGCGATACGAATTCTCAGGCAGCCGGCATGCCAGGCTACGTGCTACAGGGCGACCTGCTACAACGCCTAGGCCCCATCCTGACGACACGTGGGGACACCTTCCTGATCCGCGCCTACGGAGAATACACAGATCCCGTATCCGGTAAGACCGTGAGCGAAGCATGGTGCGAAGCCATCGTGCAACGCACAGCTCTTCCGGTAGGCGTGGACATCACCACTTCCCCCGAAGAACTCATTCAACCATCCGGCGAACTGGGACGAGGCTACGAAATCGTCAGCTTCCGTTGGCTCAACGAATCCGAAATTTAAATACCCATGCAACATACCTTCAAATTCCTACTCCTCGTCAGCCTACTCATTGGGAGCATCACTGCACAGGCTCAAACCGAGGCGCCCATCAAAACGAGCTTCAGCGCACTGAGCTGGAATCAATCGATACGCGGCATTCACTATTTTGTCGGCTCGCAACGTATCGATCTATCGATTCCCAATGGAGCCCCCACGCCCGCTTACGAATGCTGGGCCGACCGCAGCCTAACCTTTTATAAAGACGGCCCCAAAGATGCCAGCGGCGAGCCTATCTCGATCCCAATCGCAAGCACGACGATCGCCTCAAACACGCCCGATCCACTACTGCTCTTCATTGATCAGGGCAATCAAACAGATCAATATAGGATCGCACAAATCCAACTTCGGTTACAAGCCAACGGTCAAGACCTGTATCGCATCTTCAACCTATCTGAGTTCAACTTAATGACTAAGTTCGACGAAAAACGCCTCGCACTCGATGCCGGCAAGGACCTCACGCTCACACTTCCTGGTATCAACGGCCCTAATTTCGGAGTGATGATCGCATTACAAATGCCAAGCGAGACTCCCCAAGAGTGGCAATTGGCCTATAACACATTTTGGCCCTATCGCGCAGGCCGTAGTGGTCTAATTTTCATCAGCGACCGTCCCAATCGCCCTGGAAAAATAGACGTGCGCCGCTATTATATCCCGACCCAAACGGCGCCTGAGCCAAACAGCCAGTAAGTAGTCGCCCTTAGCTTGATCCCCATTTACGGACGCCAACCGAGCACAAGGCATCCACCACATCCCCACTGGTGGCGAGGTCGGTCTGTACTTGTGCGTGTGGGTAGGATTTCGCTTTCTCAAACTGACTGCGGTCGGGGCACTCAAAAAAAGAGGGGCAGTACGTATGTTTTTAATAAATGCTTCGCTTCTCACTTTTTTCATCCCGAGTTCACATCTATTGAATTCTGCAAAGATAATACCCCACCATGCCCCTAAACAGAAAATCTACGAATTACACTAAACGACAGTAATAGGCAGACAATCAGCACCTTTATGCGTAGATTTTACCTAAATTGACAGTTATAGTAATGCCCTCCTATAAAATGGACCTTATCATCATTCAAATCGATAAATATTATGAACAACTTCAATTACTCAAATCCGACACAGGTCGTCTTCGGCAAAGATCAGCTAGAGCAGCTTGACACATTAGTGCCTGCACATGCACGAGTGCTGATCACTTACGGGGGCGGCAGTGTCAAAAAGTTTGGCACACTCGAGCGCGTCAAGCAGGCGCTCCAATCCACGACTCGCACCATTTTTGAATTTGGCGGCATCGAGGCCAACCCACAACTCGCAACCCTACTCCAAGCGGTGGAGCTGGCACGCACGGAGAAGATCGACTACCTGCTCGCCGTCGGTGGCGGCTCAGTGATGGACGGCACAAAATTCATCGCACTGGCAACACCTGCCGAGCAATACCAAGGTAAAGAGGCGGAACTCATGCGACACGGCTTTGGCGCTGTTCCAGTCGATACAGCCATCCCGCTCGGCACAGTCGTGACCTTGCCCGCAACAGGCTCAGAAATGAACGGCTTTGCCGTCATCTCAGACGGTCATGAAAAGCTGCCAGTTTTCAGTCCATTGACCTATCCGACCTTTTCAATTCTCGATCCGGAACTGACCTACAGCTTGCCCTCACGCCAGGTCGCCAACGGCGTGGCCGATACCTTTGTTCATATCTTGGAGCAATACATCACCTATCCGGTGGACGGTCGCTTGCAGGATCGAATCGCGGAAGGCATCTTACAAACACTGATCGAAGTCGGCTCCACCACCATCGCGGAGCCCGAAAACTACGACGCTCGTGCCAATCTCTTCTGGTGCTCGTCCCTTGCGCTCAGCGGCATCGTGAGTGCTGGTGTACCGCAGGACTGGACCACACACATGATTGGCCACGAGATGACAGCACTCTTCGGACTCGATCACGCCCGCACCTTGGCAATCGTGCAAGCGCCCCTGTGGAAGCATCGCAAATCACAGAAGCAAGCCAAGCTCGCCCAATTCGCCGAACGCGTCTGGGGCGTCACAGAAGGCAGCGAATCTGAAAAAGCTGATCAGGCCATCGAAAAGACCGAAGCCTTCTTCCGCTCGCTTGGCATGACGACCACACTGGCTGAAAATAATCTCGGCGAAAGCGATATTCCCAAGGTGATCGCGTCACTTGAAAAGCACGGCATGACCGCGCTGTCCGAGACGGATGATTTTACATTGGCAGATGCCGAAGCCGTCTTGAAGCTGGCGCTCTAAACTCCCTCACCAGAGTCCTCCGAGGACAAGCTGGCAGAGATTCTCTGCCAGCTTGTCCTCGATAACCAATCAACGATATGAAACAACAAATCGCGCAATTAATGGATGAACTAGCCCCCTTGGAGGCATTCAATGACACTGCATTGCCAGATGTTCGCATCCACAAGTCCTCGCATGGCTTGCAACGCGAGCCGCTCTGCTACCGACAGGGCATCATTATCGTTGGCAACGGTGCCAAAAAAATCCATCTCGGCAGCCATACTTACCACTACAACCCCGACAACTACCTAGTCCTCACTGTGCCGCTACCGGCCGAGTGCGAAGCAATTGCCACCCCCGAAGACCCTTTGCTCGCGATGATGATCGATATCGATTTGACTGTACTGCACGAGATCATCACCGAAATGGAATCGGCAAATCGCAGCTTTGATTCATGCCCCAAAGGCCCCGGCTTATTTGTCTCTCGAAGCACGCACGAAATCCACGATGCCAGCCTGCGCTTGCTATCAGCGCTACAAAGCCCCGACGAGGCACGCATCATCGGCCCCGGGGTAGTGCGCGAGCTACTATATCGAATCATGTGCAGTGAAAACGGGAATGCCCTCTATTCACTCGCCACGAAAAACTCAAACCTGGCCCGTATCGATCGGGCCCTGAAACAGATCCATAGCCACTACAACGAGCCAATGGATGTCGACGAACTCGCCTCGATCGTGAACATGAGCCCGTCCTCCTTTCACCGCACCTTCAAACAAGTCACGGGCACCTCCCCGATCCAATATCTGAAACGCATCCGCTTGGACAAAGCACGCAGCCTATTCTATGAACATGGTTTCCGTGTAAACGAAGTGGCACGCAAAGTCGGCTATGAAAGCTCCACCCAATTCAGCCGCGAGTTCAAACGAATCTTTGGGCACAGTCCAGCCGATGTACTCAAGCAGGTCAGCTGATATGAATGCCTCATTCTTTACTGGCCGTCGCAAGCGACGACGCCACGAGGCAGTGCTACTGCACGTCCGCGCGCACTGTAATCGGAACCGAGAAGCCGTTCTTAAAGCGCACTAGAATGGTCGCCTCGATATCTTCGCCCGCTTCCAATTGCTCGCTCTGCAAACTAAAGCTGAGTGTTTGTGTGCTGTTCGCACTTAGGCTGCCTTTCGCTGGAGTGACTTGAAGCCAATCCACAGTGTGATTCATGCGCACTTCATACTCGAGTGACGCTTCCAAATCGCCGGCGCTCAGCGCCACCTCTACGGGGCTAGATGCACCGTCCGCACTGGCCGATAATTTCACGATATACTTGTCTGCGCTCACAGCAATCGGACGAATCGGAAACAAGGAACTGCTGCCAAATTCAATCGCGCCTTGGTCCGGAGCGCTGCCACGAAACTGATCCGCAAAGTTCAATAAGGCGATGCCGTCATCAATGCCCGAAGAATCACTAGCCAAGCGAAAGTCCCCTGCCTCTGCGTTGATAAAGGTGGGCGCTGCATCCAAGATGCCGTTTGGCTCTTGCCCTGCTGTGTAGTTCACAGTCGCGCGCTCCTGTCCAAGAGTGGACAGATTATCATAGTCGAAACTATTCCACGCGTTGGCACCGGGATCCGAAATCGTGCGGCTATAGTCGGGGTGGGAATTCGTGGTTTGAATGATGTTATTTCGGCTCTGCACCAAGAACATCGCGCGATTGCTATCGCTACCATAGCCAACCCCAGTCAGGCCGTTGCCTTTGCCGATGATTGTATTATTAAAAAAGTAGCTCTTCCCCTTGGAATAGGTATCGCCTCCGCCTAGCTTCACCATCGAGAAGCAGGCATTACGATCATCCCCCAAATCGAAAATCAGGTTTTGATACACGTAGGACGGCCCCACGACACAGGGGGTTAAACTCAAACCGACAAAGCAGTTCTCGATACGGTTGCCGAAGAAACGGGTGTTCATTTGACCGCCGTCCATCTCGGTGGAGTCATCATTTGCGAAGGCCAGCATGTTGCCATAAATGTCGCTATCTCGGTAAAAGGAGCCGCGCGCATTCTCATTGTTCTCTCCTTCGATCACATCATTCCAACGAAGGTCATCACTGCCGATTAGATCATTATAACGCACTACGAAGTTACCTTTCATGAGCTTGGTTTGGGTGTCGGCAATATTGCGCACATAGATGGCACTCGGCCCCGCGGGGTGATTGTAGCCGCCCCAGTTATTGGCACCACTGCGCGGATCGTGCATGTAACAGCGCTCCACGGTGACGCGTGAACTCGCATCGAGATAAACGCCCGCATCCTTATTGATCGCGCGGTTCATGCCACGTTTCATGTCGGACTCAGTCTCATAAGCAAACTTGCCATCAGTGAAGTTGGGTTTGCGCGCCCAACCCGACATTTCGCAATCAACGATACGAATTTGGTCGGACATTTGCACCTGCACGGCATGGCGACGTCCGCCCTGAATGCCGATGTTTTCAAAAATCAAATAGCTACTATTTACGATTTTCAGTGCAGCCTCGTCATCATAGCCACCGTCAATATCAGCTGTTCCAGTTCCGGTGATTTTGATCCAGGCATCCGGCTCACCGTGCATACTCTCAATCAGTAACTGTCCCCCCTCATAGAGACTCGCCACAGAAATCGTCTGCCCAATCGGCGGCGAGCCATCCCAAGTGCTCACCGTCGCGCCCGCTTCGTCGAGCTTCAAGCCATCGGCTTCAAGCACGACTTGCACCTCGTAATCGCGGCCCTCATTGAGGCCTACGATACTGCTGCGATACTCGCCGCGCTCCGCATCGAACTCCGGGGCAAAGGATTCATACCACTGGCTGCTGCCCGCCTCGCGGTAATACACATGTGCCTCTTCATTGGGCACCTGACTGGCACGGCTAACATAGACGCTGATCGACTCATAAGTGGATACCAGTCGTACCGGTAAATTGGATAATTCATAAAGATGCACTTCATCTAGCAAGAGTTTCGCATCGCGGTTCCCCTTAGGAAAGGCCACACCGATGCCGACAAAGGCCGCTTCGTCAGGTGCGAGCTGATACGGACTTGAAAATTCGCGATACGGTGCTGTGCCGCGCAGATCGATCAAGGTGCGAGATTCGCCCAGACGGGTGCTACCGTCGGCGGCATAGAAAGTAAACGAAACCGTCGGACTGATCGAAATATTATCGGCCGCCGCTTGCAGCGACAACTTATAATAAGTCCCGCCCGAAATCGGGATTAACTTGTGCGAATATTTCAAAAAGAAATGCACGCCGTTCAATCTCAGCGCCTGTTCCCCTGCTGCCACCAGTTCCGTTTCCGCTTTAACGTTTCCCTTCCAGTCCGAAACGCCCTGCTCCATCCCCGCATCGGGCGTTAAACTAGTGAGCTCCTGAGCAATCAACTGAGGCGAAAGAAATTCTGGAGTGACTGCGACTGCTGTTGTCAGTGCCTCTGCGTGCTGCACAAGCTCAGGAGTCGCGACGTTTTCACGACCTGCGCCCTCTTCGCTGGTTTCTGGCGCACATGCGAGGAAGGAGAGAGTCAGACAGCACAGAATAGCACATGTCAGTCGACGGTTCTTTTTATAAATCATAATTACAGGGATGGGAGACAATAGGCCACAGAGATCACCTACGGCAGTAGCAAGAAGCTCGACGTGACTATGTCAAGAAGAAGCACAACTCGCACGCTATTGATATCCCATGTCACGCATAGGATGCCCCCATCAACTTAAAAGCCGCGCAGACGTGAATGTCTGCGCGGCTTCGTGTCGCTGCTATAGTAGACAGACCTAATAGGTCCATCGCGTGGCTCAGGTCGCCCCCTCAACTGGGCTACTGAACTTCTGCACGCACCGTAATCGGCACGGAAAATCCGTTATCGAAGCGCACTAAGATCGTGGCCTCTAAGCTGTCGCCAGAGCTCAGCCCAGCGGTCTGCAAACTAAAGCTCAAAGTCTGCGTGCTGTTGGCACTCAAACTGCCGGTTGCCGGCGTCACTTGCAGCCAATCCACCGTATTGTTCATGCGCAATTCATACCCAAGCGAAGTCTGCAGTGCACCGGTCGACAGCACCACGTCCACAGGTGTGGATGCTCCTCCAGCGATTCCCGTCAATGTGACGACATATTGGTCGGCACTCACCGCGATCGGACGGATGGGGAACAATGAGCTATCGCCATGTTCGATGGCCCCTTGGTCGGGAGCAGCTCCGAGGAACTGGTCCGCAAGGTTTAACAAACCCAGGCCGTCATCAATGCCGGACGAGCCACTCGCGAGGCGGAAGTCCCCGGCTGCGGCGTTCACAAAAGTGGGCGCATCGTCAAGGATACCGTTGGCCTCTTGCCCGGCGGCATAGTTTACAGTCGCGGTGCTCTGCCCGACTGTCGACAAGTTGTCGTAATCGAAGCTGTTCCAGGCATTGGTTTCGGGGTCCGAAATCGTGCGACTATAATCAGGGTGCGAGTTCGTGGTTTGAATAATGTTATTTCGACTCTGCAGCAAGAACATCGAACGATTGCTATCACTACCATAGCCGACACCGGTCAAGCCGTTGCCCTTGCCGATGATCGTATTATTAAAGAAGAAGCTCTTGCCTTTGGAATACGTATCACCGCCACCAAGTTTCACCATGGAATAGCACGCGTTACGATCATCCCCGATATCAAACATCAGGTTTTGATACACATATGTCGGGCCCACCACGTTGGGTGCCAAGCTCAAGCCTACAAAGCAGTTCTCGATACGGTTCCCGAAAAAGCGAATGTTCATTTGTCCCCCGTCCAACTCGGTCGAGTCGTCGTTTGCGAAGGCAAGCATGTTGCCATAGACATCGGTATCTCGGTAGAAAGAACCGCGCTCGTTCTCATTGTTCTCGCCCTCGATCACGTCGTTCCAGCGAATCTCATCACTGCCGATCAAGTCATTATAGCGCACCACGAAGTTGCCTTTCATGATCTTCACTTGGGTGCCTGTAATGTTGCGCACATATATCGCACTCGGGCCGGCAGGATGACTGTTGCCGCCCCAATTATTGGCCGAAGTCCGTGGGTCATGCATATAACAGCGCTCCACCGTCACACGTGAACTTTCGTAAAGAAAGACACCGGCATCCTTGTTGATGGCAGAATTGATGCCTGCATTCATATCTGATTCGGTTTCGTACCAATACTTGCCATCGAAATAATTCGGCTGGCGAGCCCAGCCTGACATTTCGCAATCAACGATGCGAATGTGATCCGACATTTGCACCTGCACGGCATGGCGACGTCCACCTTGAACTTCAATGTTCTCAAAGATCAAATAACTGCTGTTAAGAATTTTCAATGCCACATCGTTCGCATACCCGCCGTCGATATCACCAGATCCGGTTCCGGTGATTTTAATCCAAGCGTCCGGCTCGCCGTGCATGTTTTCAATCAGCAGCTGGCCACCACTATAGAGACTCGACACGGAAATAGTCTGTCCGATCGAAGGCGAAGCGTCCCAGGTGCTCACAGTAGCGCCCGCCTCGTCAAGCTTTACGCCATCGGCTTCCAGCACAACTTGCACCTCGTAATCGCTGCCCTCATTCAGCCCCACGATACTGCTACGGTACTCTCCCCGCACAGCATCAAACTCGGGTGCATAAGCTTCATACCACTGCGTCTCGCCGACTTCACGGTAATAGACATGCGCCACTTCGTTGGCAACTTGTGCTGCGCGCCCGACATAGACACTGATCGATTCATAGGTCGAGACCAAGCGCACCGGCAGATTCGACAATTCATAGAGATGCACTTCATCCAGATAGAGCTTTGCGCCCGAGTTACCACTCGGGAAAGACAGCCCGATTTTTACATAAGCGGTGCCGACTGGCGCGAGGTGATACGGGCTTGAGGCCTCGCGGTAAGGTGCCGTCCCTTCGACATCGATCAGCGTGCGGGATGCATCTAGCTTGGTAGTGCCATCAGCCGCATAGAAGCTAAACGAGATCGTCGGGCTCACGGCGATCGCCTCAGCGGCATATTCTAGCGCAAGCTTATAATAGCGGCCCTCGGTTGCAGGAATCAAATCGTGTGAATAACTCAAAAAGAAATGCTCGCCGTTAAAGCGCAGGGCCTGTGCGCCGGACGCGACCACAGTCGTCTCTGCATGCACATTGCCATTCCAATCCGACACGCCGCTTCCATACCGGGGTCCGGCGTCAAACTCGTCAGCGCTTGATCAATAAGCGAAGGGGATGCAAAACCTGAATCTACAGCATCGGTCGTAATCACGACATCGTCCAAGTAAGTGGTGCCACTTCCCGGATGTGCGGCGGCAAAGTAAAAGCGCGCAGATTCAGCCCCCACTGGCGGCTGAATGCCATCTGCGAAATAAATCGCGTAGTCGTTGCTTCCAGTCAATCCCAGCAGGTGGTCGTTGGCAATTTCCGTATCCGCAGCATCGTAGTAGCGAATTTGAAAGACACCTTCAGAAGTGGTATTGTCTGAAGCAGCTGCAAACGACACCGCGTATTCAAGCGCTGGATCACAGTCGAACTCATACCAAGACTGTTTCCACCAAGAGCCATGCTGTAAGGCCGATGCAGAACTGCCCTCAAATGCATTGCTGTCTAAACTTGCATGCCCCTGATACCACCCCGAATAACCGTTCTCAAAACCACCGTTGCTATTTACGATGACCGCTTTGTGCTCAAACAGATCGCAATACAAGTCATCAAAATAGACGCTGCCATAGCTGGAAGTGCCCTTGCCTACAAATAATTGGAAGCTAGCGTATTCAGTCCCACTAGGGATCACAATTGATTCCTGTAGCAAGGTCCAATCTTGGTCGCCTGAAACCTCTCCAGCGCCGACCGATGAAATTGCTTGATCGCTGGAGTCATAAAAGGTCACGCGCAGGCCACCTGCCCCCACTACAATCGCCTCACTTTTTAGATAACCACCGAAGGACATGATCTGCCCGGCTTCACAATCCACGGTCTGCGAAATAGTGCGCCAAAAATACAGTTGATCGATTCGGCCCGATTGCGCACCCGCATAGACCTCCGATGTTTCCACCTCAATGCTATACCACTGAGAGCTGCCCGATTCAAAACCAGGATTTTGTAAGACTTGCTCCGCAGAGCTCAGTAAGGGAAGCGAACACAGGGACGCAGTTAAAACAACCAGACAACGATCAATCATAGGATTCCTTATTTATGGGGGTTCTCTTGAATCACGTTTGAAGAGCAGGGAGCGCTCAAACATGATACGGGGAAGTTAAATCTAATAACACACATTAATAAATAACAAGCACCTTTGACGTAGTCACAGCATAATAGACGAAAAATTTACTTACTAACAAAGTAGCCAGAGGGAATCCCCCTCTGGCTACATGCATACAGAAGCGAAGTGCTAGTAGCGATCTACTCGAAGACTTCGAAAAAACTACTCTGGAAGCAAGCGTGTGCGACTGATAGCAAACCGTGCAAACTTGGTAAAGTTCTCACGACCACGAATATAAATCGTATGCTTACCTGCGGCTAATTCGATCTCGCGGGGATACGCTTCATTCATAATGGAAGCGGTCTGCCACGTCCAGAGGCCCGGAGCAGAAACCGCCAAATCCCAATATTTCGGCTCGCCATCGTTGACCTGCACGTAGCAGCTATCGTGGGCAGGCGCGTTAGGTCCGAGGACTGCGATCAGCCCGTGCAAATAGTAAGTGCCTGACTCAGGCACTTCGAAATCGATTCGCATCCATGCCTCCGAGGCCGCGTCGCGTGTATCGGGCGCTTGTAAATAAGGAAGCTGCGGCGCTTGCGCATCTGCGGCGACCACAGTCATGCCGACTTGCTCCATATCCACAGCATTGAAATACTGATAATCAGGCGCTGCCAATCGCACCTTCGCCTTAACAAAGGAGGTTCTATTATAGCCCGCGTCCGTGCGAACTGTGACGGCTCCCTGATAGTATCCATCCCGTTTGACGTCTGGGTGAATCGATAGTGTCACTGCATGCAATTCACCATCGCAAGGACCCGTGCTCGGCTCGTATTGCAACCAGGCGTCATCGCTCATCACACGCCAGCGCTTGCCAGTCGCTACAGGCGCTCGCACATAGAGCGTGTCCGTTTGAACCGCACCTTCATTTAGAGTCAGCTCCAACTGCGCCTGCAAGGGCAACAAGGAGACACCTTCTGCACGCACTGGGAATTCTGGACCGGCTCCGACGGGAAACGCTCCAATGTCAGGTGCCTCACCAGAGAAATCTTCGTTGACGGTGAGCAATTTTAAACCGCGATCGATCGCCAGTGAGTTTTTGGAAAGTCGATAGTCACCCGCCGCACGATTCTTAAAGGACTCGACTCCCACGACACCATTTTGCTGCCACTGTGGCAATGGCGGATCCATCGAATTTGGACGCAGCATATCGTAATCAAAGTCACCCTTCGACTTTTGAGGCCACATCAAATCCCCCGCCGCAAAGAGATTATTGCGTGTAAATATAGGTGTGGGACCACTGCCCCAGTTGCTGCCTCGCAAGCCTCTTCCATGACTATAAATGGTGTTATGGAAAAAGTAATTGATGCCGGGGTTCTGCACTTTATCGCCTCCGACTTTCAGAGCAAAATTGGTCATCCCGCGCTCATCTCCCTCAAGGACGATCAAGTTATTAAAAATATACGAAGGCCCAAAGATAGTGGGTGCAGTGCTGACGCCACAATAGCTGCTCTGGATCCAGTTATTGAAGAAGCGGATATTCATCTGCCCGCCATCCAGTTCCACGCCATCATCATTGCTAAAAAACATGATGTTCCCCTCAAAATCTGTATCGCGATAAGGGCCTCCCTTGGGCTTATCATTGTAGGCCCCTTCAATCGTATCATTGAAGCGGTGCGACTCGCTGCCGATCAGCGAATTATTCCGAATCACATGATTGCCCTCGGAGTTAAACAAAATAATTGAGGTGGGGCCGTGAGGGTGCCCGTATTGCCAAGAGGTCGCATGGCCACGTGGGTTGTGGATGTAATTGTCGGCAATCACCACACGCTCAGCGCCCACCGAAACACGCACTCCACCTTGTAAATTAACTGGCTTGCCGGCCTCATCGACAAAGAACGGTCCTCGGCCCCAACGCTTATTTTCCATTTCGGTGAAAGTGCCGACCTGGCCCCAGGATGAAATATCACAGCGCAATATTCGAATATCCGTGGAGTCTTCGATCAAGACAGAATCTTTGATGCCCCCGACAATCGTGAGGTTGTCTAGGATCACATGATGCACTCCTTTTAAAACGACCGCGTGCGTCGCACGCTTATCGACATTTAAAGTCGAAAGATGCGTCGGATCACTGGTATAGCGGATCCAACCATCAGCAGAGCCGCTTTCGGTAATCACCAAGGGCTCGGTGCTCTCACCGGCAGGCAAATAAATCGTCTTCGCGATCGGCAGCTCATCAGTCCAAGTGCGCACCGTTGTATAGGCCGGGGCGATGGCTTCTTTCAGGCTCGGATCTTCCAGCCAGGTTTTGATTTGATACTCCGTGTCTGCTTCCAAGTTGAGTAAGCTCGAGCGCAATTGCTTGGTCTTCGCCTGCCACTGCATCGGCAAGGATGGACGCCAAACACTTTCGCCCTTCTTACGATAAGCACTATGCCCACGCGTGAACTGGCTCATATCACCAGAGATATCCGCATAGAGACCAATCGAACTAAATGTCGAGACCGCTGCTAAGTTAGCAATACTCGGAGCCGTACGCACGCGTTCGGAGGCTGGAATCACTGAGAGGTCAGCAAACCACAATGATCGTCCAACACTTGATTCACTTTGCTTGTAGCGCAGTAATACCTGAAAGGAATCCGCCTCTCCGACTTCAAACTCACGATCCAGCTCTAACCAATGACCACTGCGCTCACTAATGTTAATCCGTTTAATTTCTTTCCGCCCCTGATAAAGCTTTACCTGAATCATACCACCAGCTGCGTTATCAGACTTCATCCAGCCTTTCAGATATAAAATCGATCCAGGCTCAACCGCAGCTTTGGAAGAGACCACTTGACCTAAACCGGCGCCTGCTCCTGCGATATCTATTCGCAAACTGGATGACAGCCCCCTGGGCGCTTCTGCAGGATCTAAGCGGATCGACGCCCTGCCTGAACTCGCCAATTGCCAGCCAGATACAGTATCTCCGTCCCACGCAGTAAACTGGCCATTGTGCACATACTCAACAGCCGCCGCTGTAGATGTAGATACAAAAATAAGTCCAAGTAAGCCAGCTAGCATTACTAGCCACTGATTAAAGCACCTACGCGGCGCACGAAAGCCATCTTGCAATCTATTCATAGATTGAAAAAGCAACACCCCGTGTGACATAGTCAAGGGCGAATCCTGATACATCGCTGAATTTCAACTCCAAAGCCGAAGGCTTCTATGGGCGCTTCCGACGAGAAAACACGCTCTGCATTTTAGCGCCACGTCGCCCTTCGGAGCAGATGCCTAAAATCGTGCGGGCCGCCTGAGCCAACTCGCCCAACCCCTCTTCAATATCGATCTTCTCTTCTAAAATTTGAGAAATCCCCTTCAAAACCAAAGCCCCAGGATAAGGTGGATGCAGGTTAAAATTAGTCGAAATCTTCGTAATTTCAGAAGCAAACAAGGCATCACGCGGATCATTGATATCCAAACTCTTAAAAGCGGAGCTCTTACGAATCGGGATATTGTGCTTTGACTGCCCGATATAGTCCTGGACTCTCGCAGAAAGCATCTCTCGAACGTAGCGCTTAGCCAACTCAGGCGAAGAGCAGGATTTCCGCACACAGACTAAATCAGTGGCCTGAGCCGAACAATCCACGCCTCCCTCAAACAAGGGCATCGGTACAGTATTCCAGTCATCAAAGCCGGAAGGAACGATAAAGTCCATATGGTGACGACCTGAAATATGCATTCCAGCCTCCCCGCGCACAAAAGAGCGAATCAGCTCGTCCTCATCATATTCCTGAGTCCCAACAAGATTCCCCAACTGACGACAAAGCCGCAAGCCCTCCGCCACACGGGGGCTGTCTAATGTGACAGGATCTTCTGCGCTAGGATCAAACAGTCGACCACCCGCACGCACAATAAAGTTCATAAACATGTGCTCCCGTGGAGAGTAATTGATAATTTTATCGGCTGGCAGAATTTTCTTCAATTTCCGAACACATTTCAAAAAATCCGACCAAGTCCAGCCCGCCTGCGGCCGCACACAGCCCGCTTTCTCGAACAAAGTAGGATTGTAAAAAACAACCCGCGGCGAAAAAGCGAAAGGAATGCCCACCATTTGGCCATCGATCTCAAAAGGTGAAAATGGCTCCGTAAAGAAATCGTCTCGATCGGGGAAGCACTCCTCGAAAATCTCAGAGAGGTCCATGTAATCCTCATACTGAGTCAACAAATGAGTCGTCGTCCGCAACTCAAGCGTACCTTTCCTAAAGGCAAACGAACTTCGCAAACCAGGAATCGAGTCCGAGACCAAGCTCAACATTCCATCAATCCAAGGAAATTGCTCCACAGGATTATACACGCAAACGTTTTCAGGTAAAATGCGCTCTCGCCAGTCTGGCAACACGAAGGCTCCCTGCCGTGAGCGTGTGTGCAAGACACCATTCTGGCATAAAGATTCCACCGCATGTTGTACCTTTAGGAAAGAGATCCCCAGCGTCTCCGCAATCTCACGTGCCGGCGGCACACGATCGCCCGCTTGTATCTCAGAAGATTCAAGCATGGATAATATATAATTACGGACGATCGAAACTTTGCTTTTAGTCATAGCGGAAATTACAAAATAGAAATAACATCCTGTGACTAGGTCAACCCGCATATCCACGAGTCACAACGGCATAGGGCTCACGATCTCGCAGTCACTCTTGAGCGAACTCTCCTAGCTGACGACATAGGACAGCCTTCCGGACGCACATAAAAAAGCCACGGAGATGGTGAGTCTCCGTGGCCAGTAAAAACTGAAATTTAGATCAGCAGCGATTCGCTTACTTCCGTCGGCGCATCGCGACAGTAGTGAGCGCAGCTAGACCTAGCAAACATGCATAGGTTGAGGGCTCAGGCACTACGATGTCAGGCGTAAAGTCGAATTGAAACTCACTGCCATAACCTGTTGCTGAACCTGCAACAATAACTTGGAAGCTGCTGACATTAGCAATACTTGAAAAATTGGCTGCCGCTTGCGGATTTGCTTTATCCGGATTTTCTCCTTCAGAATTAGTTAAACCGATGAAACCTGCAGTGCCAGGAGTGAGTTCCTTAAGTTGTGTGCCTTCACTCAATGTAACACCAGTGAACTCAGTATCACTCACAGAAAACTCCTCAGAACTGTCGATATCTGATACCTGCATCACAAAATCTAGCTGAAGTGGTGTGAGAAAGTCAGAGTCTTCGTAAAAGCTGAATGTATAGGTCGCCGACCGCTCACTGCCGCCTTCAATCAAGATGCCAACACGATCAGAGTGACCTTGGCCTGTAGTGATACTATGCTTGAGCAAATCAGGCGTATAACTATCAAGAGTCACAGTCAAATAAGCAGTGGACGAAGCCATGGTGACAGTGTCCAGCAAACTGAGCTCAAACTGGGCCTGAGCTCCATTGACGGGATCCACAACACTTCCTCCTGGCTCGACGGTGCCCACATTGGGTGGCACAACACCAACAATGTTGATTTCGAAGGCTGCATTAGCACAGCTGCATGCTGCCAATGCGAAAACTGTGGTAGTCACTGCTTTTCTTGTAAGTTTCATGTCAATTCCGAATACGTATTAAATTTGCGCGCGCCTAGGGTATTTACCCCTAAGCGTGGAGTAAGTCAATCGAATAAACCCTTTATCCCGCATATTGGACAAATTACAGCCATTTTTTCTTAAGAAAGTATAGATTGATTCGCCAAAAGCGCTCACGCTACATATTTTAGCTATTTATGAAAGAAATGCTCATCGATATTTTCACACATCCCTTAGCGATTGGCCTGTGCATCGGACTAATTGCATGTTTGATCGTTTGGCTGCGTTCTCTGGGAAAATTACGAAGCGAACGCTCAGCGGCAGCGGCACAGGCGAATCGCTTGAACCAGGAAATCAATACTTTAAAGGGGCATTTGCACACACAAATGGAGATCACTGCCAAGGGCAATGAGTCACTCAAAGAGGAACTGGTCGCCCTCCAAAAGACCAATCAAAATTTAAGCCAAACCATCGGAGCCTTGAAGCAAAAGCCTGGCCGCGTAGAGATTCGCACGCTGCACCTATATGAAAAAGCAATTCGCACAATGAACGCGCGGGCTCCTGGCTTCAGCTCTGCTTGGGAAAGTGCAATCAACGAAGCGGAAGCGGAAATCAAACAAGAGGAATCCGGCATTATTGGCTGGATTCGCAAACCCTTCATGTTTCGCAGCTATGGCTCCACCGAGCTATTGGGCGATGCTGAAAAAGTCACAGAGTAGCCAGCGAAGCCGTGGCCTGCTCTAGCACCTAAAAAATCAACCACAACGTAGGGTGTGTAGCGTCACTTCCGAGGGGCAATTGAGTCGGGCAGTTAAACCACTAGCCCCCGTGCCGCGACTGGTATAGCCCTGCAGAGTGCCCTCGCTCCATGCGCCGGCCAACAGATGGCGCGGCGAACTGCCGTCGTGCATCAAAATGCGCCCACCGGGCAGGCAAATTTGCCCGCCATGCGTATGGCCTGCCATCAGATAATTGATCCCGTGTGCCGCAGCAGTGGCATAGGTCTGCGGCGAGTGTGAGAGTAAGACCTTGGTCGCCTCGTTCGGCACCCCGCGCAGCGCGCGCTCAAAGCTGTGCGTTTTATAATAATTGGGATCGTCGATGCCGATTAGATACAGCTCAGCTTCTCCACGACGCAGTATAACATGTTCATTCAGCAAAAAACGCATGCCTGCGGCCTCCATAGCGGGCACCTTGGCCAGGCAATCGTGATTCCCAAGGATCGCATATTTAGGCGCCTCCACCTCGGAAACGATCTCAATCGTCGCTGCGGTAGCGCCTGAATGGTCGCCAAAGATACAGGTGCGAAAGTCTCCTGTCAGGGCCAAGCAATCGTAATCCAACTCTGCGATCACCTCTTTCACCCGTGCAGGGAAATCGGGATGCAGATCGGCGTGCAAATCGGTAAGCTGTAAAATGGTATATCCATCGAACTCCGCAGGCAGATTCGCCAGCCGTACTTCCTGCCGCACGACTTGAATATCAAAATAATTGCGCATCGCACGCTGCCAAAAACCGCTAATCTTCAAGCAGAAGCGAATGGCCGCATAAGTATTGAATTTATGTTCAAAACGAAAGATCCCCTTGCCCTGCCCTTCACCGCGCTTGGCACGCATATGTGCTTCAGCAGCCAGACGTGCCTCAAATTCGGCTTCGCCTAAGCGGGCTGCATAAGGTTGGAGGTCTTCAATTGAGGTCATAGCAAGCGATTAAACGCATTAACCGAAGAAGCGCTGCATCTTAGTCACCGCAGCCACGAGGCGATCCACATCTTCGAAATTGTTATAAAAGGAAAACGACGCCCGCGCGGTGGCGGGCACCCCAAAGCGCTTTAATAATGGTTGCGTGCAGTGGTGGCCAGCACGCACAGCGACGCCATCAGCATCTAGAAAGGTGCCAATGTCGTGCGGGTGAATCTCATTGATAACAAAAGATAAAATGGAGGCTTTGTGCTGGGCAGTGCCGATAATACGTAGGCCATCCACCGCGGAGAGCTTTTCGGTGGCATCCAGTAGTAAGGCATGCTCGTGCGCAAGTGCGCCTACCCGGTCCAGGCCGTTGACATAGTCGATCGCTGCGGCAAGTCCGATGACGCCTTCAATGTGCGGCGTCCCCGCCTCAAACTTCCCCGGAATACCTTTATAAGTGGTGCCCTCGAAATCGACGCGTTCGATCATATCGCCCCCACTTTGATAAGGCGGCAGGCGCTCCAACCATTCACGCTTCCCCCAGAGCACACCGATGCCAGTGGGACCAAACACTTTGTGCCCGGAAAATACAAAAAAATCACAGTCCAAGTCAGCCACATCGACTGGCATGTGAGGCACCGACTGGCAGCCATCCAATAAAACTGGAATGTCGCGCGCGTGCGCCTCCGCAATCAGTGCTTTGGCCGGATTAATCGTGCCCAGAGCATTGGACACATGCACGAGTGCCACCAGCTTGGTGCGCTCGGATAGCAAGTCTGAGTAGGCGACTAAATCGAGCTCTCCGGCATCGTTGACTGGCACCACCTTAAGCACGGCACCGGTCTTTTCCGCTGCAATTTGCCAAGGCACGATATTGGCATGATGCTCCATGTGGGTGATCAAGATTTCGTCGCCCTCAGAGAGTTGGGTTTCGATAAAGCCATGCGCCACCAGGTTGATGCCTTCCGTCGCACCACGCACAAAGATGATTTCGTCCGACTCGGGTGCCGCGATAAAATGGGCCACCTTCGCACGTGCCGATTCATAAGCGTCGGTAGCTTGCTCACTGAGATAGTGCACCCCACGGTGGATATTGGAATTCTCTGCACGGTAATAGCGATCAATCGCTTCAATCACCGAAGCAGGCTTCTGCGAAGTAGCTCCATTATCCAGATAGCTCAAAGGCTTCCCTCGAACTGTAGTCGATAAGATAGGAAAGTCTGCGCGCACGCGGGCGAAATCAAATGTCGATATATTCGTCACAAGTAGAACTCTCACTCCTAGCGTGAGAATCTCAACTTAAAAGGTAAAAGATGTATCGAGACCAATCAGGCTCAAAAACGGAACATGCCCCAGATTGAGTTGGCCTTTCCCCCAGAATCCGCATGACTTAAAGCATGCGACATGGAACCGAAGGAAAAATTATAGGCATGCTGATCGGCCTCACTGCACTGGTCGTGGCCGCAGTGCTTGGGCTTTCGGTTTATTTCTCAAGTTCCAGTATCCACAGCTTGCTGACAGAGAATCATGCGCTTAACCAAGCGATCAGTAACCTGACGCAAGAGGAACAGATCGGCTTTGCCACTGTGCTCTCGCAGGATACGGATGCGCTCGGACAAGTCTCCACCAAGTTCAAATTTGTGCAAACGGCCGCGGGCAACCCGAAGGAAATCGTCGACGAGCAAATCTACACCATTGCAGGCGATGTGGTGCACTTCGATGCTCTAATCATCAAATTCAGCGATGCGTACGTGCGCTTGGGCAAGGAGCGTGCGCTCTACCTCTGGCGCCGGATCTACGGCGAGCAGACCGCCCCCGAACAAGGCGCCCCGGTGGCAGTGCCCGACAGCGCCCCCGAGCGTTACTACGCAATCACAAAATCCTTAAAGCTCTCGGACCGTGAACTCTTCTGGCAAGCGATCTGGTCTTTGGCCAATGATCCGCAGCGTTTAAGTGAATATGGCATCACTGCCGTATTCGGCAATGCGATCTACACTCGCATGGAAGTGGGCAAAGTTTACTTATTCAAAATCGGCGCCAGCGGCCAGATCTATCCCGAAGTGCTGGAATTTTAAATCCGACCAAGCACGCAAGCTCGCAAGCAGCCCTCGATCCCCGATCAGCTGGGGTCGAGCGGCATCACCACCACCCGCCCCCGGCAGCCACTATCTAGGACGCTCGACGAAGCCAGCCTTGCGGTAAGCTTTGCCCAACACCTTATAGGCGCGCTTCTGTGCCACAGCGGCTCCATCCTTGAGAACGCTCTCGAGGTAGGCCTTATCGGCAATCAATTCTTTATACTTTGCCTGCACGGGCTCGAGCACGCTGATCACGGCGTCGGCGACCTCTTTTTTCAAGCTGCCATAGCCTTCGCCTTTGAGAGATTCCTCGATATCGGCGACCGTGCGACCACTCATCGCTGAGTAAATTTGCAACAAGTTAGAAACGCCAGGCTTGTCCTCGCTGGCCACGATTTCGCTGCCTGAATCAGTCACAGCACTCATGATCTTCTTCTTCAGAGCGGAAGGCTCATCCAAGAGATAAATGGTGGCATTCTGATTATCATCACTCTTAGACATCTTACGCTCTGGATCCTGCAGCGACATGATGCGTGCGCCCTGCTTTGGGATAAAGGCTTCGGGGATCGTAAAAGTGTCCGAGTAGTTATGATTAAAGCGCTGCGCAAGGTCGCGGCACAGTTCCAAGTGCTGACGCTGGTCGTTGCCGACCGGCACCGCATCAGCATTATAAAGCAGAATGTCGGCCGCCATTAGCACTGGATACATCAGCAAACCCGAATTGACCGAGGCACCCGCACGCGCGCCCTCGTGAGTAAATTTAAGCTCATTCCCCTCGCCCACATTAAAGCCCAGCTTCGCGGCTTTTTCCTTGAACTGAGTCATGCGCTGCAGATCGCCGATCGGCGTGATGCAACTCAGCAACCAAGCCAATTCGGTGTGCCCGATCACGTGTGATTGGACAAAAATATTCGAACGCTCTGGATCGAGGCCACAGGCAATGTACTGCGCCACGCACGACAGCGTATTTTTGCGCAGCTCGGCGGGGCTATATTTCACCGTGATCGCATGCATGTTGACGACACCGAAGTAGCATTCGTAGTCATCGAGCATGGTCGTCCAATTCTTAACCGCACCCAAGTAATTGCCGAGGGTTAATTGCCCGGTCGGTTGTGCACATGTGAGAATGACTGGCTTTGCTTCGCTCATAAGCACTCGATTGACGGCAGCCGCGGCGCGCTTGTCAACCCAACTTCTTCCGTAATATGAATGAGCTTTGCGCGCCCCGTCGAATTCCACGCGGCTGGCCTCGCATCGCGAGCAACAAGTTGCGCCCTCCGCGCTTGCCACCGCGATCAGCTTCTTCACATTCACTTTATGCGACTTTCCATTTACACACTGGCCCTGGCCTCGATCAGTCTCTTGCACACGCCCGCCTCGGCGAAATTTCCTGATAACTTTGACAGCCCGCTACAGGTAATCGCCTTTGGCTCTTGCAATCGCGACGAGCTCCCCCAGCCGCTCTGGCCCATCATCGCCGACCAAGCGCCCGACCTCTGGATCTGGGGCGGCGACAATATTTACGCAGACTGGTATCAGCGCCCCAACGGCCCGAAGGTCAAATATAGCGTCAACCGTGAGTGGATCACCCAACGCTACGCCAGTCAGTACAAGCATCCTGCCTATGCCGCATTTCGCGCCAAGACTCCAATCATTGGCACTTGGGACGATCATGACTACGGTGACAACAACGCCGTAGGCGACTACAAGCTCAAGCAGATCACACGCGATCTTGCGCTAAGCTTTATGGAGGTACCTATCAGCGATCCACGCTGGTCGCGTGAGGGCATTTACGGCGCCTACGATTTTGGTCCTGAAGGGAAGCGCACAAAGGTCATCCTACTAGACAACCGTTACTTTGCCAGCAGTCGCAAGGCCGAGCCCAGTGACCTACTTGGCGATACACAACGCAACTGGCTCGAAAAAACGTTACAGACAAGCACCGCAAATCTACACATCTTCGTCAGCGGCACACAAATCATCTCCGCGGAACATAAATATGAGAAATGGGCGGACTACCCCGGCGACCGCGAATGGCTGCTGCAACAAATCGCACTCAGCGACACCCCGACGGTCTTGATCAGTGGCGATCGACACATCCACGAAATCTCCGTGCTGGAAGATCCGGCCATTGACTTTCCACTGGTCGACATCACTTCCAGTGGGCTGACACATAGTTGGGATAGTTTTAAGGGCGAGCCCAACCGCTACCGCTATGGCCCCGTGGCCACGGGGCTGGGCTTTGGATTGGTTAAGATCGACTGGAGCGGCGCAAAGCCTACTGTTGAATTGCAACTCATCGATCAGACCGCCGAAGTCAGCAACTCATACTCCTTGCAGTTTTAAGCCTCTCGCGGCAGCTTCGCCACAATCACACGCACGCCGGCGCTCTCATACAGCTCAAGTATGCCAGGTGCCGCCCGATCGTCGGTGACCAACACCGAAAACTGACTGATCTCACCAAATATAAAAGGGCTCTTTTGCTCCAGTTTGGTCGAGTCACACACCACGCAGACATTTTCAGCGCGCGGGATTAAGCGCTCTTTCAGCACCGCCTGCCCCGGATTCACCTCAGAGGCACCCAACCTATGGTGTAAGCCGTCCACTCCGACAAAGAGCCATTTAATGATAAAACGCTTCATCGCGCCCTCTGCCATCGCCCCCACATACGAGCGCGAGCGCTCCTCATAGCGCCCGCCAGTGCAGATCAAGTCGCAATTCGCCCGCCCGCCCAAGGCGACAATCACATGGTGCGCATTGGTCAGGACCGTCAGAGGAAACTGGGGCAAATAGTCCGTCATCGTCAGTACCGTCGAACTCGCATCCATAAAGATGGTATCGTTCGGCTCGATCAACTGTGCAGCAGCTCGCGCCACCACCGATTTTTCAAAGCGATTCATCGATTGACGCGCAGGCAACGGCATGTCGTGCCGCGCATCTGTGATACGCGTCGCCCCACCATGGATGCGAATCACCCGCTTTTCCTCAGCCAAAACTTCGAGGTCCTTACGGATGGTCTCATTTGTTACCTCAAATTCACGCGCCAGCTCGATGCTCTTAACCGAGCCTTCACCTTCAATTTTGCGTAAAATAAACTCCTGACGTTGTGATGGTAGCATTCTGCGATAAAATTATTTTTCAATTACACTACGACTATGCAGCTCACACAGATTGGGATTCGCAAGCAAAATAGCCCCTAAAACCTTGGATATCAAAATAAATACTTTGGTTTTTGCCCGAAAATTCCAAATTCAATAGCTCAAACTTTGAACGAAAGCAGTAAAACAAAACCCAACAAAAATCGCAAGTTGCTGCAAATAAATAACTTGCAAAACGCAAAAACATGGCACCTGATAACAAACCTACCAATTAAACAACAACCCTAAACCCAAAATACCCCAATGCATCCATACTTCGCTGAAGCACTCGGAACCGCGCTCCTCATCCTATTCGGAAATGGAGTCGTCGCTAATGTTGTCCTCTCAAAATCCAAAGCCAATAATGGCGGCTGGATTGTGATCACCATGGGCTGGGGGCTAGCAGTCGCCCTCGCAGTCTATGTCGTCGGCCGCGTCTCTGGCGCCCATATCAACCCGGCCGTCACCATCGGCCTCGCCAGTATCGGGGCCTTTGAATGGTCACAAGTGCCTGGCTACATTCTATCCCAAATCGCCGGTGGCTTTATCGGCTCGGTTTTAGTCTATCTTTGTTTCTACGCCCACTGGGAAGAAACCGAAGACCCGGACCTCATACTCGCCTGCCACAGCACCTCACCTGCCATCCGTAAATTCATACCTGCATTTGTGACTGAATTTATCGGCACTGTAGTGCTGGTATTCTGTATCCTCGCGCTAGGCAAGGTCGCCCTCGGAGCCGACAGCACACAGCTGGCATGGACCACAGCCATGGGGACTTGGTTCGGCCCCCTACTAGTCGGCCTACTGGTGCTCGCAATCGGCTTATCCTTAGGCGGCCCCACCGGCTACGCAATCAACCCGGCCCGCGACTTAGGACCACGTATCGCGCATACGATACTCCCCATCAAGGGCAAGGGTAGCTCCGATTGGGCCTACGCTTGGGTGCCAATCGTCGCCCCCATACTTGGCGCTGTCGCTGGCGCACAGCTCTTCGTCTTCTCCGCTCTTTAATCCACCCTCAAACCATACTAAAAACCATGTCTCAAGATAAATACATCCTCGCATTCGACCAAGGCACCACAAGTTCACGCTCTATTATCTTTGACCACGACGGCAAAGTCGTCGCGGTTGCTCAGAAAGAGTTTCAACAAATCTATCCCAAGCCAGGCTGGGTAGAGCACGATCCAATGGAGATCTGGTCTAGCCAAAGTTCCACCGCGGCAGAGGCGATTTCCCGCGCCGATCTATCCGCCGATTCAATCGCCGCAGTCGGTGTCACCAACCAACGTGAAACCACCATCGTCTGGGACAAAAAAACCGGCAAACCCGTTTACAATGCGATTGTGTGGCAAGACCGCCGCACCGCTGATTATTGCCGCAAACTGAAAGAGGATGGTATCGAGGCCATGGTTTCCGAAAAGACAGGGCTACGCCTCGACCCATATTTCGCAGGAACCAAAGTTCGCTGGATCTTAGAAAATGTCGAGGGTGCACGCGCCAGAGCCGAAGCGGGCGAACTGCTCTTCGGCACCGTCGATTCCTGGCTGGTGTGGCAACTGACAGGCCATAAGGTGCACGTCACCGATATCACCAATGCCAGCCGCACCCTGTTCTATAATATAGAACAAGACGGCTGGGACGATGAGCTACTAGAGCTCTTCGGTGTGCCACGCAGTATGCTGCCCGAAATCAAATCCTGCTCTGAAGTGTATGGCCACGTAGAAAAAAACCTCTATCCAGGCGGCGCTCCGATCGCTGGTATCGCTGGCGACCAACATGCCGCACTCTTCGGTCAAGCTTGCTTCGAGCCTGGCATGGCGAAAAACACATACGGAACCGGTTGTTTCTTACTCATGAATATGGGAGAAAAACCTATTCGCTCGAAGAATAATCTACTCACCACCGTCGCTTGGCGCATCGGCGACAAAACTGAATATGCACTCGAAGGTTCGATCTTTATCGGTGGCGCCGTAGTGCAATGGATTCGTGACGAATTACAGCTCGTTCGCACCGCGCAAGAACTGGATGCACTCGCTGCGACAGTCGAAGACGCCGGCGGGCTCTTCCTAGTGCCGGCATTCGCCGGCTTGGGTGCGCCTCATTGGGACCCTTACGCACGCGGCGCGGCACTCGGCATCACCCGTGGCACCAATCGAGCACATTTCTGCCGTGCGGCACTTGAATCGATTGCCTTCCAAAGCGCTGACCTCATCACTGCAATGGAGAAAGATAGTGGTATTTCACTCAAAGAACTACGCGTTGACGGCGGCGCCTGCCAAAGCGATCCACTGCTACAATTCCAAGCAGACCTCTTGCAAACTGAAGTCATTCGCCCCAAGTGCATCGAGACCACAGCCCTCGGCGCCGCGTACCTCGCCGGCCTCGCAGTCGGCTTCTGGAAGAGCCGCGACTCGATCACCAAACGCTGGGAACAAGAGCGCTCCTTTGAGCCTCAGCGTAAAGCTGAAGACATGACCGCTCTCACTGCCGGGTGGAACAAGGCCCTCGAACGCTCCAAGAAGTGGGAAGACGCCGTCGACGAATAAGCCACACATACGACACCAGACAAACAACTCCAGTCATTACACACCCATGAAATCCTACCCCACCATCCTCAGTTTATGCAGCCTCGCACTACTCCCAAACATAAGTTTTGGAGCCGACGAATCGCCCTACCTCTTCGGAGATTGGGGCGGGGCTCGCACTGAACTTGCCGACAAAGGCGTCTCGCTTAACCTGTTTCACATCTTCGATGTGTATGACGACTTCTCAGGTGCCGCCGAAAGCGGCGGCACCTACTTTGGTCGTCAACGCGTCGCCATTGACCTCGACTTAGAAAAACTTCTAGGTTGGGAAAATAGCTACATCGCAATCAGCGGCGTGCACCAATACGGAAACAACTACAATCGCTCTCGCTTCGGAGTATTCACTAACCCGAGTTCAATCGAAGGCACAGAAACCACCCGCTTGGCCAATATCTATTTTGGTCAAAGTTTATTCGACGGACAGCTAAATTATCAGATCGGAAAAGTGGATGGCGTGGGTGCCTTTGGCTCACAAGAATATGGCAGCTCCTTCATGAACGATGAGTTCGCCTATGTAGCCAATGCCATCTTCGGTAGTGCACTCCCCTTCGATCCGGCCCAGAAGCTCGGTTTGATTGTGGAATATCAACCCAACGGCACGCAACTCTACCTCAAAGGCGGCGTCTTTGATTCCAATCAACTGGATTCCTATGCAGATGATCACAACGGCCTTAGTTTTGACTGGGAGGGGCCAGTTGCCTATGCCGCGGAGCTTGGTTACCGTTCGGATCCTGATAAGACAGATAAACCGGGCTTCGTCAAATTAGGCTTCCATTACAATACGGGCAATTTTGCAAACTTCCTAGGCACGACAGAAGACGACAATAACAAGCTCATCTACCTGAGTGCTGGCCGCACCTTGCACAACTTCGACAGTCAACAACAACGACGTATCGACGGCTCGATCACTTGGGTACACGCCCCCGAAGATCGTAACCTCTATGCTGATGAGCTCATCTTCGTTCTTCGTGCAATCGGTCCCTTCGCCGCCCGTCCGAACGATGAACTCGGCCTCGGTGTAGTCGCTGCTTATATCAGCGATGATTATTCAGATGCCTCTCAAAGCGCTGGTGGCCCCGTCGCCAAAGAAGAATACACCGTGGAACTGTCCTACAAAGCAGCCATCACACCGTGGTTCCAATTACAACCTAGCCTACAAGCCGTCATGAATCCGGCTGGCGACACTGATCGCGACACCGTCTGGATCGCGGGCTTACGCTCCGTGATCACATTCTAGAAATTAACTCATAATCTCAAACGAAAGCATCTCATGAAAAGATCAATCTCACTCGATCGCGCACAAGCCGCCGACAAAGTTTTCGACGTAGTCATCATTGGTGGCGGGGCCTCAGGTCTCGGCGCAGCTGTCGACGCGGCCGCACGCGGACACAGCGTCGCCCTCTTCGAACAGGCCGACTTCGCCAAAGGTACTTCTAGCCGCTCCACCAAGCTCGTGCACGGTGGTGTCCGCTACCTGCAACAAGGTAACGTCTCCTTAGTATTGGAAGCACTTCGCGAACGCGGACGCCTCACTCAAAACACCCCCCACCTGGTGCACTCGCAGTCCTTCGTCATCCCCAATTACTCTTGGTGGGAAGGCCCCTTCTACGGCATCGGCATGAAAGTCTACGACCAACTCGCAGGCAAACTGGGGCTCTCCCCGTCACGCCATCTCAGCAAAAAAGAGACTGTCGAATTAATCCCGACCGTTGAGCAAAACAAACTGGTCGGCGGCGTCGTCTACCACGACGGTCAATTCGATGACTCTCGCCTAGCGGTCAACCTAGCGCAAACCGCCGAAGAGCTCGGTGCTGCGATGCTGAACTACTGCCGCTGTGTCGGACTCGTCAAAGAAAACGACGTCGTATCCGGCGTTCAAATACACGACACAGAAAACGACACTAAATTCACCGTGCGTGCCAAGAGTGTCATCAATGCGACTGGAGTTTTTGTAGACGACCTACGCAAGATGGATGAGCCACAGGCCAAAGGCATTATCGCCGTCAGCCAAGGCATCCACATCGTGCTGCCTAAGAGCTTCTTACCTGGCAATGCCGCGATCATGATTCCCAAGACAGCCGACGGCCGGGTGCTCTTCGCAGTGCCATGGCATGATCACGTAATTGTCGGCACGACCGACACCCCCCTCGATTCTCACAGTCTGGAACCACGCGCACTGGAAGAGGAGCGCGACTTTGTACTGACCCACGCATGCAAATACTTAACCAAAGATCCCAAACCGGAAGACGTATTGAGCATATTTGCTGGATTGCGCCCCTTAGTTAAAGCCGGCGACGGCTCCGACACTGCAGCACTTTCGCGCGATCACAGCATCATTGTGAGCGGCAGCGGACTCATCACTCTGACTGGTGGCAAATGGACCACTTATCGCAAGATGGCTGAAGATGTGATCGAACAGGCCGAAACCTTAGGCGGGCTCGAGCACAAGCGCTGCCAAACAGAAGACATGCAAATTCACGGTTGGACACGAGCCGCCGCCAGCCAAGCCAACTTGGCCAGCTACGGATCCGATGCACTTCGCATCCAAGACCTCATCAAAGAGCAGCCAGAACTCGGAGAAAAGGTACATGCGCAGCTTCCCTATCAACAGGCGGAAGTGGTCTGGCACGCTCGCGAAGAGATGGCCCGCACTGTCGAGGATGTGCTCGCACGCCGAACGCGCGCGCTGCTACTCAACGCCCGAGCTTCGATCGAAGCCGCGCCTGCAGTCGCCAAGATCTTAGCCAAGGAACTCAGCCGCGATGCGACCTGGGAAGCCGAACAAATCAAAGCCTACACCGAGTTAGCCGAAGGCTATATCTTTCCGATCGATTGACACCCGCATTACAGATATTCACTGCTGCTTAAAAAATAGTGCCACGCTAAAACGAGTGCTGCCATAATTGATCATCTTTGCGAAGTCTTCTTTAGCAACGGGTATGTATTGGCAGTCCAACTCGCTGATCGTTAATTTATCTGTGTCCGGATCGTGCAAGTAAAAGCAAAGTTCATCAAAGGCGGTCACCACCACCCAATGCGGTGCCTTGTCGCCGTTGAGTCGGTAGCTACTGATCATCACCAGCACGAACGCCCCGTTCTTTAATTGCGACTCGATTTCGGCCACCGAAACTGCCTCGCACCGAATGGGGATCGCCTGCGCCTGACTGCGCTCAAGAAATTGCTCGTGCACCAAATTCAGCACCTCTTTCTTGTGCGCCGAGCGCACGCCTTCCACGAAGAGTGGATCGGTCTGGCTCATCACGACTTCCGCGGCGAAGCCACGGCGCTTTGCCGCGAGCGCCAGACCTAAGGGGTGACAGCCTCCGTGGCCTGATGTCATAAAAATAGTGGTGGCTTCACGCCAAAGATCGAGTTCGAGACTTTGGTTCAATACAGTCGTAGGCTCAATGGCTGCCATCACCATCATCAGTGATGCGGGTCCGCAAGTGAAGGCGGTATGCTGCCCATACCAAGGCACGAAGCTCTCCTCACGCACGCGTTCTGGATAGCGAATGCGCTTTTGCATACGCAAGGCATCGCTATGATCTTCGTAATAATCAAGAAACTCGCCAAACACACGATAGCCCAAACGCTGATACAGCTGCACGGCAGCGAGATTTTGCTTGGCCACCTCCAGCCGCATAAAGAGTCGATCTTCTTCCACTGCTGCGGCTTCTAGGGCCAGCATCAATGCACTGGCATGCCCCTGCCCGCGCGCCTCGGGGTGCAAGGCGATCGAATAGAGCCGCGCCAGGCGTGTGCCTTTATGCAATAAAACGAGGCCGTAACCATAGACGACCTGGTCCCACTCCAGCACTAAGAAGATACAATTCTCGCCTTTGATCCAACGCTGAAAGGAGCGTCGGCTCAATCGATCCGAAGTAAAGCAGACCGCCTCAATCTCCAGCAAACGTTCGATATCCTCTGCCTGCACACAACGAAAACGACGCTCACTCACGTCCACGCCGCTCCAAGCGATCTACGAACTCCTGCATGATCATCATGTAAAGTTCGTCGCCCAAGTAGGCATCTTCCACGCTGTGATCAATGCTCGGGTTGTCGTTCACCTCGATCACATAGATCTGGTTGCCCTTTTGCTTGAGATCGACTCCATACAGGCCGTTGCCAATGATCGCGCTAGCCTTGAGTGCCGCGTCCAACACCGGCTTCGGTGCTTCAAAGGTAGGGATGGTATCAAAGCCGCCGGACTTGCCGGACTTTCGGCTCGATGCATGGTTATAAATTTGCCAATGGTCGCGTGCCATAAAATATTTACAGGCATAGATGGCCCGGCCATTGAGCACACCGATGCGCCAATCAAAATCGGTGTAGATGTATTCCTGCACCAAAGCTAATGCCGACTCTTTAAGCATCAATCCCAACTTCTCTTTGAGCTCGTCGCGGTTGCCGACTTTATACACGCCGATCGAAAATGAACTCTCTGGCATTTTGAGCACCACGGGATAATCAAAATGGGCCTCAATGCGATCGAGCTCCAGCGCCTCGGCATTGGCCACCACTAAAGTGCGGGGCGCACTGACCTTATTATAACTGAACGCATCCTGTAAAAAGATCTTGTTGCAGCAGCGCATGATTGAAGTCGCATCATCGATCACCACCAAGCCTTCCATTTCCCCCTTGCGCGAAAGTCGGTAGGTGGGGTGGTCGATACTGGTCGTCTCTCGGATAAAGAGCGCATCGTATTGCGAGAGATGCTTCAGCTCATCTGAACGCACCAACTCTGCGGCGATGCCGACCTTGGCAGCTGCTTTGACAAAGCGCTTAATCGCTTCAGCATCACTCGGCGCATTGGCCTCATCCGGATTGTGCAAAATAGCCATGTCCCAGCGATGCTTATTCTTATGGCTAGGATTGCGCCACACTTGCTCGGTAAAGATCCGCAGCCGCTCATAGAAGGTCTCGCGCTCCGCAGTATTGAGCACGGATAAATTATCACGCTCGACCGAAAGTTCCAAGCCATGCGCACCACGGCTCAGGCTAGCCCGCAAGAGCGGCGCCGCATAGCGCTCAAAGACCGCACGCGCCACTTTTTTCCACTCCTCACGCTCCGTCCAACCAAAATAGATATTGAGCACGACCGGCACCTCCATGTCCGCACTCAACTTTGGGAGCAAGGGCTGCAAACGATGCTCTTCACCGCCATCTTGATAACGAAGATCATTGATGGTATTGACACTGGGCAACACCCTGTGTTTGCGCGACTCCGCCAGCAGCGAGCAATAATAGCCCCGGCTTAAATAGTGCTCGGTATCGCACAAATTGATAATGCGCGTGCGCGGCTCTCCCAGCTTCGGATAATCTGAGAGATACTGCTCAAACGTGATCACATTGAGATCTAACGGAGGCGTCTCCGTTTGATCAGTCACAACTAAGGTCTTATACATTGAATGATACCGCAGACGATCAAATCGGATCCATCATTTTGGTCCGTTTGCTATGAGCCTTTTTTAGAAAAAGTCACTCTTAATCGACGGCAAATATCTACACTGCTAGCGACGCGATGCCAATCGCGTCTCCCCAGCCCGCAGCAGACGTCGCTCGCGCGACATCGCTACCCCCAGAAGTCACGCCATCACCGCCCCAGCCGCGGCACTCTGCCCCGCCACGTTCCCGGTTACGAAGCAACCTTGTATCAAGAATCCGCCAGTGGGCGCTTCCCAATCAATCATTTCTCCCGCGCAATAGACGCCGGGCAATTGCTTGAGCATCAGTTGCGCATCCAATTCCGACCAAGCCACCCCCCCGGCCGTGGAAATGGCCTCGGCGATTGGACGCGCTTGCGTCAATGGAATCCGACAACACTTGGCCGCTTGAGCCAAAGAAGCTGCATCGTGAAACTCACCGTAATACTGACGGAGAATCGCACAGGCGGTCTCATTTAATTTCCAACGCAGGCCGGCCTCTTTGTAAAAATTGCGACGCGCGGACTCCATTTTTGCAATGAGCCGCGCTTCAGTAAATGTCGGCTTAAAATCGATTTCGATGACGGGCGAAGCCATCCGCCGCAACTCTCTGCCTAAAGTATACAGAGGAGTGCCCTCAAAACCGTAACGCGTGGCCACCAACTCACCGGTCAGCGTGCGCCCATTCGCACTCAGCTTCAGATTCTGCAGCGGCTTGCCTTCTATCTGTGCACGCGTCTCAGGACTCCAGTCACACTCCCAACCGCAATTTGCGGCTGCGAAGGGCAGCACTTCCACACCTTGGGCCTCCAATATGGAGACCCAACTGCCAGTAGATCCGGTCTGCGGCCATGAGGCACCGCCCATGGCGAGGACGACCGCATCGAATCTTGCCTGCACGGGCTGATCCCCCTGCAGACAGTCGATTTGAATTCGACCGTCGGGCTGTTTCGCTAGCCCCGTCCATTGATGCTTCATACGAAACACCACGCCCAATTCGCGCAAGCGCAGGACCCAGCGGCGCAATAGAGGCGCCGCCTTCTTGGAAAAAGGAAAAACCTTACCACTCGATGCCGCAAAGGTGTCCACCCCGAGTTCCGCGGCCCAATCACTCAAATGATAATTGTCAAAATCCTTCAGGTATTCCCGCCAACGCTCGACTGGAAAATCACGCCCGGAATACTGGGCCAAAAATGTCTCAAAATCGGCACTATTGGTCAGATTCAGACCACTGCGCCCAGCCACTAAGAATTTACGCCCCACTGAAGGCTTGGCGTCAAAGACTGTGACCGCTGCTCCACGACACGCAGCCACTTCTGCTGCCCGCAAGCCTGCAGGTCCGCCGCCTATAATTGCAATTTCACGCCTCGAGTTGTCCATACGGCTCAAAGCAAGGTAGATCGCACGGACTCGCAATGTAATTCCGCAGGTCCTTTCGAGTCATTCTTCCGCTCGCACAGGAGGCGCAACAGGCCGAATGTTACCTTTAAAAATACGACGATAAATCTTATTCTTCGGCTGCTTTAACTGTAAGATATCGAAGTTTTTATCTTTAACATAATACGGTCCATAACGATACGCCGCCGCTAATAAGGGGTACGTAAAGTTATCATGCTTTTGTAAAAAGTCCCGACAGAATGCGAGATAATCGATGCCCACACGCACATTGGTGCGCCAATCCCAAGCATGACGGTAGGATTCATCACTCACCTCGCGCCATGCCGGCTTAGTCAATTGCATGATCCCGCGAGCCACGGAACTGCGCGCATGTGCATTTAAACTGCTTTCTGCCCAAGCAATCGCATACACAAACTCAGGGTCTAAACCTTGCTGTGGGGCGATCTCCTCCACGTAGCTCCACATGAGCTCCGGAGAAACCTTCTCCGGCCGATTGACGATCTTGCGAGTGAGCGAAAAGGCCAGAATCCCCACCACGATCCCCAACACCACTGCGAGTCGAATTAACAAACGCTCATTTCGTCGGTAACTGTGATCGATTGGCATGAGCAGAATTAAACATCAGATCCAAGCAATGGCAATACCTAGCGCTAAAGCACTGAAATATTCCCCGCCCCGGTTCTGAGAACCGAGGATACTGGATAAGGCCAGCGCGAGGGCCCGTGTAGGCTTAGGGTGCTTTAAATCGACGTGACGACAGGAGTGGGTTGCGAGTTTCTTTGGGGCGAGACATGTTTAAGCCAGGGCGATACGACATCACGTCTTTAAATTCTTCTGGTAATTCAGACTTCGCCCTGAGTTCACGTAATTTCCCCTTGAAACAATAACGCACGATGGTCTCCGAGGAATGCAACATCATGCGTTTGGTTTGAACTTTAATCGCAATCTCCTTATTAAAGCTGAAATTTCCGTAGGTACGATCACCTACAATCGGTAAACCACGCTTTTTACACTGAACACGTAATTGGTGTGTCCGCCCCGTCAGTGGCATCAATTTGACAAGAGATACTGGAAAGCCTCCAGTGGGTGATTTAATGGTTTGATAGCGTGTCTTAGCTGGAATGATCTGCGGACGGCTGTGAGCACCGCTACTATTTTGCGACACTTTTTTAAGTTGATCGGACCAAGCCCCGGAGGGCACCTGCGGACGCCCGCGCACTAGAGCATAGTAGATTTTAGTCACTCTGTGAGTTGAAAATTCTTTTTTAATCACAGCAGTGATTTCTGCATTCAAACCCAACAAAATCACGCCCGAGGTGGGCGAATCGAGCCGATTGATCAACCAAACGCGACGCACCTCCCCTGAATTGTCCGTCCAAGTGTAGCACTCTTCTTCTAAATCATAATCCGCAACTAGTAGCGAACGCTCGTTATCTTCCGGCTGATTGGGGTGAGACATCATCCCATGAGGCTTTTCTAATGCAATCAGCCCATCTTCATTGTGCGCAAGCAGGCTCACTCCGTCATTAAGGGGAAGTTGGTCTAGCAATGTGTTCATTAAGTCTGGCATTTCTATTTTAGTATACAATCTCACTGTTTAGAGGAAAAGCTCAACACATAATCGCATACGTAAATAAAATGTAAATTACCGATAATGAAAAGTTACATGCAGTGTTCGCTCTTGCCCAAACACTTTGACCATTTCTTGCGTCCAGGGACGAAAAGGTGAACGCTTGGTGATTGCGGTCTCACAAATGAAAGTGGCGATCTCGCTAGCGGTGGTTCGCACGGCTTTCACATCCGTCACACGGCCATCTGCATGCAGCGTAAAGCGCACCTGCACGCTGGTAGCCGTATCGATCGGCTGGAAGAACTCGATTTCCTGATACCAGCCCGTTTGAATCGCGGCATAAAATTGCTGCTCATACTCCCCGAATTCACTAAAGGTCGCATCTTGCGCAATCACACCGCGCCTGCGAGCGGAGCCTTGCGAACGCATCAGTGGCCCCGTGATCAATTCAGGTGCCAAACGCGGGCGTGCGCGGGGTTTCGGCTGCGCTTCGACGGCCCCCCCCGCTCCATCCCCCGGGGTTTGTTGCGACTGTTCGAGACTTGGCTGAGGGCGATACACATCGATCGGAGCCTCTGGATCGGGGTTTTCAAATACTTCCTGCGCTTCCCCTGCGAAGTCGCTACGACTGCCGGGCCCTTCCTCGGTCACAGGATCTTGTTGTATGAACGCCGGCGCCGGCATGGGCTGTGTGGGCTTGGGGGGGGCCAACTCCTGAGGCTGTCCTAATTTCCCTCCTTGATCGCCCTCGCCTTCACCCGCGCGTGCATGGGGCGCATATACTCCGGGCTCAATAGGCGGCGAGGGCTCTAAAGTGCCTTGCACTATTTTTTGAGAATCTTCCTCTCCCTCGACATGGGGCTTGTTGAGTGCATCCGACAAGGGGCTGTCATCGGCTGCCTGTTGACTGCGATAAGAATATTGATCCGTGCGATCGGGCTCATTTTCCGGCGCCTCGGGGTTTGCTTCGACGTAGTGCGGCTCGACTGGCTCGACCAAGCTGATTTCATAGACCTCGTCAGCCGCGGCCTCTTCGCCACTGCCGGACTGCAGCGGCATCAACTCCTCTGGCACGACAAGCACCACTCCTAGGTGAACGAGGAGTGTCGCCAAGACCGCAACCCAAGTCACCCATCGAGGCTCGCGAACATCGAGGCTGAATGGATTCGCACTACTAGGCTCTATGGCAGGATCGGGCACAATTTGTCTTCACGATAAAATGCTCTTAGTTCCAAAAATCAAAACCTAGTTCCCGTAAAGTTTGTTCAAGGGCCTGAATTGGCAGGCCCATGACATTTTCCACCGAACCTTCCACATGCTCTATAATCAACTCACGACCTTCTTGTATGCCATAGGCACCCGCCTTGTCCAATGGGTTGACTCGTGCAAAATACTGATCGATCCGCGCGTCGTCCAACTGCTGAAAGCGCACATCGCTGCGCTCCACAAAAGTATGCGCCAGCCCACCTGCCTGCCAGTAGAGTGACACCGCGGTATAAACGGTGTGCGTGCGACCCGACAGCATCTGCAGCATTCGCCGCGCATCCGCCAGATCGACCGGCTTGCTGAGCACATGCGCATCCCAAGCCACCGTGGTGTCGGAGCCGAGCACCAAAGCCTCAGGCTCCAGCTCCGAGAGCGTGGACGCCTTGAGTTTAGCATTTTCCAGCACCATCACTTCAGGCCCTTGGCTACCGGAATCATCTTCCTCCACATGAGTGGGCCGGATTTCGAAGCGTAGCCCCATGCGCTGCATCAGCTCTGCACGCCGCGGCGAAGCGGAGGCTAAATAAAAGTGTGTAGGAAGCTCAGCCATAATTTCTTAGTCTAAAACATGTTCAACAGAGCCAATGGAGACACTCAAATGAATTGGCTCCGACGCAAGCATGCTGCCGCCCACCTGCCCCATCAATGGAACAGAAAATAAACTCAGGCAAAGAGTGAATAGAATGGCGAAAGTCTTGTCTTCTCTGTACATTGGAAAATAGTCGTAAATCTTGCAGCTTAAGCAAGTCCGCCTGACTATTCGGGCAAGTCATTTATTTGCAAGTCGCAGTTCAAACAATCGTTTCAAATACATTTTACCTATGAAAATTGGCATCGCGCAGATCAACACCACAGTCGGAGACCTGACTGGCAACTCACAACGCATCCTAAGCGCCTACAAAGCGCTCGTCGCCGACGGTGCCGACTTAGTGCTCTTCCCCGAACTCGCCGTCTGCGGTTATCCGCCACGCGACCTACTCTTTAAAAGCCGCTTCGTCAGTGATACAGAAGACGCCCTCGATGCCATTGCCCAACAGATCGGCTCCGTGCCCGCAGTGATCGGCTACGTGCAAGACCGCGGCCCCTGCATCACAGGACGCCCCTTCTACAACGCCGCCGCATGGTGCGAGTCCGGCGAGATCAAAACCGTCGCCCACAAATCGCTGCTCCCCAGCTACGACGTCTTCGACGAAGAGCGCTACTTCGAGCCCGCAGAAGGCCCCACAGTCTATGAGTGGCAGGGGCAAAAAGTCGGCATCACCATCTGTGAAGACATTTGGACCCATCCCGATCTCAAGACCAGTCGCCGCTATTGCAACGATCCTGTAGGCACACTGGCCGAGCAAAAAATCGACCTCTTACTCAACCTTTCCGCCAGCCCCTGGCACGAGGGCAAAAACGAAGCGCGCGAGCCACTGGTGCAAGACGCCGCCGAACGCTGCGGCTGCCCAGCTGTTTACTGCAACGCCGTGGGTGGCAACGACGAACTCATCTTCGATGGTGGCAGCCTCGCCGCACACCCGGAGCGCGGCCTCGTCGCCGGCCTGGCCGCCTTCCGCGAAGAAAATCACGTGATCGATCTCGCAAGCCCTGCCGGCTATGTGTCGGAACAATTCAACCTCAAAGGAAATGCCGCCACACAAGCCGCACTCGTGCTCGGCCTGCGCGACTACGCCCACAAGAGCGGCTTCAAAAAAGCACTGATCGGCCTCAGCGGCGGCATCGACTCCGCCGTGGTTGCAGCCATCGCCGCCGAAGCCTTCGGCCCCGAAAACGTGATCGGTATCGCCCTGCCCTCCGCCATCTCCAGCCAACACAGCCGTGACGACGCCGCCGCGCTCGCCCAAAACCTCGACATCGAATACCACGAAGTCGCCATCGCCGAAACCGTGGCGTCCGCCGAATCCGCCCTGGGCGACCTTTTTGCCGGCCGCGCCGCCGACGTGACCGAAGAAAACATCCAAGCCCGCGCACGTGGATTGCTACTGATGGCGATGTCCAATAAATTTGGCGCACTACTGCTCACCACCGGCAACAAGAGCGAAATTTCTGTCGGCTACTGCACCCTCTACGGTGACATGTGCGGCGGCTTGGCAGTCATCTCCGACTTGCCCAAGATGAAAGTCTATGCACTCGCACGCCACATGAACCTCGAGCGCGAACTCATCCCCGTCAACACCATCGAAAAAGCACCCTCTGCCGAGCTACGCCCCGATCAAAAAGACGAAGATTCCCTGCCCCCCTATCCAGTCTTGGACGGCATTCTACGCCTCTACGTAGAAGAGGGCCTCTCACGCGCCGAGATCGTGGAAAAGGGCTACGACTCCGAGGTCGTCAACGACATCGTGCGCAAAGTCGATCTCAACGAATACAAGCGCAAGCAAGCCGCCCCCGGTCTCAAGACCACCCCACTCGCCTTCGGCGTCGGCCGCCGCATCCCCATCGTACAGAAATATGTAAGCTAAGCGCAGTTCAAAGCACCCCGAGGCCCAATCGAACCCACCAATGGGTCCGCGCATCTACGTAGTGTGTTCGCTCGTGAGCGCCGCGGTATCCACGTTAACGCCCCTTCAATCAACACGACGATTCTCAGAAACAGAACGAACGTGGGAACGTCCAACATCGAACGTCCAACATCCAATGTTGAATGATTAAGCTCGGGCACGAATCATTCGATGTTCAATGTTGGACGTTCGACGTTGGACGTTCCCAGCGTTTCCATGTGTCACAAAACATACTCAGCGCTATTCGGTCGCTTCGAACCTTCAATCCCATAGCTTGGGGCCAATCCGTATCCTCAATCCTCTGGATTGGGGCCAATCCGTATCCTCAATCCTCCGGATTGGGGCCAATCCGTATCCTCAATCCCATAGCTTGGGGCCATCGAGCAAGATGCCGCACGGCCGCATAGCCCGCACACGACTACGAAGAGCCTTCCAAAATATCCAAGGGACTCACCGTCAGATCCTGCTGATCTTCCATCACGTGCAGATAAATCATCGTCGTCTCCACGCAAGCATGGCCCAGGAAATCCTGCAAAGTCCGAATATTTGTCCCATTCTCCAGCAAATGCGTGGCATAACTATGCCGTAACACATGCGAATTTGATCGTTTCGGGATTTCTGCTTTCACTGCCGAGAGCGAGAGATGCTTTTGATAAGCACGCGGCAAAATGTGATGTCGCCGCTTAGCGGCATCGCGTTCTCCACGAGGATCACGCGAGAGGCCTTGCATCGGAAAGAGCCAAAACCACTCCCAGCGCTTACACGCCTGCGACATCTTTCGATCCAAGGCCCCAGGCATAAATACCCCTGGAACATTTGCCTGACGATCCGCCTCAAAGGTCTTACGCACAACTTTCAGATGAGCGATCAAAGGTTCCTGCAAAGAGCGTGCCAGCGGCACACAGCGATCTTTATCCCCCTTAGACGCTCGGATGTAGAGCTTGCCGCGCTCCAGGTCCACATCCTTGACTCGCAGGCGACACAGCTCCGAGATGCGCAAACCACAGCCATATTGCAGTCGTGCCATCAAACCCCACGTCCCCTTCACATTATCCAGTAAACGCTTAATTTCACCGCGAGAATACACCACCGGATAGTATTTGCGTGGATTTGCTTTCACATAATCGCTAAAATCTCCCAGTTCCATCTTACGCACCTCGCGCAGGAAAAAGACACCCGCGTTTAAGGCCTGCCGCTGCGTCCCCGCCGCCACGCCTTCCTCCACCGCGAGAAAGCTCAAAAAACGCTTCAAGTCTTCCTCCGCGAAAGCCTCCAACCCATCCTTACTTCCAAGGAAACGCTCCATCCTCCGAATCCAGCCCAGATAGGCCTCTTCCGTGCGGTAGGCCATCTGCCGCACCCGCATCAAACGCACCGTCTCCTCAAACCACGGATCCATCGGCCCCTTCGCCTGCATCTCCGCCACCGTGTAGGCATAGTGCTGCCGCCCGTCCTCGTAGCCTTCCTCAACCATCGGTGCTTCGTCATCTTCCTGCATCCCGCTCCGGGGGCTGTCGTCGGTCGCCCCGGCCAACACCTTACCCTCTGCGGAGCTCTCAATCTTTTTCGCCGCCTTGTGCCGCCGCGACGGCGCCTTCCGGAAAAACCAGTTCAGCCCTTGGCGCCACTGCTCGACTTGCCAGTCCTGCGGTCGGCGCGTCTCAATCAAATGTTTTAGGAACATCCGCGCCGAGTCCTTCGACGCAGCCATATGTTCCCGTTTCAAATGACCGAGGAACCAGTTGATGATGACACGATGACGGTCACGCACCTTGTCCGGCAAATCCGCTGCCTTCAGGGCGTCCGACCAATTAGGGAAGGAAACAATAATCATAACACCTCACAAGTGTGAACATTTGTTCACCTCTTTGCAAGTCTGAACTTAAAAAAAACCAAACCACCGCCGCAAAAGATACACTAACCCCGCCCGCGTGTTCGGAGACATTTTGGCTCACCCGAACGAAAGTCGACTTTTGTACAACTGAGTCAATCATTACATATCCAACTTGAAAACAATGAATTAAGAAACTTAAACTAATAAACTTGAGCCCTACCTGAAAACGTCTAACGTGCACCAAAAATACACTAATAAAACTGATAGACGAAAGAAATGTATCGCTACAGACACAGACCAGCATACGGATCGGACAAACTTCTAATCGAGTTGCTCCCGAAGAATGCAGACAAAGCATTCATGGATGCCCTCCTTCGTCATCTAAAGGAAATCGAATTGAAAATTGAATCTGTCCAAGACCTCTGGATGAATGACGAAGTCATGCTGAAATGCGAAAGCAAAGAGGGAAAATTCCTAATCAGCAAAGACGTCTGGGATCTCGTCTTCATCATGGATGCGGAGAGTCCAAATGTGATAAACGAAATAGACAAAATTTTGAATGGAAGTGATCTCTTTCAGAAGGAGCATGTTGATTTTAGCGACTACAAGCTCCAGAAGGAAGGGTCTATCCAGTCAGAGCTGGACAACGCCTAACGGCGCGCCAGTCTTCTACGTTCGTCGAAAGAAATGAATACAATCCGATACTCTTCAGGTGAAATTGTGCTGGAAGGCGATGAGGTCGAAATCACGTATCCTTATTTGTCGATTGTTGGTTTTGCGCTTGTGGGAAACTTCAAAAGAAGAATAGAAAACGGAATTGTTGAACAGATGGAGCTTTCTGAAGATGTTAAAGTGAGGAAACCTTTCAAAAATGTGATATTCTCTACTGCTAAAGATCACTTCACTTGGGGCTTCTCACAGAAACAAATAAAATTTATAAGCAGAAAAAATCCACCAGCGTCTACAGCAAACCAGGACGAACAAGTCGCTTCTGGTCAACGTCGCTAACGCGCCGCGCCAGAGCTCGACGATCTGAAAATAAAATGATTACAGACGGAATCAACTTTCTCAATGAGTTAGAAAAGCTCAAAGCTGTTGGTCGGCGGAGTTATCCAATTGGCTTGAATC
>PBYS01000010.1 GCA_002729725.1 Puniceicoccaceae bacterium
GCCTTTAGTGGCTCCGAAGGCAGTTATAAAACTGGGACTGTCAGTTTTGATGCCAGCACGGTGCAATATCGTCCGGGGAGTGGCACTGACCCTGCACTGATGAATCCATCCATCGCTTGGAATGGTATTGGCGACGAGTTGGACAGTCTCACCTTTGGTCAGACTAAGGGCTACCATTCGCTTTCGACGCCTTACGAAGCAGAATCGCTGATGGTGACGGATTCAGGTGAGGGGCATGCGCTCGTGGCCGATGCTTCGGCGAATGGTGGTGAGTGGTTGCGCTTCGATGCAGACAGTGTGGGCGACTATGTGGAGTTCAATCTGCTGTATTTACCGGCGGGCACCTATTCGGTCTACGTGCAAGATCAGACTGCAGGCGATCAGGGCATTTACCAATTGAGCGTCGACGGTGTCGATGTCGGCCTGCCCGTGGATCAATACAGCGCCAGTGTCGCTAATGGTGAAGTCGCGATCGGAGAGCTTACTTTGGCTGCGGATACTTCAGCAGTGTTCCGTTTTACCGTGACCGGTAAGGATGCCGCGAGCAGTGATTACAAGCTGTCCATCGATACGATTCGCTTGGCACTCGTCGGCTCCATGGTGGAAGAAGATACGGAATTTTACGATGTCCTTCCAGATGCAGACACTTTTGTGCACGATGATAACCCGAATACCAACTTTGGTACGGATACACGCTTGATCGTGAAAGATAGTAACCCCGGCTATGACCGTGTATCATATCTCCGATTCGCAATCCCCACCGAAGTTACAGAGTTGGCGGGCGCCAAGCTAAAACTATATGTTGAAACTATTGGAGGCGAGGGCAGTGGCGCCCGTACAATTGAAATTCGGCAGTTGGCCAACGATGTCTGGGATGAATCTACGATGACCTGGAATACCCGCGAAGCTTCCAACGGCATACTCATCGCAAGTATCGACGCGGGCACTGCAGGTAGCATTTACGAGATCGATGTCAGCGATTATGTGGACCAAGAGTTGGCTGGTGATGGGACTGTTTCCTTTGTCTTGGTCCAGCCCACGGGAGCAAATCGTATGGTCATCTTTGCTAGTCGCGAGAATGTAGGCAAAGAGCCAATCCTTGAATTGGAAACACCCGTTGTGAGCTCGACGGTCTCAGACATTATTTCTGAGGCCGATACCTATGTGCGTGACGGCACTCCGACTACCAACTATGGCAGCGACCTTGGTATGGCAGTTAAAGATGCAAGTTCCGGCTATGATCGAATCGCTTATGTCCGCTTCCCGCTCTCGTCGATTTCCAGCTCGGTGCAAGGTGCGACGCTGAAACTCCGCGTGAAAGCCATCGGCGGTGAAGGCCCCGGTGCTCGCTACGTCGAGGTGCGTCAATTGGCTGATGATGCTTGGGATGAGTCTACCATGACATGGAACACACGCGCATCGTCCACTGGCACACTCATCGAAACGATCGACGCACGCACAGTGGGTGAGGTGCATGAGATTGATGTGAGCGCTTATGTGGCTCAAGAGGCAGCCAGTGATGGCTATGTCTCCTTTGCGCTGACGCAGCCGACCAATCATGTCATGTATGTCGTTTTCAATACGCGCGAAGAAAATGGCTACGAGCCCACGCTCGAAGTCGAAACTTCAACTGGTGGCGCAGGTGCCATGGTTTTTGAGCCCAGTGACTTTTCGGACTATGCGGCTCAATCTGGATCGGGAGCGATGACACTCGGCAGCGGCAACACTTCGATTCAATTGACGGGCAACTACTGGCGGCGCTATGCATTTCCTTATACCGTCACCGCTGACACTGTAATCGAAGTCACTGTGGATGCTTCGGATGTCGGGGAGTTAACTAGCATCGGCTTCGATGCGGATAACGACTACACGACAGGACTCAGTCATGTGAAACTAGCTGGCAGCCAGTCTTTGGATCAATATTTTGCGCCGATCAGTCCCTTGTATACGGCGGGCTCCGGTCCCGAGACTATCATCATTCCGATCGGTTCGTATTTCACCGGCACGATGACGCACATGACCTTCGTCGGTGACGATGACGCAGACGAAAGTATCAACGTGACCTTTTCGAATATAAAAGTCTACGAGTCGCAGTAGCCGCTGGCTGTGTGAACAGCCGTCGCGTCAGGACTTGAAATCAAGCGCCACCGTAGCCCGGTGGCGCTTTTTGTTAGGCAACAAGAATTAGCCAGGCACTTATCCACGCTTTGCGCGCGAATAGGCGAAGTTCTTTTCGTGGCATGTTCGCTTGAGTTATGTCGGGCACACCGGCCGTCGCAAGCGACGACGCCACAAACGACCATTAGCCGGATCCAATTTTTCCTGGAGCGTGATAGCCTGCGTTCAGGTAGTTTGGGTCGGCCATGGGGCCGTAGCCGAGTTCGCTGAGGCGCTGGCGAAACTGCTGCATGGCTTCGCGGTATTGCGGATCTTCGGCGTAATTACAAGTTTCACCCGGATCGACTGACAGGTCGAATAAGACTTCGGGGAATTTATCGCCGTAGTATTGATACTTCAGAGCGTCTTGCTTGATCATCACGTAGTGATCGCCACGGTACACTTGGGAGACTGTCTCGTTAGACCAATCGCAAGGCCCGCCTTGGAGTAATGATACCAAGCTGCGGCTGTCGAGCCCGTCCGGTACTTCGATCTCGCAGAGTTCACAGAGAGTGGCGAAAAGGTCGCAGAGGTTGACGTTGGCGTCGATGCTTCGTCCGCCCTCGAAGCCTTTCGGCCATCGAATGATCAGCGGCACTTTTACACTGGCTTCGTAAAAGCGGGTCTTCTCCCAGATTCCGTGCTGGCCGAGCATTTCTCCGTGGTCGGAGGTGTAGATAATGATCCAGTCGTCGAGATCTTCTCCCAGCGCTTTGAGCTTATCCAATACCTCGCCGTAGTGGCAATCGACTTGGTCGATCATGCTGTAGTAGCAGGCGGTGGCTCGGCGAATGTCGGCGTCACTGACGTTCACTGGCTTATTGAGTTGGCTCAGTGAAAGTACTGGATGGTCGCAGGGCTGTTCGGAGTAGATCGGCACTCGATCGTGATAGTATTCGAAGCGCTCAGGATCGGTGAAGTAGGGGTAGTGCGGTTGCACCAAGCTCAGTTTGAACAGCAACGGTCGATGGGATTGAGGGCGCTGGTAGAGTGGATCTTTAAAATAGCGTTCGAGGTAATGGATGCCTGCCTCCACCGCCATGCGGTCTTGAAATTGGTAGGGGCCTTCGTGATTGCAGACCGGGCGGCTTTCTTCGACTTCCCGTTGATTGGACCATTTGCCAGTTTCGGGCGCCTTTGAGTAGCGTTCGAACTCTTCGGTGATAGGATCGTCCACGTATTTGTCGTCGGTGTGAGTGTCGGCAGCGATGCGTTCGCGCCAGCCCATCATTTGATCCTGTCCCATGTGGTGAAGCTTGCCGCTGCAGCAGGTGTTATAAGCGTAGCGCGAAAACTCGCGTGCGAAGGTGCGGTAGCCTGGTTGCAGGTCCGTCCATCCTTCGCAGCCGCAGGTTTTAGGTAGCTGGCCTGAAGCGAGGCATTGGCGTGCTGGCACACAAATCGGGGCAGGGGTGTAGGCGTTGGTGAAGACCACACCAGTGCGCGCTAGCTCGTCGAGTACTGGCGTGCGCACGACCTCGTTACCAGCAAAGCCCGCTACATCAGCCCGATGCTCGTCGCTCATTAGGAAGAGAATGTTGGGGCGCTTTTTCATTTTGGGGACTGTGGTTTGAACATGGTTTTGCCATTAAGAATAAGAGAGGTATTTTTGGCAATCAGTTCTTAAAGTATGGACACGCAATAGACTCGCGGAGTTTTTATACAGGCTTATATTGTGAATTCGTATGTTTTTGTAAGGTCGAGACCTGAAAACTCTATGATCCCCAAGCCATCGCTCGGGCTGCCCCCTGCACTAGATTCTGTGACATGTTGATTGGTGTTGCGTGTGGAGAGCCGGCGGCGTGGCTTTGACCCAAGCTCTTATGCTGTTATGTGGGTGTAAATATGAAAGTCTTTGTAACGTGAATGTTTTTGCTACATTTTCCCGTAGCTCGGACCCGCGGTGAATGTCTTTTGCGTAGTCGCCTTCGCCGATTCCATTGGCATGGAAATAGGCGATGCAGACATAGCGGTTGACGGTATCCAGACGGGTGAACTCAAAGCTGTTGCAATGGGAAGTAATAGTCTGGAAGTCGAATCAGTTTATTGCGAGAAGTCCCGGGGCAGGCGCTCGCGGTCGGCTTTAGCGATGAGTTCTGCCCAAACGGGGAGGGGGCTGGGTGTGCGCTTGGAGTGGTAGCCCTTTTCTTTGCCGTATTGCTGGCTGTCAAAAGCGCTGGCGGTGTCCGGTTCGGCCCAGGGGCGCCAGGGTTCGACAAACTGGGTGTATTGCGGGGCGTTGGTCAGGTCCGCGGTTTCGTCGTAGCGGTAGCTGCGATCCTCGCTCTCTCCGAGCAGGTCGACATTGCCGCCCGCACCACTGTAGCCGCCCATGATCGAATTCTTGCGATACTCGCTCCTCGATTTTGCCCGGGTGACGAGACTGTTTTTCAGAGTCGCCTGGTTGACGCCGCGTTGGCCGCGTTCGATCCAGATGGCGGCGCCGGTTCCCTCAGTGCCCACATGGAAGGTGCAGTGCTCCGCGTTGAGAATGTGATTGGGATCCTCTTTCTTGCCGATGAGCATGACGGTGTTGCCCCGTGTTTCGGCGGCGATGCAGTTCGTCATGGTGCCGTCGTTCCAGATCTTGAATCCATTGCCACTGCGTAGCGCATAGCAGTCTTCGAAGACCTGTTCTTCGCCTTTCATGTCGTAGGCGCCCTGTTGATTGTCGTAGGAGAGGCAGCGGCGGAAGGTGAGGTTGCGATTTCTGAACTCCACCATGAAGCCGTCGCCTTGCTCGAAATCGCCGGCCTGCGGGGTCTGTTGGCGGTTGTTGCGGGTCACGCAGTCCTCCACCAGGATATTAGTGTTATAGGGATATTGGCTGCCGCGACTGGTGTGGAAATAAAAACCAACCGGGTTCGCGCTGCGCCACCAGGATGGATCGGCTTCGTCGCCGGTGCCGCTGCAATCGGTGAAACATTTTCGAATGATGACATCATCACAGGAATGCGCCAGATGAATGCCGTAGCGCTTGTAGCGTTCCGCTTTGCAGTTGACCACATAGAGCTGGTCGCAGTCGTAAAAGCCGAAGCCGTTCACTGTATTATGAGTATAGACACTGTCGATGATCAGGCGGCGGTTTTCACCGTCCGTTTTCAGGCCCCAGCCGCGCCGGTGGCTCTGCAGGTTCTTGATCGTCCAGAAGGACGCGCCTTTTCTCAGCACGATATTGGCGCCGGCGTTGGTGCTCCGGCTCTTGCCCATGAAGGTGGGGCGGGGGAAGCCGGGCACGCCGCGATCCACGCCGATGAGTTCCATCCGTGCCGTTTCCGTGCCACTGCTCTTGATTTCCAGCGTTTCAGATCCGTAATTGTTGCCCTCCAGATAGAGCGTGTCGCCCGGTTCCATGGTTGCGTTGATGACTTGTCCTATCTGAGCAAAGGCGAAGGCATTGTCCCAGCTGCTACCGTCTTCGGCACCCGCTCCTTTCAGGGCGACATAGTAATCGGCCGCAGAGAGTGTGCTGGCGCAGAGTATTAGCAGCGTGAGGCTTATACGTACTGTTTTGGGGATGTGTCTCATAAAAGTTGATTCGTCAACGAAGGGGGAGGAGGGAATGCATGGGCATAGAGTCCACACACACGAAACGGGGTGCGCGGTGCCGTGTGAACACTAACTCCTACTGGATTGGGTGTTACACTATGAATATAAGATTCGTTTAAACTATTCAAGTGGATCGGCCATGGTGCTCGGTCCAAAAGCTGACGCTTCTTTCGTTTCTTCGACCGGTCTTGTTGGCCGAGGGCCTCGGATCGCTAAGAATGACGACGGCGCGTGGCCACCGCGAGCAAGGCACCCAAGCCGAGTAGAGCGGCAAAGCTTTGCGGTTCGGGCACGTTCGTCAGTAACACATTATCCACCAAGTAATCTGCGGTCGAGCGACCACGCTCGAAGCGTAGCTCAGTCAGGTCAGTGAATGAAGACTGATAATCGGAGATTCCACTCTGGCCGCCCACTATGGTGCTATCGGTCAGGTTGGTAACAGAAATGGAATAACTGTCTGTGATGTCGCCTGTCAGTAAAACGCGGTAGGTGTCGGACTGGTTGATGAGCTCATTCTGCGTGCTCATATTCTGCCAGGCACCATCAAAGTATTGGAGCGTGCCATCGTTCACACCGTCCCAGAGCACGCGCCAGTTGATCACGGAGCCACTGTCGTCGCGTAGGGTGAAGTTCATTTGTCGCGTGCCGTTGGAGGGATCGTTGCCGGTGCTCAGTTGCATGAAGTCGAACTGTAAGCTGAATGTGCTGGTGATTGCGCCGCTGGATGAAAAATTGTTCCGCAGAGCCGAGTTGTTGTTGCCGTTGGACGTGATGCCCAGTTGAAGAGAAGTGCTGGATCCGTTCAGGCCCGCGCCTGCTGAAAATACCGAGTCTTCGACTTTGAGCCAACCGCTGGGAGTTCCGCCCGTGTAGCTTTCAAAGTCTTCGCCAATCAAAGTGGCTGCGAATGCACTCGATGTCAGTGCCAAAGATGTGGTGATCAGCAAGGTCGTTTGTTTCATTGAGAGTCGTTTCTTTCTAGATTGGGAATTATAATTCAACATTTAGCGGCGGAGTGTTGAATAGCTTAGATGTGTCGGGCGAACTTTCGCTTGAGTCCGGAGTGACAGTTGTATCCGGTAAGATATTTATTCTAGCAATACACATTTCCTTCCGTTTAACAAGTTTCCGAAAATAAAATCCCTTCAAGTGATCCATCGGGTGCATGCCTGGCCCTTCGGCTATCGCGTGCCTGCTGGTCTAATGAGTCCGATGCCAACACGCATTCGGCATGCGGTAGCCGATGCATTCTTATCCCATTATGATCCAAAAAACGATATCTGCTCTTGAGTTTACCCCACACAATCTGGGTGGTCCCTGGGAGTGCTGGCGCTTGGCCAAGTTTACCAATCACTTTAATCTGCCCTGGTCCGAAGTCGCCTTGCCGCACTGTTGGAATGCGACGGATTGTGTCGATCCCGATGCGGTTTACCACGAAGGCGCAGGCTGGTATCGCACCCACCTGGAGCTGGATTCGCCCTACGCCAATGGCCGCGTCGGCCTGCACTTCGAGGGCACGGGGCAACGCGCCGTGGTCTATATTCATACCACGGAAGTCGGCCGCCACAGTGGCGGTTATGACGAATGGACGGTCGACATCACCGAGGCCTGCGAGGCCTATCGTGCGGAGTATGGCGACGGCCCCATCCCGCTCGCGATACGCTGTGATAATACACGCGATTTGGAGACGATTCCTTCGGACGTCAGCGACTTCAATCTCTATGGCGGCATCTACCGTCCGATGCATCTCGTCTATCGTCCCGCGGTGGACTGGGCGGATATCCGCCTTGAGCCCGTGCTCAAAGGGGAGTCGGCTGAGCTGAGTGTGCATGCGGCACTGGATAGCTTTGTGTCGGGGGAGTCAGTCGAGCTACGTCTCGAACTTTTGAATACAAAAGGCGAGGCCGTCGCGCAGCATGAAGAAGCCATCGAGATTTGGCAGGGCGAGCGTTCACTGGTCACCTGGCAGATCGAGGCGCCGGAGCTCTGGCACCCTGACCATCCCGCGCTCTATGAGCTGCGCCTGCACCTGAGCACCGCGCAGGGAGAAAGCGAGCGCCGTTTCAAGACCGCCTTCCGGAGCTTTGAATTCGTGGAGCATGGCCCTTTCAAGCTAAACGGGGAGCGCCTCTTGCTTCGTGGCACGCACCGCCATGAAGACCATGCCGGCGTCGCTCAGGCCATGACGGAGGCACAGATCCGCGAAGAATTCCGCCTGATGAAAGAGATGGGCGTGAACTTTATCCGCTTGGGCCACTACCAGCAGTCCGAACTGGTGCTGCAGCTCTGCGATGAGCTCGGCATCCTTGTCTGGGAGGAAATTCCCTGGTGCCGTGGCGGGCTCGGGAGCGAGAGCTATCGCGAGATGTGTCGGCGCATGCTGCGCAATATGATCCGCCAGCACCGCAACCACCCCTCCGTCATCATCTGGGGCTTGGGGAATGAGAACGACTGGCCGGCTGACTTCGAAGACTTTGATCAGGACGCCATCCGCGCCTTCATGAGCGAGCTTAATGAGCTGTCGCATGCACTCGATCCGGCCCGCAAGACCGCCATCCGCCGCTGCGCCTTCTGCGCCGACATCGTGGATGTGTATTCACCCAGTATCTGGGCCGGCTGGTATCGCGGGCTTTACACCGAGTATAAGAAGGCCGCCCTCGATGCCATTCGCGAACACAAGCACGTGCTGCATGTGGAGTGGGGCGGGGATAACCACGCGGGACGTCATACCGAAGACAGCGCCAAGGGGCTCGAAGAGATTCAGGCCGGGCAGGGGGCCGACGAACAGGACGGCGACTACTTTCTCGAAGGTGGGCAAGCCCGCGCCAGCAAGGATACCGACTGGACCGAGACCTACTTTTGTGACCTCGTGGACTGGCACCTGAAGGAGCAGGAAACCATGCCTGAACTGACGGGCGCCGCGCAGTGGCCGTTCAAGGACTTCTCCACGCCGGTGCGTCCGGAAAACCCCGTGCCCTATATGAACCAAAAGGGCGTGTTGGAGCGGGACATGACGCCCAAGGAAGGCTATTATGTCTTCCAAAGTTATTGGGCCACGAAACCGATGGTGCACATCTACGGACATTCCTGGCCGATCCGCTGGGGCCAGCCCGGGGAGCGCAAATACATCAAAGTCTATTCCAACTGCCCGGAGGTGGAACTCTTCCTCGATGGGAAAAGCCAGGGCCGCCGTCAGCGCGACAGCCAGAACTTTCCCGCCGCCAACCTGCGCTGGGGCGTCGATTTGCCTGAGGGCAGCTATACGCTCAAGGCGATTGGCTACGCACAGGACGGCACCGTCGAAGACGAGATCACGCAGTCCTATCAGACACAAAGCTGGGGGGCACCCGCGTCCATTCGTATCGATGGCGTGGATACCGCCGATGGCGTGGCCACCGTGCATTGCCAGATCGTCGACGCGGCGGGCGTGCCCTGCCTCGATGCCAAGGACTTCTATCACTTCTCCCTCGCCGGGGATGGCCGCATGATCGATAATCAGGGCTGTGCCCGCGGTAGCCGCAAAGTCGGTGCCTGCAACGGACGTGCCCAGATCTCGGTTGAACTCCGGGACGGACTCAGTGCGCTGGCCATCGCGGTGCCCGGCCTACCGACGCAGTTGCAGACCTTGCCGCAGGTGTCGTGACGCGGAGCGGGGGGACACTCCTGTCCCCGCAAAGATCGCGGAGGCGCGCTGAATGTCGCTACTTTTGGCTTCTTATCGTAGTGGAGACTTTCCTGGCATGTGCGAGTCGAATGCAGTCGCCATCGAGTCGAGGCGGCATAGGATGAGGATTGTGGCAGCTAAAGCAGCCACAACGAGCCACGCTTTGTTGCACCTTTAATTTGTCCTATAAGTCGTGCCATTTGAGGCGCGGTCGTCATTTGTGACACAGATTTCGCAGCGCTTCGTCGTGATGTGGCGGGAGAGGCAAAGGTGATCCCAAATTGCGGGCAGGTCGCGGTTGGCTCGAATTGAATAGATTCAATGAATCTCGGATGGGAAATATGCACAGACCATGTCTAATTATGACTTCGCATTAACTACCACCTGTTTAATCCCATGAAAAATTCACAAAAACTCCTATCGATGCGTGCATTGGCTCTGCCTCTGATACTCGCCTTTCAATCTGCCCACGCGGCCAGCATTGTGGCCGCGGATGATAATTACGTTTTAAATAGTGCCTCCAGCACGGTGCAAAATGCCGATGGCAATCTTGTCCTTAAGCGTGCCAGCAACAATATTCGCAAATCTTGGCTTAAGTTTGATTTAACAGGCCAGAATGTGGATTTTTCGCAATCAGGGACGGTCACGCTAACGCTGGCAGGCGATTCGTCTTCGGATACTTCGTTTAAAATCGCGCTTTACGCCTTGGATGATGTCGGAGCGACGGCACCCACATGGACGGAGAGCACTATCACATGGAACAATGCCCCAGGGAATGACACTGGTGGGACCGGAATCAATGATTTGGAGCCTGGCGAGACAACCTTCATCAGTGAGACGGCTACGATCAGTAACAACACTGCGGCCGGCACCCAGTATCAGTTCGTCATTCCGGACCTCTCTGTGTTTTTGCAAAGCGACAATACCATTACGACAATTGCGATTGCCAGTGTGCAGCCTAATTCAGGACCTTCCCTCGCTTTAGCTTCTTCCGAGAATGCCACCGAGTCCTGGCGTCCGACCCTGACCTTCACGGCGGTACCAGAACCCGGCAGTTTTGCGCTGCTTTCCGGTATGCTCGCACTGACTTGGGTCGCCCTCGGTCGGCGCCGTGTTCATTAGGGCCTGACTCGCGCGGCTTAAGCCGATCGGTTCGAACACCTTGAGCTGACAACAAGCCTCACGGCCTTGAGGCATCGCAACTAAATCAATCCTATGACTTATCGTTCGACCCCATTCGCAATTATGAAACTACCTCAAAAGCCTGACTCTAGGCTCAAATCCTCCGCTGCAATTCCTTCTGCTTTCAAGTGTTCGGCACTCGCCATGGCCGCCTGTGGGCTGGCCGCTCCGATGCTGAACGCTGCTGACGTCACACTAGTGCGCAGTGTGTCTCAGGGAGACCATTGGAATGAAGCGAATACAAGTGGAGGGGCTATCTGGAGTAATGGCGAATCCGCGAGTGCAGCCAACGATTATTTCGTTTCGGGTTTCACCCTGAGAACCACGACTTCAAGCTCCACCTTCAATGGAAATTCCCTGACGCTGCAGTCCGGTGGCTCGCTTTTGCTCAAGCCGGGCGATGCCAACCGGACGCACACGATTGACAATCTAATTCTCGATGGCGGCACGATCAACCATGGCCAGCCTTCGAACTCGAATACATTCATCGCGGGAGCCATTACACTCCTTTCGGATTCTTTATATACCGCCACGGGGTCCTCGTACCGCAACGCTACCATCTCCGCCTCAGTTTCGGGGAGCAGTGTGTTTAATGTGAACCTGGGAACGAGTGACGATTTGACGATTTCGAGCGCTTCCAACTCATTTAGTGGCGAATGGCGGGTGACCCAAAGCGACTCGGGCAACGTCAGCGATTTCTTCGCGACGGGCAATGGGGCACTTGGCAATGCCGACGTGACGATTGGTAGCGGCATCAAGTTCGACGTGGATTATGACATTGCCAGCTCCACAAAGACATTGGCTTTGGACGGCATTATGATTCTGGATCAGGATCACACTTTTGGGATCGTTCAGATCGACGGCGACACGCTGGCAGCGGGCACATACTCATTTGCCGATTTGAATACCACCTACGATGCTTTCTTTGAGGATGGCGGCACAGGTAGTCTTACCGTGGTGCCAGAGCCGAGCGTCTATGCGCTGCTTTCGGGGCTGCTGGCATTCGCTTGGATTGCGGTGCGTCGCCGCGTATCCGAGTAATCGATACGTTGATCTATTTTAGATTTTTTTAGGGTTAAGGGTTATATAGGTGCCCGCCACGCAAGCATTGCGTGGCGGGCACTTATATTGGGCTATGAATAGCGATTGAAGCCAATCGGATCCATTCTTATGCCGCTTTCTGTCGATCATGAGCTTGAACAGAACCACCCCGACCAGCAAGTGCCGAGAGGGTATTTCACCGACGTGGGGTGTGATTAAAACTGCGGGGACACGTAGCCGGGTTCTTCAGACTCGGACAGCCCCCTGGCTTAGTCGCCTGCTTGGCTGCGGCTACGGGGTCTGAAGAACCCCGCTACGAAGAGAGCCCTATCTCACCGCTATTGTTCGGGCCGGTGATATTGATCCCGATGGTGGATTTCCCGTAAGTCGAGCGGCCGGCGCTGTTGTCGCCGATGCGGTCGCTGGGAGGTAGTCGTGCTCCTTCCAGCCCGGGGCGGTCGTGTCGAGAAACTGAGTGAACGGCTTGTAGGTCACCCAGTGAGGATTGGTGTCGATCCGGATTCGTTGCCGATAATGTCGAGAGCGCCTACGCCATTCATGATGCCGACGACAGCACCTTCGCCGCTACCTGTGGCCGCGTCTCGGTAGATCAGATACTGATTGTCCGTTCCGAGCGCGAAGGGATCTCCGGCATCTGATACTGAGATCAGAAGTTTGCTTTTTTCATCGTCCACGTGGCAGGGGAATTCTATTCATGGGTAAACGCGAGCTGCAGCGAGAAAGGAGCGGTATGCGCCGGTGACTTTACGGGATGGTATGATTGGGGCATACACTGTTTGCAGGGGACAAAAAATCCCCCAAAGCTTTACGCTTCGAGGGATTCGGTTGAAATGAGGATACTTGCGATTAGCGGCGTCGGCGAAGACCTACAAAGGCCAGTGTCGACAGCCCCAATAGGATGCTTGCTGCGGCGGGCTCGGGGACAATACTAAGTGAGGGATGCAAGGAGCTTGTGGCGTTCTCACTCGAAGCGAATTTAAGTATGGGGCTGGTATTAGATTGACTTTGCATCGTCATGATAATCGTCACCGTGTCGTCTGCCTGTATATAATTGCTGAGCAAGCCGAGGTCGAACTCGAACTCGCCGGTGGTAGTCGTGGTGACCCCTGTTAAAGCGACGCTGGAGCCGATCTGGGTGGCGTCACTTGTCACGGCAGATCGATCGCCGGTGTTGTTCGCCGGTGCGTTGTTCCAGGTGATGGCGCTTTCCGTCCAGTTCGTGCCTAACTTGCCAGTGCCGGGAGTGAAACCGGTGTTCAAGGCGTAGGCGGCAAAGGTGAAATTTGCTGTGCTTGAGCTAGTTCCGACCAAGTTAACTGTGAACGTCGCCGTGTCGGTAGCGTTGAGTGTAAGGCTGGATACATCGAACTGAAAGTAGGCCTTGCGGCTACCACTTGTCGAGGAGGCGCGTTTCAGTAAAATTTCACCTGATGTGCCACTGCTCCCTTGAACGTCATCGCGATTGTCGCTGCCACCAGTCACAAAGTTATCTTGGCTTGCGACGATGGTGCTTTGCCCTGCAGCTGTAGACACAAGGAATAAAGATGCTATGCAGGCTAGGATAGGATAGGTATGTCGGTGTGGGTGGCTCATAGTAGTGTAGGGATGTGAGTGAATCGTATGGTGTTATTTTTGGAAAAACTATTTATGGCTTCGACGGCTGCCAACGATACCAAGCACTGCTAGGCTAAGCAGTATTGCTGCGGCGGAGGGTTCCGGGATGACGGTTAAGGATGGCTGATAAGCAGCCGTCTCGGCTTCACTGGAGTGCCAGTAGAAGTTATTGCTCGTGTCAGTTTGGGTTCCAAAGATCCTAAATGTGATCGTGTTATCGGTTTGAATATAATCAGCGATATCGGAGAATGTGATCGATACGGGAACATTGCTGGCGTTGTACGACCAACTGTATGTCCCTACTGAGGTGAAAGTGCCATCCGGACGTGTAGAATAGGTGACGCTTCCTTCCGTCCAGTTTGTGTTCGATGCACCTGTATTGGTTAACGCGGAAATTGTGAAGTTTGCTGTGTCACCTGAGCCTGCGCTGGAAGCGTTCTTAAATGTCAAGTCGAGTGTGGCGTCTTCACTTGTGTTTAAGCTAGCAATTACCGAAGAGAGGTCGAATTTGATAAATCCAATACGATCTGTGGAAGCGTTTTTAACGTAAATTTGCGTGGACTCCGAATTGTAATTGGTGGAGCTGGAGCTGGAATACACAAAATTATCGTCAGAGGCGCTCAACGTGATCGATGCGGACGCTTGAGTAATAGTTAAAGCAGAGAGGCATGCTGCGGTCAGGGTATGTGCTCGTTTCATAATAGATGGGGGCGGTGTGTCTGTTGGAAATTGTAGGAATGCTTTAGTAGAGCTGACTCATTGTTACAATTTATAAGCGGAATCAGCTTGGTGGAAAAATTATACATTGATCAAAAATTAGAAAGAGGCAGTGGGTTTGTGATTGAAGCTATTCAACTTTATTGCCCCTTCCTTGGGTGTAATTCGTATTCGACCACGGTGCGCGACCTGACTCTTGGCGTTGGTGCGTCGATAATTCGTGTGAAGCGAGCGTTCTTGTTTTTTGTGAAACGATGCCTCTTCAATATGTGGTGACTGCTCAAAGGGGCTAATATCCGCTCGTCGGGAGGGCTCAATGTCGAGTTGTCGTCGCTTGTCGCTGAGGCGCTCGCGAGCGAGCACGCCACGGTATCAATCCGTGGCGATTGATTTGTGCCGCATTCAGGGCGCTTCTGAGCGGGGTGGGGGCCGGTATGATAGGGATCGGCGTTATCGCGCCAGGCGACATAGAAGTCCGATATCGCGTTGTGGGTGATCCGATTGTCGGCACTGTGTCCGATCCAGATGCCGACGGCCTAGGGGAAGGTGCGTCCGCCCTGATGGAGGATACAGTTGTCGACCGTGATTTGCCCGGTCGTGGTGCGTTCCGTTTCCGGCATCACCGGTTGGTCCCTTCGGGCTGCCTTTGAGGACGAGCAGTTCCTCGACCGCGGGGGCAATGACCTCCGCGGTGTCCGGGTGCTCGCCGGCGCGTGGGCGGTAGCGTAAGATGCCTTCGCGGGAGAGGAACCATTCGCCGGGGGTATCCAGTGCCGACGGCAGGTTTTCCAGATGATATCGGGTGCCGGGCTTCCACGGATTCCAGGGCTTCATGCCGTGGCCGGAAGTATGGATTGTATGAGCTTCGGGGTCTGCGCCGACCAGAGGTTTACGACTGATATCCCATTTGTGATAAACTGTCAGGATGATATCCTGAAAGTCTGGATCCGACGCGGGCGGGAGTTGGGCAAAGACATCGGGGGCAAGTCTCACTTCCTGGCGGGCGCGCTTTGCCCGTGGGGCACCCGCTTCGAGCACCAACTCATTGACCCCGTGGAAATAGTGGTAGTCGCCCTCATTGGGGGTGCGGGCGCGGGTGGCTCGTTTGCCGTTGACGAAGAGTTGCTCGAACTGCCAGCTGCCATCGGCGACTCGGGGAAGCTTCATTTCCCAGCTGCCGTCGGCGCGAACTTTGAAGCCCTGAATCCTGCGTCCGCCACTGAATATCGGGCGTTCGCCGGGGGCGGCCCGATAGGTGATGCGCCGCCCCTCGGGTGCGGAGTCTGAGGCAGTGAACACAACCGGTTCGGTGAGGAGATATGTGCCCCCGCGTATATGGACATTCAGGTCGGAATCGCCACCGGCGGCCACTTGTTTGCGCACGGCGTCGCGGGCTCCCGCGAGTGAAGCCAGCGGTTGCTGACGGGTGCCGGGGTTGCTGTCATTTCCGTCCGGTGAGACAAACAAGTCACTTCCGGAGGCTTTTGTTGCCAGGATCAGCAGGAGTAGGATGAGGATGTGTCGGACAAATGGCATGGGCTTAATTCTCGAAACGAACTTAGAAAGGCGAGCTGTCTCGGACATCGACTAAACCGGGGCAGGGGGCGAGGTGGGTATTACGGAAGATGGCGGGTGTCGGGCAAGAAGGCAATGCGGGAACAACGTGCCGTCGTTGCCGCAGAATGGCCAGCGCCATGACAGAGGCAAAAAAACTCCTCTGACGGCGGACCATCGGAGGAGTTGTAAAAATGGCGCGTATCGAAGCGTTGGCGCGGATGTAGAACCCGGCGAAGTTTTCAAAGTTGGGTTCCGTCGCGCTTGCTTTCAGTTGGCTGAGAGGAATGTGGATTTCCTGCCATCCAGTGACTGTCTTTACTTGGAATCTTATCCATCCTCAGCAGTTGTGCACATGTGAGTGGATCGGCACCATTCCCGGAAAGCGTGAGAGTCTCCGCTTTGAGGGGGATTGCATGATGAGCCAATCCGACATCCTCGACCAGAAGTGTTTCGAAGATGCGGTATCCTTCCGGAGGGTGGGCGATCGGCGAATGGCTATTGAAAAAAAATTGATGCTTATCCGTTGAAGGACCTTACAGTCCGGAAACTTCGATTTTCAAAAAAAGTTGATCATGCCCGATCTCGCTTTGCTTTTGATAGCAGACTTCTTCGATCGTTCCAAGATCAGTGACTGATTCTACGCTGAATCCGGTGGTATGCCATTGGTTCAGGTTGACCGACCACTTTGGGGTGTAGCTCAAGCTGGTATCGTATTTTTGGCGTTTGAAGCTTATTTGGCCAGCGCTAGGGGATGTGACGACTTGAAGCTCTAAGAGAGGGGCCGATTGCGGGGAGGTGGGATCGCTATTAAATGCATATTCGATGCCGTTGGAACTGGAGTCGCCATCGTCATCCTCATTGGGAGCCGGGGAGGCCGATACCCAGTTATCAAACTGCGTCTGCCATAAGTCGAAGCGAGTGCTTTGGAGCGCGAATTCCACCCAGTTGAGATTAAACTTCTCACCACTGCCGCTGCAGCGCAGCACAAGCTTGCGCCCCGGTCCGCCGGGTTGCACCTCGACATCCGGAAGTGTGACTGTCTGCCAGTTCTGCCAACCACCCGTGGCGGGGGCGACGACTTTTCCGAGCAATTGCCCCTCCAGATAGGCTTCGATGCTGGCCAGATTGCCGGTATTGTTGGAGGCCAGCCGAAAGTGCAGGTCATAGACACCGGCCGTGACATCCACGCTGTAGGCGAGCCACTCTCCGCCATCAAAACCTCCGATATTGTAGCCGCCGCCTGTATCGCTGCAAAGGGCGATATCCACATCGTCATCGCGATAATCCGTCGCGGAAAGGTTATTTCTGGAGCTGACATCGTGATAGGCGGTCAACTCGCCACCTTCGTCGTAATTCTCGGCTTCGATGCGCCCGGGGATTTGATGGGGGATGCCGCCATAGGCGCGACTGCCTACGGTGCCTGGAAACAGGTTGATATGTGTGGTGGCTTGCGCCTCCGCAATGCGTTGTGTCAGCGCGGCATCGAGCTCAGCAATGAGCGTTGCGTGACCAGTTGGATCAGAATGGGCCAGGTTGGTGAGCTCCTGGGGATCCGAATCGTGGTCGTAGAGCTCGATATTGTCTGCAGCGCCGCCCTGCCACCGGGTGTAGCGATAACGTTCGGTGCGCAGGGTGTAATTGTCGTCTTGCTGAGTGAGCGCACTGTCGCGGAGCTCGCTGGTGGCGTCATTTAAGATGGGGTTCAGACTGATGCCCGAGGCGTTTTCCGGTTCGGGTAGTCCGGCAAGCTCGGCCAGCGTTTTGTAGAGATCGACAAATTCCGCCAGGGATTGAGTGGACTGCCCCGCGGTGGCCATGCCCGGCGCAGAGATCATGAGCGGCGCGCGGGTGGCATCTTCAAAGAGGGTGGTTTTCTGATACTTATCGTGCTCGCCCATATGATAGCCATGGTCGGATAGAAACACTACGATGGTATTATCCCGTATGCTATCGCTATGATCGCCGTCACCGTTTGGATCGTCGAGAGCGGCCAGCACACGCCCCACTTGTGCGTCCATGAACGAAATGGTCGCATAGTAGGCGTGGATCGTCTGGCGGGCGAGCGTCGCATCCAGTCCGTTTTCATAACTTCGTTCACGCAGCGTGGCGACGGCTGCGGCCGGCAGCGTCGAAAAATAGTCGGCGGGCACTGTGGGCACGACGATGTCATCCGGATCGTAGAGATCGAAAAATGACTTGGGTGCGACGAAGGGAGTGTGCGGTTTGAAAAAGCCCACTGCGAGGAAGAAGGGCTGCGCGTTCTGCGTGTAATCGTCGATCAGGGAGATGGCCTTCGTCGCCACCATCCCGTCGGTGTGGGTTAGCGGGTCGCCCTTGTCCACGCCGTCTGAAGTCGTGCCCTCGGCTGCGAGATAGCTCAAGCGAGCAGCCGTGCTAGTCCATCCACCGCTCTGCCACGCGCTGCCATTCCGGTTTAAAATCTTAATCTCGTTGCGCACTTCGCTGCTGTTATCGACACCCGCCGGATTGAATCGTTCGTCCCAGGATTGCGCGTCATCTTCACCATGTTGCCCAATGCCGTTGGGGTTATTCATATGGTAGAGCTTACCCACGCGCGCGGATTGATAGCCGTGATTCTTGAAATACTGCGGCAGCGTGACCACTTGTGGTAGAATGTCTCTGACGGAAGTTTTGAGGTCTTTGACCCCATTCTGATCTGGGTATAGGCCTGTGAGAAAACTCGCGCGCGACGGTCCGCAGACCGGCCATTGGCAATAGGCGCGCTCAAATCGCAAACTCTGAGCCGCTAAGCTGTCGAGTTGTGGCGTTTGCACTAAAGGGTGCCCGAAGGCGCCCATGTTTCCGTTTAAGTCGTCTGAAACGATCAACACCACGTTGGGCGTTTCAGCCAGCGCTGTTAGTTTTAAGAGTAGGCACAGCAGAGTGACGGCACTCAGTCGGGTGATTGACGTAGATCTCATTATCGGTGGCATTGCCGAAGCTGAAGGGCAAAAAAAATGCCAGCTTGGAGAATCCAAGCATGGCATTGGGAAAAAGCGTTAAGCATGACGTGTTGCCTGTGCTTATCGACGCGTCGGCCGACGGTTCAAGGCTAGCAGCATGCCGGCTGCGCCTGTGAGTAGTGCGAAGGCCGTAGGTTCCGGCACCGAGATGACCTCTAGGGTGTTCCAGTGCGCGGAGTCATTGACGGAGCCGCCGTCTGGATTGTTGGACCAAACAATTTGTAGGGTGCCACTGGCATCGGCCTGCACACTGCTCAAAGTTACGGTGTCGCCTGTATAGTTTCCAGGATTCAAAGAGACAGAGTCACTGCCGACCGCCCAAGTGGTATTTGAGCGGTCATCCGTGGGCACACTGGCAAAGAAAGAAAGGTCATAGAATCCATTGGCCTCCAAATCTCTTAATTCAAAGGTGACCGAGATAGAATTGTTCTCGCCCCGATTTAAGAACATGGTATCGCGGGTAGCGGAGGTCGCATATCCAGTTGAGGTTGCTACACTGTTGTCGGCGCCACCGATACCGGATGATACATTGATACCACTGCTCTCGCTTAGATAGACTAAATCGACACCAGTGTTGGCTCCGGTTGAGTCGATCATATCCGTCAGCATTGTATTCGGGGGGGAGCCGAAACGATATGTATCCAATTGTGCAAAATTGTTCCAGTTGCCGCTTGTTTCCTGCCCGGTTTTACCGAAGTCAATGAAGATGGTTTGGGCGCTGAGTTGAGCGCTGACACAGAGTAGGAGTAAAGGAGCTAATTTTTTCATAACTTTATAAGGAGTGGGTTTTGATGGTTTAACTGATACTCATTAAAACTGTAGATTCCTCTCGACATCGCAAAATAGTTTATACTTTTATTGTAAAGTAATGAGGGTAACTCAACGGACTCTAGCTGCCAAATTAGGTATTTCTGCGAATGCGGTATCGTTGGCATTACGTAATCATCCTTCCATATCCGAAGCGACGCGGGCGCGGGTTAAGGCGATGGCGGAAGAAATGGGCTATCGGCCGAATCCGTTGGTGGCGGCGTTGACCGCCGACCGGAACAACGGGCGGCGAAGCGATGTGACAACTTTGGCCTACTTGACGACCTGCCATCACCTGCGCAGTTGTTCTGAAAATATTAGGCAGTTATTTTACAAGGGAGCTTCTGAACGGGCGGAGGCCTGTGGTTTTGCGCTCCAAGAATTTTGTTTGGCAGAAGCGGATTTGAATGAAGCCATCTTGCAGCGAATTTTACTGAGCCGAGGGATCCAAGGGGTATTGATTGCGCCGCCGTCCGATCCGAATCTATCGATTCAGATGGATTGGGAGTATTTTGCGGTTGCTGCCTTGGGGCACAACTTGGCGCACCCCCGTGTGCACCATGCCGCCGCAGCTGCCTATCAAGATACATTCAATATGTTGAGTGAGCTTAAAGCGATGGGATATCAGCGACCCGCTGCTATTTTCGGGAGGCGGAATGAACGCAATCAGCATTCACAACGTTGGGCGATTTTTGAGCATCTGTCCCGGCAACTTTGGGGGCTATCGCAGCCGTATGTATATTTATGCGATGATGCATTGACGGAACGCAGTCAGGTGGAAGCTTGGCTGCGTGACGTTCAGCCTGATGTGGTCATTTCAAGTTATCATCTGTTTAAAGCTTCGGTTGCCACAGTGTTGGGTGAAGTGCCTGCCGACGTAGGTTATGTCGCGATTGAGAATTCGGCAGCCGAAGAGGATGCGCGCATTGATTTCGTGCCTGAAACGGTGGGCGCGGTGGGGATCGATTTAGTGACCGCTCAGCTCTATAGAAATGAGCGTGGTATCCCATCTGTGGCAAAGGCTGTTCAAGTCGAGAGTCCGTTCGTGCGCGGTTCGAGTCTACGGGTGCTGACACCGTAAGCCTCTGCGAGTTTTTTTAATACGATTCCTTATCTCATCAATATTATGAAGCCTAATCTCCTTATATTGCTCGCTGACCAGCACCGCGTCTCTGCCACCGGATATGGGGGTAATCCCGAAGTGCGGACTCCCGCTTTAGACCGCATGGCCGGGACTGGGGTTTCGGTTGCTCAGTGTGTCTCCACGCATCCGTTATGCGCTCCCTACCGCGCCTGTCTACAGACTGGGCAACCCGGATCGGTCAATGGTGTTTGGGGAAATCAGGATACGATCCGGCGGGACTTGCCGACTTTGCCCCAGCTATTTCGCGATCAGGGATACTCGACTGCCTACTTTGGTAAGTGCCACTGGCACGAGCCGATGAACGGTTCGATCTACACACCACCGGATTGGCGGCTGGGCTGGGAGCACTGGAAGGGCTGGCAGAACGGACACGAGGATTACGACCTACCGGAATTTGATGCAGATGGAGTCCGAATGCATCCCCATCGAGGCCGTTTCGCACCAGAGGTGCAGGTGGAACAGTTTCTCGACTGGCATGCCAGTGCGGAAGGTCCCTGGCTGGCTCAGATGAATTGGGGGCCACCTCACAACCCATCGATATCAACTGAGGATCTCGATCGCCTGAGAGAGCCGAGCATGCAAATTAACGAGGCCTTGGGACTGGGGCTACAAGAGCAACATTTTGAAACCCCCTGGTGGTATGTGCAGAGTTTTCCGCAGCACTTGGTCACCGATGTCGTGCCGCAGCGTTATTTGGATATGTTTGATCCGGAGGCCTTGAGCGTTCCAGATAATGTGCATGCCGACAATCATCGATTGATTCAGTATCAGCTGCGCGAATACTACGCTCAGATTGCGGCCTTGGACGATCTGAACAGCCGAATTTTGAACGAGCTGGAAAGGCGAGGGGAGCTGGACAATACCTTGGTCATCTATACCTCGGATCACGGCGATTGGGTGGGGAGCTGCCGCCAGCCAGATCAAAACTGTCGGGGGAAGGGCAACCCCCAAGAGGAAAGTATCCGGGTGCCCTTTCTCGCTATGGGGCCGGGGGTGACGCAAGGGCGTTCACTAGATATGCCGCTGTCGACAGTTGATTTGTTGCCTACGTTTTGTGGATTAGTGGGCTTTGATGTCGGGCCGGGATTTCCTGGGGAGGACCTGTCCCCTGTGCTTCGGGGAGAACGGGAAGTGACGGAACGCACGGTTGCACTCGAGATGCGGGGCTGGCGTGCGTCGTTTAACGGGAAGACGGTTGAGCTTGAGTCCTAATCGATGACCCTGCGGCTACTGTAACCTTTAGCCTGACCGAAAGTGCGGTTGTCGAAGTTGTTGGCTTGTCCATACCAAGGAAGCGTTGGGTCGACATAGAGCGGTGGGTTCTCCGGATCGGCGGCGTTCTTGAGTGTGACCGACTCGTTGAGGACGAGTTTGCCGTGTCCCGCCTTAAATGTCTTCTTGTCGGTCGCGAAAGAAAGGATGCAGTCTTCCAGCACAGCTGTAGTGCCCTTTGACTCAAAGCCCACGATGAAATCAGTTTTTTCGGTGCCGTGGAAGGTGCAGTTGCGCGCGGTGATGGTACGTTCGCCATCGCCTGTAGCCGGTAGCATAAACTCGCGGCTGCCATGGCCGACCGACACGCAATTGGTCAGCACGCCATCATACCAGAGCTTAAAGCCGTAGCGACTATTGGAGATCGCTTTGCAGTTCTTTAGGATTTGATTGTCTCCTTTTAGGTCGTAGCCCGCATCGCGGTTGCGGCTGGTGAGGCAACCGTCGAGTGTAATGCCGATATTCTTACGCTCAAATTTAATACCGTCGCCTTGCGGGTATTTACCCTTGGTTTCACGGTTGTTTAGTGCGATGCAGTTCTTCATGAGAATGTCGGTATTGGGTGCGGCATCGCTACGCTTGGAGTGAAAGTCGAATCCGACAGGGTCGGAGAGACCTTTCCAGTGTCCCGGATCATCTTTGTCACGGGTCCCCGTACAGTCTGCCAGGCAGTCGATGATTTGAATGCGATCGCAGGAATGGCTGAATTGGAAGCCAATCTCGGAGTAGCGTTCGGACTGGCAGTTGCGGATAATGCTGTCGTCGCAATTGGCGAAGACGAAGCCCGAAGCGCGGGTACTATACACCGAGATGCCTTCGATTAAGAGCTCTTTATGTTCGGTTTCATCTGTGGTGAGTCCATATTCGCGGTGTTCGATGCGCAGGTTTTTGATAGTCCAATAGCTACTGCCTTCGGTCAGTCGGAAGGTCGCGTAGCTGCGTACTTTTTGTTTGCCCACAAACTTGGGCACGCCAAAGCCGCGATCCACACCGATCAAGGCTTTACGCGCCTCTTTGGTGCCACTGCTACTGATACTGCCGCGCAGATCGCCATAGTGCTGCGCTTCAGCCGATTCAGGGCCACCTAGATACAGAGTGTCTCCAGCTTGTAAAGTTTCGTTGAGCACAGAGAAGAGTCCCTTGCTTGCTAGGGCATTCTCCCAGTTGCTGCCATCCTTTTCGCCAGTGCCTTCGACCGTCATGTAATATTCTGCGGCATGTGTGCTGAAGCAGCCAACTATTAAAAGTAAGCTGTTTATCAGGAACCGCAGTGTGAGTGTGCGCGTCTTCTTAATCAAATCTATTCAGGGTTGGGGGTGTGAGTTTTGTGGCACCTAGAGTGCATGATTTAATGTGATCGAATCCAATACTTAAACGTACTGCGGGTTGAATCTATTCAACTCTTATTTTGTGCAGAATGGGTTACGTGTAACGCTAGCGAGCGCTTGCGAATGCAGATTTTTTTATCACTCTTTAAATTATGACATATCCTAAAATTGCCCCCTATCTACTTGTTAGTTCTCTTGTTACTGCGGTTGTGTCTGCGGAAACGGTTGTCTATTATGACTTTGAAGCCGGCTCGCTTGCGAGCACTGGTGGCTCTGCCGGTGCGCTGACTTCGGTGGGTACCAACAGCAGTATCGCCACCCCATTCAGCAATATCAGCTTCGGAGGCAGCGATGCCAATGATAACAATAAAGTGCTTTACGTAGACAATAGCTCGAATGCGTTTACTGCCGATGCCTTCACCATCGAAGCCGTCTTCCAGTATCAGGGAGGGAGTGACGTGCTTGCCTCTACTTTTAATAGTGTGAATGCGTCGACAGATGGAACTGGGATCGGTTGGCTCTTCGGGACACGTGCCTCGGAGAATGGCCTTTGGTTCGCTTACAGTACTGATGGCGGCGATGATGGGCGACATGATATTTATTCCGATAACGTCTCTAATGACACACTTAACATGACGTCAGGGAATTATTACTACGCTGCCCTTTCAGTAGATATTAGTGATACCTCCGCCAGTGGCATCACCTTTTATCTGCAGGATATTACCACCGCTGGAAATTCCTTGTTGAGTGTAAGCGCGACACACAGTGGAACCAGCATCTACGATTCAGGCACGGAATTTACCATTGGGGATATTGCCAATGCATCCGTTCTTGGCGGCACCGTATCGGGCGTGAATTACACTGGGCCAATCGATGCAGTGCGTTATTCAAATTCCCAACTTGGTTCCGGTGATCTTTTGGTTTCTGTTCCTGAACCTTCATCCTTTGCCTTGGTCGCGGGTTGTCTTGGCTTGCTTTCAGTCATCATGCGTCGTCGCTAGTATACTGCGTTTTACGTTTGGATACTTCATTTGACGCATACACTCACAGATTTTCCGTCAGTAGTATAATTAACCTAATAAAATATGATTCCTTATAAAATTGTTTCTTCCTTATCTATACTCTCTTTTGCGCTTAGCTCTGTATCGGCTGAGGTTTTGATTGATGATGTTTTAGACCGTAGAATTGATGATGCATCCCAGAATAATACTGGTGATGATCTCAGGGGCAGTGGCGATCAACGCTTAGTTGGTGATTCTAGTGATAATGATCGTGTCTTTGCGACAGCTTGGACTTTTGATATTTCAAGCTTCACTACAGAGATCGATGCAGCCTCGAGTATAATCTTTTCGGTCGAGCTTAATTCATTCTCCGCTGCGGCTCAGACGGTTTTTCCGACCTTGGATTTCTTCTCGTTGAACACGCCTGATAGTTTGACTGCAAGCGATTACGAGAACAGCACCAACCTCTTAGGCACTATTGATATGGTAGGATTAAGTGGCGGAGACACCATTCAGTTTGATGTGACTTCAATTGTTCAAGCGTCTACAAATGATGTCGGATTTATTTTGAAAGTTCAAAACCCGATCGGTGCTAATAATGGAAATGGCAATGGGGATATTTATAATTTTGCAGCGAGCTCTGGTCAGTTGTCTGTCATCCCTGAGCCGACCTCTTTTGCCTTGTTTGCAGGTTGCCTAGGGCTCTTATCGGTTATGCTTCGTCGACGCAGCTAAGTACGTAAGTTTCGACCGCTATAGTTTATCATTTCACCTGAGGGGTCTCTTGTAGAGGCCCCTCGTCTCTTTATTCGTGCCTAATTTCGGACATATATGAGTCAATTATTCCGTATCCTATTTCTTTTCGCATTATCATCGGCTGCACTGTTGGCCACTGAAATCGATACCTTACGTCAGCGCATCCACGACGACTTCGTGGCTAAGACCGATGTAACAGAGGCGGAAACCTTTTTAGATACCTTTTTGGAGAATGAGGGGGAGGGTGACTACGGCTCCTGGTCGGACATTAATTATTATGACCGAGATGCCTCGCTTTGGACGCCGATTTTTCACCTCCGTCGTCTGCGGGCGATCGGGGCCGCGTATTATAGGACGGGGCACAGCCTGTATCAGGATAGCAGGGCTCTGACGGTTATTGAAGACGGCTTAGACTATTGGCTGTCCGATTCGAACATCTATTCCTCCAACTGGTGGCACCAAGAGGTGAATACGGCACAGCAACTCGGCTCCATTCTTATGATCTGTCATGATGATTTGTCGTCGGAAGTCTTAGCCGCCGGCAGCGCGAGGTTGGCCGAGTTGAAGGCGCTGCGTTCGGATTCGTATTGGTCGTCGCAGAACACGATTTATACTTCCTTTAGTCGTATCTACCTTGAGATTTTGAACAATGATTTGTCCGCGCTTGAAGCTCAATTGAATCGCATCAAAGTACAGGCCACTTATAAGACTGGGCTGGGGCGCACATCGGTGACTAATAATAATGCGAAGGAGGGCGTGCGTATTGATTACTCGTTTTATCAGCACGGTGCTGCGCTGTATAATGGTTTCTACGGTGCGCACTATGTCACGGACATGGCTTTCTGGTTAGCGATGACAGAAGGCTTGTCCTTCGAGTTTTCAGCAGAGCAGAGTGCGCTGGTTCAGGACTATGTTCTGGAAGGGCATCAATGGATGAACCGTTATGGTGTGCTCGATCCCAATATCACCAATCGTAAGATCTCGCATGATAATTATGACTACGTGACACTCCGCTACCATGATCCGATCGTCTATGGTTTGGAGTATCTTCGCGACTTGAGCAGCCCATTGCCTCGGGCGAGTGAGATCGAAGCCTTTTACCAGCACATGGTGAATGGTGCAGATAGCCAGGTTTCTGGGAATCGTGAATTTTGGAAGACGGACTTTATGGTGCAGGCTGGCGAGGGCTATCAAGTGTCTACAAAGCTCTGGAGTTATCACAATGAAGGCACCGAATACCTCAATGGTGACGGACGCCAAGGACAGTTCCTTTCCGTGGGCGGGACCTTCCTGATGCAGGATGCGGAGGAGTATTTGGAAATCTTCCCGATATGGGATTGGGGGCGCGTCCCTGGAACTACGACGCTGCACCGCGACCCGGCAGTGCCTCCCTCGGGCAATCTTGGCACACAGAAATTTGCCGGCGGTATCAGTAACGGCAGCGTAGGGGCCATGGGATACGACCATAGCTACGACAGCGTGGCCGCGAAGAAGAGCTGGTTCTACTTCGACGATGCCTATGTAATGCTTGGTGCCGGGGTCAATGGTGGCAATGGTAGTATAGATGTGAATACTACCGTGAATCAGGTCTTTCTGGATGGGGATGTCAGTGTTGGCACCGCTGCGGGGGAAAGCGTGCTTGGCACTGGCGAGTTTACGCCTGCAGACCTGGAATGGGTTCACCACGATGGGGTGGGCTATTTACTTCCATCCGGCGGGGACGTCACGGTGGCTGCCAAGTCACAATCCGGCAGCTGGTATGAGATTAATGACAGTTTGCCTGCCACTACGATCACGGATGATGTCTTCTCGCTCTGGTTTGATCATGGACTTGCGCCGGTGGATGAGAGCTATGCCTGCGTGGTCGTGCCCGCGGTCACCAAGCCGGAGTTCGACAGCTGGCGTGGCGCGGACCCGATTGAAATACTTGCAAACACATCGGATCTCCAAGCAGTGCGACATTCGGGACGTGAGCTGACGCAGTTCGTTTTTCACTCGGCGGGATCCTTCACGACGCCGAATGGTTATACTCTGGAGGTGGATCACCCCTGCTTGTTGATGCTGGATGAATCGGTTGAGCCTGCTGAGGTGACCGTGTCGGACCCGACCCAGGAGTTGGGTAGCTTGCTCGTTTTGTTGGAGGCACCTGATGCGACGACACGCAATTTATACTTTGTTTTGCCTGCGGGGGACGAAGCCGGTCGAAGCACCAGTGAGTCCACGGCCTACAATGTGAGCTCAGTTGATCCGATCGACCTGTCGGATCGATCGATCGTATCCTATCATACCGATCAGGACAATGTCGGTGGCGCAGAGGTTTCTCCAAACGGCTTGGAACTTCACTTCACCGGTAACACTTGGAAAGCGCTGACCTTTCCCTACACGGTCACAGCTCATACGGTTCTCGAGTTTGAGATCGAGGGGCCGGATACCGGTGAGTTGGTTTCCATTGGTCTGGATGAGGACCTGACGGTTAATAATGCGCCACGGATTTTTGTCGTCGGCGGCTCTGAAGGTGCCAGTGCCGCAGCCGGTTGGAATTATTCGCCACGTTATGTAGCGGGAGCGGCTAGTATGACTTATCAGATCCCGATTGGGAATTACTTTACCGGCACCACCAACTATTTGGTGTTCACCGCGGACGACGATGCCAACGCATCGATTGATGTGACCTTTAAGAACATCAAGCTCTATGAGAATGTTGCAGAGCCGACTCACTATAATCTGTATATCTTATCTGGACAGTCGAATGCCAGTGGTCGTGCGAATTTTGCCGGGAATGTTCCGGCGAGTGAAGCGGATGCCTCCGTGCTTTACTATTACGATACAGATACGACTGGCTCTTTTTCTAATATTAAGCAATCCAATGGATACACTGAGTTGGGGCCGACTTCCAACGATGTGTTTGGTCCGGAGATCGGGATTGGTCGTACGCTTGTGGAATTCAATGAAAGCAATCCAGCAATTATTAAATTCACACGAGGGGGCACCAACCTAGATGAAGATTGGGACCCGAACGCCTCCAGTGGGCACTTACTCTACAGTGAGCTGCTGCGTCAGATCGATGAGGCGACCAGTCTTTTGACCAATGCCGGGCACAGCTATACGCTGAAAGGGCTCTTTTGGGCGCAGGGAGCCAGTGATGCGACTGAAGCGCGAACAGCAGTTTATGAATCCAATTTGACCGATTTTATCGCACGCCTACGTGCGGATTTGGGGATCCCTGAGCTGCCTGTAATCATTGCCCGCACTTCTGAGAAAGATGGCGATGCGTACCGCGATCTGATACAAGCGGCGCAGATGAGCGTGGCCGAGGCCGACAGTCATGCCGATTGGGTGAATGCCAGTGATCTCAGTCGCTTTGATGGCTCGCACTACGATGCGCCCAGTGTGCTCATCTTCGGTGAACGTCTGGCTAAAAGCTTCCTTACGTTAACGGACGGCTATTACTCAAACTGGAGCGAGAGCTACGACTGGGGAGAAACACCAGTCGAGCTGCGCGACTCCGAGGGCGATCCCGATCATGATGGCTTGAGCAACGCCGCAGAGCGTGCCTTAGGCACTGATCCGCTGACGGGGGATGCCCACAACGCGGTTCGACAACTCATTGACGTCACTGGAGAAGGCGGCGTGCAGTTTCGCTTGGGCTATCAGAAAGCTGCTGCTGAAATTGTGTATCAGCTCAAGCATGTCGCGTCCTTGGCCTCGGATTTGGACTGGAGCACCGAAGGTGTGACTGGCGAGGCTTTTGACGCTGCGCTTGGCGAGTATTATCAAACGTGGACGGCACCTAAGACGCAAGATAGCGCCTTCGTTCGCTTATCTATGCTTAGTCAATGATTTCTCCTGGTGGTGCAGCGGTGATGGGCCTGCGCAAGCGCAGACGCCACCGAAGTAGACCTCTGTTGTTGGACTCGTTGCTATGTGGCGTCGCCGCTTGCGGCGGCTAGCAGTTTTTTAGGACTTGGTCTGATTCACCACCAAGGAGTCAAATTGATCGACGAAAGATTCAAAGGGAGGATTCGGGTCGAGTAGGTCTTGCCCAGGGATGGTTTGCTCGTCCAGTTGCGCGCTAGGCAGGATAAAGTGATTGAAGCGTAAGCTTGGAGAATCCGGTGATTGGTCGTGTTCGCGTTGACGCTGAAAATTGTCTATCTTTACGTTCCAGCAGCGCTCATGGATGTCGATCAAGGCGTGTCGTGTTTGGCTGGTTTTCCATACGAAAAGATCGGAGATGTGAATGTCCTCCAAGATGCCCACACCGTCGGCGAAGGGTGGGTTGGCTTCGTCGAAGACCGGCACCCGGCAGCGACGCGCACCGTCGGCATTGATGGCGCAATTCATACAGCCGCCATGGAGGCCACGAATACGAATATTACGGATGGGAGAGGTCACACTCAAAATGCGCACGAAGGTGTGACAGCTTTCGGCATGAATGTCTTCGATTAGAATATTCTCGATCGGTCCATTGGTCATTCCGTGCACTTCTGTGCGCTGCAGTGCGTCGTCAGCGTTCAGCGCGACCATGTCGTCGCCGGTGACCGCCGGGCGCAATGCTCGTATATCTCGTATAACGCCGTCGCGGCAATTGCCTCCGAGGTGAATGCCGTCGTTGTTCGGGCGCACTCTGTCGGAGTCGAAACGTATCTGCTCGATGTGAAAATTACGAACCTTAGTGAAACGTGCGTAATAGGCTTCAGAGTTCGTGAAGGTGATGTTCTTTAAAGAGAAATCGCTTACATTCTCGAAGTGTAAGCTCGCGCCGCTGTAACCAGCGTCTAATAAGCCTTCGGGGCGAGGGTTCCCGTTTTGGTTCCCATCAAATGTGCCCCCTTCTATATGAATGTCTGTGTTGCCGCCTTGTAGATCAGCATTGCGGATCAAGTAGTGCTCGTTGCGTGTCGCAGCTCCATCGGCGAGTCGTAGCACGGCCTTCGGATCAAGCTTTAGGTGCGTGCCGGAGGGAACTTTGAGCGCCTCTTCTAGAGTATATGTGCCGGCGGGGAGCACCCAATGACTGTGCTCACTTTGTAGGCGAGCGTTGAGGCTCGCAGCACAGGGAATGCTGCCGTCGCTTAAAATTCCAGAATCAGTTAGATTACGATATGTAGACATTTTATTTAGAGTCAGGTTTGGGATTTATATAGATCATTTGGTGTCGCGCGCCTAAGGCAACTTGTTTATTGTAACAAGGGCTCTCTGAGGATAATGCGTTGCTTTATTCGTGCGGTTTAATAGGTTAACTGTGGCTGACATTTTACGTTCAATGAATGTTGCCTAGATTCCATGACTCGGTACTTAATTTTTTCTGTGAATACCCTCTGCCGGTCCCCCTTTTTTAATACCACCATCTCGCTACGATGAATTGCCCCTCTACAAAGCACGCCCGCCATAGCGGCCGATCTCGCTTACTCGTTACTGATTCAGTGACGGGGGGCTCGTCGGGCTTTGCCTTGGTTATATCGCTATCGTTGATGGCCTTCGTTTTGCTGATCTTATTGGCTTTTGTATCTTTGGCTCAGGTCGAAAGCGCTTCGGCTAATCAGAGTAAACAAATGATGGCTGCGCGGCAAAATGCCTATTTGGGCCTCATGGTCGCAATGGGGGAACTGCAAAAGTCAGCAGGGCCTGACCAACGTATAACTGCCCGTGCAGATATTTTGACAGGTGATACGGGGATCTCGGTCGATGCGATGGAGAACCCGTATTGGATGGGGGTTTGGGATACGACGGAGGCGGATTGGGATACTTTAACCGCGGAGGAAAAAATGTCACGCGCCAGCTGGATGGTCTCAGGCAATCAAGGTTTGGAGCCCGCAGATGAAGCAGTGCAAGCGCCCAACGATGAATTAGAAACTTCGATTGAAATGGCATCGTCAAATTCCGAATTTGACGTGAAAGCTGTAACCGTTCCACCTAGTTTGTTGAGTGATGGTTCGGGCGGTGTGGCAGGTCGCTTCGGCTATTGGATTTCGGGTGAGAATTCGAAAGCACTTGTCAGTATTTCTGATCCATACGCTAGCTCGGATGAAGCGAATGCGAATGTAAGAGAGCAGGAGCAACTGCGTTCTTTCTTGGTTCCACAACGAACTGGCGTCGAGGCATTAGACAGCTTGGCTAATTATCCAGTGAATGACGATTCTTTGGAGCGTGTTTTCGCCTTGTCTTCGCAAATGAGCGATTGGCTTTCCGACGGTTCCATCGATGCAGGTGATTTTACGTCAGTGCGTTCGCATGATTTGACTACTTGGTCAAAAGGTTTGCTAGTGGATGTTAAAGATGGTGCACTTAAACGTGATTTGACGCAGGCCTTTGAAGTTCTGGATTCATTCGAGCTGCATTTCCCAGATACGGTGTTTAAATCTCAGGCGCTCTCAGATGTAGCAGCAGCGGATCCGATGACGCCCGAGCCGTATTATTTTGTCGGGGATAAGCTCATCGCTGATCAAATTGCCAACTGGAGCGGTCCGAACTGGGAGATCTTTCGTGATTACTATCAGCAATATTGGCCTGCTAGTGACACGTCTAGAATTAAGGATGATTACATTCATTTTAGATTGGCTAAACGGAAATTGCCGGGCAAGAATGAGCAGCCAGTTTTTACCTCGCATTGGGAAGGTAGTACAAAACGGCATTCTGATCCATATATAAGTTCAGGTATGCCGTATCAGTATACTTCGGATACTAGCTTTACTGCAGGAGATAATTATCAAGCTTCGAGTTTAGCGACACCGCTTATCTCTCAACTCCGTATTTCATACGCACTAGGACTAGTGGATCCAGAGGACGGAGGGACTCAGGTTCCAGTCATTGTGTTTAAGCCTGTTTTGTCGCTCTACAATCCTTATAATACTAGGTTAGCTGGGAGTGATTTCAGAACTGTGGTTACACTTAATCCTAAAATTACGCTCACTCTGCACCTTCATGGAGGCAGTGTGGATGTTGAGTTCTATTTGATGGAGTTACAGGATGCGAACAATCAAGGCTTTCACCTTTTGGCGATGGCCGATAGTACGATCGGGCCGGGGGAAATATTGCACCACTCGTTCGACGGTTTCAGTTTTGCTAAAACCCGAAAGAGTAAATATAAAACCAATAATCTGTCTGTGAAATGGGATGTTGTAGGAGGGCTTTACTTCCCATTAAGTAAGGTGTCAGATGAGTTTTATCCTAACCCCGCAGGTGTTGCTGGTGCCATTAGTGTGGAGCAGGCTAAAAAGGACAGGGGGGATAATGAGTATGGTTGGCATCCGCAGTGGGGACTCACAACCAATACGGATGACGTAAATGACGAGGGTGATCTGGAGCCTGGTAAGCCGGGGGAGCAAGAATTCTTACTTGAAGCAGTACGCGATGGAGTTCAGGTGGACCTCAAGATTGAGTATGAAGATTTTGGAGCTATACGTAGTTACACGAATTCGACAGCTGCTGGCCAAACTTATAATAAAATTGTAGATGTTTGGGAGCAGGGTAGTGGCAATCAGCCGGAGACTTATGAAACCAGCTTCCAAAATTTCCAAGATGCGGCTAAACAAGATTCGTTTGGAACTTTAGTAGTTAATTTACGCACAACTGAACGGCAAGGTGGGGAGGAGACCGATGCCCTTCGTAATTTAGTCGATCTGAATATGCGTGCGCTGCATATCAACTCCGCATGGGATGGTGATAATGGGAGCAGTCGTTATCTCAGCTTATATGAAGTTGAGGCTTTGGGGCAAAATGATGTGCCGCCAGAATATGTTCCAGGCTTGGACTCAGATGTGAGATATGGTTACTGGGGGCGTAAAAACAACAAGACGAATGGGGGGCAGCGTTCTGTTGTGTTGTTTGATCGTCCTCGTGAGCCACTCTTGTCCCTCGGGCAGTTACAACATGCCAATCTGGGACGTTATCATTTCGATCCGACCTACATTGCAGGCACCTCCTATGCAAATGTTCGTATCCCGCTGGAAAAAGAGCGTTTTAGGGGCTTTGATGATCAGGGCTTCGATGGTGTCGAGAATCTGACTTATTTTGATCTACCTTATTTGGTCAATCAGCAGCTGTGGGATGGTTTTTTCTTTTCCAGTATTGAAATGCCTTATACAGAAGAATCACGCGATATACTGCGGGAGGCTCTTGCAAAGGACGACTCAGAAGAGGGGAGTAAAGCTCTCGCAGATGTAGTGTTAAACCCTCGGTTGGAGTTTGTTGCATCGGCCGAGGAGGATATCGACCGTTATAATCGTATCGCGCTATATGATACAGCCGATGATGATTTTGAAAATGCCATTTATCGTCCAGCATCAGAGATGTGGGTGAATGGAGCGTTTAATGTCAACTCCACTTCGGTACAGGCTTGGAAAGCGGTTTTATCCAGCACGTCGAATTTAGAAATTCCGATTAGCGATTACATGGAGGACCCCGCAAGGCTTCTTACAGAAAATGATGCGATCTACTCGCGTATGTATTATCCTTATTTTGAGGGCTTTAACAAGGGAGATGCTAGCACGAATGATCGGTTTTGGAATGGCTATCGTCGATTAAGCAGTAGTGAAGTAGACAAGCTCGCCGAATCTATCGTTAGTCTTATCAAAGAACGTGGCCCTTTCTTGTCTCTGGCTTCGTTCGTGAATCGGAAATTGGAAGACTCTGAAGCGGGTAAAAAAGGACTGCTGCAAGCGGCACTTGATGGCACCTCTACGCTGGATGGTGTGAACAGTAATCTTCCATCAGGCGTATCAGGCGAGCCCGTTGTAGCCTTTGACTATATTTCAAACTTTTTTGTAGATAATTTATCCAGTGGCGATCATAGTAGCATGGGTTTTCCTGGGTATCTACTGCAATCGGATCTACTGCAGCATCTGGCGCCTATTTTAACTGTTCGTTCTGATACATTTACCATACGGTCCTATGGTGACGTGGTGAACCCTGTGACGAATCAAGTGACGGGCCGCGTCTGGTGTGAGGCCAAAGTGCAGCGTGTTCCAAGCCCTGTGAAGAATGACGAGGTCGCGGTCGACGCAGATCCGATGGATGAGTGGATTCAGCCGAGCAGTTCGTTTGGACGTCAATTTAAGATCATATCCTTTACTTGGTTGGATCCCGAACAAATTTAATGCAAAAAAATATATGATACGAAGAATCTCTTTTACATTCTTATTAGTAGTCGCGTTTTCCTCAGTTGGAATGACTCAGCAGCCAATTCAGAGCGCTGAGTTTTCGACTCTTGCTTGGAGTCGCACGATTAAAGACCTACATTACCAAGGTGTGGATGGTGAACTGGTGAAAATGTGGATACCGAATGGCTCACCGTCGAAAGTCTATGAATACCGTGGCACCTTTCCTGTGCAGTTTTTTCGTATTATTGGTACCGACGATGCCGGAAAGCCAATCAAAGAATTAGCCGCGGAGTATATGCCTGCTGGTCGTTTACAAGAGCAACTGCTGATTTTTATTGCAGACCCGGCCTCGCAGCAGAATCGCTACCGTTTGTTACCGTTTAGATTCTCTAAAGATGAAGCGCAGGAAAATACGTATCGTTTCATCAATCTATCTGACTTCCCAGTTTTTGTTAAATTTGGATCGGAACGGTTCAGTGTGGCTAAGCATAGTGAAAAATCAATGACGACGGGTATCACTGCTTCGGGAGGGCAGTCGATCGCTATGGCAATTCAAGTCAGTGAGCAGCCAAACGATTTGAAGCTTGCTTACTCGTCTTCGTGGTCGGTCCGCTCCGGGCGCTCTGCTTTGGTCTTTGTCACCAATGAAGCTGGTGTGGATGAACAGATCGAGATCAAAAAACTTTATTATTAAACATATGTCTTCAAAAAAAGTAAATGAATGCTGCGACGCCGGCTACTTACAACTGAATGATCGAGCCAGTCGCTTGTTAGATGGTGAGTGGGGCTTTTTCGCAGATAATATGGGGGCCTTTGGGCTCAAGCGCAGTCGGAATGTTTTCGAAGGATTGAAACCAGAAGAGGAAGATCGTGCGATTGAATATGATATCGATGGCTTTGATCGTATTTCTGTTCCAGGCGATTGGAATACTCAGAAAGAAGAGTTTCTGCTCTTCGAAGGTTTCGGTTGGTATGCTCGTAAGCTTACGATTTCAGCGGTAGAAAAGGAGGCGCTCCTACGAGGGCAGCGTTTGTTTTTACGATTGGATGGGGTGAATTATGCCGTGGATGTGTGGTGGAATGGACAGCAAATCGGTTCTGCGGAACTGCCTTTTCTACCCTTGAGCTTTGAGATCGATTCAGAGCAAGTGCAGGATGA
>PBYS01000011.1 GCA_002729725.1 Puniceicoccaceae bacterium
CTACAATCGGACGAATCCAAGCGGCCTCAAATCCGTGCGAGGAAGGCAGCTAAGAAAGAAGACTTCAGGCTCCCATTGTCCGAAATCCGTGAAGAAGCCATTTTATTAGGTTTCATAACGTTTTATTTATATTTTAGTGAAAGAAAGAGATGTTAAATTAAGTATACAGCAAGGATCTGCCCCTAATAGCGTTAGTAAGCAAACCTGACACCAAACCCAATGGCTCGAACAAGATTAAACAACTATATACAATTATTTTTAACCGAGGTGACACATTTGGGCAAATTGCATCAATAAGTAAAAAATAGATGTCATTTTGGGCTGCCTCCTAGCATCACACAATTGGTAATGGAGATAGCCGTGCCCTCTTTGCCTTGACCGTCGCGGCATCCCTAAATTCCTCATAAAAGCACCGGGGAACACACTTGAGATTAATCAGTGCAAACGACCGAGGCATCGCGGATCAAGCGCCGTCGGAGGTCTTCAGAATCTTGATAAAGGCATCCTGCGGAATCGATACGCTACCGATATTTTTCATGCGCTTCTTACCCTCTTTTTGCTTCTCCAAGAGCTTTCGCTTACGAGAGATGTCACCACCGTAACACTTTGCAGTCACGTCTTTGCGATAGGCGCTAATGGTTTCGCGGGCCACAATATTACTGCCAATGCCGGCTTGAATTGCGATCTTAAACATTTGCTTGGGCAAGATCTCCTTCAGGCGCTTACACAACACCCGGCCGCGTCCCTCGGCTTTGTCCAAGTGAACGATCGACGAGAAGGCATCGACTGGCTCTCCATTGACCCGAATATCGAGTCGGCATAGCTTCGCTTGCTCATAGCCAGCCATTTCATAATCCATCGAGCCGTAGCCGTGAGTGATACTTTTGAGGCGGTCATTAAAATCGACCAAAATTTCATTCAAGGGCAGGCGGCAAACCAACATCACACGCTGACCATCGATCGTCTCCGTGTGTTCGCAAATTCCGCGCTTCTCCGAGACCAAGGCCAGCACATCACCGATCGAACCAGACGGAATGTGAATGGAAGCATTGATCATCGGCTCCTCAATAAATTCGATTTCGGCCGGGTCTGGCAAGTTGACGGGATTGTGAACTTCGATCTGCACCCCATCCGTTTGTGTTACCAAGTAGACCACACTTGGATAGGTAGAGATTACGTCTAAATCATACTCACGGCGAATGCGTTCTTGTATGATTTCCATGTGGAGCAAACCGAGGAAGCCGCAGCGGAAACCAAAGCCCAGAGCAACCGAGTTTTCCGACTGGTAAACAAAGGCAGCATCATTCAAGCGCAACTTGCCCATGCTCGCCTTCAACTTATTATAGTCGTTGGTGTCGATCGGGTAAATACCACTAAAGACCATCGGACTGACTTCCTTATAGCCCGGCAGCATCTCTTTGGTGGGATTTGCACTGTGAGTGATGGTATCGCCCAGCTTCAAGTCCGCCACATCGCGCAAATTCGTCACGACATAGCCCACATCGCCCGCCTTGAGCGTGTCTTGCTTCGTCATCGCAGGCGAGAACTTGCCCACTTCTTTAACCAGCATCTTGCGCTCGTCACTCATGGTGATGATGGAGTCGTTCATCTTCACCTCACCGGAAAAGACGCGCACGTAGCAAATCACGCCCTTATAGGCATCGTAGATGCAGTCAAATATCAGCATCCGCAGTCCATCCACTTCGGCCCAGCGCGGCTTGGGCACACGCGAGACGGCGGCCTCCAGTAAATCTTCGATTCCGATGCCGGTTTTGCCACTGGTGAGCACTGCTTCATCGGCAGGGATCGCTAACACGTCCTCCAGTTGCACCATAATCGCGGGCACGTCGGCACTCGGTAGGTCCACTTTGTTGATCACAGGAATAATCTCCAGCCCTTGCTCCAGTGCGAGGTGTGCATTGGCCACCGTTTGAGCTTCGATGCCCTGCGCGGCATCGATCAAAAGCATCGCCCCCTCACAGGCCGCCAAACTACGGGAAACCTCATACGAAAAGTCAACGTGCCCAGGAGTATCGATCAAATTAAGCGCATAGTCCTGCCCATCGCCCGCTCGATAGACCATGGAGACCGGGTGACTTTTAATAGTGATGCCACGCTCACGCTCAAGATCCATAGAATCTAGCAGCTGCGCCTTCATGTCACGCATTTCGACCGTACGCGTCTTCTCTAGAATACGGTCCGACAAAGTCGTTTTGCCGTGGTCGACGTGAGCGATGATACAAAAATTGCGAGTATGGTTAAGATCTGTCATAAATGAAGGAACGCGCTAAAATCACGTTCTTATTGAAAAGTTCAACCCTCTTTATCGAAAACAAACTTTACCTAGGCGGTCGATTCTGGAAACGTCGCCGCATATGTCAGAATCATCCAAGCTTAATATCCTCGTAATCGGCTCCGGCGGACGCGAGCACGCCCTAGTCCAAAAATGCCTACAAAGCCCTATGGCTGGCAAAGTCATCGCCGCCCCCGGCAACGGTGGCATGGCCTCGGAGGTCGAATGCTTCGACCGCTCCGTCGAAGACATCCCTGCGCTGGTGGAATTGGCGCAGCAGCAGAATATCGGGCTGGTAGTGGTCGGCCCTGAAGTGCCCCTCAGCTTAGGCCTCGTGGATGCACTCGCCGCAGTCGGCATCCCTGCCTACGGCCCCAACAAGGATGGCGCACAGCTCGAATCGAGCAAAGCTTTCTGTAAGGACTTTTTCGCTCGCCACAAGATTCCGACCGCAGCCTACGGCACCTTTACCGAAGTGGCCCCCGCCCTCGCTTACTTGGAAGAGCACCCGGCTCCCATCGTGATCAAGGCCAGCGGCCTCGCCGCGGGCAAAGGCGTCATCATGGCAGAGACACAAGAAGAAGCTGTCACCGCAGTGAAAGACATGCTCGAAGGCGACGCCTTTGGCAGCAGCGGTAAGGAGATTGTGATCGAAGAAACTCTCTATGGCGAAGAAGCATCGATCCACGTCATCGCTTCGGGCGAACACTTCGTATGCCTGCCTCCCAGCCAAGACCACAAACGTGCGGGCGAAGGTGACACAGGCCTCAACACCGGGGGCATGGGCGCCTACACGCCGACCAGCAAGGTCACAGCTGCGATGCAAGCGGAGATCGAAGAGCAAGTCATCAAGCCCACGCTGGCTGGCCTCAAAGCCGACGGCATCGACTACCGCGGCACGCTCTACGCCGGCCTCATGTTGACAAACAAGGGCGTCAAAGTGCTTGAATATAATGTCCGCTTCGGCGACCCGGAAACACAGGTGCTGCTCCCCATGGTCGCGGACGATCTGGTTCCTGTGCTGCTGGCCTCTGCCAAGGGAGAAGCCTTGCCGACTCAATTACAATTCCACGAAGGCGCCGCCATCGTTATCGTCTTAGCCGCAGGTGGTTACCCAGGCAGCTACGCCAAGGGCAAAGAGATCAGCTTCCCAGACACATTGCCGGCCAGCAGCGCAGTCGTGCATGCCGGCACCACTCGCGACGCCGACGGGACCATCCGCACCGCTGGTGGTCGCGTATTAGGCGTCAGCGGGCAAGCACCGACACTGCAAGCTGCAGTCGAGCTCGCCTACTCCGTATGCGACCAAGTAGAGTTTGAAGACAAATACCTACGCCGCGACATAGGCCACCGCGAGCTGAACCGATAGCTTTACAAAGCAGTAAAAACATACAGTCTCCAAGAGTCGCTCTTTATCGGAGTTCCTATAAAGAGCGACTCTCTCCCCTCTACACACGAACACTTCGCAAGGATATGGCTGATAAACGAAATTTGATTCTGACCATCTGCACCGGCAACATTTGCCGCAGCCCCATGGCAGAAAAGCTTCTGCAACATGCGCTCGCCGCTGAGGGTGCCCCACTCGACCAACTCGAAGTCGCGTCTGCAGGCGTTGCCGCCTGTTATGGCGACCCCGCATCCAGCAACTCAGTCGCTGCTGTCAAAAAGGTACAATTGGACTTATCCAATCATAAGAGTCAACCGGTGAGCCAGGATCTACTGGACCGCTCCTTTCTCGTGTTAGGCATGACGCAGTCACACATCGACGTCCTACAGCACTACCACGGGCAACTCCCGCCACGCGCACACCTATTCCGAGAATTCATGCCCGCGGGCTCAGATCCCGAGATCCCAGACCCTTACGGCCAAAACCTAGCCGCTTACAGCTCATGCTTCGACTCGATGGCCGAGGCGATCCCCTCAATCATCGCGTATTTAAAGCAGGAATACAAAGGCGAGTAGTTCAGCCTTTCAGCTTCGCTCACGAGCAGATTGTTGCCCCCGCTCTCCCCCAGCACTCAGGGGAGCTTTGGCTTGGATACCCCCCGCCAAGTCTCAATTAAGCACTGCCTCATTTTTATACATACTCCCCTCACCTACCAACTCCCCCTCAGCTTAATGAGTAACGACCCCGAGCATAACGAAGAACTTTCCAGCGTACTAGAATCTTCCCCAGCCGAACAACACTACCGAGTCCAGAAAGACCCTAAACGCGCCGACGACGACCATTCACGCGAATTCGGCATGCGGCAGCGTGTCGGCCTAGTCGTGGGCCCCTTGGCATTTTTGATCATGCTGCTGATCCCAACGCCCGACGGCATGTCGCTGGAAGCCCAGCGTGTCGCCGCGGTGACTTTATTGATGGCCACCTGGTGGATCAGCGAAGCCATCCCGATCCCAGCAACAAGCCTACTACCGATCGTACTTTTTCCGCTGTTAGGTGTCATGTCGACTTCGCAAGCGACGACTCCCTACGCCAACCATCTAATCTTTCTCTTCATGGGCGGCTTCATCATCGCCCTCGCGATGCAGCGCTGGGATCTCCATCGGCGCATTGCCTTAAAGGTCATCCGCTTCACAGGCTTTTCAGCAGGGCGCTTAGTATTCGGCTTTATGCTCGCGACTGCGGTACTTTCTGCCTTCGTTTCGAATACAGCGACCACCGTAATGATGCTCCCCATCGGCATGGCTGTAGTCACGCAAATCGCCGACCGCATGCAACAAAGCGGCGCAAACTCGGCGAATAAGCACATCGAAACCCTGTCTTTAAATTTAATGCTTGGCATCGCCTACGCAGCCTCGATCGGAGGCGTGGCCACTCTCATAGGCACCCCGCCCAACACCGTGCTCGCCAGCTACTTATCTAAGACATACGATTACGAAATTACCTTTGCCAAATGGCTCACGGTCGGTGCGCCTTTAGTCTGTATTTTCTTACCTTTAACTTGGTTGTGGTTGACTAAAGTGATCAACCCCATGCCGAAGTTGGAATTACCCAACGCCCGAAACATAATCGACGACGAACTCAAGAAAATGGGGAAAATGCAGCCAGGTGAGCGCTGGACGGGCATCGTCTTTTTGCTGACTTCATTGTCTTGGATCTGCCGCCCACAGCTCGCCTCACTCTTTCCAGAGCCTGGCATGATCAAGGATGCTACCATCGCCATGACGGGCGCAATCCTACTATTTATTATACCGATCAACTTCCGCAAGCGACTATTTGTCATGGATTGGGAATGGGCCGCCAAACTGCCATGGGGGGTATTAATCCTCTTTGGTGGCGGGCTCGCCCTCGCGGGTGGTTTCCAAAGTTCCGGCCTGGCCACTTGGGTGGTGAGCTATGTCAGCTTTCTTGATAGCTTACCGCTCTTCTGGATCGTGCTCGGTGTGACCGCACTCGTGATTTTCCTCACCGAGCTCACCTCTAATACGGCAACCGCCACCATGCTGATGCCGGTGCTGGCTGGCATCGCAATTGGCTTAAATCAAAACCCATTGGTCTTGCTCGCGCCCGCCGCACTCGCCGCATCCTGTGCTTTCATGTTGCCCGTAGCCACACCGCCCAACGCGATTGTATTTGGCTCAGGCCGCGTCACGATCCCACAAATGGTACGTGCTGGCTTTGGTGCCAATATACTTGGCATTATCATTATACCGCTCGCGCTCTATCTACTCTTAGTGCCCATCTTCGGGATCAGCCTCGGCGAACTCCCAGCTTGGGCTAAGTGAAGCGCGACAAATAACAGCCCTGGCTCAGGCCTTAGCTGAGAAATAGAACTGCTAGGCATTTTCAAATTGCAGAGTTTTTCTGAGCGCGATTGGCTGTATGTTGTGAAGAAAATTTGTATCATTGGTTCAGGAATCACTGCGCTTGCGCGTGCCTGGCAGCTCAAACAGCGCGGTTTCGACTGTGAGGTATTGGAGTGTTCACAACACATTGGCGGGGCGATTCAAAGCTTTCGCTCGGGCCCCTACTTAGCGGAAGAAGGGCCCAACTCGATTCAAGTTAACAGCCACCAAGTAGATGCCTTTTTACGCAGCGTGCCAGGGCTCGAAGCACGCACATTGGTGGCTGACGATACCGCCAAAAAACGCTTCATCCTACGCAATGGCCAAGCTGTAGCAGTCCCCATGGGCCCGCTCTCCGCACTCACCACCCCGCTCTGGTCTTTCGCAGGCAAATTGCGTGTATTGAAGGAGCCCTTCGTAAAATCGCTGCCCCCAGACATTGAAGAAAGCGCAGCGGACTTCGTGCGGCGGCGCCTAGGTGACGAGCTCTACCGCTACGCCATCAACCCGCTAATCGGCGGGATCTACGCAGGCGATCCGGAACAACTCTCGCTTCGCTATGGCTTCCCTAAACTTTACGCCTTAGAACAAAATCATGGTGGCATGATTCGCGGAGCACTGGCCAAGATGCGTGCAGCACGTCAAAACGATGCGCCCCCAATTAATAAGCGCATCATTTCTTTTAAAGATGGTCTTGCAGAACTTCCGCAGCTACTAGCACAAGCTATAGGCAAAGCAGTCCACACTGGAGTATCCATAAAATCCATACGTCGTACGCAAGATGGCTGGCAGCTTGATTGGAATGGACATTCGCATGCATATGACGAACTGATTCTGACCACACCCGCGCATGCACTGCCCAAGTTACCCCTGGAACCAGCGCTGCAATCGGCTCTGCAAGCCCTGCAAACGATCGACTATCCTCCGGTATCGGTGCTCAGTCTGGCTTTCAAGCGCGCCCAGATCGCTCACCCGCTCGATGGATTTGGTGTATTGGTGCCCGAATGCGAAGGTCGGAAAATACTCGGAGCCCTCTTTCCATCCAGTTTATTTTCAGAACGTGCCCCCGAGGATGAAGCTTTGTTGACGGTTTTCATCGGTGGCGAACGTCAACCCGAACTCGCAGTGCCCGACACTCAAGCCTTACTCGCCCAGGTGCTCCCTGAATTACAAGCCATTTTGGGCGTCTCAGGTGACCCGAGCTTTGTGCACCACAAGCATTGGCCACGCGCGATCCCTCAATACAAGCTCGGCTACGGCCAAACGCTCGAACAGATGGATCGTATCGAAGCCGATCATCCAGGCCTCAAGCTCGCCGGCAATTATCGTAACGGCATCTCACTCAGCTACTGTATCGAAGCAGCATTGGCCTGACGTAGACGAAAGCCCGAAACGAACCCAAAAAAGCCCCGCATCCTGACGGATACGGGGCTGGAGGAAATAGATTCAAGATGCGGGTTATTTAGCCGCGCAGCATGACATCTTTGGCATTGGCAATGCAGCTGGCTTGCAGGGCTTTTCGCCGCAATCGGCTTTTTTATCGCCACAGTCTGCTTTTTTATCGCCGCAGTCTGCTTTGTTATCGCCGCAATCGGCTTTCTTGTCGCCACAGTCTGCTTTTTTATCAGCGCAATCGGCTTTCTTGGGCATATCGCAAGGTAGCGATTTGGCGTCTGCTTTGACTGCATGACCTTCGCTTGCGCATTCAGCACCAGCTTGGGCAGTCATGACTGCTGCTAAGAATAGGAATGGAATTAGTAACTGTTTCATATTATTTTGGATAGGATAGATAAGTAGCGTAGCCCGCGGGGCCACAAAAGACAGATCATTAAATAAAAATATTATTCCCAACTATTTTGCAAGTTCAACACGTTGAAAACTTAGACTGAGTCCTGTGCCTGCATCGACTTCAATCAGACAGCCAGCAATCCGCACATCGTCTTCGGCCACGGGAAAGCGCCGCTTCATGCCATCGAGGAAAGTCGCCACAACTTGGTCGACTTCACGGCCGAGAACCGACGTATAGGGGCCACACATGCCCGCATCAGTCAAATAAGCTGTTCCTGCGGGCAAAACGCGTCCATCCGCAGTGGGCACATGAGTGTGGGTGCCCACAACCGCGGCGGCTCGTCCATCGAGGTACCAGCCCAGCGCAATTTTTTCGGAGGTAGCCTCCATATGGGCTTCCACAAAAACGGCGTCGCACTGCGATTTAAGTTCTTCGAGCTTGGCATCGGCCATGCGAAAGGGGCAGCTGGACTTGAGCGCCAAATAATTGCGGCCTAAAACAGTGAAAATACCGAGGCGAAAGCCGTCTTTTTCTACGATTAAATGGGTACTACCTGGGTTTTGCTCTGGAAGGTTCGCGGGGCGGCAGACACGCTCAAGTTGATCGATTTCGTTCTCAAAATTCTTCTGGTCCCAAACATGGTCTCCCAAGGTAATGGCATCCACCCCCGCAGCGATCAAGGAGTCGGCGATCTTTTTGGTCATTCCAGCACCTCCAGCGGAGTTTTCGGCGTTTGCGATCACGATATCCGCCCCATAGTCTTCGCGCAACGAAGCGACGCGCTCGATCACAAAGTTGCGGCCAGGCCGCCCGACAATATCTCCTAAAAATAGAATTTTTGGCATAGTGCTCTGTATTGCTGGATGTCTCGCATGCGCGCAAGGCCGTAAGATTGAGAAATATAAATTTGAAAAAGCTCCCTTGGGGGTTCAGCTAATCAACATTCACCATGAAAGCACAGTCATCTTCGATTCAATATCCACTCTTATCTGTTCAAAAACTGAAAGTCTGCCGCGGCGATGTCGAGATTCTGAAGGGGATACAATGGGAGGTGAAAGCCGGTGAGAACTGGGCGATATTGGGGGCCAACGGCTGCGGTAAGACCACCCTACTCTCTGCCATTACAGCCTACCGCGCGCCCTCTGCCGGAGAAATCCACGTGGTGGGCGAAACCTATGGCGAGAGTGATTGGAATGCGATTCGACAACAACTGGGCATTGTCAGTAGCGCCTTAACTCAACGCGTGCCCGCCGATGAATTTGCCATCGAAACTGTGCTCAGTGGCCAAAACGCACAACTGGGCTACTGGACACGCGAAAAGAAGGTCGACAGTCAGAAAGCACTGCGCTGCTTAAGTAAAATGGGCGTGCGTGCGCTGGCAGAGCGACCATGGGGCGTGCTCAGTCAAGGTGAACGACAGAAGGTATTCATCGCACGTGCTTTGATCAACGACCCAAAATTACTTATACTCGACGAACCTTGTGCTGGACTGGATCCCGTGGCCCGTGAGCGCTTTCTCAAAAGCTTGCAAAAATTAGCCCGTGTGAAAACCGGGCCCGCCATCCTATTAGTCAGCCACCACGTGGAGGAAATTATACCCGAAATCACACACGTGCTCTTACTCAAAAAAGGGAGAGTATTTGCCGCTGGCCCCAAGCGTGAAGTACTCTTGGACCGAGAAAAAATGATCAAAGCCTTTGGCGCCAGCCTACAGGTAGAGCAAGATGAGCACACTCAACGATTCCGTATGACATTTTAAGCACGCTTACGTGCTTGATTCGAGCGCGATTTACTGTCTTCTTCCTAGCCCTTTCACATGGGCACTTTGCCCGCAAACTCTAAACACAACGCAAAAACACCACACACACATGAAAACCGATAAAGCAATCGACTTCCCTGAACAGGACGAAATTGGCCCCGAAATGAAGGGTGCCGATGTCTTGGTCGCCTCTCTTGAGCGCGAGGGTGTGGATGTGGTGTATGCCTATCCTGGCGGCGCTTCAATGGAGCTGCACCAAGCCCTCACCAAAAGCAAAAAGATCCGCACGATTCTGCCCCGCATGGAGCAAGGTGGCGGTTTCATGGCTCACGGGCACGCTCGCACGACTGGAAAAGCCAGCGTATGTATGGCCACATCGGGACCGGGTGCGACAAATTTAGTCACCTGTATCGCGGATGCGTTCATGGACAGTATTCCCCTGATTGCGATTACAGGCCAAGTGTATCAGCAATTCATCGGCAAAACCGCTTTTCAGGAAACTGACTTTTTTGGAATGACGCTTCCGATCGTGAAGCACAGTTTCCTCGTCCTGGACAAAGAAGACCTGCCACGCGTGGTCAAAGAAGCCTTCCACATTGCCACATCGGGCCGTCCTGGCCCCGTCGTGATCGACATCCCTAAAGATGTGCAACAAGCGATTTTCAAACCAACTTTTCCTGCAAAAATTGATATCCCTGGCTACAAAATTGCATCCACCAAGCCTCACGCTAGCGATGAGGAGCTACTGAATGTTTTAGAGTTAATCAGCGGCGCAGAGCGTCCGGTACTCTACATTGGGGGCGGCATCATCTCGGCCGAAGCACACTTGGAACTTCGCGAGCTCGCGGAGCTAACCGGCGTGCCCGTGGCTTCCACACTAATGGGGCTTGGAGCCTTTGACGCAGAACACCCACAATCTCTCTACTGGTTTGGCATGCACGGCACCGTCGCCGGCAACTGGGCCGTTTGCGACAGCGATGTGCTCGTATGCGCCGGTGCACGTTTCGACGACCGCATCACAGGTGTCGTCTCTAAATTCGCGCCTGATGCAGAGATCGTCCATATCGACATCGACGTATCCGAGCATAATAAAAACAAGCGCGTGCAGCACCCGATCCACTCGGATGTAAAATACGCTCTCAAGCGCATGATCGAACTCGTCAAAGAAGGCAAATTCAACAAGCCCGACCTGACCGCTTGGTTCAAAACAATCAACGCTTGGAAAGCAGAGTATCCTTTCTCTTACGACAAGAGCGGCCACATCACGCAGCAAGAAGCCATCGAAACTCTCTACGAAGTTACTCAAGGCGACGCGATCATCACCACTGGTGTCGGACAGCACCAAATGTGGACCGCCCAGTTCTTCAAGTTCCGCGAGCCTCGCAGCTACATCAGCTCGCTCGGCTTGGGCACGATGGGCTTTGGCTTACCCGCAGCGATCGGTGCCAAGGTTGCCTGCCCGGACAAGTTGGTAGTGAACATCGACGGCGACGGCTGCTTCATGATGAACATTCAGGAACTGGCCACCGCTAAGATCGAGAAAATCAACGCCAAGACCATCATCCTCAACAATCAACACCTCGGCATGGTGGTGCAATGGGAAGACCTGCTGTATGAAAGCGTGCGTGGGCAAACGATCCTCTGCGACAAGGACAATATTGGCGGCCCCGATAATCTCGACGCCATCTATCCTGACTTCGTAAAGATTTCCGAGGGCTTCGGCGTAGCTGGCAAGCGTGTCGTCAAGCGCGAAGAATTGCGCCCCGCCATCGAAGAGATGATCGCCCACGACGGCCCTTACGTCCTCGAAGTCATCGTGCCTTATACCGAGCACGTATTGCCAATGATCAAGCAAGGCCTATCAGCTAAAGAAATCTTAATTAAATCCGAATAAGGCTCAAAATTTGCTCTTTTTATGCGGCCTTCCAACGCTTGGAAGGCCGCATTCTTTTTTAGATATGAAACCAACGACACTAGTCCTTCTCTCCAGCATACTCATCGGTTCGGTCGCCAGTGCCGACATTGTGCACACCACTGACGGCGCGCAACTCATCGGCACCATCCAACTGATTGATAAAGGCGTGATCCACTTAGAAACCGCGTACGCTGGCGTACTGAAAATCAAGCAAGACCAAGTAGAGAGCTTCCAATCGGATGCACCTCGCGTAGTACGCTTAGCCAGTGGCACAGTGATGTCTGGCCCGATCGCCAGTAACGGCGGCGACAGCATTCGCATACAATCCAAAGACGGCGTGCTGGAAACCAGCACCACCAAAGTAGCCGCCGCATGGGCACCGACAGCTGAGGATCCCGAAATAGTCCGCAACCGCCGCGAATGGCGTTATGAGGCCAGTGTTGATCTAACTGGTAAAAAAGGTAACAGCGACAAGTTCCGCCTCGGCACCAGCTTCGATGCAGAGTTAAAGGGCCCCAACGACACCCTCGCCTTCTTCTTCGACTATGAGCAAGCAGAAGACAACGGGGACAAAACAGAAGACCGCACAGCCGGTGGTGCCTCCTACGAGTCCTTCTTCAGCGAAGTGCTTGGTTGGTATGTTCGCACAGAGTTGGAAAATGACCCAATCGATAACATCAAGCTCCGCTCCACCAATGCAGCGGGCCTATCTTACCGCTTGATTAACAAAGACCATCAAACACTGGTCGCTCGCTCAGGTTTGGGTTACCGCTACACAGCTTACGAAAACGACCAAGAAGACGAATCCAGCGCCACCATCGACTTCGGACTCGCGCACACATATCAGTTCATAAATCACTTCAAGATGAAGAACGACCTCACCTTCGTTCCATCGATCGACGACTTTAGCGCCTACCGCGTCGTTCACGACAGTGGTTTTGAAGTCCCAGTCGGCAGCGGCGACAACTGGAAAGTCCGCATGGGGATCAAAAACGAATACGAAAGCGACACCACAGCTGAAGAAAAGATGGACACCACTTACTACACAAAAATGGTGTATTCTTGGGATTAATCATTTCTGCTTCAGCGAGGCGCACAGCTAGTCCAATCAGAAGTTTTTCAGTAGCCGAAGTCGTTAAGACTTCGGCTACTTTTGTTTGTGGCCCAGGCCCAACGCAGACACGCATATACAAGCAATATAGAACGCGGAAAGCAGCCCTGTTTCCATCGGCCTAGTAAACGTCACGCAGGTAACGCTTGGACTTCTTGAGTGCCTCCACGTAGGCCTTGGCCTCTGCCTCGCTTTTGCCTCCGGCGAGCTCTACGGCCTGATGGATCGCGGCATCCACATCTTTGGCCATGCGGCTAGCATCGCCGCAAATATAGATATAGCCGCCCTCTTCCAACCAAGCATAGAACTCCTCCGCATGCTCGACGATACGATTCTGCACATACACCTTTTCGGCTTGGTCGCGAGAAAACGCGGTGTCGAATCGAGTTAAGAGACCACTTTTCATCCATGCGGTGATTTGATCTTCATACAGAAAATCGGTCGCTTGGTGCTGATCACCGAAAAGTAACCAGTTTTTCCCCTGCGCCCCACGCACTTCGCGCTCTTCCAGGAAAGCGCGGAAAGGAGCAATCCCAGTGCCCGGACCGATCATTATCGCAGGCGCATCATTATCCTCCGTTAGACGAAAAGCCTTATTGGAGTGCATATATACTTTTACCGGACGATCACATTTGTGATCGGACAAATAGCTCGAGCAGACTCCTAAGCGCTTGCGACCATGGCTATCGTAGCTCACTTTCCCCACAGTTAAGTGCACCTCGCCGGGGTGCGCACGGGGACTCGATGAGATAGAATAGAGCCGTGCATTCAACGCCTTTAAAGGAGCCACGAGGTATTCCGTAGTTGGGAATTTGACTTCGAAATCAACAATCGGATCCACCAAGCCGCGCCCGGCAATATATGCTTTGCTCTTTGCTTCGTCGGCTGCGATTGCCTTCAGCTCTAAATGCTGACTTAAGCGGGCACAAGCCATTAGGAATGGTATGGTGAGCACGCTAACATCATAATGAAAGCGCAAAGCTTCAAAGAGTTGCTGATCGGGCCCTTGTGGCACGGGAGCAAGTTCATCGGGCGTGAAACCTGCAGCTTCAATGATCTCGTCCACCAACTTTACATTGTTCTCGGGGAAAACACCGAGCGCATCGCCGACTTCGTATTCGATACCGGAACCTTCCAGAGAAATTTCGATATGATGGGTCGCCTTGGAAGAACCTAGCTTATTAAGATTTTCTGTTTTTAATAATTTCGCGGCAAAGGGGTTTTTCTTGGTATACTGCGGCTCGTCCGTTTCAGGCTCCTCGACCACTGCAGAGTCCACGACATTGCTAGCCTCTCCGAGCACTGCTTGCACGCCCGATAGCCACTCTCCAAAGGCATCGTCAGGATCGCCGTCCGCTTCCAGCATGGGGGCCACACGTTGCGCACCGAGTGCTTCCAAGCGTTGGTCAAACTCTTTGCTGCATTGACAAAAGTCGGCATAAGATGAATCCCCGAGCCCAAAGACTGAGTATTTGAGATCTTTTAACGGGGGCGCCCCCTCGGCCATTAAGGCAGCATGCAAAGCTTGCGCATTATCCGGCGGCTCGCCCTCCCCATAGGTGCTGGTGATCAACAACAAATGTTGAATCTCTTTAAGATCCTCGGGCGACAGCTCGCTCATATCACGTATTGTAGGCTCGCAATTCGTAGCCTTAAGCTGCTTCGCCAATTTCTTGCTGAGTGTTTCCGCGGTGCCGGTTTGCGAACCAAATAGAATGGTCACGGGAGTCGCGGCAGCCGCGCTGGCCTCGCCTTCGACCGGCGCGTTGGTATACAGCCCCGCCAAAAAGCCGTTGAGCCAGGCGCGCTGATCTTCACTAAAAGGTGCGTTTTCAGGAATGAATGGTGCAGTTGTCATAGGAATTACGAATTAGATTAAGAGTGAATGTTGTGAACTGTGACGGCGCATGCCTTATACGAGGGCTGCTTCGAATATGGGTCGAAGGCTCCGGCAGTTAGATGATTGGTTATGCGGTAGTGCATCGGCATAAAGACTTGGCCCGGCTGCACACTGGCGAGTATCACCGCGGTGGCCTCGACCTCCCCGCGGCGGGAACGAATACACACTTTTGAGTTGGGCTTAATGTTCAGCGCGGTGGCGTCTTCCGGATTAATCTCTACGTAAGGATTTTTTGGATACAGCTTCCGAAGCACATCGGATTTAGATGTGCGCGTCTGTGTATGCCACTGAGAGGAAGTCCCTCTGCCGGTGAGCAAAATAAAGGGGTAATCCGAATTCACAGGCTCTGGCATCGGGCGTGGAGCCTCAAAGATAAACTTGGCACGTCCATTGGCATGGTAGAATTTTCCATCCTCAAATAAGCGCCGCTGTGCCTTCAACTCATGGCCAGGCTGCTCTCGCTCAGTTTTCTGAAACGGCCATTGAATGCCTCCCTCGCGTTCAAGATCGGCATAGCCATCGATACCCGTGATATCACAGGGTAAACCATGACTCAAACGAGTCAAAATACGGAAGACCGCCTCAGGCGAAGACCATTCTTTAAAGAGCTCTGCGCAGCCCCAATGGTGTGCTATCAATCGGAAAATATGAAAGTCGGCCAGCGCCTGCCCCGGAGCTTGACTCACCTTGCGTGTGCGTCCGATCCGTCGCTCGGAATTAATAAAAACACCCTCTTTCTCTCCCCAGCCTGCAGCCGGCAAGACGAGGTCAGCGATTTCGGCCGACTCAGTGCTGTGATACATGTCTTGCACCACCAGAAAGTCCAATTTCTCACGCACACGTCGAAAGCGCCTTTGATTAATCCAAGAGTGCGCGGTATTGGTAGCGACTAGCCAAAGACCTTTAATGGTGCCCGCATCGATCGCATCGATAATCTCGTTATAAGCCAGGCTCGGACGATCGGGAATGCGCTCAACTGGCATATCTAAAATATCCGCAACCGTCTGGCGATCTTCCGCACATTCAAAACCACGCCCGCCCAGTAGCCCGGTCGTGTTGCTAAACAAGCGTGAGCCCATCGCATTACATTGTCCCGTAATTGAATTGGCCCCAGTGCCAGGCTTGCCGATATTACCTGTCATCAATGCAAGATTGATCATCGACTGTGCCAGGCGGGTGCCTTCGTAGCTTTGGTTCACCCCCATCGTCCACCAGAAAGACACACGCTTACCTGAGGCAATCAAACGAGCCAAACGACTGACTTGAGCATAGTCCAAGCCTGTAGCTGCGGCGGCGGTCTCCAGACTATAATCCGCCAAAAATTCGACAAAGTCATGATAGCCCTCCGTATGAGCAGCAATAAAATCCAGGTCTACCGCATCGATACTAACCAAGTGCGCAGCTAGTCCGTAAAAGAGTGCCAAGTCCGACTTTGGTTGGATGGCAAGATGCTGCGTAGCCGCCATCGCAGTTTCTGTCTTGCGCGGGTCGATCACGATAATCTCTGGATCACGCTGATTACGCATCACGCGTTGCCACATGATGGGATGCGCGATACAAGGATTCGCGCCGACAAAAATCAGTACATCTGACTCTTCAAAGTCTTGATAGCTATATGGAGGTGCATCGTAGCCGAAGGACTGCTTATAGGCCGTCGCCGCGGTCGCCATACATTGACGCGTGTTACCATCACCATGCACAATGCCCATGCCGAATTTAGCTAAAGAGCCTAGAAAGGCCATCTCTTCGGTCACAATCTGCCCCGTGCTCAGAAACGCGACGGCATCCGCGCCATGCTGCTTTTGAATATCTTTAAAACCCGCGCAAAATGCCTCCATTGCAGCCGTCCAACTAACAGGCTCTAATTCACCATCGCGGCCGCGCAGCAAAGGTGTGGTCGCACGGTCTGAAGCCGCCAGCGGTGTTAAAGCCTCCCAGCCCTTCGGGCAGGCCATACCTAAGTTGACTGGATAATCACTATGAGTGCTTAGGTTGACGGCACGCCCCGCTTGTAAATGCACCTTGAGCGAACATCCCGTCGCACAGTAACCGCAGACAGAATGCACGGTTGCATCGGGCTTAGCGCTTTGAGGCAAACGACCCAGGCCATGGGCAGCAGGGTCTTGCACTAAGCGCTCGGTCAAGACGCCATCGAAGGCGCGCATTCGCAACTGATCCTTAAGTATATCTAGAGCCGACATTATCGAACGCCTCCTGGCATTTTAGGTGCGGACACCGCACGAAAGAAAAGTGAGCGTTCCAGCAATTCTGAAACGAAGAGAGTCGCCACCGCCAGGGATGCGATCACGATAGAAGTCGCCGCGCTCGCAGAGGTCGCAGAGACCGCAGAGGCCTGCAGTAAAACAGCCATCAGCAGGCCGAGCAGACAAGCGCACCAGCGTAGACTGGTGACAGCTCGCAGTGGATACAGCATCAATAGAGCCGATTTCCTGGCAGGCGTCATCGCGACAGCTTTAACATTCGTGAGCAACACTGCTTCCAGCAGCAGTTTCGCCCCCAGCCCCAAGCACATGAAGCAGAGCGCAATGAGAGAAAACTCTCCGGCCGCCACAGCCAAAGCCCAATAAACAGCCGCCCCCAAACCAAGTGTCGTACCAAAGAACTTGAGCGCAGTGATTGGAAAGGCCCAAAAGTCACGTCTCGTATCATGATAAATCATAATCGAAGTGAACACACCCAACAAACCGATGCTAAAGCTGGCCCAAGCCGCGAACTCACGAATGGAGCTGGGCACGAAGTCCAACCAAGCCGTCAGAGTGTAGCCAGCCGCCACGCCAGAGAACAAGCCAAAGGTTACAATCTCACGGCTCAGCCAAGAACGCCGCAAACCGAGAAATGCGCGCCAGGCCCCCAGAGGGCGCCCCAAGTGCGAAGTCGAAGCGGCGAGGCCAATCGCCATGCTCACAAAGCCTGCAAGGCACAGATACGGTGACAGGCTCACGCCAGCAAATATAGAAAATCCGTATAAGCCGACACTAAGCTGAGTCAGTAGTAACATCAATACCAGCGGGAAATGTCCATGCTCAGGCTCCAGTGCGTAGTGATCGGCCGCTTCGACGCCAACTGGAATGTTGCGCTCGGTCATATACTGCGTCGTGGGCGCGGTGTAACCAGCCTCGGGGGCAGCAGGCAAGAATTCACCTCCGGCGCGAGCGGCGGCTAAGGTCGCCTGAGTATTCACAATGGTGATACTGATGGCTTCTGTCGGACAGGCCTGCACACAGGCCGGCGCTTCACCATCGGCCAAGCGATTATGACACATATCACACTTACGCACGATCCCGAGACTCTTGGAATACTTAGGAACATCATAGGGACACTTGAGTGCACAATACTGACAACCGATACATTGATCATCCAAGTGGCGCACAATACCCGTCGCAGGGTCTTTCTCATAGGCCAGCACAGGACAGCCATTCAAACACGCAGGGTCGGCACAGTGGTGGCAGGCTGAGGTTACAGTTTGGGTATAGGAAGCCCCCGCCAGATCCACTCCATGCAAGGTGCCGACATCACGCCATGTCTCATCGGTATCGAGACCGTTTAAACTATGACATGCGGACACACAAGACTTGCAGCCCGTGCATTTATCTAAATCCACTTTAAAGGCATACTGCTCTCCCTCGCCAGGCTTAGAAAGCGGTAGCAGTTGTTTGTAAAACTTCGCTTGCTCTGGCTCCACAGCAGTGGATGCATGCTTGGCAGAAAATACGCCGACAGGCGTTTGCAAAGTGCCCTGCTCTTTGAGCAGCATTTCGAGCGGTGAATCTTCGACTGTGAGTGTAGTGCTAATAGTAAAAATGTGTGTATTGTATTAATTTATGCGGTGACGCCGAACATAGCCTTTAGCTCCTCGATACTGTGCCGCCGTGAAAACTCCCAGAAAGTCTCCCTTCCCTCGCGCTTGGCGAGGTAGGTTTGCAGCACTTTCAGCAGTAGTGGTTTAAGCTCCTCAAATGCAGTGCCCGTGAAGACCTCGTGCCCGATCGCTTGACGCTCTTCCACTCCGCCGCCGAGAACGACCGCATAACCTTCGACACTCTCATCGCCCACTTTGACCTTCGCGCCGATCAGGCCGATGTCTCCGATATAGTGCTGCGCGCAGGAGTGATGGCAGCCGGTCAGGTGTATATTGATCGGTTGGTCCAATTGGATTTGCGATTCGAGGTAATCGGCCAATTGCAGTGCATGCCCTTTGGTATTACTAGCGGCAAATTTGCAGCCCGCGTTGCCGGTGCAGGCCACCAGCCCGCCCGAGATGGTGGTGCTTTTATAATGAAATCCAATCTCTATAATCGCGGCCTTGACCGTATCCAAATCGGCATCACGAATGCCCGGAATAATTAAGTTTTGCCAGGCGGTCAGACGAATGTCACCTCGACCATATTGAGTAGCCAGTTCTGCAATGGCTTTCATTTGCTCCGGTAGCATGCGGCCAACTGGAATCACAACACCCACATAATTATAACCCGCCTCGCGCTCGTCATACACCCCGATGTGTCCATGCTGCAGCGTGCTGGCTCGTGGCAGGCATTGCGCTTGCGGCAATGTGCCCAGTGGAAATGCGAGCTTTTGCTTGGTTTCCTCGAGGAACTTTTCGACGCCCCAGTCATCAATCAAGTATTTGAGGCGTGCCTTCTTACGATTAGTACGATCACCATGTTCAATGAAGACTCGTATCATAGCTGCTGCAACAGGCACCGCCTCGGAGGGCTGAATCAATAGCCCACAATCTTTTGCAAATTGCTTGTGTCCGGTAATTCCACAGAGTTGCACTCGAAAATAAATGCCTGGCTCAACGCCCTGCCCTGCATCCACTCGCACGGCATAGAAAGCAATATCGTTGGTATCGGCACATACGGAAACACGTCCGCCCCCATCAAATGCGATGTTGAACTTACGCGGCAAACCATAGAGGTCACGATTGTTTAGAATGTAGTGATGCATCGCCTTGGCATAGGGCAAAACATCGAGCACCTCTTCGGGATCAAAACCACTGGTCGGGCTCGCAGTAACGTTGCGCAAATTATCCGCTCCTGCACCTTTAGAGGTCAGCCCGATCTCATCCAATTTGATCAATGTTTGAATGGTGTTTTTGGGCATGATCTCGCGCACCTGAAAATTGCCACGAGTGGTGATGTCCGCATAGCCTCCACCAAAGTCCTCGGCGATCTCTGCGAGTCCCGCCAATTGGTAGGATTTAAGCGCACAGCCCGCGACACGGGTGCGGAGCATAAAGGAGTCTTGGGTCGGCTTCACATGAAAGAGGCCATAGAACTTATAGCGAAACATGTCCGCCACTTCGGGGAACTGATCCAGCTCAGAGTTCTGGACCATCGTATCCCAGACATCGAGACCGTTCTGCTCATGTTTGATTAACTCTTCTTTGCAAAGATCGTCCAAGGGCGCGCCATGGACGGACTCGTCTTGGGCCTGCGCGGGGTCTCCGGTAAATTGCCCTTCGGCATTTTGACCAAGAAATGGCATCCCCGATCGCTGGTTCACTCCAGCAAAGAAACCTTCTAAGTATTGTTTTTGGTGGCTAGCAAATGCGGTATTCATGATAGCCCTTAAAGAGCGCACAATATGCCAACCTTATGATTTGCTCGAATTAGACCAGTTGAACAATTTAATGCGAATCATGAATTTGATTCATACATCTAGCTCATTAGAATCTTCACCACCAGCAGCAGGATCACGAGCGCCAAACCGCCCGCCAGCGCCTGCCAAAATACCAGTGGATTACGTTCCAAAAGCGGCAAGCCTTCAGGCCCAAGGAAGTCGGGATTCGGTTGCTGCAAGTCGGTCAGCATTTCGGATAAGGCTTGATAGCGATTTTCTGGGTGCAGGTGCACGGCTTTAGCGAGCGCCGAGTCGATCCAATGTGGCACGAGCGGATTATCGAGTGTTACGGAACGATATTTAAGCAGCGAAAAATCGCGCACGCTTTGAGCCGCTTCCATCTTATCGCCATAAGGGTGCCCGGCACCACCACCAAAGAGTTGATAAGCAATCACACCAAGGGAGAATAGATCCGAAGTGGTTGAGGGGCGTCGCCCCAGAGTATACTCAGGAGCGGAATAACGCTTAGTTCCCAGTTCCGCTTGCCGCATAAAGGGCACCTCGGATTCTTTCAGTCCTGCAACAGCGACGGAGCCATAGTCAATAATTTTGACCACACCGTTTACATCGATTATAATGTTATCCGGCTTTAGATCTTGATGCAGAGTTTCTTTACGATGTAAGGCACGTAGCCCAGCCACAATTTGCTGAATAATGTCGAGCACTTGCCCCATCTCAGGCTGTGGATGCTCGCGCATCCAATCCACCAAAGTAGCCCCCTCCACGTGCTCCATAAGATAATAAAGAAACTTGGGCGCAGCATGCTTCTCCACGACTTGCACTAAATTCGGGCTACTGATGCGTCGCCCCACCCACTCTTCAATCAGAAAGCGCTCAATGTAAGCGGGGTGATCGTTATAGAGCTCGGACGGCGTCTTCATCACCAACAGCTGTTCGGACTGTGGCGCCTGCACTAAATACAACTGCGAACGCGGACTCTCGTCTAAAATACTTTGAACCACATAGCCATCGAGGCACATACCGGGGCTCAGCGGCGGCGGAAAGGGTAAGCGGCCGAGCTCCTGATAAACTTCTGCCGCAGTGATGTCCTGCAAGCCTACGATCTCCAATAGCTGGCAACTCACATTATCAGAGCTGCCAGCTGCGAGTGCTTGCGTAAGGATCGACTCGCAGCTGGCATCCAGATCACTGCGACCAGCTGCGATGATTCCCGCCAGTTCACGATCGCAGACAAACTCATGCACCCCATCGGAGCAGGTGAAAATAACATCGCCCACCTCGATTTGCACGCGCCGGTAGTCCACATCGAGATTCATCCCTAGCCCCATCGCGCGGGCGAGATAGCTAGTCTTTTGCGAGACCCAGGCCCGATGATCCTGCGTCAGCTGCTCAAGATGTCCGCTACGCCACAGATATATCCGCGTGTCGCCCACATGAAAATAATGCAATGAGTGTGATTTAAGCACGAGGCCACTCATGGCACAGACAAAGCCCTTGCGCGCTTCCGCAAAGGCTTGCCCTTTTCCATACAGCCAGCTGTTGATCGCAACAATCACCCGATGCCCAGCAGTCTTCACCTGCCAGGTATCGGGTGTGCTGTAGTAATCACTCAAAAAGCCTTGCACGCAAATTTCTGCGGCTTCGCGTCCAGCCTCTGCTGAGGAGACACCGTCCGCCAGAATCATGGCCACGCCCTTGCTGCCCAAACTCGAATCTCGAGGAATTCGAACTCCTAAACAGTCATCATTCTGAGCCTTAACTCCGGCCGACGTCGCCTGCCCATAGCGCACAGAAAGCTTAGGTGTGATTTGCATAGAGTAAAGTTTAACCGACTTCGATCAATTGAACAGTGCCATCTTCCAGCACCTCTGCGGTATGTCCTTTAGGCTCACGCAAAAACATCGAAGCGCCAAAGGCGGCAGCCGATGAGATGGCAATCACCATGAAGAAGCTCGAAGCATCGACAAAGGAATAGACAGTAAGGAAACAGACTGCACCCACGTTTCCATAGGCCCCAGTCATCCCCGCAATTTGCCCCGTCATCCGGCGCTGAATCAGAGGCACTAGTGCAAAGACCGCTCCCTCACCCGCTTGCACGAAGAAGGAACAACACATCGTGGCGATCACAGCCAAGGGCAGATACCATGCAGGCCCGACTTGCGAGAGTGTAAAGTAGCCTATAGCCAGCCCCAGTATCAAAAGAATCATCGTCCAACGACGACCAAACTTATCGCTCATCAAACCACCCGCAGGACGTGCCACTAGGTTCATAAAAGCAAATCCCGAAGCGAGCATGCCAGCGAGCACAGCAGTCAAGCCGAAGGTTTCCATAAAAAAGAACGGTAACATAGAAACTACAGCGAGTTCCGAACCGAAAGTCACAAAATAATTAACATTTAAAATCGCGACTTGGCTAAAGCGGTAACGATGCATTTCAGGGATCGACTCAGGATCCGCCAACATTTCCTTATTCACTCGGTAGATCTGACTGGCTTGAAAGAGATAAAGAGCCAACAAGCCAGCGTAAATAACATAGGCAAACGCAGGCGTTAAGAGCCCCACGCCTCCGTTAGAAAGGCGCCAAGTCAACACAGCCAGTGCGAGATACATGGGCACATTCATAAAGAGTAAGAAGTAAAAGTCGCGACGACTGGTGACCTCTAGCCCGCCGGACTTTTTAGGCTTAAAATAGGTCGAACCTTCAGGCGTGTTACGCACCGACTTGTAGTAAACAATACCGTACACAAATGCGATCAGCGCCGTCAACAAGAGCGTGTAACGCCATGCATTCTCCCCTCCGAAAACTAAGGCCACCGTAGGTAGCAGCATCGCGGCGGCAGCCGAACCAAAATTGCCCCAACCACCATAAATGCCCTCGGCCAATCCCACCTGACGGGCAGGAAACCATTCGCCGACCATTCGAATACCAATCACAAATCCAGCGCCGACAAAGCCCATTCCGAAACGCGCCAGTGCCAACAACTCATAATTTGGAGCCAGTGCAAAGAGCGCGCATAAGACGCCTGAGGTCAGCAGTAGTAAACTAAAGGTTCTACGCGGACCATAGCGATCCACCAGGATACCAATCACTATGCGAGATGGAATCGTGAGCGCGACATTGAGAATGAGCAAAGCCTTCCACTCCAATTGTGTCAGGTCGAAGGCCTCCTTGATCGCCATCACCATCGGCGCATGGTTAAACCATACTACGAAGGTTATAAAAAAGGCCACCCAGGTAAAGTGTAACGTTCGTATGCTCGGATCTTTGAAGTTGAGAATGTTGAATTTGTTTTGGCTCATGGTTTTTTCAATTTAGGTTAGCTTGCGAAGATAGGTCATTTTAAAACCCGCCAAAGGAGTTAGCGCACCCCATGCCAACAGAGCCTATACACAGCTAAATTGCCCACGCATTCGACTCATCCAGTCCATGAGTTAGATTCATGCTTACATACGAAACATGAATAAAGCATGCGCCAGAGGCAGTCTACATTCGCGTCAAGCTCTGATAAACATTGAGCTAGAAGCCAGCTAAAGACGTACAAGCACTCAGGCAATTGAGGTCCATAATTTCACAAACACGAACGGCGACTCAGCCCAACAGAGTCGCATGCCTGCCAAACTGAAAAAGTAAGCTGACTAGCAACTGTATAAAAATGCGCCTATTGGGCTATCTTAGAGCGCGCAGGCTCGATCGATGGCCTCAAGTTCGTCCGCCGTAAAGGGCGCCGCATCCAGGGCAGCAACATTATCCAAGATCTGTTGGGGACGGCTGGCCCCAATCAGCGCCGAGGTGACCACAGAATCACGTAGCACCCAAGCGAGCGCCATTTGAGCGAGACTTTGGCCACGTTCCTGGGCCAGCGCATGCAGAGCTTTGATCTTTGATAAATTCTTTTGCACACGCTCCGCATTTAAAAACGGAGAGTGCTCATCAGCTGCGCGTGAATCGGCGGGCACCAAATTCAAGTATTTATCAGTGAGTTGCCCTTGAGCCAGAGGACAAAAAACGATTGAACCAATGCCCTCTTCGCGCAATGCGTCCGTAAGGCCGTCCTCAATCCAACGATCAAAAAGATTGTAACTGGGCTGGTGAATGATGCAGGGCGTGCCTAGCTCGCGCAAAATACGAGCGGCCTCACGGGTTTGCTCTGCAGAATAGGAAGAAATCCCCGCGTAGAGCGCGCGCCCCGAACGCACAGCCGTGTCGAGTGCTCCCATCGTTTCTTCCAAGGGAGTCTCAGGGTCGTAGCGATGACTATAGAAAATATCAACGTAGTCGATGCCCATACGGCCCAGGCTTTGGTCGAGGCTAGCTAGCATATACTTACGCGAGCCCCACTCGCCGTATGGGCCATTCCACATGTGATAACCGGCTTTGGTCGAAATGATGAGCTCATCGCGATAGCGCAAAAAGTCCTGCGCGAAAATCTTGCCAAAATTCGACTCGGCGGAACCAGCGTCGGGGCCATAGTTGTTGGCGAGGTCGAAGTGTGTGATGCCATGGTCGAAGGCCGTGCGCAACATCGCGCGCGCGTTTTCGAAATCGTCGACATCTCCAAAATTATGCCAGAGTCCCAGCGAGATCTGAGGCAGCTTAAGCCCACTGCGCCCGCAGCGTGCATAGGACATTGAATCGTAACGAGTGGAATCAGGGGTGTAAGGCTTCATACAGTGGCAAGTAAACAAGGTTAAACGGCGGCGTTTTAATTGATACGCGGCGGTAGGTCGAGCGCGTGACAAGCGGCACGCATCATATTATGGGCATCCACCTCAGCGTGCGACCAGATTTCCAGCGAGCGCACACCTTGATGCACCAGCATCGAGAGGCCATTAGCAGCGCGCAAGCCGCGGGCCCGCGCCGTTTGAAGCAAGCGTGTGGCATCAGGATTATAGATCATATCATAAACCACCCACCCAGCAGGCAGTGTAGTTACATTGAAGGGGGCCGGATCCGACTCTTTAAGCCCGAGCGATGTTGCGTTAACCAAGATACCGCAATCGGGCAAGTTAGTAGGTGGCTCAGCGAGTGCAAAAGCTTCCGCACACTCCCCTCCCGGCATGGCTTGAACGACCTCCATCAATTGATCGAGTCGCTCAACGCTGCGGTTACCAATGTAGAGCTTCTTGCAGCCATCGAGAATACACTGTACCGCAGCAGCCCGCGCGGCCCCGCCAGATCCGAGTAAAATGACAGTGGAATCTTTAATGGATACGCCCAGATCGGCCTTAAGAGCGTTTTTAAGGCCGTAACCGTCGGTATTAAAGCCATCGTAGCCATGCTCGCCCCAAACCAGTGTATTGACCGCGCCCATACGTTCACCGTCCGGAGAAACACCGGAGATCAAATCCATCGCCTGCACCTTGTGCGGGATCGTCAGATTCAGCCCGAGGAAGTTATGCTTAAAAAACAAGGGAATAGCCTCTGCAAAATCCTCTGGCGCAATGTCGAAGCGGTAGTAAGCCCAATCATTGAAACGCGAGTTTGACAGACGCATTTTAGCGATCGCCGCATTGTGCATGGCAGGACTGACTGAGTGATGAATCGGATGCCCGATCACAGCCAGCGGTGTGCCCTCGAACTCGAGCGTGCCGAGGTCTTCTAAACTGTAGGTGAATTCAGTGTTCATGAGATCGACTGCAGCGAGTGCAGAAAGCACCGCGCCCTATGCGGGTGCGGGCGCTTCATCGCCAGCGAGGCTGCCTTTGTCTTTATCTTCTTCGTTGACCTTCTTTGGCTCACCATCGGACTCATCGTCGTCATCGGGCTCCTCGGCCACCAAAATACGTTTCACGATCGGAGAACGCATTTCGCCAAATTCGATAATTTCTAACACGTGCTTACCGTCGATCGTCTCGTGTTCGAGTAAGGACTCTGCAATCACATCAAGTGCATTGCGATGGTCATTCAAAATCTGGAGCGCACGCTGGTATTGCCCCTGAATCATGTCGCGCACAATTTTGTCGATTTTCTGAGCAGTTTCTTCGCTGTAATTCTTAGTGCTCGGTCCGCCTTGGCCGAGGTAACCGCCACCTTGGCTCTCGCCGAGGGCCACCATACCGAGTTCCGACATGCCCCAATCACAGACCATGTGACGCGCGGTACGACTCGCCATGCTAATATCTCCCGAGGCGCCGCTGGTAATATCGCCGAGCACAATGTCTTCGGCCGCGCGCCCACCAAGGGTGCAGCAGATGTCATCAATCAAACGGCGCTTGGAGTGGTTGAGCGTATCCTTTTTCGGCATGAACATAGTCGAACCGAGGCTCTGACCACGTGGAATAATAGTGACCTTATGCACGGGCATATGCCCATCGTCCAGCACGCCTTTAATCAGAGCGTGACCGGCTTCGTGGAAAGCGATGATCTTGCGATCTTCTTCATCCATCAACTTACGACGCTCGCGACCGAAGGAGATCTTATCACGTGCCTCATCGATGTCATTCATCTCGACTGCCTTCTTATTATAACGTGCCGCGATGAGCGCACCTTCGTTTAAGAGGTTGGCCAAATCAGCCCCCGAAAAGCCGGGAGTGTTACGCGCTACGTGTTCGAGATTCACCTCTTCCGAGAGAGCGATCTTTTTGGCATGTACCAGCAAGATTTCATGGCGGCCATTTAGGTCGGGTAAGTCGATCGTGACTTGACGGTCAAAACGACCAGGACGCAGGAGTGCGTTATCCAAAACATCCGGACGATTGGTCGCAGCGATGATGATCACACCTTCGTGCCCATCAAAACCGTCCATTTCGACCAGCAGCGAATTGAGCGTTTGCTCGCGCTCGTCATTACCACCACCGACTCCAGATCCGCGTTGGCGGCCGACCGCATCGATTTCATCAATAAATACAATGCAGGGCGCATTCTTACGGCCTTGCTCAAACATGTCGCGCACACGAGCCGCACCGACCCCCACGAACATTTCAACGAAATCAGAACCACTGATCGAGAAGAACGGAACTTCCGCCTCGCCGGCAACAGCCTTGGCCAAGAGCGTCTTACCCGTGCCCGGAGGGCCCACCATCAGCACACCCTTTGGAATGCGCCCACCGATGCGTTGAAACTTCTTGGGATCTTTCAGGAAATCGACGACTTCAGAGACTTCTTCCTTCGCCTCGTCACAGCCGGCCACATCCTTGAAATTAATGGAGCCCTTCTCACGAGTGAGCATTTTTGCCTTACTTTTGCCGAAGCTCATCGCCCCCTTGCCTGCGCTCTTAAGCTGACGCACGAAAAGGAAATACAAAAGCCCAATAATCAGGAGAAATGGCAGGAAACTGATCAACACATCCTGAAATCCTGTTGTAGCTCGCTTCTCAGTGAGCACTTCACGCACCAACAGAAAGTCGTCTTCGGTCAGGCGGCCACGCGCCGAAAATTGCAGCTTAGCAGGTAGATCCGCAGCGGGTTCGACACCTTCGACGGGCGCGGCCACTGCAGGGTTGGTCATTTCGCCGCTGATGACATAACCATCGCGTCCATAGGAAGGCTCTGGCTCCATAATACCATCGCCCTCGGCGATAAGACCCGCTTTGACAGCTTGCACGAGCTCGCTGATAGTGAGTTGTTTGACATTAGCTCCGGCGCCTGGGTTGGCGAACCAGATCGTTAAAATAGCAGCAACGATGACCAGATAGACGAGCAAAACCTTAGGCTGGAAGCGCTGTGGTGAGCCGTTATTACCGGGATCGTTCTTTTTGGGCTTATTGTTCTCTGATGACATTTGTGGGTCAAAGTGGTTTTCTAATTTGGTAAGTCAACCTAAGAGCCTTCTTCGTTGCAGGGCAAATTTTGTAGCTCTCAGCAGGGGGGAATCCAGGCACCCAGATGATCTCTTGTGATGCGTTAAGGACAAGGGGTAGCGTTTTTCGTTCCAACTGCGGAATCCGGCGGTCGATAAAGCAGCTCTTAAGCTTCTTACCACCGGGCGCACCGAGTGGATAAAAGCGGTCGCCAGGTTGCCAAGAACGAACCTGAAAGGCAAGTTCTCCATCATAACGCAACATGGCCTCAGTGCGAGGATCGATGTCTCCGGCCTCTATTTTTTGCAGCAGAGCAGGACTTAAGTCGATCACCTCGGCCTCAATTAATGCGCCAGTAGACAAAAATGCAGCTTCTCCCAAGCCCAAAACTGTGGGTCGCAGAGCATCTAACTGAGCCGTAGCGTCCTCATGCTCCCACCGCAGCGTCTGTGAATCTAAAACGAGATAATGCGAACCTGCACTCATGCGGTAACGCTCGCGATGGCTACACAGCGTCTCAATCAAAATATCCATCGCAGGGGCCCCCACCGAGCGAATGAGTCCGTGTCCATTCAGCCATTCAGCCAATGCACGGCGCAAGAGTGCGGTAGGCACGGCGCGCAATGCGAACCGGTCCAAGCTGTCGGCATGTGCATAAGCCTGAGGCAAATATTCACGCGCCAATTGATCTAGCGCAGCGGCATCTTCTTCTAACAAGCGTCGCGTACGGGCTGCGCCCGTGGCGGGATCACGCCCAAGGGCTTGCGCTAAGTCAGGAATGATCTCTTGTCGCAGCGCATTACGAGCAATGCTCACATCTGCGTTGGAACTATCTTCACGCCAAACCGCAGAGCTAACATTAAGCGCCATCCTCACATCAACCGCCCGCAGATGTAACAAAGGGCGCAAGTGGGTAGGATGACCAGTAAAAACACTGACTGGACGTGGTGCCGCCAGACCATCTGAAGCGCAACCACGCACAATGCGCTGTAGTTGTGTTTCAAGTATATCATCTAATTGGTGTCCGAATGCGATATAGCGGCAGCTCTGTTCTTTAGCCACTTTACGCAAAAATTCTAATCGCAAAGCCCGCGTGGTGGTTTCAGTAAAAGCGGCCTCATAATCGGGGCGAATATCACTATGAAACGGAAGCTCGAACGCATCCGCCAGAGACTCAACAAACGCCGCATCCGCATCTGAATCTTCCGCACGCCAGCGATGGTTGTAATGCGCCACATGAATCTCGACCCCAAGCGTCTGAGCCTGGGCGACTAGTATGCAAAGCATAAATACAGAGTCCGCCCCCCCAGAACAGGCCACCAGAACACGACTGGCCGCTTGCAAATGCGCCAGCACTGAGGGCTCAATCGCTGTGTCACCAAAGCGCCGTTGGATCGCGAGCGCACAGGATGGCCAATCAATCAGTTGTGGTGGTTGCTGCATGCAGTGACTACAAGCCTAGGTCGCCAAATAGGTGTGCCCACGCAATAGCTCCGCATACTCATCGAGCATGCGCGTGCCCTCGCGTGGTTTAATTTCATCGGCTTTAGTTGCGCGATCGATCTGCTTCTTCATCAAACGCGTAAGGATGTGACCATCGTATTGCGTAAAACCAATCACATCATTGACAGTAAAGCCCTTAATACTGTCTTCAATATAGAAACCATCTTCCTCATCATCTTCCAAGAAAACGTGCACTTCGTTCACACGACCGAAAAGATTGTGCAAATCGCCCATTATATCTTGATACGCGCCGACAAGGAAAACACCGAGGTAGTAGGGTTCCTTAGGCTTGAGCTCATGCAAGCGCAAGGTGTGGCGGATGTCTTCAACGTCGGTAAAAGAGGACATTTTACCCTCACTATCACAGGTGATATCCACTAAGGTGGCATCCACATCGGGAGACTCGTTCAAGCGGTGCAAAGGCGCGACAGGAAAGAGCTGTTTACAGGCCCAATGATCAATCAGCGACTGAAAGACAGAGAAGTTACAAACGTATTGCTCCGCCATCATTTGCGGCAAGCTCTCTAATTCTTCGGGAGTGTAGCGACTATGCTTCGCTTGCTGACAGAGTTCTTGGCAAATTGCCCAGTAAGTAGAGTCCGCCTGTGCCCGCTCTGCTAGATCTAAATAGCCGAGACTGAATAGATGATTCGCCTCTTCCTTTTTCTGCAGTGCATCATGATAACGCTCCAATGGCGTCGAACCATGCTTGTTCTCCAAGTTTGCCTGCAAATCCAACAATACAGGATTCACTTTTTTACGTTTTGCAGCGGGTTTAGGAGGCACTGCAGTTTTAGAAATACGATCGCAGACTTCAGTAATCAAAATCGAGTGCGGTGCGACGATGGCACGTCCACTCTCGGTCACAATATCGGGCACATCAACCTCTGCATCCTGACAGACGGTCTTAATATTATACACGACATCACGTGCATACTCCCGCATGGTGTAATTCATCGAGCTTTCGTAATTACTACGAGAGCCGTCATAGTCGATCCCGAGGCCACCCCCGACATCCATTAACTCCATGGGGAAGCCCATCTTCTTCAGCTCACAATAAAAACGCGCCGCTTCGACAGTGGCTTTCTTAATGGTCTGAATATTGGGCACCTGCGAGCCGATATGGAAATGAATCAGGCGCAAACTCTCCGTCAGCCCAGCACGCTTGAGACGCCGAGCGCCATCAATAATCTCGGGACTCGTGAGCCCAAACTTGGCATCCTCTCCCGAGGAACTGGCCCACTTCCCCTCGCCTACCGTGGAAAGCTTGATACGAAAACCAATCCGAGGCGTCACTCCCAGCTTCTTCGAAATCTGAATAATACGTGCAACTTCGCTCAACTGCTCGACCACGAGATAAATCTCTTTGCCCAAACGCAGACCTTGCAGCGCAAGGCGGATAAACTCGTCGTCCTTGTAACCGTTGCAAATGATCAAAGACTTTGGGTCCTTATGCATCGCAAGTGCGATCATCAACTCCGGTTTACTGCCACACTCGAGCCCATAATTAAAAGGCTTGCCAGCATCTTGGATCTCTTCGACGACCTCGCGCAGTTGATTGACCTTGATCGGAAAGACGCCGCGATAGCGCCCCTGGTATTGCTCGTCCTTAATCGCATCACGAAAGAGCTCGTTGAGCTGAATAACGCGTGTGTGCAGGAGATCCTGAATGCGCACCGTAAGCGGTGGTTTCAGCCCCTTCTGCGCGGCCTCCTTCACAATGTCGTGAATGCGAATACTGCGCGGATCGCACAAAGGGTGCACCTGCATATAGCCGCCCTCGTCGATCGAAAAGTGCCCGCCGCCCCAACGCTTGAGACCGTAATAATTTTCAGAGTCTTCAACCGTCCATGTCGACGGTTTGTCTTGATACGAAGCTGTCATAGTTTTTTTAAGCCATCTCAAAGGATAGCTTGCGTCCGGAAGGTGGACGCAAATCGCCAACGAAGCGTGCCTTAAACCAGCTCGGAATACGCATCCGCCTTAAGTAAGGTCTGGGTTTGAGAAGCGTCATTCAAACGAATCTTCAAGAGCCAGCCTTTTTGATACGGATCGCTATTGAGCAACTCTGGCTCGGAATCCACCTCTTCGTTAATCTCAATCACCTCAGCATCCACCGGCATGAACAGATCTGAAGCGGCCTTAACCGATTCGACGACGCCAAAGGTCTCGCCAACGTTAAAGGAATCCCCGACTGCAGGAAATTCAACAAAAGTAATATCGCCAAGGCTCTCTTGCGCGTAATCGGTAATACCGACTGTAGCAGTGCCGTCAGCGTGGACTTGGATCCACTCGTGGTCTTTAGTATATAGAAGGGCTTCGAGAACTTGACTCATACAGTCTATGAAAATGCGACCAAACTGAAAAGCGAGTCAGAAAAACAACTTTGAACAGGAAGCTTCCCGACTTCGCGAAGTTACAAGCTTAGCTACGCGACTCGAAGAACTCCAAGATTTGCTCAATAATATATTTGTGCTCCAGCGGTGTAATTTCCCCCGCCTCCAGCTGAGCATCTGCCGCCAAGGCTCGTTGAGCTAAACGCGCAAAAGGATCTCCCCCAGTCGACCCAGGCACTAAGCCACTCTTCAATTCTGCCTTCATCGTGCCGGGTTCCAGATCGACGTAATAGCCTAAATCCTCTTGCAAGCCAAAGCGAATGAAGTTTTCAGCTTTTTCGTTGGGAACTGGGGTGAAATATTTAACCGCAGCATTATAGCCAGCCTTCTCCAAGCGAATTTCATGCGTCATTTTACGCGGCAAAGCAATCTCCATAGGAGTAATACCAGCAGCATCGCCATTGATGTAGACACTCGACTCCGAAGGAAAAGATAAGATGACAACCTCTTGTGGAACGCCGCGCTCAAAAGAAGCACAACCCGCAAAAACAAGCGAAGATAGAGCAATAGAAACTGAGGTGAAAAATGGGGTAACTTTCATGCCAAAAATTGAAATAATGTTAAGTGGATATCGCCAGTATCGCCTAGCCTAAAACGCGGTCAAGACTTTAGCAGGGCTTCTTTTAAGAATGTAACACAGTAGATTCTACGAATTAATACTTGAAACTCGGTGCTAGAGCGCCATCAAGGCTAGTCATTTGTGCGCTTGTAAGCTAAACACATGTCACAATGACATGACGCAAGAGGCACCCTGACAATGATTTTCGCATTCATCTTAGCCATCGCCTTCACGATCGGCATCTCTGCCCTCTGCTCCGTACTGGAAGCTATGATTCTTAGTACCACCACAGCGGAAATTGAAGGCTTAAAAAAAACGTATCCGAAACGGGGAGAGAAGCTAGAAAAGCACAAACTTGGCCTGGAAGAGACAAGTTCTGCGATCCTGAGCCTAAATACCATCGCGAATACGCTGGGCGCGACCATGGTTGGCGGTCTCGCGGTCCAAATGTGGCCTCAAGATAGTAATATACTGCTCAAAGTCTCCAGTGCCATGGCGCTAGCGATCCTCTTTTTCTCAGAAATTATCCCCAAGAATGTGGGCGTATTGTATCGTCCTGCCTTACAACCTATTTTGATTTTCCCGCTCGTCTGGCTGTGCGCGGTCATGGCTCCACTTTCAACTGTGGTGGGCTTTGTCGTGCGTTTTACTTTGCGCCCCCCCAGCAACACAACCGATAGCGATGAGGAAATTTTACTCTTAGCTGAAAAAAGTGCTAAAGAAGGCACATTGACAGCAAACGAGCGTGATATGATCAATAATGCGCTCAGCCTTGACGAGTTATTGGTCAACCAAATCATGACACCGCGCACGGTCGCTTACGTGATCGACGGCCAAGAAAGCGTCACATCGCTACTTAAAAAAAGTAAAACGATTCCATTTGCCCGAATCCCAATTTATGAGGAGCAGACCGATAATATCACGGGAATCGTCCGCCGGCGTGATATCCTCGGTGCCATGGCTTCAGGCAAGCAAAGTAAGCTAATCAAGGATTTAGCCAACGATGCCATCTTTGTACCGGATAACGCGGCGGCCTCCGACGCCTTACAGACATTCCTAAAAAACCACCAACAACTCGCAATCGCAGTCGATGAATTCGGCTCCATGTCTGGTGTGATCACAATGGAGGATGTGATTGAGCAAATCATCGGCCAAGAGATTTTTGAGGACGATGACCCTGCAGTGGACATGCGTGAATTAGCGCGTAGGCGTCAATTTGCAGAGAAACGTAAACATCGCCGCGAGACGAAAACGGCCTAAACTCGCTTCTTAAAACGAAGTAGTGCTAGTTTTAAATCATCCACAGTCACGGGCTTAGTGACAAAATCGTCCATGCCCGCATCGCGGCAGGCCTCACGCGTCTCCCCCATCGCATTGGCAGTCAAAGCGACAATGTACGGCTGCCTCACGACTGGCAATTCTTCACGAATCTCATAAGTCGCAGCAATGCCATCCAGCTCAGGCATCTGCAAGTCCATGAAGATGACATCAAACCCCTTTCCGCGAGTCATCTCGACTGCTTCGCGCCCATTTTTCGCCCATGTCGAGTGGAGGCCAAATCGCTCAAGAATTTTACTAGTCAATTTATAATTGGTCGGATCATCCTCAGCCACCAAAATGTTAGGTGGCGAATCGAATTGTAATTCATACTCCTGCACATCATCCGGCCTATCTGAGTCATCGCCATCGGCCTGTTCCGTATCCTCGATGAAGAGCGTAAATGTGCTCCCCTTGCCAAGCTGACTCTCAACAGAAATTTCCCCACCTAACATTTCCACGATCCGACGGCTGATCGCCAAACCTAAGCCAGTGCCGCCATACTTTCTCGTGGTCGAAGAGTCCGCCTGTGTAAAAGCTAAGAAGACTTCCTCCATTTTATCCTCTGGAATACCAATACCAGTGTCCCTCACTGAAACATAGTGGCGTCGCCGCCTCGGTGCAAGGCCCTCAGAAGTGGACCACACTTTAACAGAGATGACACCACTCGCAGTGAATTTTACCGCATTACTGATCAAATTGTTCAATACTTGCTGTATACGAGTGCGATCCGAATGAATTGCAACAGGCACCGAATCAGCAACCTCGACACGCATCATCACACCACTTCGCTCCGCACTGAGTTCAAATAAACTGACCACCTCATGCACGACCTCATCCAAGCAAACAGGACCTAACTCTAGACTTACTTTACCCGCCTCGATTTTTGATAAATCTAAAATATCGTTGATGAGCTCCAACAGGATGTTCCCGGAACTACGAATGGACCCTAAATCACTGCGCTGATCCTCATCTAAATCGGTATCTTGCAACATCTCACTAAATCCAATAATTGAATTCAGCGGCGTGCGAATTTCATGGCTCATGGTTGCCAAAAAAGCACTTTTAGCCATATTAGCTTCTTGTGCCGCATCGGCCAACTTGCGTGAGCGCACCGTTGCCATTTGTAGCTCTTTGGTGCGTTTGCGCACCTTTTCTTCGACCTCCGCATAGCTGCGACGCAACTTCTCTGTCATATCATTGAAAGCACGCGCAAGGTCATCGAGTTCACTCCTACCTGTGGCCGAGACTTGCAGATTAAAGTTCCCCTTGGCCACGGCATTAAAGCTTTTTCGCAACTGGCTAATAGGCCGGCTGATACTCATCGAGAACCAAATCGAAAGCCCGATCGCACTACTCAGTAATATTACAGCTGAGCACCAATAAATCAAAACAAGATGTTTGCTCTGGCGTTGGCTCAATTGCTGACCACGCTCAATCAAGCGATTGACCATATCACGAAGTCGCGCGCCATGGCTTTCCAACAACTCGACCGCCTCAGTTTCGGACTTCGCTGCGACCGCAAATTCAATCGACACCGCATTAAGCCCCTGTCTCAAGTCGTCGAGTAGTTCCTGGTAAGCATCGATCCCCTGCAAGTCAGTCTGATGTAGCTTAGTCAAAAGCTCATCGATCGCATGTTCATAAGCCGCTTGAGCAATTCGGAAGTTTGCTTGAAACCGGCTTAAGTCGTTCTGTAACAGCAAATCACGATCGATCACACTCACCGCGCGATTCAGCCAACCCCACAACTGCCCATTGCACAGCAAAAGATCGTCCACTAATTCATGCTCTTGTAACAACTCCGACCCCAATGCGACATGTATTTGATCACGACGCTCGATCAGCAAATCCTGAATCTCGATGTTGTGCTCACCAAACCTGACGACATCCTCACGCACACGTTGATCTAATTCAGAAAGAAAATTCTTACTCTGCACCAAGCCCGAGAAAACATCGTTAAACTCATCCACACGCTCAAGCATGCCATTCACAAAAATGGACTCCACCTGATCCCCCTCAGCCAGCACTTGCCCTAAGGCACGCTTAGTCGCGGCGAGAGAGTCGACCACGTATGAATCTCCTGTTAATCGCTCCTGATAAATGCGATTTCCGATCACAACATTTGAGATTTCGCGAGAAACGACATGCAATAAATTAAGGCGACGCTCTTGATGCTGCACTTCATCCATCACGTAACGACTCAAGCCCAAAAAAACCGCAAAGAGCAATATAGCTCCAGCCAAGGCGATCGCGATTTTAGTAGAAATCCTCATAACATTAGGGGAGCACACGCGGCGATTCCTCAACGAGAACCGCTCGCCCACCTGACATCTTAGTAATATAAATCGGTATTTCCAACTGCCTTGGCAAGCCCTCTTCTTGCCCCCCGATCAATCTCAATGCGCGCGGCTCTTGATAAAATGGATCTTCGATATTCAACTCAGACAGCACTGGGTAGATCAAAGAAGTTTCATCGAGCGCCTCCAGCCCCGCCGCCCGAATGCAGGACACAATTAATTCCAGCGCGTAGAACTTCTTATTGGCCTCCGCATCCCACTCGCCTGCCAGGTCTAAATAGCGCTCTTTAAGCGTCCGAAAATATTCACTGCGTAGTGCGTCCGCGGGCTCACCGCCCACATAGTAGATACCATCACTGGCCTCCCCGAGCTTAGCCAATGCTCTAGGATCTTGAGTCGTCTGGGTGCCGACAAAACCGCGATACCCCGCACTGCGCAGACGGTCGACGATCACGACAAAAGCCTCAGGCGGACAACCAGCCAATACGACCAAATCCGGTGCCGCGGCAACGACTCCCGCCACCCTGCGTTGAATACCCTGCGGATCGAGCGACACATCAAAAGTCTCCTTGGAAACATCGTAACGCGCGATGCGCACGAGCTCCATGCCCGCATCCAAAGCTAATTGCTCCGCCACTCTTTTTTGGCGAATACCTGCTTCTGTGCCATAGGCCATCACCACTGCGCGACTCACATGATGCTCCTGACGCAAATGGCGAAACATAATCGACAAGGTCTGCTCGGGCCGCGGCATGCCCAAGACAGCGAGCCCCCCCGAGCCTTGTAGCGCGGGATCGAAGCCATAGTGCAGATAGAAAACATTGGCGCCCTCTAATACGCGCCGCGCTGCGTCTACAGTCGCATCTCCCAGTGGTCCGATCGTATAATGGATTCCTTCGGAAACCAATTGATGCGCCACCCGATTCGCTTCCGTGGCATCGAACTCGTCATCGAGGACCACTAATTCTATTTTCACCCGCTCGCCAGCCACCTCGAAACCGCCACGCTCATTGTAGTAATCCGCGACCACCTGCGCACTACGCATCGTGACCACACCCCAATAACGAGCCGGCCCTTTGAGTGAAACGATCACACCCACACGCAACACACGCGGATCTCTACTCGTCGGCTCATGACACCCCGTTGAGCTCAACAGCATACTCAAGCCCAGCACCATGAGTGCCATCGTATATAATCTTCGGGTCATTCTTGTAGATAGAAAATGATCCGATCGTGGATTAAGAAAGCAAAATCTAAGCGGCCATCGTGATTCAGGTCCGCCACCACCGTCTGGCGCGGCTCTAGCTTGGCTCCGGTCCGGCCTTGGTAGTGCATATTTTGCTCAAAAATTTCCCAATACATTTGGCTCTGCACGCCTGTCTCGCTACCTCGTAAGATTTCGACAATGTGCTCGGTCCCATCTACAGCCACGATGTCCACATGGCCATCGGCATCGAAATCAGCCTCCGCGATATGGCTGAAATACACATCTTCAAGCTCCGTTTCAAACCCTGTGCCCAGCTCTCGCGTCCAACTCTCGCCTTGTGCAGTAAAATACCAGAAACGATCGTCTCCATAGAGCAAATAGGCATCCTGCCCCCCCGCTTGTCCCGGCAATTTCGACCAACCGGAGACTGCCATCGAACCGGCATCTTCGCTATGTTGATAGCGCAGCACACCATCCTGACCACGACTGAGGAACTGCAACTCTCCCTCTTTGGGCACATAGAATACAAGCCCCTGCAGTAAGCCCTCACTGTCCAGCGAGGGAATCACTGTCGCGACGGCATCGCTATTGCGCCGAGCATTAAACTGATCTACCATCTCGAGTTGCCCCGCACGATAGCGTATCGCACGCGCAAAGCCAGTGCGAGCGGCCACCAACTCGTTGGAGCCGTCGCCATCGACATCGACCACCGTGACTTGGGCCGCACTCAATCCCTTCAGCAAACTCTCCCGCACACTGGAACGTTCCCCGACCAGCTCCAGTTCATAAGGCGTATCCGCAGACTTCGGCGCCAGCAAGATGGGCGCTTCGCGCGGAACAAAGAGCATCAAGCCGGGGCCCCGCTCCGCGAAAATATCCATGGCGCGCAGGCTCGTCGGCTTACGCCGCGCTCCTGGCAGGTCCATCTGTAAGACAATCTCCCAGGCCGAACTCGCATGACGACGCTGCGCAGGCTGGGCAATCACCAGTTGCATGCCTTCTTTGGATTCGCTCACAATGGCCAACTCATCGCGCCCATCCCCATCGAGATCAACCGCTTCGCATACCAGCGGCTCTCCCGCGCCGATTTCAATCAGACGTGGAAATGACAGCCGTCCACTGGCATCATACTGACTCACCCCGAGATTTTTTTCTTCGCGGCTGAGCGCCACAACCGCGGCCTGCTTCGACTCGTAGAAATGCCCCGCGGTTAGCGACGAAATGGCAGAAAAGCTGGGGAAACTTTTAGACGCAAGAAATCGCCCCTGCTCTTTCAAGAAAATCATCAACTCCGCCCCCGCTGGATTGGCCACCTGCAAGTCGCGCTCCCCGTCGCCATTGATATCGCCAAATGCGTAATATGCTCCCTCTTGCACCTGTTCGAACACAGGGTAAATTTGCGCTTGCACGCCCTCCAAGGGGAGCGAGCCATGCGATTCTTTGGCTGAAGCAATCTTAAAGAACTCCAAAGCGCCACTGCGCGAGTCGACCGATGCAAAATGCTGCGATGACTCCTCGCTTGAACGCAATGGCATATACATGCGCACCGGGCGTTCCAAGATGAAACGCCGCTCGGCGCCAAATCCACCCGCTGACAATTGCTCTCGCACGACCAACGACTGCTTACCCTCCGTGGTAATATAGCAAATCTCAGCCAGCCCATCACCGGTCACATCCACAACTTCTAAATTGAATGGATTCTCGCCAGTCAGGAAATTCACCTCCGCCTCTTGTAGCTCTCCCGCCTCTCCGGGCGTAAAGACACGCACCGCATCTGCAGTCAGAAGCACCAACTCTGGCCGCTGATCTCCATCCACATCAACGACTTTTAAAGTGCTCTGCCACCCCAGCGCATCGAAACCATCAAACTCTTGGCTACTCAACCACTGCCCCTGTTCGCCTTGCAGACGCACCGTGAGTGGCACGTCCCGTGCGGTATAAGCGAGGTCGACTCGGCCATCTCCGTTTAAGTCGCCCACGCCAAGGTCAAACATCGGGAACCCGACCGTAATCTTCTCGACGTCGAAACCTGCATCCGAAAGCTGCGGCTCCCAACGGTCGCGTTGCAAACTGCGCTTAGCCTCAGACGCCTCTACTGCCTCACGCTGATAGAGCAACTCGATTTGCGCGGTATCATTATTAATGAGCGCCAAATCCATACGTCCATCCTGATTCAAGTCGCTCACTTGTAAGGCACGCGTCGACCAGTCGAGTTTAATCACTTGCGGCTTTGCAAAGCCAAATGCTTCCGCCAAATTCTCTGCAGCCAGTGCAGGGCTCCCCCCGCATGTCAGGCCGCTCCAACACATGGCCCAAAACAGAGCGCAAAACGTCCCAGTCTGCTTCATCATTTAGAATCCTCCCGCGCTCGAATAAAGGAACGGTTAAAGAGGCCATCATCGGCCTGATTCGTTTCTGTAATCACATAAAACGGCTTTGCCAACTTCTGTGGCAACTGCTCCAAGTCTAAGCTGGAGCCTCCCGAGGCTAGCTGACTGGGCACGATCGATTGAAAGATCGGTAAGAACATCTTTTCGATGTCCACGTAGGAGCGCGCTACCGCATCGGGACGAGCAATCGACTCAAAGATCGCCTCAGTCTCGGCATCTTGCCAGAAACCATCGACACCTGATTCTAAACGTGTCAGCACCTCCTGCAAGAGTCCTAGCTGACCGATGCTCAAAATAAATTTGGAGCGTGTAATCACATAGCTGACGCCGGCATTGGCAGCTGCTGCATTCTTAAAACTATAAATTGTCTGCCCGGCAAAGTCTTGGGTTTGAATTTGCTCTCGCGCGCCTGGCACCAGGTCTATTAGAGCCTCCAAGGCACTCGACAGAGAGGCCGCATTCTCTAGACCGACTACAAACACTTGGTCCGGCTCCGCAATCGCTCCCGCCTCACGGCTCGTCTCTGGCATGACAGAGAGTGAAACGACATCACCCGCAAAGTTCTCCAAGATCGCAGAACGAAAATCGACCCCAGTATTGCTATGCACCATTTGCAATTGGGCGTCGAACTGCGCTCGCAAATTGGGGCTAGCGGTGGTCAACAAAGTCTCAAATTGCGCCAATAGATCCCCCACATCGAGATTTGTAATCGAGGTCGAAAACACCCCACTCGGCACATAGCGCGCCTCCGGCAAGGGCTCGTCGGTATAAGCTAACAAGCGTAGCAAGCCTGCCTGCTCGTGATAGATCAGGCCGCTGTGCACCTCAAGCCCCTCATCGACCAAGTCGACATCCATAAATGCAGCCTGCATCGACTCTAAGGCAAACACATTGTTCAAGCTATCCGCATTGAGCCCCAACATAAAGGCGCCGCCCTGAAGCAGCTTATCCAACAGAGCCTCATTCAACGGTGGCATAAGTGCCTCTAGATTAAAGTATAATTCGAGGTCACCACGGCCCCCTTCTTCACGTGCACGTAAATAAGCCGCCTGTTCGCCAAGCGGCGCGTCCGGCCCATCCTTGATCGCTTCCACGGCAGAACGCAAACGCTCCTCGGGTGTCGCTAAAATAAAGACACCATCCACCAGTGCGTAACCATCCTCGATGTAGGTTTGCTCGCCATCGTAGGTTTCATCAAAATAAAGCGTCTCCCCCATGAAAGTCTCCTCAATCATAGTATGCTCGATCGCGGGGTTGAGTGCTTGCTGGCTCTTGGCGTTGCGCTCAAACTGCACCTGCAGCAATGCATCGAGCTGATCCACATCGCCCGTGTATTCCGCCAGCACCATAATATCCGGGCGTTCTGCCTGTTGTAGTAATAATTCGGGCACGTTAAAACACGCCAACGAAAACTGTCCGGGAAAGAGCGCATACAACTCATCCCAGCTCAAGCCAAACTCGTGCTCCAAGACTTCGGTCATGCTCTCTTCTGCGTCTTCAGACTCGCTCGCCTCCCCCCCATGCAACAATGGCTGTAAAAACTCCTGTAAACTGGGATCTTCAACCACCTCTGCGAAGGAGTGCGCCGCCCACTGGTCACGCAGCTCTTCTATGTTGCGAATCGAAATGTAAACATCCACATCAGCCTCCGTTATTTGCTTAAAAGAAGCCGCCGAGAGCGAGAGGGGCAGCGATAAACTCGCCGCACAGGCCGCAGAGAGAAATGTCGTCCGATAGCTATGTATATGCATAATTCTTGTTCTTAAGATTAAGATGTCTACAGGGCACGTGAAAATGATCCCGTCAATGCGATCGCTCGCTTATTTGACCTTGGGCGGACTTAAATAACGAAAGCCTGCATTTGGGTTGCGCGGGTCGAAGGCATAGGCATCGCGATTGTCGATAAATGACTTGAGGATGCCGGATGAAATAGAAAAACCTAGCCCTTCGGCTCCGACGGCGGCGATCTTCATATTATTCACTCCGACGACTTCTCCCTTCAGATTAAACAGAGGCCCGCCGGAGTTGCCCGGGTTGATTTGTGTGGTGGTTTGTAAATAGAGACGTCCATTAATAACGCGATTGGCCACGCTGATGATCCCCTCTGAGACGGTACGATCCAGGCCCAACGGGCTCCCGATCGCGAAAACTGTCTGTCCCTCGCGCAACCCCTCGTCCACCGCGGCCAAGGGCACAGTCACAAATGGATCTGCATGCTCGCTTTCGATTTTTAATAAGGCAAGATCGAGCTCGGAACTCGTCGCCACGATACGCACATTATCATAGGTTACCTTCGACATTTCATGGCTCCCTTGTTTAAAGACTGTGATCGAAATCCGGTGCTCCCCTGCGATCACATGGTCATTGGTCACCACGTAACCATCTTGATGGATGATAAAGCCGGAGCCTAAACCGGTAGGCGTCTGTATCAGTGCCACCGCTTCTCCCAACTCGTCGACCCAGTCGCGGATGGTCTGATCGCCACGAGCATCGGCCACTTGATACAGAGTATCCGCCCGCGAACTCAGCTGCGGCAAGCCCCCCGAGCTCACATCTACACCTTGCACCTGCGCTACCGCAGACTTCGGCACCTCCAGTAACTGATAGCCCAAATCGACATAGACCGAATCGGCCCGCTCCAATACCAGCTCGCCCTGGACAGTCGCACCATTTTTTAATTCAAGTGAATGGAAGGCCTGTGCCGCTGTCCCACTTGCAAAGATGAAAACCAAAAAACTCAGAAATCGAAGCATAGTTGCTTCACAAAAGCAAATTAATCGCTACACGCCAACAAAATCACCCACTCTCGCCGCTTTTCCCGCTTTATACCACTTGAATTCAACTCTGGGCTTTATCGAACAAAGTCGCTGACTAACATACTGCAGCAGTCTAGCCTACAAGCTCTACTATAACCCGCTCAACAAGCCCACCACAATGATCCCTAAAATAAATTACAAATCCGAGCTCAAGACACTCTACAAGCCCTCTGCCAAGCGCGTGGACTCAATCGAAGTGCCGCCCTTACAATATTTAATGGTCGATGGTGCCGGCGAACCTGGCTCGGAGTCCTACACCGCAGCCATCCAAGCTTTGTTTACGGTCTCCTATACCATCAAATTCATAGTCAAGCGTGAGCTGAAATTGATGGACTATGGGGTCATGCCGCTGGAGGGGCTTTGGTGGGCCGAAGACATGTCAGATTTCATTACTCGCCGTAAAGATCGCTGGCTCTGGACCCTGATGATCATGCAGCCTGAGTGCGTCGATCGCGAGCTAGTTGAAACCGCCATAAAACGGGTGCATGCAAAGAAAAAACTCCCCGCCCTGGATTCTTTACGCTACCAGAGCTTTAACGAAGGCCGCGTCGCCCAAACGCTTCACATCGGGCCCTTCGACGACGAAGGCCCCACCGTTGAGCGCGTGCACCAATTCATAGCCGATTCAGACCATCAACTCTGCGGCAAACATCACAAAATCTACTTAAGCGACATCCGCCGCGCCGCGCCTAAGAACTGGAAGACCATCATTCGCCAGCCGATGTGTGTATAATCTAGGTAAATCCAAGCCGAAAGGACTGATTTCGGATTGCACCGCTCAAGGAGGCTTCCTAAATTGCCCAAACATGAGCATAGAAAATAAGTCAGAGTCCGACCGCGAATCTTCCATTGAAATTATCGACGATACAAATAACATGCACTCAGGTCCTGCGCCCTCGAACCCTTCAGCTGCATCTGCAGCAAACACACCTGCTGGCGATAAAACCATGGCCATGCTCTGCCACTTACTCAGCTTCTGTTTATTTATACTCCCAGCTTTTGGCAATATCATCGGTCCTCTAATTCTATGGTTAGTCAAGAGGGAGCAAGACCCCTTTGTAGATGACACGGGCAAAGAAGTACTGAACTTTCAAATTTCAGTCACCATTTATGGTCTCATCTGCTTTCTGCTAGTTTTCGCATTCGGGCTGGGAGTTATTTTAGGTATGATTTTATCAGTGGCGATGGTCGTTTACACCATCATCGGCGCCGTGAAAGCCAGCGAAGGCGTGCTCTACCGCTATCCTTGCACCATTCGCTTTCTAAAGTAAGCACATACAAGACTTCTCAGCATGGCCCTGACTGACTTTTCCATCGACCGTGCACTCGCAGACCTAGACTCTGCCAGCGCAGCCCAAATACGCCAAGCGCTGGCCGCGCCAGGCTTCAGCGGTCAAATCACCGACTGTGGGCCCACAGCAGCGCAACTCCTGCCACTGGCGGCCTGTTTTTCGGTGCACCCCATCTCCGGCTTCGCCGTCGGCGCAGTGGCCGTGGGCGCATCGGGGCATTTATACTTGGGGGCCAATTTGGAGTTTCAAGGCATGCCTCTGCACGCCACTTTGCACGCAGAGCAATCCGCGGTACTCAATGCATGGATGCATAATGAGCACGAACTCAAGGCACTCTATGTATCTGAAACGCCTTGCGGGCACTGCCGTCAGTTCCTGCGTGAGCTTTCTAATTTAGATACGCTACGGATCCATGTCGGCCCGCAGATTCATACACTACAGAGCTTACTGCCACATGCCTTCGGAGAACCGCGATCCAAGGGCCACGGACTGCTAGACAGTCCCTCAATCCCACTTGAAGCTGTTAAGCCGCAGCCCAACACCTCCCAACAACGGGCCATCAACGCGGCACAACGCAGCTACGCCGCCTACAGCCGCTCCCCAGAGGGCTTCGTGCTCGAATGCCTGGACGGTCAATTCTTTTCAGGCCGTGCAGCGGAATCAGCCGCCTTCAATCCAAGCGTGCCCAGTGTTTTGGTCGCCCTAAACCAACGCAACCTCTCCAACAGTCGCAAGGTCGCCATCGCTACAGCAACCGAAGCGAAACTAGCCACCGCCATCAATAATCCACTTCCTTTCGCCAGCACTTTGATCAGCTCCATCTCCAAAGCAGAGATCAAAGTGGTGCAAATGGATGCGCGTTAACGATCGTTAATCGCTATTCGTAGCGTAAGGCATCAATGGGATCAAGCCGCGAGGCGCGCAGTGCGGGATAAATGCCGGATGCCAGCCCGATCATGCTACTGAACAGAAAGCCATACAGCATCGCAGTCACTGGCATATTACTGATATTTTGGCCCTCCGGTATGAAATCGCGAGCCAATGAGAGTAGCCCCACACTAGCGACCAGTCCTAATAAGCCGCCCAAGACTGAGATCACCACCGCTTCGGCAAGAAATTGGATAAAGATATCATGACTCCGTGCTCCGATCGCTTTGCGCACGCCGATCTCGCGAATGCGTTCGCTTACCGACGCCAGCATGACGTTCATAATGCCGATGCCACCCACTAAAAGGGAAATTCCAGCGATCCCACCCAGTGAATAGGTGAACGAATTCTCGAGCTTCTTGAGCTCTTCTAATTGCTCATTTTGTGTACGAATCTCAAAATCAAAAATCCCGCGGTGCGTCTGTGTCAGTGTATTCTCGATTTGCTCCATCAGATCAGGCATCTCCCCCACCTCATAAGCAAGTATTTCGATGCGATTCACCTCGTCATCGCCTTTATACCGCGCCATGGCCGTGGTCGCCGGAATGTAATTGATCCGCTCTTCGTAGTTGAAACGGCGCTTGCGCCCGCCAGGCGCAGTCGCTTCTTCGACTGGCTTAATCTGTCCAATAATTGTGTAGACTTGCCCTCTCACCCGTACTTGCTGTCCCACTACATTGGGCTGATCGCGAAATAAACTGCGCACCACATGTGCGCCCACCACGATCACTGGGCTCTTAGAATCGACATCGTAATCCGAGATAAAGCGGCCAAACTGTATTTCATTCTTTTTGATACCAGCATAATCCGGTGTGACGCCATGCAAGATGGCCCCTGAGCGACGACCATTGGCAATAAAGCGCTCGCAGGCTCGAAATTCCTGCCAAATCTCGCCTGTAGCCTTTATTTCTTAGGCATATAGCGTCGTAGCATGCCTAACAATGTACCCATTTCCTCGAAGCGTAAAAAAAACAAGAGAGCAAAATACACCGCCACACCACCCGGCACGCATAACGCCACCGTCAAAGCGGCACTCAGCTTTGCGTTCAAATCAAACTGTGCCACAACCTGCCAAGCCAAGGCGCAAACCAGCCCCATCACGACTCCTGCAAGCAGCACCTGTACCAGGGCTGCCCACATCGCTCCAAAGCTCAGCCTCGCGCGCTCTTTAGACAAAGCTCGCCACAACAAGATACTTTGCGCCAGTGCAGCCAAAACATTGCCCGTCGCCAGCCCCGCAGCTCCCCAGAATTGCATCAGCAAGGCGCCCGCAAACAAATTGATCAGCAAGCAATAGCCTGCCACCCGCACGGGGGTGCGCATATCCTTACTCGCATGCAGTCCCCGCGTGGCAAAAGTCGCCGCCGAATACAGCGGCAAGCCTAGGCCATAAATCGCTAAAATAGGCACCGTCGCCATCACATCGGCCTGATCAAAGGCACCCCACAAAAAGAGACACTCCAAAATCGGCTGTCCCAACACGATTAAGCCTACCCCCGCGGGCAGGGATATCCCAATCACCAGCCGCATGCCCTGCATGAATACCGCCGAAAACTCCACTTCATCCCCATTAGAACGCGTCTTAGCCAGCAACGGAAAAAACACTGTCGCCACCGCAATCGTAAATACGCCCAAAGGCAGCTCCATCAAACGACTCGCCAAATACAACACCGAGACCGCCGCTTCATCCAAGGAATAGGCCAGCAGCCGTGAGACTAAAATATTGACCTGCAAGATCGCCGCTCCCATCAGGCCTGGCAAAAACAAGTGCCATAGCTCCGCAAGCTCTGCCCCCATCGAGCCTTCGATGCGTGGCCGCCAGCCCTGACGCATCAGATCCCAAGCAGGCACCACTAATTGTAACAAGCCTCCCAGTAAAACACCGCCACAAAGCCAATACACTACCCGTGCAGCCTCTGCGTCAAGCCACAGACCTGCAGCCAAAGCGCCGATCATAGCCAAATTTAGTAGAATTGGCGTCGCGGCAGCCACCGCAAAACGCCCCAGCAAATTTAAACCGGCCGATATGATGGCCGCCAAACAGATAAACAACATATAAGGCAACAACCAAACAGCCAGTCCCGCCCCCGTCACCCAGCGCTCGGGCAGCCATTCACTTCCAGCCGCCCAGTGCAGCGCGCACATGCCCAAAGAGACGATGGCCAACAGCGCCAATAGCAGTCGTAATAGCACTTGATTAAAGAAGCGAAAGGCCCCCGAGCGGCCCTCTCGCTCCAAAACATCTGAAAAAATCGGCACCAGCGCCGAAGTGAGGGCGCCCTCCCCCAGCAAACGGCGAAATAAATTCGGTAGCGTAAAGGCCAGGATGAAAGCAGAATTCCATAGGCTGGTACCCAGCGCAGCAAAGATCAAAATGTCCCGCAACAAGCCTAGCAGACGAGAGCCGACCGTCGAAAGACTGACCACTGCGATGTTTTTTAGATTCTTGAGCATTCGAATTTGAAGGGCGCGAAATTTGCTTTGCTTGGCTTTCTTGCGAGCTGATTAGAAACTACCGCGTAAAAAACTTTGGCAATTGTATATTTATCCTCTTAGTTCTTCGTCTCCATTTAACTTTTCACTGATAATACCCAAATCCATCCCGAATTATTTTATTATGCCACTTATTTCAAAACTCACCGTTCGCCTCAAACGCCACCCAAAACGCGTCGTCTTCCCTGAAGGCAGCGACCCTCGCATCTTGCAAGCCGCACGCCAGTTTGCATCCAATAATTTGGGTATTCCCATCCTATTGGGCGATCGCGCACAAATTAAGGATAATGCAGAGAAGCTCAACGTCAGCCTTGAGCGCATCCGTATCATTGAACCACGCCGCAGCGACGAGTGGGATAACTTTACTCAGAAGTTCCAAGGCCTGCGTCGCTTCAAAAATTTAAAAGACAAAGAAATCGAGCAATACTTGGAGGACACCAACTACTTCGCCACCATGATGCTCGCCACCTCCCAGGCGGACGCAATCGTCTCTGGTGCGACTAGTTCGGCTTCCAGCGCCCTGCGCCCACTGCTGCAGATCGTGCCACGCTTGCCTGACGTGTCGACGGTGTCTTCGCTCAATATCTTCGACTTAGAAGACCTCGAAACCGGCAAAGATCGCGAAATCTTTCTCGCCGACTGCGCTGTCGTGCCTAATCCCACCAGCCAGCAGCTCGCCGACATCGCCGTCACCACGGCCGCACTCAGCTATCACCTTACCAACGCGAAGCCCTATGTCGCCCTGCTCAGCTACTCCAGTAAGAGTATCACGAGTAAGAACCCGACCGTTGCCAAGATGAAGGCCGCCACAGAAATGGCGCGCAAAAAAGCCATCGAACTCGGCATCCCAATGGAAATTGACGGTGAGCTCCAAGTCGACGCCGCACTCGACCCGATCACCGCTAAAACTAAAAAAATCGAAGGCCCGGTCGCCGGACATGCCAACGTACTCATTTTCCCAGATTTGCACTCGGCCAATATCGCGTCCAAACTACTCGACACACTCACACGCGCACGCAACTATGGCCCCATTCTCACTGGCCTGACGAAGCCCGCGGCCGAAATCAGTCGTGGGGCTACCGCGACCGATATCTTTGGCACCGCAGTCATGGTCGCTTCACAAGCGATCGACCACAAGCTGCTTTATCCAACCGATAACAGCGACGACCTCAACGAAGACGTCACCATACTGTAATCGCACCTCGTATATATCATTCATTGGCCAGTTCTTCACTGTAGCCAAAAGCCTTCACCACACATACCAGATTATGCCGTCTCCCAAGAAACATTTCACCGAGCCCGACGACACGGAAATCTTGACTGCTCCGCGCAACAAGACGACCAAGCGCATATTTATAGCAGCGACTCGTATGAATGATGGGAAGACCACCACCAGTTTGGCATTATTTGCCGCACTGCGTAGCATCACCGAGCGGGTGGGTTTTATCAAACCGGTCGGCCAGCGCTTCTTACAAGTCGAAGGCCACCAAATCGATGAAGACTCCATCCTGCTCAACCAGATTTTCGATGTAAAGACCCCGATCCATGCGATGAGTCCACTCGTGATTCATCACAGTTTCACCCGCGACTACCTCGACAATCCCGATGCCAACCATGCGGAATTAATCGACAGCATGTGCCGCGCCTTCGACCGCGCCGCCTTCGAGCGCGACTATATTATAATCGAAGGCACCGGACATGCGGGCGTGGGCTCTGTATTCAACCTCTCCAATGCGGACGTGGCTAAACGACTCAATGCAAAAGTGATTATCGTCGCGCGCGGTGGCATCGGTCGCCCCATCGACGAAATCGCACTCAATAAAGCAGTTTTCGAAGCCGCCGGCGTGCAAATCATTGGAGCCATCATTAACAAGGTAGAGCCCGACAAGATCGAGATGGTTGAGAAATACTGTCGCATCGCGCTGGACCGAATGAACATTCCCTTACTCGGCTGCATTCCACACGAGTGTATGCTCACACAGCCCAACCTACAGCAGGTAGTCGACGAAACCAAAGGACGCTGGCTCAATGGAAAATCCGCCGGCTGTAATAACCGTATCGATAAAGTCATCATCGGCGCCATGGCTGCCAAAGGACTGGTCGAGCACCTAGATAAAGGTGTGCTCATCATCACTCCCGGTGACCGCGAAGACATCATCCTCTCCGCCATCGCCTCCGCCAGCATCGGCATTGGCACCTCGATCGCCGGCATCATCCTCACCCGCAGCATACTGCCACACCCACGCCTGATGGAGATGATCGCGCAGACAGAAATCCCGGTCGTGCTCTGTGCCGAAGACAGCTACAAAGTCGCCTCCCGCGTCAACAGTATGACCGTCAAGACACAACCCAGCGACAAAGATAAGATCCCCGTCATTAAAGACCTCATCACCAAGAACATCGACCTAGCCGTCATCCAAAACGCCTTCGACTCTCAGGACTAAGCACCACTATGCCCGCCAAAAAAGCAGAAGAACCCACTTTCGAGCAATCCGTCGAGCGCCTCGAAGCACTCATCGAAGCCATGGAAAACGGCGACACTCCACTCGCCGACTTAGTCGCCAAATTCGGCGAAGGCTCCAAACTACTCAAACAGTGCCAAGCACAACTCAAAGAAGCCGAACTTAAAATCGAACAGCTCAATATCAAAACGGGCGAACTCGAAACCTTCGACGACTCCAGCGAAAAATAACTACCTAATGTCCCTACTAGAACGGATACAGTCGCCCGCCGACGTCAAGAACCTCGATCCCGAACAACTCCCGCAACTCGCTCAGGAGATCCGAGATCGAATCATTCAAACAACCTCCCAAAACGGCGGCCACGTCGGCCCGAACCTCGGCGTAGTTGAACTCACTATCGGCCTCCACCGCGTCTTTAATACGCCCGAGGACCGCTTCTGTTTCGACGTCGCCCACCAAGGCTACGTACACAAACTATTGACAGGACGTAACGACGCCCGCTTCGACCACATTCGCACCAGCGATGGCTACAGCGGCTTTCTATCACGCGCAGAAAGCACCCACGACGCCTTTGGCGCCGGCCACGCAGGCACCGCCCTCTCCGCCGCACTCGGCATGGCCACCGCACGCGACCAGCGCGGCAGCGATGAACACGTCGTCGCCCTTTGCGGCGATGCCGCCTTCACCTGTGGCATCACCATGGAGGCCCTTAACAACGTCGCCAGTTCCACCAAGCGCCTCATAATCATACTCAACGATAATAAGTGGTCGATCGCCAAAAACGTAGGCGCCCTGCCCCGCTATTTCAACGAGCTCATCACCACCCCCGCCTACAATCGTCTTAATGACGATATCGAGCGCTTCTTGCAAAAGATGCCCGGCGGCGAGTCCATCATCAAACTCGGCTCAAAGTGGAAACAAGAGACCAAGGACTTCTTCGTATCCTCCTCAATTTTTGAGCAATACGGCATCCGCTACATCGGCCCCATCGACGGGCATGATCAAAAACAAGTCGAGCACTACCTAGACTTTGCCAAGAACGCAGAACAGCCGGTCCTGCTACATGTGCTCACCGAAAAAGGCCGCGGCTACGATGTCGCCATCCAAAACCCTGAGCGCTTCCACGGCGCCAGCCCCTTCGACATCAAAACTGGCAAAGGCGCCCCCTCGGCACCTGGCACCCCCCCGAAGTATCAGGACGTCATGGGCCACACTTTGGTCAAACTGGCGCAAAAAGACGAAAACGTCATCGGCATCACCGCCGCCATGCCCGCAGGCACTGGGCTTAACATTTTAGAAGACGCCCTGCCCAAACAGTTCTTTGATGTCGGCATCGCCGAAGAACATGCCGTGCTCTTCGCCGCGGGGATGGCCACCTCTGGCTATCATCCTGTCTGCGCAATCTACTCTACTTTTCTTCAGCGCGCCTACGATCAGATCATTCACGATGTAGCTCTGCAAAAGCTTCCCGTCCTCTTCTGCATGGACCGCGCAGGACTCTCCCCCAACGATGGGGCGACTCACCATGGCCTCTTCGACCTCTCCTACTTACGTTGCGTACCCGAGGTCGTGATCATGGCCCCGGCCAACGAAGACGAACTCGCCGACATGATGGCCACCGGCCTCGCTTATCAAGGGGCCGCCTTTATTCGCTATCCGCGTGGCAACGCACGCGGCACCCCCATCAAAGAGACTCCCACACCTCTGGAAATCGGTAAAGCACAACGACTGCAAACCGGTAACGACATCGAAATCTGGGCCATCGGCTCCATGGTCCAAGACGCCGAACAACTCGCCGCTCGCCTCAGTGAGCACGGCATCCAAGCCGGCGTCGTCAACGCCCGATTCCTCAAACCACTAGACACAGAACTTCTCGCACAATCCGCCCCGAACACCCGCCTAATCGTAACGATGGAAGACAACGTCATCACAGGTGGCCTCGGCACTGCAGTTATGGAAGCTTTGCAAGAAGCCAATCTATATAACTGCCCCGTCGAACGCATCGGCTGGCCCGATAGCTTCATTGAGCACGGCAGCTCCGTTGCCCAGTTACGCGAAGAGAACGGACTCAGCCCTAACGCAATCCTAGAGCGCGTGCTGGCGAAACACGCAGCCCTCTGCGAGCTAAAGCAGTAGGCCAACAGGCATTCCGGTTCACTGATTTTCGGTTCAATACTCGGTGCCCCTCTAAAAAGTTTATTTCTGTCATTGAGACTGGGCTCCCCTTCGCACACTACCTCTCCTATGCAAATTCACGCGATCTATATTTCAACCGGGCACGACTTCGTAGGGCGCCACGGCAAAGGCCGCTTACAGCACGGAATCGAAAAAGTCGAATCGGTCGAATGTGTCGCGGGGGCGGGCCTGCGCGGGGATCGCTATTTTCAGCACAAAGAGGACTACAAGGGGCAAATTACCTTTTTTGATTGGGCGGTCTACCAACGTATCCGCCGTGACTTTGATTGCCCGGCATTGGATCCTGCATGGTTTCGACGTAATGTCCTCTGCTCCGGGGTGGACCTCAACACTTTGATCGGCCAGCGCTTTAGCCTACAAGGCATCGAATTTGAAGGCAGTGAAGAATGCCGCCCTTGCTACTGGATGGACGAAGCGGTTGCCCCGGGGGTGCACGAAGCGCTCAAAGGCTTTGGTGGTCTGCGCGCGCGCATCCTAAGTCACGGAACTTTACACTGTGATGGCGCAGAACCGCATGCGTGCTAGAACACTCTGCGTTTAGTTCGACTGCCTCTTGAAATGGCCCATCAGTGCGTCGACTTAAATGTATGTGTGCTCTAAATCAGTCCCCTTCGCCCCCCAAGCGAATACCGCGCCGCTCGAGTAGGCTACCATCGGCACGGTAGAGCTCCACCTTGGCGATCAAATAGGCGACACGCGCCTGAATCTCGGCAATGCGACTCTGCACCAGATCGCGCTGCGCACGTGCGACATCCAACGAGGTGCCACTGCCGACTTCGAAACGATCTTCTTCGGCCGCCAGGCTTTGAGCGTTATAGCTTCGAGTCACAGCCGAAGCGCTTACCTGCTTCTGCGCACGCTCGAGCTCATTAAGCGCCAGCAGCACATCATAGCGCACTAGGCTGCGTAAATTAGCCAGTGCCTGCTCGGCCTGCTCCGTCTGGGCCTGCGCGATGCGATCACGAGCACGCGCGGCTCGCTGCCCCAGCACCTGACTAAATTCGAAGCCGACGGTATAGTCATGATTGTCGCCATCATTTTCACGAAAGCTCTGGCGAAAACTATCCGCATAACCGGAATGCCCGAGGTTGATAAACAGCTCTAACTGGGGCAGGCGCCCATTGCGCGTCACGACGGTCTCTAGCTGCTCACGTTGCAGCCGCAGCTGGGCCTCTTCGATCTCAGGGCGCGCTTGTAGCGCCAGCTGTATGTGTGCCTGACGGTCCGCCTGCAAGCTCGAGTCTATATCGGGCAAACTGGTGGCCTGCAGAGGTAAGACTTGCTCCACTGGCAAATCGGGGTAGATGCGGCGCATCAGCTCATAGAGTCGCTGGCTGCGCTCACTCTGAGCATCGATCAGACTTTGTTGCTGCAAGGCGAGTTCGGCCCGCGCCGCGGCTGCTTGATTTTTGGAAAGACTGCCCACTTCGATCCGCGACTCGATCTCGTCGAGTTGCGACTGCGCAAGTTCTAGCGACTGCTCAAAAACAGCAATGGCCTCGGTCGCGGCCACGAAGTTCCAGTAAGCAGTCTCGACTTCAGCGACCAAGGCCTGGGTGAAGCCAGCCAGCTCGTATTGACTGGCAAGTGTATCCAGCTTGGCCTGACGCAAGGAAGCCAAATTCACCGCAGTCCCGAAGCCTCTCAATAGTTGCTGTGTAATACTGAGTCCATAGCGGGCTTGCTGCTGCTCGGGCGCACGATTGGAAATACTGCGAGTGCTGGCAACCGATGCTTCCAGCTCCGTGCCGAAGGGCAAACGCTGACGCAAACCGAGCTCCGCTTCGACATCATCACCTTCCACTGAGAATTGTCCTCCCGTCGAGCGCGAGGTTTCAGAAGCAATTTCTTCGATATGCTCAAAGCTGGCATAAAGCTCTGGGTCGTAGACGCCACGCTCAATTTTCTCAAAGGCTCCCGCGACAACCGGAACTAACTGCTGCACACGTAGCTCTCGATTGTTTTGCAGAGCTTTGATGACCGCCTCTTCTACACTCAAGCCCCAACTCGATTCAGATTGAGCATGCAAGGCGCCAGCCGCCAATATCCATAAAGTAGTTACAGTGAAACGTATCATGATGGCTTCGTCTTTTCATTTTCTGGGTGCACCAGAGTGTAAACCACGGGTATTAGAATGAGTGTGATACAAGTCGACCCGATCAAGCCGCCGACCACTGCACGTGCTAAGGGTGCTTGCGCGTCAGCGCCCTCTCCGATTCCTAACGCAAGAGGCAGCAAACCTAGTATTGTAGTCAGAGTGGTCATTAAAATAGGACGAAAGCGCCGACGGCCTGCTTCCACCACAGCTGCATGTAGGCTATAACCGCCCGCTCGCCCCAGGGAGCTGGCTTGGTCGACGAGCAAGATGGCGTTGTTCACGACGATGCCACCCAGCATGATACAACCAATGCCGGACTGTAAATTGAGAGTGGTATCCGTCAGCCAAAGTGTCAACAGCACCCCGATTGCAGCCATGGGGGTCGACAACATCACGACCAACGGATCGCGCAGGCTTTCGTATTGGCAGGCCAACACCATGTAGACTAGCAATAGCGAGATAAGTAAGGCCACCAAGAGCTCGCGAAAAGCTTCTTGCTGTTCTTCGAAGCTGCCGGAAATGTTGAGCTCGTAATTATCAGGCCGCGGTATTCCGTCTAAAGCAATTTGTATTTCTTCTGCGACGGAGCCCAAGTCGCGCCCAGCCACGTTGGCTGAAACGGTGACTTGACGTTGTTGATGCTTGCGCGTGATCTCCAACGGCGCGCGGCTGCTCACTGTGCTCACTAAATTGCGCAGTACCACCATTTGCCCATCTGCAGTTCGAAGTGTGAGGTTTAAAACTTCATCCAAACTGCGCTGCTCGGCATCTTTTAATTGCACAAGTATACGATAGGAGTTGCCCTCACTGCGGAAGTTGCCCGCACGCGAACCAGCGATCGCGGTTTCAATCACTTCGGTGATGTCGCGCGGCGTAAAGCCGAGATCGGCCACCTTTTGCCGATCGATATGTATCTCTTGCTGCGGCGTGCCCGCATCAAAACTGCGATCCACGTCTGAAATTCCATCAATCCCTTCGATGGCTTGCGCGACCTTTCCAGAGAGTGCTTCTAAAATATCGAGTTCGAAACCACGAATCTCCACTGTCACGCCCTCGTCGCCCCCGATAATGCGTTCGAGTAAGAACTGCCCTTGAGGCGCACGCGTGCGTATCTTCATCCCCGGCACCTTGCCGTCGATCGCCCGGCGTAGATCTTCCGCAATCTCCACATTCGAGCGTTCGCGCTCGGCAGCCGGTGCCAGCGACATCCGAATCTCTCCAACATTATCACGCACCGAAGCCACCGTCGAGATTGCCTCAGGCACTGCAGGATACACCAGCGACTCCAACAGCCGGGTCTGCTGGTCTAGCAACTCCAATCTGGTGCCAACTTCCATTTCCCCGGTCACCCGCACCTCTCCTTCATCACTGGGCGGCAAAAACTCGCTGCCTAAGAACGGCACAATGAACAAACTCAAGCCGAGTAAAATCACCATGCTGACGACCACTGTGATTCGATGCTGCAGCGCCGACTCCAGCAGCGCCAAATACCATTGGTTCATACTTTCGAAGGCCTGCGTGGCCCGATCTTTCAAACCTACCAACCAGGCCGCGGACGCGCCTTCTTCACTTGCAGGCTTGAGTAGTCGCGAGGACAGCATCGGCACCAAGCTCAAAGAGAGCAGCAAGGAACAAACCAGTGAAAAACAGATGACGTAGGCCAACTCACGAAATAATAAGCCCGAGACGCCTTGCACGAATACAATCGGCAAGAATATGACTAGAGTGGTAATCGTGCTAGCTAAAATCGCCGGCGCCACCTCCCAAGCTCCCTCCGCAGCAGCGTCGACTCGATTCTTCTTTTGCTCATCTCTCTGGCGAAATATGTTTTCCAACACCACGATCGAACTATCCACCATCATGCCTACACCGAGCGCCAAGCCGCCCAAGGTCATTAAATTAATTGTCAGACCACCAAAATAAATCAGCGAAAAGGTGGCGATAATAGAGATTGGAATCGAGACCGCGATGACCAAAGTGCTGCGGATATTCCGTAAAAAGAACAGTAAGATCAACACGGCCAAGCCCCCACCATATACGACCGAACGAGCGACATTTTCGATGGAGCGCTCGATAAAATTGCCCTGATTGATCACGGGCACCACCTTCATTTGTGGAAACTCTTCGTTGATCCGGTCAATTTCCTCCAAAATTTGGCGTGAAACTTCCACCGTATTGGCGGCCGACTGCTTGCGAATCGCGATACGCACACCACGCTCCCCATTCACACGGATCATACGAGTGAGCTTCTCATAAGTATCGCGCACATCGGCGACATCCCCCACTTTAACTGCGGCGCCGTCACGCACGACCAGCACCGTATCTCGAATTTGATTCACCGTCTCGAATTGTGCTGGCGCGCGCAAGGTTACTTCGTAACGCCCCTCCTCAATCTGCCCCGCTGGCAAGTCGAGATTGGCATCGCGCAACGTGCTCAAAATCTCATTCAGCGATAAACCTAAGGCATTAATTTTTTCCGGGTATAGTTCGACTCGGACTTCTCGCGGAAAGCCGCCCCAGAAATCAACCTGCGCCACCCCCGGTATTTGAGTAAAGCGATGCCGGATACGATCCTCAATCAATTGGGTCAATTCAACTGGGTCGAGAGGGCTCGAAACTCCAATCAACACCACAGGAAAGCTATTGATGCTAAACTTACTAATGCGCGGCCGCACGATATCGTCAGGCAACTCGCTGATCTCATCCTCGATTGTCGCACGCAGATCGATCGCAGCCGCATCGAGGTCAGTCCCCCAAACAAAAGTCACCTCCACATTACTGCGCCCCTCCTCGGAAGTGGAGGTAATTTCTTCCACCCCGGGCACGGTGGCCACGATCTCTTCAATAATCTGCGTAATTAAGCGCTCGATCACCTCGGGACTGGCCCCCTCATACTCAGTCCGCACAGACGCCGTCGGCAGCTCGATACTAGGCAGCAGGTCGATTTGTATCCGACTCAGGGAGACGCCGCCCAACACGATCAGGATGAGAGCCACCATCGTGGTGAAAATGGGGCGGCGGACACTGTGACGCGGTAAATTCATTCCGTAAGATCAGAGCTAACAAGTGAAATCGGTGAACCGTCCTCAACTAACTGCTGGCCCAGCACAATAACCGGCCCCGCTAAGTCCTCAGCGATCACCTGTATACGATCGCCCTCGCGCACGCCCGTCTGCACGGGCCGCCAGCGCGCAGTCTCCCCGTCCTGCCCCACCACAAAAATACCCTTCGAATCTGAACGTGTGACCAGCGCCACATCCGGCACAATCTGCGCTTGTTCGACTTCACGCACCACCACTTTAGCACGCACAAACATGCCTGGCTTGAGCCGAAGTTCTGCATTAGGCACTGTAATTTCAATACGCGCCTGACGAGAACTAACCTGAAAGACTGGTGCAATACGCTGGATTGAAGCTGTGAAAATTTCACCCGGATAAGCATCCGTTTCCAAATCAACCTGCTGCCCCACCGACAATTGCGGATAATCCTTTTCAGATACAAAAAACACACCCGTCAATGGATCTACATCGACGATGCGTAACAAAGGCGACAGCGCATTGAGCGTTTCACCTTCGTCCGCATAACGCTCAGCCACTGCACGCGTAGAGGCATCTCCCGACCACATCGCACGCACTTCAGTATATCCCAGTTGGATACGCGCCGATTGCACCGCAGATTCTGCACCTTGAATCTGCGCCCTTAGCACCTCTAGCCGCGCCTGCGCCGCCAGTAAATCGCTCTGCGCGATGTCAAATTCCGCCTCCGAGGCCACACCACGGTCGCGCAACACCCGCGCGCGCTCCATCGCACGCTGAGCAATCTTAAGATGGCTCTCCGCTTCCATTAAATTAGCCTGCGCCACTAATAAGTCCGCCTGCGATTGCGCTAAGGCTTGTTTATACTCCGCATTATCCAAACGGGCCACCACCGCCCCCTGCTCCACCGTATCGCCGATATCCACATATATTTGCTCGATTAAACCACTCACCTTGGGCGAAACAGGAAAAGAAGCGCTCGCTTCGAGCGCACCACTAAAGACCCGCAACTCACGCATCAAGCCTCGCTCAATCGCAGCCACCTCTACCGGCGCAGCCGGCCGCACACTCTGACGCGTCGACAGCTCGGCATCACCACAAGCAGTCAAAAATAAGCTGATGCAGCAAATTGCTAGAATGAAGGGATAAAAAATCATATTAGAAAGTTTCGTGTTCGAAGAGATGCACTACTAAAAAATAAGATTCCCAACGCAATTGAACAAATAGGAATTCTCAAAAAAAATAGGAGCTACACTTGTCATCGCCCTCGTGGAACATTGACTCCTAGAAATTGACAATACAGGAATATTTATGAGATTTTTAAAAATCCCCCTCCTTTTCTGCCTTGCGACTTTAGTTAGCCTGCAAGCTTTCGCCCAAAAGACCCACCAATTGCCAGCTGGGATCGAGCCCGTGCAAACCTTAGATGGTATTGAAGAATACCGCCTCAAGTCCAACGGTCTTAGCATATTGCTAATGCCCAACGAAGGTCTGCCAGTCGCCACCGTAATGGTCACCTATAAGGTCGGCTCACGCAACGAAGTCACTGGCACCACTGGAGCCACCCATATTTTAGAACACATGATGTTCAAGGGCACCGAGCGCTTTAATAGCGTAGACGGCAACGAGTACTCCAGCCAGATGGAACGCATCGGTGCGCGCTCCAATGCCACCACATGGTTCGACCGCACGAACTATTACGCAACCATGCCGAGCGAATACGTCCCCATGACCATCGAGCTGGAAGCCGACCGTATGCGTGGGCTGCTAATCCGCCAAGAAGACCTCGACTCAGAAATGACAGTGGTGCGCAACGAATACGAGCGCGGCGAAAACAGCCCCGTTAGCACATTAATTAAAGAACTCTTCGCCTCCGCCTACATAGCCCACCCTTACGGGCACCCCACCATTGGTTGGCACTCCGATATCGAAAACACAACACCTCAAAAACTACGCGAGTTTTACGACACCTTCTATTGGCCTGAAAATGCAGTGCTCACCGTGATCGGCGGCTTCGACAAAGAGGCAACACTTGCAGCGATCGCCACCCACTACGGAGCCGTCCCCCCAGCACCTCACCCGATTCCGACCGTTGAAACCACTGAGCCCGAGCAGATCGGCCCACGCCGCGTCACGATCCAGCGCGCCGGACAAGTCGGTGTCGTCATGATTGGCTACAAAGTGGCCGAAGGCCGCCACGAAGACTGGGCCGCACTCAGCGTATTACAGCAAATCCTCGGCGCCGACAAAACCGGCCGCCTCTACCGCGCGCTTGAAGACAATGGCAAGGCCAGCGCCACTTTTACCTACGCACCACAGCTCAATGACCCCGGCCTATTCATCTTCGGAGCCTACTTAACGCCCGAGGCCACCCACGCCGAAGTTGAAGCCATCATTCTCGATGAGATCGAATCACTCATCAGTGGTGGTGTCGACAAAGACGAACTCGCACGCGCAAAATCCGTCATTCATGCCAGCACCGTCTATGGCCGCGACGGTCCCTACGCCATCGCCGACCAAATCAATGACGCCATCGCCATGGGCGACTGGTCCACCTACATACGACTCCCGCAAGCAATCCAAGCAGTGTCCACAGATACACTGCAACAAGTCGCCGCCAAATATTTTGTCGAGCAACGCAGCACCACCGGCTGGTTTGTCCCCCAAGTCATGAACTCACTGACGGCCCAAACCAATTCAATTGCTGGCCCACGTTACTATCGCGACCCCACGCTATTCGGCCCACTCAATCACAGCGCAGATACAGACCAGGACCCACACAGCAAGCACGGCTCGAACTCAGAATCGATTGTAGATTTCAGCAGCCACATGCAACGTGCCCAAATCGGCGGCATCGAGCTCATCGCCATCGATATGCCCATCGACAATGTTGTATCCTTCGTTGGCAGCATCGCCGCAGGCGACAGCTTAAGCCCTAGCGACGCACCCATGCGTGCCAGCCTAACCGCCGCCATGCTCGATAAAGGCACCACCCGCCAAGACCGCTTTCAAATCGCAGAAAAACTCGACACACTGGGTGCCGACATCGGCTTCAGCTCAGGCGCACAAAACCTCAATTTCGCGGGTAAATTTCTACGCGCCGACGCAGGCTCTGTCCTCGACATACTCGCCGACCAACTGCGCAACCCCGCATTTGACCCCCAAGTTCTAGAAAATCTAAAACACCGCCAAAAAGCAGGCCTCCTACAAGCGATCGACAACCCCGACTACCGTGCCAGTGCCCAACTCTCACGCAAACTCTACCCAATCGATCACATAAACTATAGCACCCCCATCCAAGAACTACTCAACGACCTCGAAAACACCAGCGTCGAAGACCTTGCCTCATTTCATAAAGCGCATTATGGTGCAGAGTCAATGACGCTGATCTTCACAGGTGACATCGACTTTGAACAACTCAAAGCCGCCGTCGGCAATGCCTTCGAAGGCTGGAACGCAGGCAGCAAATCCCCCCCACTCGACACCACACAACTCGCAAACGACGAACAGAACGAGCGCATCTATATTGAAGATAAGACCAGTGTCGCCGTGCGTTTCGGCTACAATACCAAACTTCAACGCACCGACGACGACTACCTCCCCTTCATGGTCGGCAACTACATACTCGGTGGCAGCTTTCACTCACGCTTGATGACAGAAGTCCGTAAAAACCGCGGCCTCACCTACAGTATTCGCACTGGCCACGAAGGCGACATCCTAACCCCCGGTAACTGGGTCCTCTCTGCCAGTTTTGCCCCCAGCATGCTCAATGACGGACTCGCAGCCGCCCACGAAGTCGTCCAAAAATGGCATGACCAAGGCGTCAGTGAAGAAGAAGTCCGTGCCGCAATCGAAACCCTCACCGGCTCCTACCTCGTCGGCCTCTCCACCACCAGTAGCGTTGCCGGACAAGTCCACAGTTTTATGCAACGCGGCTTTGCCCCCGATTACATCGATACCTATCCGCTTCGTGTACGCCAGCTCACCGCACAAGACGTAAACCAAGCCATAAAAAAATACTTCGATCCCACAAAACTCACTGAAGTCGTCGCAGGCTCACTTGCCAAACAAAACGAAAACACAACAGCCCCCTCCACCGAGCAAAAACAAGCCATCACCGTGAGACTCGACGTACCAGACGCCGGCTGGCGCATCCAGATTGAACGCATCTACCGCACCCAGGAAAGCATCGTCGTACTCTCTCAACTAAGCCGAGCCCCCGATACGATGGCTGCGCAAGTCATCAGCACCGCCGCCGACACCGTGCATATTGCCCCCATCGAAGACGAACTGCCACTGCGTCACTACATCGCAGGTAAGACTTGGGACTGGGGAGACACCGGCGAATACAACTTCATTGAATCTTCAAAAGTAATTGCCGACGCTCTTCCCAGCGGCAAAATCCTCTTTCAAAGAGAAAAATAATCGACTCACAGACATAGCTTTCTCAGCATCCAATTTTCATTCATAGTTTCGACGCACTCGCTCGAAGCCCCATTCACTTTCACACCAGACACAGTTCACATGGCTAAAATCGACGTAGAAACCCTCAAGTTCATTCTCCAACGCAACGAACCCGACGTGCGTAAGGTCAACGAGATCATGCAAGAAGTTGAGATGGAGCTCAAAGCCGAAGAAGAAGAAAAAGCAAACCGCCCCCCCCCCATCAAAAAGCAATTCTCCATCCTCATCTCCGACCCCGAAGACGAGCTCAAGGACAAAGACCTCACCGGTTGGGTCGTGCAAATTCCCGAAGACGATGGCGTAACAGTCGCTCCCGAACGCATCATCAGTGCCGCCTACGAATTCAACACCACCCCCAAAGGCCGCCGCATGCCCGTCGAGACCATTGGAGAAGCTTGCGAAGCCGTGCCTGCTAAACTATTCAAAGAGCAAAACGTTTGGATCAAAACCAAAGTACCCGTCTTGGCCGTCACCTGCCCTAACAAGATCCCAACCGAAAAGGTCGAGTAAAATCCCCCCTCTCAGCACAAATCCCGGTCGCCTGGCGCCACAAAATATTCAATGTTTAATATTCGATGTTCAGTTTTGGCCCCATGCTTCGCCTAGAGGCTTTCACCTTCGCTAAAGCTACGACGGACATCACGCAGGGCAATAGCGCGGAGATGGCGCAAGCCCCAAAGGGGTGAAGCCAATGGCTGCCCTATGGGCAATTGACTGAATAATATTCGTGCCATTATCTAGCAGATGCGGCGCATAACTGTGCCGCAGCACATGTGAGTTCGAACGTGTTAGGATCTTATGGATTGCATCCCGACACCCCCGGGAACGCAGGTCTCCGCACCTGCTCTGCACGCACGGAATCAGAGCCATTCCCCGGGATCGCAGGTCTCCGCACCTGCTCTGCACGCACGGAATCGGCCACCTCTAATACCTCTTCCAGCACATACGCCTCATAATAAATGAGCTTCCAAGGTCTTCGAAAAGAAGTCGCTTTTGCTTCACCAGTATTATGCTCAAATAGACGGCGACTCAAATTGCCAGTATAAGCGATGTAAAGCCCCTAATCGAGTTGAGGCTGCAGCACGTAAACATAGAACATAACCGATCATCCCTAAAAGAATAACCGCCGCCTGCCACGCGAGCTCTGCTCTTTACGTGGTGAGGCGAAGCCTTTTTACGCGGCCAATACCTCAGCCAAACGGGGGAAAATGTATGGTTTTCACAACAAACCCGACAGTGCTCAAACATTCACCCACTAGCAAGCAAAAACTCATTGAGTGCACGAATCGCCGGAAACGGAACATCTACTTATAGTATTTAAAAACCACCTAATTTCCTTAAATGCAGCAACTTACAAATCAATATAGTAGCGTAAGTCCTTTTTCATAAAAAGTGTTATCATTCACTCAAAGACATAACTATCGAAATCGAGCAAACGACCGACAAATCACTGCATTTCATCAAACGAAGTAAACCATGGACAAAAAACGCTCTATTCCGCTAAAACACTGACCTTGCAGCGAAAATAGCACTGTAAATCCTGAAAAGCTGAGTGCACGAATCGCCGGAGTCCATCCCTAATTATAAATTTTACGATAAAGCCACTAGACGCTACAAATCATATACTTATACATAAAAACAAACAGTTACTGTAAGATTCATGGAAAAGTGTTATCATTCAGTCAGATTCAAAAACCACCGCTGAGTGCATGAATCGCCGGAAAGAAAATCTTGAAATCACACATAATTTTGACTTACCTACTGACTATCCAGTCAACCGCAATCCCCCGACAGAACTAAAGCCTCAGTCATACGAATCAAACGGTTCCATCGA
>PBYS01000012.1 GCA_002729725.1 Puniceicoccaceae bacterium
AACGTAAAGCTGTATCATGTAGTGGAGTCGCGGAGCGACGTAACGGAATTGATACCAGCGCCTTGATCGGTCTTCTTCCCTTGCTGGTGTTCATCCCCCGTATCGAAAAAGCTATCAAGGTAATCATCTGGCTCCAAATCGCTTTGCCTGAGTAAAGAAAACACTTCCTCGCCTTGTAGGTCTAGTTGGACCTCTTTGAAACCCGCGAACGCTTGGTAAAATCCGAGAGGGGACATTTTTTCTTTCTTAGAAGATTCCTCGTTCACATACGCATCGATTTCTTTCTCTGCTAAAGCTATAGCTTCGTCGAGTGAATTGGCATTCCAGACCGTGATCCGCTCTTCGTAAAGGTGCTTCTTTTGGATATCCTTCCGTCCCTTCCACTCAAGGACTGATCTAACGCTATACATTTTCATTTTTTACCGATCGTCGAGCATAGTCGACGGCGCGTTAGCGACGTTGACTACTGCGTCTGGATAGAGGGTTCATTTCAGTGAGATGGTGAAGTGTTCAGAGTCCTTCTTGTAAATGACTGCACCGTTCCCTTTAGACAGAGTCGCTTCTAATTCGCTAAAGCCGATCCATGGCGAATCTTCAGTGACTCTTCGGGATAGTGATGTGGTGATCTTTAATTCGCCTTCATTTTCTGATTCTGTTACTTCGATTTGAAGGTTGTAGAGGGTGGAACCATCAGGGGACTCAAGAATCGTATTGATGTGCTGGCTAGACGTCTGAAATTCAATTTTCGTGTCATCTAAGCCGAAAAGGTTGGTTTGGACCGCGATATGATTCATCCCTGCGTGAACGAGTGATGCTGAGAATAGGAGTATGGTGTAGATTATGGCTTTCATTGTTTTTTCTTCTCTATCGTAGAGCTGTCTCAAGACTGTAGCGCGGAGCGCGAAAGGAATTGAGACCAGCGACTTGTTAGCATTAATTTTTTACTTGGAGTGGAGTGAACTGAAATCCTCTCAATTTGTTCTTATTCAGTGCTTTCCTAAATTCAGCACTAACAATGATTCTACGATGTGCAGAAGAACCTGAGCCAAACCACTCTTGGGTGAGAAATATCGGCGGCGATGAACTAGGAGGTGCTGATATTGAAATCATACCTCTCTCCTTCCTTATTCTCTTTGTTGTCTGACAGCTTGCGCACTGTTCTACTTTCATCTCGTCGTCTATGACACAGCTTGCTTCGAGTATCGGGATGACCATCTGCAATAAGTCTTGAACATTCTGACCTGTTTTATGGCTGGTAACAGGCATCGTTTCGAATGTCGTCACTCCTAATTCTCTTTCCAGTAACTTCATCGTGGCAGGTCTAGTAAATACTACATCAAAGATCCAGTGGAGTCCGAAGAATGAGGCTCTACGCTGCTTGAAGTCGCTCTTTAATCTAATAGGCTTTGTTTGGCGGTGGCCTGTCGCGCAAACTGAACATGCCCTGGAATAGTCGTATGAATCTCGTCCGTGATTATCTTCTGGCTGAGGATATTGATATTCGCCGACTGATGCCATCAGCCACTCGGCTGAGTCTAGTTCTTTTTTGCTAAAGACAGTGCCGACAGAATGGAAACCATCGAATTGGTGTAAGTGCTCTTCAAGTAGCGGCCATTTGGTGTCACATTCTGTTATCTCGAAGGCTACAGTTTTTCCTACGATATTTTCTTTGTATTCGTGTGGAATCTGCAAGCGGTCAACCAGCTCTTTGAAACTGGTGTTCCCGTTCGAGAAGAATCTGTGTGCGATTTTCAATTTGCTAACGTGGAGGATGAGCATAGATGAGCGCAGCGAAATCTATTGTCTCACTCCGCCTTGATCTGCTTTCCACCGTTGGAGGACTTATGCTCGTCTAGAAAAGCCAGAATAGTTCCATGCTTGTGAGTCTCGATGTGAATTCTTTCATTGGATACATTCATGACTTTCTTCATCCATAGGTGTGTTGGGCTCACCGAGGTTTTGAGTCCTTTTAGGAGTGGTAGTTCATCATAAAATTCACTCGCCTTATATCCATCAACCTTTCCCTTAAAAGTGTAGATGTCTATACAGTATTCGTCTAGCTGGTTAACCATGTGATTCCCTTTAACATGGATTAATTTCTTTCCGTTTGGCGTCAGGTAGAACGACGAGAAGAGTTGATTAAAGTCATCAATTTCGACTTTCCAAACTAAGCCCAATTCTTTCGACTCTCTGATCTCAATAACTGCCTGCCTGTTGCATTTCCTAAGAAAGAGCCCATCTGCTTCAGTTTCGACAACCACATACTCTGGCGGTAGAGCCCAGCATCCCCACGACACCGCAGTTCCAACTAGAGAGAGTATTAGGAGTAGGGATAGTTGTTTCATTTATTAATTCGCAGATCGTGGAGACTACTCAAGACTGTAGCGCGGAGCGCGAAAGGAATTGAGTATGTCGTCTGGAGTGTGCCCAGCATGGGCACGGTGTAAATGTGGTTAAAGTCCACTATAGTAAGAACTAATATATGAATAATGAAAAGAACTATTACCAGAGGCCAAGGGCGTAACCGTGAGGTTGGGTCTGAAGGAAGGCTATGGGAAACCTGTGAGCTGATGCTTGTAGTCCCGCCGTAGGGGAATGAGCGGAGCGAATCGGGGGACAAGAACTACATAAAAGGCCGACGTACTGAGATGAGCTGGCTCCACACAGCAAAGTCGTTTAGTTCGCATACGGAGGTAAATGTAGCAGTTGTGCAGGGGAGCACCGTGTTCTTACCTGGGGAGGCCTTAGGAGGTAGCGCTGGTCGGTTTAAATCTACCGCAAAGACCATCGCATCTGCGACAGCAATGTCGCAGGTCTTACCCTCTGAGGAGTCAGCCGAGGGCATAGTAATCTTGTCGGAACCCGTGAGTAGTCCGCGCCCAATGGGCGTGAGACGAAGAGTGCGGCACGAGAAGTCGAAGGCCCGAACCAAAGAAGAGGAAGCAACCGGAGGTGATCTATGAGTAATCATGCGACATACTTCGAGGAGAACCGACTTCCTCAGCAAACCCTACTGGAGCAAATCCTTGATCAGGGCAATATGGAGCAGGCGTGGGCACGCGTGCGTTCAAACAAAGGAGCGGCGGGGATCGACGGCATGTCGGTCACTGACTTTCCCGCGTTTTCGCAAGTGCACATGTTACGCATCATCGACCAGATCAGGGAGGGGCGCTACGCGCCTGCTCCAGTGAAACGAGTCTGGATACCGAAACCAGACGGGACGAAACGCCCCTTGGGCATTCCGACCGTCTTGGATCGTGTCATCCAGCAAGCCATTGCTCAAGTGCTCAGTCCACTCTTCGATGTGGATTTTAGCGAAAGTAGCTTTGGCTTCAGATATGGACGTCAAGCTCATGCCGCCATAGATCGGATCAGTGAGGCGTCACAGGCAGGCTACCGATGGGGCGTCGATTGTGACCTGAAAGGTTACTTTGATACCGTCAATCATGACCTGCTGATCGCTCAGATGCGTCAACGTATCAACGATAAAGGCGTCCTGCGCCTAATCGGTAAATATCTTAGGGCAGGTGTTCGGCTTAAGGATGGCACTACGGAAAAGACATTAAAGGGAGTGCCGCAAGCTTAGAGTCCCGCCAACGGGGAGCGAACGAAGTGAGTCGGGGGCGGTCCGCTGTCTCCGTTGATGGCCAACATAATGCTGGACCCGCTCGACAAGAAGGTCGAAGCGCTGGGATTGCCGTTTGCGCGTTATGCAGATGACTTCCTCATCGTGACTCGCTCCAAAACCAGAGCTCTTGAGGTGATGGCGGAGGTGCGGGAATACGTAGAGGGTAGTCTGAAGCTGCTGGTCAATCAAGATAAGAGCAAAGTCGCTCCGTTAGGTGAATGCGCCTTCCTTGGCTTCACGGTCAAGAATGGGCGAATCCGTCTATCTGACAAAGCCGCTAAGCGGTTCAAAAGTCGCATACAGGAGATCACTGGACGTAGTCGCGGCATCTCGATGAGGCAACGCCTCCTTGAGTTGAAGCGCTACTGCGTGGGGTGGTTCCACTACTTCAAAATCGGCTTGCCGTTTAAAGAAGTCAGAGAATGGGACGGATGGATACGCAGGCGGATCAGGCTCTGCTATTGGAAGGATTGGAAGGTGCCGCGTAAACGAAGGCGAATGTTGATCAAACTGGGGATTGCAGCAGATGAAGTGAAGAAGGCCTCCCGCGCTCGCAAGGGCTACTGGAGGATGTCGTGCAACAGTCTGGTAAATGCTGCCCTGAATGATGCATATCTGAAACAACAAGGAGTCCCTTCAATTTGGGATCTTTTGGTGCGTTTTAAATACGGAGACAAGGCGCGAGTCTGATCTCCGGTCACTGTTTCTTTGGAATCGCCGTGCTACGGACCCGTATGGCCGGTGATGTGGGGGACGGGAGAGTTAATGCTCCCGTCTACCCGATTATGCCTTGTTTACTGAGATAGCGCTGAACCCTCCCTTAGGGTCATACATATTCTGAATACTCATTCCTGCACTATTTCCTGTCTTAATATTCCATGACTTAAGTAGTTTATCCTGGGTCTTCTTTCTTCTTACCTCTTCTTTTTTTGACCAAAACTTCCAGCCAGTCTGTTCTTTTTCGAATAGGACGGTGCCAAGTAGATATAGGTTTGGTTGGCTCGAGTGCTGATAGATCAACCAGCGCACTTTCCCTTTTTTCGTTTCTTCAAAGACTTCGATGTGCCCCTTTTCGATTTTTGAGTTAAATGCTGCAGATGCCGACTCAATTGAATCTGAAATGTCTAGTTCAACGTCATTGATCTCGAATCGTGTGCCTTTGATTTTCATTCCTTCTGCATATCGTAGACGAGAGGAATAGATGAGCGCCAGCGAAATCTATTGCCTCGTCGGACTGGTTAGCATTTTGATTTTTTCGTGTATATGAGAATGACTGAGAGTATCAACAGGGGGATTAGTGTCCAGATGATGATAAACTGATCATCGAAATTATCTTTTTTGTAGTTGAGGTCGCAGACTAAGATTGGGATCCCGAAGGCGAATAGCACTGATGGTATCCAGCTAAATAATTTTATTGAATTTCTTTTTCGGACGGGCAGGTAAAAACAAAGAAACCATGCCAGAGTGTAGCCCGTTAATGCAATAATGCTAACTATCTCTTTTGGCATCTAGATTTCTTTGCTAACGATGAGGCCAGGCACCCAGCCTGACGAGTTTGAAGTTCAAGTGATTCTCGGATTTTCGGACGGGTTACATGGGTTGACCTGTGCCGACTGGTTCTGCTTTGATTTTGTTGAGTATTTCTTCGCAAATTTCTTCCTGCTTTTTCCATCCATCTAGAATCAAATCGCAATTATTCTTGTGCCGATAAGCATCCAAATAGGGGTATCTAGCTCTACTGACGTAATAAGATAAATCTTCTTTAAGCCTTTTTAAACGACTGTCGGCGGTGTCGGAAGCATCATCAATGAAATCCCTAATTATCCTCCTTGCCATCGCAACATCTAATGGTGTGTCGATAAAAACGGATAGATCAATATCCCGCTTCAGGCGCGAATGATCCCGACCAAATGGGAAATCGATTATAATGTAGTCGACTACGTTATCTGAAATGCTCTCGGTAATCGCTTTTTGCATGCCGGGACAATCAAACTCTTCGATATTAGCTCCCCGGATAGACCAGTCATAAAAGTTCTCCGGATAAATGTTTGTTGAGTCAAACTCATCAAAATGAAATGCCTTTGAATTCTTAAGAGATTTAGCAACGAGTTTTGTCAGGGTTGTATTCCCCCCTCCGGAGATTGCATTGATGGATATAACGTATGGCTTGTCCATTTGCTTTGCAGAACGTAGAGGTGTGGCACGGAGTGGAGCGCGAAGCGCGTAATGGAGTTGTCCACCACCGTCTTGATCTGATTTAGGTTTTGTTGAAGGCTTTGATGAATTCCGAATGCGTTTGCTTGAACTTGTGCCCTTTTACAGTGTTGAGGTTCACCGTCAAAGATGTGGCATCAGTGGCTTTAAAGCAGATTCCTTGGCCGCAACCTTTGAGAATAACGATTACATAATCACACTTGGGTTTCTGCCTTCCCCATTTGTTTGGTGTCGTAGTTTTGAATGAATTCGCTGCAAGTGCTTTCACTTGGATTCTGTAAAAGTTCTTTCCGTCGGAGATAAGGAAATCGGTTTTTTGTCCAACATCGGACAATGGCCAGAAGACTTCCCAGCCGCTTCGCTGCAGCCAGCACGCAAGTTGATTCTCCCAAGAGAGATTAACCATCGATTCCTTCATTTTTAGAATCGGGCTTCGAATGTTATTTTCTCTGGTAGGCATTTCTTTTCAGATCGTGGAGCACTATCGCGACTGTAGCGCGGAGCGCGAAAGGAGTTGATAGGTGCGTCTGGATCTACCTTTCATTTGGCCGATTGGTTGTGGTTTGGTTTTAGAATCACCTTTCCTTTGGTTATCAAGATGTCTGCTTCGATGACATCCGCGACAAGAGCAAGAACTTCAATCCATGATATATCTGTTTCTTGTATCGTAATTCTCTTATTAAAATGTTCTTCACTGATTTGGGACGCGTCGACTCGGAGTGGAAATGTCATGCTGTTACTAAGTGCTCCTATGACCGCACGCACCGATGAATCCGTAAAATTAACCTTTGGAATCTTTCCGACTGTTGCTGATCGTATCGTCCATTCGTATGTCATTGGGTCTGGATAAGCCCAATCGGTAGCACTCGCTGTAGTAAATGCAGACATGATGAGTATTGTGGCTGCGATTGCTTTCATTCTTTTGTAGATCGTGGAGGACTGGCAACCCACCCCGAGTGATTCGTAGTCTAAGTGGTTATCGAACGTCCGGCGGCGTAAATGGGGTTGTCCAGCTCCGTCTTGTTCTCATTTCTGTTTTTTGAAAATGCTAGAGATGGTTCCGAAAGTAATTAGCAGGCCAAATAGTCCACCGATAGAAGCTACGGGGCGATTCCAAATCCACCCCATGACTCTGACTACCTTTCGTCCTCCTTTTCCGCTCGGTCCTTCGCCATCGAAATCTAATAGCCCAGGATTCAACCAAACTGCAGCGCAATATCCTATAAGGGTTAATCCTAGAATCGCCCCTATCACGATGTCTTTTGTTGTAGTTGGTTCATTGAGGATTTCTTCAACTTTCGATTCTAGAGATTCGTTTTCGTTATTCATTTTATTTATTTGAGAACGTAGATGGGATGAGAAGGTTTGAGGTCGCGCCAGCGACCTGGTATCTTGTCTGCTTATGAAAACTACTAAAAAACATCCTC
>PBYS01000013.1 GCA_002729725.1 Puniceicoccaceae bacterium
CGTGGGTGTCGCCACGATACGCCCAAACTGCGCATTGTGCTCCAGCACCGCGAAGCCGTATGCAATCGTGCGTGCGAAACGCGGACCGAACAGCGGGTTTTCACTTTGGCTATAAGCCAGCAAACGACGGGCATCGCCTCCAGACAGACCGCTGGGCGAAACCGTATCAATCTCTAATCCACGCCGCACACTCTCCCGCATATCGGCGAAGTAGTCTTGCATACGTTGCAGCAATGACGCCTCCGACACATTCTGCTCCAGTGCCTCGCGCTTCAAAGCAATGGTGCTAATAGAGGCATCGTGTTCTTCGCACAGGCCGAGCAGTTCCACGGCATTATTGTAATCGTAATTCATGATCTCTAAATAGCAGGCCAATGTGGCGGTAAACTGCGCAAGCGCTTGGTGGCTGGAATGCGACTCATCATGCTCAGTGCTTCGCTCGGCAGTGCCCCATCGGACTCAATGGTAGTGAGTGCCGCGTCACCACGTGATGTGCGACTGAGACGAATCGTAGCAATGTTAAGATTAGCGCATTCATACAGTGTGGTCACCTTAGCTAGATATCCAGGCGCGTCGTGATTCCACAGCACCAGCGTATCCAGTTCGCCGCGAACCGAAGTATCAAAACCATCGATCTCGCTCACCCGGATCATGCCTCCGCCAATCGACTGAGCCACGAGTTTCAAGCTCGCGCCATCGGCTGCGGTGACATGCAAGGCAACCGAATTCGGATGCGCATCCTCGCCGAGGTCGACTTCGGCGAAACGATAACTTAACCGCGCCTGCTTCGCCCACTCCATGCTGTCTTTCAACCGACTATCCGCCGCACCCATTCCGAGTAATCCAGCGATCAATGCACGATCCGTCGCATGCCCCTTACCAGTTGCAGCAAAGGAACCGTGCAAATTGATTTGCGCCTCCACCACAGCTTGCCCCAGCAAATGACGCGCCGCCAAGCCGATACAAACCGCCCCAGCAGTGTGACTGCTGGATGGACCAATCATAGCAGGCCCGATCACATCAAATGCGGAAAATTGCATCGTAATAAATGCGGCTACTGAAGCCAGCAGTTCAGGTTGTCCTTAATAAATTCATCATCGGTCAACCACGGATACGCGCGACTGACTCGATCGAGTTCCTCCGCTTGTCCCGCCGACAATACCTCGTGCGGATTGAGGCAGTTGATCGTCGATAACAAGCCCTGACGACGAAGCACTTCATGGATGCCTGGGATACAACCCGCGAAAGCATTTGCCGCATCGAAGACGGCTGCATTCGCATCGGTCCACGCGGCATTGCGCGTCAGCCAGGCACTCGAAATTTCATCCTGCAAGCGAGCTTGCTTGATCTCTGCCAACAGTTCTACGGCTCGCTTCGTCCACACACCAAACTGCCCCAGAAGTCCACCGACGATGAAACGCGTGCGCCCGTCGATCTCCCACGGCGTGAGAAGGTCGGCCACAATATTATCGTCATTTCCAGTGTAGAGAGCCACGTCCTCGCGCCCCGAATCCATCACCGCACGCACCACATCAAAAGTCTGATAGCGATTAAAAGGTGCCATCTTGATGGCCACCACATTTGGGATGTCAGCAAACTCTCTCCAAAAGCTATAGGGCAATGTGCGTCCACCCACAGCAGGCTGCAGATAAAATCCGATTACCGGGATCACTTCAGCAACAGCGCGGCAATGATCTAAAAGCTCTTTCAATGAACTCTCCTTAAGTGCAGCCAAACTCAGCAAGCCCGCGTGATAACCACACTCCACAGCAAGCTTGGCTTCCTTCACCGCTTGCTCCGTGCCACCACAGATACCAGCGATTTTCATAAAGGGCCGCTGGCCCTCCAGATGTGCATCAATTTCAGTGGAAGCAAATCGCAGCAACGGCTCAAAAAGCGAATGCTCTGGCTCACGAATTTCAAACTGCGTCGAGTGAACGCCGACCGCGATGCCGCCCACACCTGCATCGATATAATAACGCAGGACAGCCCGTTGATGACGCTGCGTCCAGTTGCGACTTTCATCCAAAGCCAATGGTAAAGCAGGGATTGCCTGCCCCTCTAAAAGATGTTTACGAATATCCATAGTTCAAGTGCATCGAAAAGGGCATTCTAATTGACACCCATCCAAAGTAACCAAGCAGTTACAGGGGCATTCAAAATATGTCAAAGTCAAAAACTTAGTTTCATAAACTGCCTAGCTCACTAGAATCACTCGGATAAAAAGATATGAATCACCCCAACCAATCGGTGAAACCACCGATTAAAGACATTCTAATTACACTCCAAGAACACGATACTTTCGAAGTATTATCTGAGGGTTGGGATAGTTCTCTGGCCTCTTGCCCCGCAACCCAGCTCCCGTTTCTCTCGTCCGAGTCGATACTCGAAAACCTCTTATTTTGCGGGCTAGATGCGTCACATCTATCTGAACTGCATGCCACTGCGCAGACAATTGACAAATCGACTCCACTGCGCCTGCTCGCTTGGCACCTCCACCAAAGCTTGTATCACGCAACTGAGAAGAACCTTTTTGAGCAAAAAGCTTGGCCCGCCCTCAGACACTCTCTCGCCGAACCCTCGGGACATTTCTATCTACTGGTCGCACTAGCTCTTGTTCCACAGGTAAAATTACAACACAAAACATTAGGCGTTAGCCTCAAAGTCAGTCGCGACACCTGCAAAGCTGTGCAAGGTTTTTGCCTCAATTATATGAAAGGACACGAGGGACGTCTCGGTATTTTTATAAAACAAATCTATTGGCTACAAAGACATGCACGAGGTGAACTATTCCGACTAGGGCGCCTCGAATACTACCTCACTCACTTCGACAAAACATATTCCGGAGGCTGTGAGGTATATCGCCACAGGCATACGGGCCGCGTGCAAGTACTGGCGCATGCGGGTGCAGCATTCGACAAGGATGGACGAGCCTACGCCAGCGCGAATGCACCAGAAGTCACATGGACGGCACAGTTCGAGGCTGGAGACGATCACATAACGGGAAACGCAATCGATCCCGATGGCACGGCGCACCCCACACAAGTCACGCTCTCCACCTGTAACTGGAAGCAGGAGTTGAACCCGACAGACTGGGTGCTCAGTATGCACATCCCAAGTGGTGGGCGCCTGACGCCTGATCTCTTTAAAGATTCAATGCAACGTGCATTCACATTTTTCGATCAACACTTTCACGAGCAGCCTGTTAATGCAGTGATCTGCGAATCATGGATCTTCGGCGATATGTTAGAGGCCATTTTGCCCTCCACTACCAACCTAGTATGCAACATATATGAGACCTACCGATGGGCGACGAATCACACTAATTCCTACGACAACTTGTGGTTTATATTCTGCCAAGCAGACGGGGATTTCTGCCCCCAAAGCGCCATAGCAAACTCTCGACTCGAAAAAACGGCACTCGCTCACGTGCGTTCTGGTGGAGCATGGCGAAACGGATCCATCTTTTTCTTACGCGACGACCTACCTACATTTGGAACTCAGCACTACCGAAAAACTGACGCCCCAGTCACACTTTAAATATTGCTGAGTTTTCAGCTCTTAATTAAGCCATTGATTAACACATCTTGAGCGAGCTTCAGTCCTTGTTTCCGCACTGCTGGGTCACGAAGATCGAGTCCAATAGAGTGGCGCAAAGTATGTTGGTTGGAGAAGTAGATAAAACAGATGCCGATCAAGGCAATTAAGAGGTGACGAGGATCAGCCGAAGACTCGATCTCGCCACGCTCAGCGCCTTGCTTCAGAATTTCCGTAAGACGCTCTAAGATGGGCGTCTTCGTCAACAGGTCCGGATGCGCATTCAAAAATTGCGCCTGATTCAGGTTCTCCCACATCAGGAGGCTAACAAATTCAGGATGCCCCTGCAAGAAGCCAAAATATTGAGCCAAGATCTCCCGAATCGCTGTCGCCGTATCCGTCGCTTCCTGCACGCCTTGCATTTCGTAAGCCTCTAACTCACCAAAGACCTGACGCAGGACTTCAATATAGATACCCTCTTTATTCGAATAGTAATGATACAGCATGCGCTTATTGCAGCCGGCTAGAGCCACAATCTCATCGACGGCGACACCATCATAACCACACGCCGAAAAGAGCTCAATGCCTGCATCCAGCAAAGCACGTTTCGTTTTCTCAGGGTTTCTTTTTACTTTTACTTTGACTTTCGCGCTCATTTATAACTAATTAGTTACATAAGCCATAATTGACATGCAACACGAAACACTAGCCCTACCCATGCCGCTAACTCAAGCGGATAACTTCCTTTCGACTCCTTCCGAAGCAGTCACTCAAGCCCTCTCACGAGTTGAGGGTGACATCATGGTGCTAGGTGCTGGCGGCAAGATGGGGCTCCACATTTGCTCCATGATTCGCAGGGCCGACGAAGCAGCGGGACGCCCTAACAGAGTGATTGCGGTCTCACGGTTTTCATCAATGCATGGCCGCGATCTATTCGACCAGCAAGGCATCACCACCATCGCTTGCGACCTAGAAGACGCGCAAGCGCTCCAAGCCCTACCGAGCAGCCCCAACATCATTTACATGGCTGGCGCCAAATTCGGCACGGGCGATCAACCAGATCTGCTCAAACGCATGAACGAAGACTTGCCCCGAAAGGTCGCACAGCGTTTTGCAGGTGCGCGTTGCTTAGTCTTCTCCACAGGTTGTGTTTACGCGATGGTCAGCCCAGAGAGCCAAGGCAGTAAAGAAACCGATCGCACCGATTCACCAGGTGCCTATGCTAAATCTTGCTTGGTGCGCGAAGAGGCTTTTGCAAGTGCTGCGCAAAACTCGGGATCCAAGGTCGCCTTAATCCGACTCAATTATTCGACTGAATTTCGATACGGCGTCCTCGTCGACATCGCGCAAAAAGTATTTAACCAAGACCCCATCGACCTCAGCATGGGTTGGGTCAATGTGATTTGGCAACGCGATGCTGTTGATCAAATTCTACAAGCCCTCCCACTAGCCAACACAGAACCCTTCGTCTTAAACATTACCGGTGAGTCCATTTTAAAAGTCCAAGATTTGGCGCAACAGTTTGGCCTATTATTCGATAAAGAGCCCCAATTCACCAATCAGGAAAAAGAGACTTGTTGGCTCAATAATGCAGCAAAGTCTCACCAGCTTTTCGGTCGTCCTTCGGCTTCGCTCAACGATATGATAAAATGGACGACAGCCTGGCTGCAAAGTGGCTCAACCACCTTCGGCAAGCCAACTGGTTTCGATAACCGAGAAGGTAAATTCTAGAAGCCAGAATTACCTGATTATTACAAAAGAATCGCACAGCAAACACGTCAGCGGTCATTCAAAAAAAAAAAAAAACTACCGCTAGCTCCGCAAAGCTTGGTCCCCATACCCTGCAAATGAAACCTCAACTCGGTGCACCGCTTGAGCAAGTGGACACCGCCTAAGCCATCTCGCACAATTCCTCACCTAGGAATATGTGCTACGCGACATAGAGCTCGCCCAAAACATTCGATTTTACTACCCGATTAGCTGTAGGATTCCCGTCGAGGCTATCTTCTGAATCCTGCGGACGGGAGCTCCCAGGAGGTAGCTACCCGTTGACTACGGCCGCTGGCAAAGTGTTTATGATCGCTTCCGCTCGCGGGCGTCCAGCGGCCTATGGGAGTATCTAATGAACCATTTCCAAGAGGCTCTCGCCGACTTGGAATACGTGATGGTCGATTCCAGTTCAATCCGATTGCACCAAGATGCCGCGCGAACCCACCGAGGCCAGACGAGCGATGCGATTGGACGCTCACGCGGAGGGTTGAGCATAATTTTGCATATAGCCTGCGATGCGCTCGGTTAGCCTCCGTCATACCGCCAACCCCGACAAGAGCATCCAAGATTGAGTATGACAAGTATCTCTACAAAGAAAGACACAAAGTCGAAAACTTGCCCCAACGCCTAAAACAATACCGTAGGATCGCTACCAGATTAGAAAAAAATGTCACTTTATTTGGTGCGATGGTAACTATCGCATCCATCCTTATATGGCTGAAGCTCCAAATTCCAGACACTCCCGAGGCCGTGTTCACGAATTAAATCTGCACAAGTTTATTTAAAGGTGCTTGATGATCGCCACGCTCAAACAGACTAGACCAATACCATTACGACGACAACTTACACGGGTAAACCAAATGCATCTTGAAGAATCTAACTGAAACTGTCTGTATATAAACACCCCCCACCTATTACCTCGCAATGCCTCACACCACGAAAATGCTCCCATAGCTCAATGCCATGCGTGACAACCATCATTTAATTCGCGGCTACACCCTAATTGAACTGCTAGCGGTCATCGCCATCATAGGCGTGCTGGTCACAATATTGTCAGTAACCTTAGGCAAAGCTAGAGAAGCAGCGCAAACCACCACATGTGCCTCTAACATGCGTCAGATTGGGGTAGCCTTGTTACTGTATACTAATGAGAATCAAAATAAAATACCGCCACGCTGGGTATCAGGCGGCATGCCTTGGAATGACAGACTCAACGAATATTTTGGTATAAAAAAATACCCATCCGGGCGCTACTTCGAGAATCCAGTTTGGCTCTGCCCCGCAGCAAAAATCATTGATGATAGCATGTTCAACCGACACTATGGAATGAATGCATACGTGCTAAATGACAGATGGGCTTTGCAAAGAAATGCCATACCAGCCCCTGCAAACATAATCCTAATAGGGGAAATGAACGATAACTCTGACTTCGTGCTCCCCGAACTAAACTTCACTCAAGAAGGAGACGTAAAGACAAGATACCGAATGTCTCACAAAGGTGGAACCGGAGCCAATTATGCCTTTGCAGATGGTCACGTCGAATTTATCATCGGTCGCATCACAGATCTAAACGCCGCCACCTCACCTTGGAAATGGTGGTAACGAGTTAATCAACCAAATAATTAAACAAAACCAATACCGAAATAAACGACACCTTTCCTTCAGCAGCCGTAACAAAAATAAATAAATCCCATGAACAAACCCATATATAAAACTACATCGATCCTACTAGTGCTATCTGCCTGTTTTGTAAATATCTCACTGTCAGCGCAGGCGATTCTCTCTGACGACTTTAATAGCTATACTTCTGGAGCAGCGCTTCCTTCCTCCACATCTAACAGCTCTTTCACGTGGTTTACAAAAACCAACGACGCGAGTCGACGCAACACGGTGGAGCAAGATTCTAATAATTATTTCGGTGAAGGCACTGCAAATCAATACCTACATATGGCACGCGAAGCGCCGTCACAAAACTCTGATGTTCAAAGCCAGCAGTTTACTTCACAACAAACTGGGGTGCTGTCCTTTGACTATTACGTAAACGACTCGGGCGACTTCGTAGACAGTGAAACAGACTCCCTTGGAGATTCTGGATTTCGAGTGACTCTAATGAATGGCCCAGGCGACCCGTTCACTTATGGTATTGGTGGCAAGTATGGCATGGGCGGTTTTTTCATAACTGGCTCGTCCATCGTGAACGCAGCTACAGACTATAGAAAAATGGATAACGCCAACTCGTTTAGTTACACAACAGGCCAGAAGAACACGATCTCCATGGTTTTCAATAACTCTACCTCAAACCTTAATTATGCTGGTGGAATCGTGGCTTCAGGTCAATATGACATGTATCTGAATGGCACAAAATTAGCGACTTGGGATCTAAATCAGGGCGTAGATGTACCGATCGGCACTGGAACAACGGGGCTGTGGCTCCAAATTCCATTTAATATTGAAGCCGAGATCCTAGTGGACAACTTGGAAATCACCGCCGTCCCAGAGCCCTCGAGCCTGAGCTTTGCCGTTGCCATCCTGCTGGCAGGTGCTCTGCGTCGCCGCAGGGCCTAATGCGAGATTTGACTCTTACGAAAGCGCCCCCATTCGCGGGTGAAGAAGCTGTCAACTCACCTTTAAAATGTAGTGTCTATCAATTTACTGACACTAAAATCAGACAAAACACACCAACTAATAAGCACCATGAAAAATCTCATCCATAAAACTGCAACAAGCTTGCTCTTACTATCTACCTGCATTGCAGGTGCCTCACTGTCAGCGCAGACATACTTCTCCGACGACTTCAATAGCTATACCACGGGAGAAGATCTTCCCGCTTTATCATCACCGAATAGCTCTTTCAATTGGTTCGGGAGGAACAAGTCCTCAGGAAGAAGCACAACTGTAGAACTAGACGCTAACAATTACTTCGATCAAGGCATAGAAAATAAATATCTACACATGGTACGCGACTATACCGCGACAAGTAACTTCGACTTAACAAGCCAACAGTTCGCCGCCCAGCAAACTGGCGTAGTCTCCTTTGATTACTACACAGCTACTCCGGCCGACATATCTGGAGACCGTGGCTTGCGAGTGACCCTGATGAACGGCCTTGGCGGTAATCCATTTACTTATGGCACTCAGCATGCTGTTGGTGGATTCTTCATAACCGGGGAATCTATCGTTAACAAGGCGAGCAACTATAGGCACTTGGATAACTCTGGTAGAATCAACTATATCGCTGGGCAAAAAAACAAAATCACGATCATTTTCAATAACTCTAGTTCGATCTTTAGTTATGGCGACGCGACCGTGGCGTCTGGCAAATTTGACATATTCCTTAACGATAAGAAGGTAGGAACATGGGATCTTAATCAGGGTGCGGACGTGCCCGCTGGCACTGGGGTCACTGGCCTGTGGTTCCATATCCCTTCTAGCACAGAAGGTGAGGTCTTATTGGACAATATCAAATTTGCTGCCATGCCTGAGTCCTCCATTTAAGCGTTGTTGATGTCACACTGCTAACCAGTGCTATACATCGTTACAATAAGGCAAATTAGAGCGATTGACTCTAATTCAACACGATCACTTTCCCACCTCGCTACGGCAACTCTGCCGTCGTGAGGTGGGGAATCTGTTTCACCACATATACTTACCTCATGACTTACCGCATCCTAAAAGGAATACTTTTTCTAACTTTCGCTTCACACAGCCCTTCATTACTGGCCGACGAGTCCAGCTGTATTCAAGTCGAGGTCCGTGATATGCACCTTGAGACGAGTTTGATTGCCGACGGTCGCGCAGCTGCCATCATTATAATTCCTACGGGAGACGACTGGTTTGCGGCACAAGCGGCACGTATCGTCACCGCAGCCAAGGAACACGGAGTGGAACTCCCCGTCGAGACTGACGAAAACTGGCGCGATGTGAAGACGCTGGATCAAAATTTAATTTTACTGGGCAACCGCGACAGCAATCAGGCGATCAAAAAACTTTATTACCTGCACTACACGCTGCTCGACGCCCGCTATCCAGGCGTCGGCGGGAGCGTTCTTCGATCCTTGCATAACCCATTTGGTGACGGTCATAACGTAATCTTTGCGGGTGGGAGTGACCATGCAGGTGTCAGTCGCGCGGTGGATGATTTGGTCGCCGAGCTAGCCAATACATCCAATCAAGATGAAAGTCTTCACCTCGGGTATTTGCAAACAATTCGCCTAGGCGAGGGAATGCAGCCACCAGTGGATGCAAAAGATGCAAAGCTCTGGGAACAATCAAACGGTTATGCCAACAAGGGCTACTTTGGCTGGAATCTCATCAGCCGAAATTTAGCTTTGTTTTACATGACAGGTAAAGTGTCTTATGCGAAGGAATTCCTCCGCCTCGCGTTCCCCGATGAATCCGCAGTCAAAGAGTTAGTTACATTTGATAAAGAAGCATATGACGACCCTTCCGACCCACTGGCAAAACCTTACCACTATCAAGCAATCATGATGATTCTTTATTGGGATCTAGTGGAAGAACATCCGTTCTTCAGCGAAGCGGATCGTATGCGCATCACTAAAAAGTTTGCAGAGCAGTTTCACTATGACCAAGTAAGTGATCAGGCGACTCCAGCCACCGTCCTACCAGATCGCCACATACTCTGGCAAGCATTGTGTCAATACTCGCTAGCTCGCTATTTTGCCAAACAATCCCCCAATGCGGATGTCGATATCGCACTGCGCAACGTAACCAACATATTTGAGCCATTTAAACAGGGCGTGACGATGCTCTCAGGCACATTCATATGGTATAACACTTACTTCGCGCCAGCTTTCTTTTACGCGGCTCTTTCCGATCCGCTAGAGTATGCCGCGAATCCGTCCGTAAATGAATACAGCAAGGTGCTTTTACGCTTGTCGGATCGTGTCCCCGGTAATTGGTCCGTGCACTATGCCTCCCCTTTCTTTTTAAACCTCGCTGCAGCCTTGACTGAAGATCAAGCCCTCGTCGATATGATCAGTGAGACTAAACTCGACATGAGTGAATTTCGCGTCGGTCAGTCTTACCAACCAGTGAAGCCATATCCCAATAACACCTACATAGAAGATGCAGGTCAGGTTATTGTCGAACGCTTCGATGCAGAAGCAATGAAATATCAGCCTGATTTCCCTGCAAATGAAGTCTCCGAATTCGTATCCTACAGGCAACAAGGAGATAACCTGGGAGATTACCTACTCCTCGATACGAAATATGAGACCGGACGAAATCCATTTCACAACTTTGCTCTGATCAGCCTACGCCTAAACGGCGACTCACTTCTGCGTGACTACGGCAACCAAATACAGATCTACTGCGACGGGCAATATTCATCCGACATTAGTCTTTATACCCAAATCACCGCAGCCAGCCGGATCGGCTCTACCATTTTTGTGCGAGGTGAGCTAGCGAATCAGAACCGCCACCATTGGCAACGTACTATTTTGTTGCGCGAAAACCGCTTCCTGCTGGTTTTGGACGAAGTCACAGCTCTGGAAGATACTACACTGGCCGAGATCAGACAGGAATGGCAAAATACAAACTCAACCAAGGCTAGAATGCTCAGCAGTGGCGAATTTCAAATCAGTCCAAAACAGCCAACTGGTTCAACTCAACATTATACACTTGCTAGTTCTCAATCAACAGAGACGCGTAGCGTTCCAGTGCCAAGTTCCCTGCTGTCATCTAATACCGCATCTCGTTTCTCACTTGTGAAACCAATGCTTAAAGGAGAAAAAATCGTGTTTGCCACGATACTACGCCCCGGCGCGCCGGATCCGACCAAGCCAAGCGCCGCTCAGTCGAGAAAAGAAGATGAAGAAACCTTCGCCTTTCGCCTCCCCCACCCTGCACTGCTCACACGTAGAGCGAACGGTGGTTTTTTACTCGCCGAAGAATCGCATATTTTCGCTTTTCAGGTTTCTAAAATTGACGAACTACTGACTGCGGACGCCCCCCTAAACGTAGATTACGACGTTAAAGAGCAACGACTAAGCCTGAGCGGAACGCCTGGAACGAGCGTAACGTTATGGCTAGAAGAAGGTCGTAAGCGCGTGCTGACGCTAGAAGACGAGGAACCGATACAAGTCAACAACCTATCATTCGCAAAATGGCAAACGGCTACAGAAAAGCTAGAATCACGTGCAGCAAGCATCTTAGCCGACAAAGATAAGCAGCCCATCGACCAGGCAGATCAGACGTCAACACCCGCCCCACCCTTGGCAGAACTATGGAAACTACAAGGAACTCATTATATCAATAGTGTTCAACGATACATTTACAATGGCACTCCTTGCCTTGCCGTCGCAGATGGAAAATTCGTGCGAATTATCGCTGCCGATGGAAGTGAAAAACACGTAATCGAAGTATCACACACCATCGGAGCCCTGTATTGGTGGGGAAAATACCAATTGCTCCTAGTGGGCACGCGTGATGAGAAACTGAGAGCCTTTGACACATTAGGTAATGAGCGCTGGACCCATACAGCTAAAATGGCCTCTGAATTAATCGATAGCCAAAAATTTTATTGGTTTAAAAAATCATTCCCAGGGGTAATTGCGTTAAAATCCTTGGCTCTACTCGACGGCAGAGAAGTTATATTTGTAGGCGGTGCCGGCACCGTGGAGATAATCGACGAAAAGGGGCAGCTTGAAAAGCGCTTCTGGCAAACATGGGGGCCCGTGGATGGTTTTACTGCACTGGTCAAGGAAGACGCTGAACCTCGAATGTTTTGCTGCCGCTCGATGGGCGGTAGGCCAACAGTCTTTGAAATCTCCCCGACTAAAGATGGCGGCTGGTATCAGCGAGACATGGGACATACCATGCTACTGGACATGGCGGGGCTGAATCTAGGCTCTTTCGGATTCAGTATGGTTGGACGAAACTTCCTGTCTGTAGAAGAACTAGTGCCCGGCAGTGAACCTGTGCTGGTTGGCGACTTCAATGGTGCGCACAACCGCATCATGATTTGGAATCTGAAGGGACAGCCCATTCATGAGGTAAATCCTGGACCTGGTTTTACCTCACAGGCGATTAATAGCGACTACTATGGCCGTGCAACTGAACGCGATCTAAACGTTCGCGGTGTGGTAGTGCTTGATTTAGACGGCAACGGATCCCTTGAGATTGCCGTCGCCATGGACGGTGGTTACGTACTAGCCTTTGATCACGAATTACAATCGCGATTCGTCGTCAAATTGAAGTCCGCCCCAGCGCTTTTAACAGCAATCGAGCGCCCTGGGCAGGCTACCTTACTTGCAGTTGCAGATATGGAAGGGGAAATTCGACTTTTAAACGCTACAGGTGAAACCGTTAATAAAGTCACTATAAAAGGAAAACCAACCGTTCTTTACCACGCGGGAAACCAATTAGTAGTCGGCACTTCCAGAGCCGAAATTACTTCATTCACGTTGCCTAACAAATAGAAATCCTGTTACTTCAGAGTACCTCTGATAATCTCCTCAATATTTTAATCGATCCATTTTTTGTAGGAGAGGGTGTATCCCTCGACCACCGAGCCTGCCATTTATGCGGGTCGAGAGGTCACTACTCTCCTACATTACTTCGCAATCTTGATTGATCTAATGAATTCTAGGTTTCCGGAGCTGCCTTTAAGAAATATTCAACATCCGAATATGTATATTACCCCTGTTATATTCCACATGATCTGCTTTGCACTTCTATACAACAGTCTAACTGCTGGCGACATTCAGGTCGACACCACTTCAAACGGCGTTCCAACTGCCCCGCTCTGGTTACGTCCTTACAAATTGGCGAACCTCAACGCACGCGGCATACCACCTCTGCTGGAGGGCGTGAGGACGCCGGAGCAATGGCTCGCTAAGAGTGAGGAAATTCGTGCAGTATGGCTGGATTATCTAGGCGGGCTGCCCGCGCGTCCTGCCCCAGCGGTGCGTGTGGTATCTGAGAAACGCCTCGACGATCATATTCGTCGAAAGATCGTTTACGATACCGTGTATGGCGACACGGTACCAGCACTACTATTACTCCCACTCGACGCAGGCGCAAATTCACTAAAAAAACCTGCAGTGCTCGCTCTCCACCCGACTAATCCTGATGGAAAGACCTCCATCGCCACACCCGACGGTCACCACAATCGTATGTATGCTTTGGAACTAGTGCGACGAGGATATGTCGTATTAGCGCCGGATGCAATGACCTCAGGAGAGCGTATATTCCCTGGCCACTCACACTTCGATAGCAGCCCATTCGAGGCACAGCATCCCAACTGGAGCACGGTGGGGAAAAACCTGACCGACCATTTACAAGCGATGGACGTGCTTTGTGCGCAACCAGAGGTCGATGCCGAGCGCGTCGGTGTGATCGGCCACTCTTTCGGTGCTTATAACGCCTACTTCCTTTCATCGGTCGATGAGCGCGTCAAAGCCGTAGTATCGAGTTGTGGGGTCTGTCCCTTCACCCGCACACAGGACTTGCCGCATTGGGGGAAGCGCGACTATCCCTATACACATTTCCCACGTATCAGCGAGGACACAGCGCGCGGCGTGGTGCCCTTCGAATTCAACGAGATCATCGCGTTAACGGCTCCGCGGCCGCAGTTTTATTATGCGGCACAGGCTGACCGCTACTTCCAAAACTGGCGTGAGGTAGGCGATGTTTTTGAGGACGTAAGTAAACTCTACACCTTTCTAGGTAAGCCAGAAAACTTTGTATCCTACATCGGAGTAGGCGAACACGACTTTCCACTTGAAGTGCGCTTGATGGCTTACAATTTCTTGGATCAAATTCTACGGCGCTGATTGCACTGTTGCAGGATCTTCCATACCGTGCCAAATACCCTCGATATGTGTCCCAATCGGCGTGCGCGGTATACCGTGCTCGCCTCTCTGAATCATTGCTACTAGTTGGTCAACCGCTACCTCTCCAATGCGAAAAGAGTCCTCCACAACTCCTTCCAGATGCAAATTAGGCGCAGGCAAACTCAATCCAAAAACATCGATTTCCTCAGAAAAAGCCGACTGCCAATCAAATTGATAATCAGCAGTTAACACTGCATCCAACTGGTTCTTTTGGGCATAGTTAACAACCAGATCTAGGTAAGGGCCATTAGATTCGCAAATAGGAAAATGCTCTGGATCATAACAGAGCGGCAAAATGATTTGATTCTGTACTACACTTTCAACAGCAAGTTGTTCGGCAATAAAAGCAGAAGACGCAAAACGATTACAACGGATGTCCGTCAAACTAGAAATGATTAAACCAATGCGATGATATCCACGCTGTCGAATTTCACGCATCGCAGTGCGAACATTTTGAAAATGAGCCGAAGCCACCGTATGTAATGCGGGATCCCGTAGCGTATACCCAAAACTGAGACTAGAAAAGTTCTGCCAGGGAAAAACACCGATGCCTGTGCGCAAAGCTGCAGTCGGGCAAAGCAGGATACTAGAGATCCCGCGAGCGTGGAGGATACCGCCAACTCGCTTGCGTGACATTTCATCCGCGTTAAATTGAAATTCCTCCACCTGATAACCGTGATGCCGAGCACGCGCTGTGGCCCCATTGAAGTAATCCAGATAGTATGGACTCGAGCGCCAATGAGACTGGCTACTAGAACCTGACTCCCAAACCAACCAAGCAATCACGCCGTGACAAGAAGCAGGTGCACGACTTCGATAACGAGCGAGCGTAGCGAAAAGTGGGTCGCGCATATACCCCATCTCTCTAGCGATTCTTTGAATACGCTCACGCGTCTCCAAAGGTAAACATGGATTATCCTTAAGTGCGTAAGTAACGGTCACCCTAGAGACGTCAGCAACCTGCGCAATGTCCTTTTGGGTGACACGGGGTTTATTATCTTGAGATTTAGACATGTGAACACTCGATTAACTTACGCGGGTAAACTACTCGAGTGTGGCCAGTAATGTAAAGAAGCAAAGAATAAAATATAAGCTATGCATACTTCCACTACGAACACGCAATCTCCCCACTCAGAAGACGCCAAGATTTCTAAAAAAAATCCGACTTTGTTGTATGCGATCTCTAGGAAAGAGCGTGCTCTCTTCCTGGAAAATAGCGAACTAGAGTTCAGCACACTACCTGTCGACATCGTTTGGTTGGATATACACGAGGCTTTGACCGAAAGCCTGCTGCAACAGATTAATCCCGAAATTATAGTTACCTGTTGGTCCACCCCGCCCCTGCCCAAATCATGGCTTGAGGCAGATGATTGCCAGCTACTCTACCTGTGCCACCTAGCTGGATCGGTCAAAAAAATCGTGCCACGTGACTTTATCAAACACGGTGGAATCGTGTCAAACTGGGGACGATTGGCGGCCGAACCCGTAGCCGAGCATGCACTGCTACTGGCTCTGGCAGCCCTGCGAAATCTCGGCATGTGGTCGCATGCGATCGAGCAAGTTGATGTCGTTGGAAAGCAGTCGTTGCAACTAGGAACAAGATCGTTAATCGAACGCCACGTGGGCATTCATGGTTTCGGGGGGGTCGCTCGAGCTCTAGTGAGGCTACTGCAACCGTTTAGGGTAAAGATCTACGCGTTCTCGGAAGGCGTTTCCGAGGCTGTCCTAAAAGAGGCAGGCGTCTCTCCTTGCGCCTCACTGAAAGAACTGTGTTCATGCAGCGAGGTATTATTCGAGTGCGAAGCTCTAAGTTCGACAACAACAAACAGTGTCGACTCTACCGTTTTGGCAGCACTACCAGACAACGCGGTATTCGTAAATGTCGCTCGCGGGAACTTAGTGGACGAAGCCGCTCTACTACAAGAAGCGTCCAGTGGTCGTATCCGTCTTGCACTCGACGTCGTACGCAACGAACCACTTTCGCCCAATGCACCACTTTACCTCTTAAAAGATGCGGTCCTATCCCCTCACATCGGAGGCCCTACCTTAGATCTGTATCCAAAATTTGGTGACTTTGCTCAGGCTAATATTCTACGTTTTTTGCGTGGCGAGTTACCAGTGGCTCAGGTAACACCAGAAATATACGACCGCAGCACATGAGCGAGCTAGCCACTAAACCTCTTTTGAGTGCTGACCACATGACCAAAAGCCTTTAGCAATAAGACCCAAAGGGCATCTTTAGTCTGACACGGAGCAGCTTATACTTTTAACTTTACCTGCCGATCAGTTAAATACTGACAGTTGGCATAAAACACGAGCCATCTCATACCGCCAGATCGCCGTATACCACCATGTTTCTAGAATACCTCACCTTAGCCATATACCTCGGCGTTCTGCTCCTATTGGGCATGCGGTTCGCACGCTTCAATAATAACCTCAGTGACTTTATTCGCGGAGGCGCGCAGGGAACTTGGTGGCTGGTTGGCACGAGTATGTTGATGGCAGGCATCAGCGCTTTTACTTTCACGGGAATGGCTTCTGCGGCCTACGAGGCGGGGCCTAGCCTACTCGTCATCTACTTGGCAAATTGCGCAGGCTTCGCGGTGGGTGGCCTTTTTCTGGGTAAGTGGTTTCGCCAGACACGCGCCTACACCACGACAGATATTATTTGCACCCGCTTCGGCATTTCCGTGGAACAGCTATCCGCATACTCAGGCCTGATCCTCGCTCCGATTGGTTCGGCAATTCAACTCTACGCACTCTCCTTATTTGCCAGCACCGCACTGGGACTGCCGCTGGTGCCCATCTTAATTACCATCGGCGTGATTGTTGTCTTCTACTCCACCACCGGCGGGCGCTGGGCGGTGATGGCAACGGACTTTGTTCAATCGCTGATTCTATTCTCGATTACTTTCCTAGTCTTCTATCTCACCCTACGAGAGATCGGAGGCTTCGGGTCATTTCTCAATTATTTCAATGATCCGCGTTTCGCCAATGACTATCAACTCATCAATGACGCAGGCCAATTTTCGGGCGACCGCTTCACTCTAAAATGGGCAGTGACTGTGTTTTTCATGCAAATTTACTCCCAGGTCAGCCTCTCCTCAGCGGGACGCTACCTGTCGACCAAGGACGGGCGCGAAGCCTCCCGCTCCTCTTGGTGGGCATGCATCATGATGGCAGTCGGCAGTGCCATCTGGTTTATACCAGCGATGGCCGCACGTTTTCTTTACGAAGGTGACATCATGGCATCTGGAGTCGCCAATCCATCGGAGCATGCTTACGCCTTTGTCGCCATGAAGTTATTGCCCAATGGCATGCTAGGCATGCTCATAGCTGCGATGTTTGCCGCCAGTATGAGCAGTATGGATAGCGGATTAAACGGCCAAGTCGGCATTCTGATGCGAAATATAATTCCGCGCCTACGTCGAGTTCTGGGGCACAACGAGCCACTGCTTGCCAAAACAGAAATTCGAATTTGCCATATCGCCACCATCATTCTGGGCGCGATCATCATCGTCTACGCGCTGCTCTTCACCATACAAGATCGCATCTCACTATTCGATGCCTTTCTAACCATCGGCTCGGTGATTGGCGTGCCGATGGGCTTCCCCATGCTCGCAGGGTTGTGGCTCAAGAAATTGCCGAAATGGTCTTATTTTCCCATTTTTGGCGCCTGCGTCATTCCATCCCTGTGGTCGTTTATTGACGAGGCCTGGCGGGGCAATCCTTGGACCATGCAAGATCGAACGATATGGATCCTAGTATTTGGAGTCGTTTCGACCGCGATATGCCGCCTGCTTTACAAACGGACCAGCCCCCAGCAGCTGGCTGAAGTTCACGAGTTTTTCGAAACAATGCACACCCCGATTGACTTTGATAAAGAAGTCGGGCGTTCGGCAGTCGACTATCAACAATACTTTGCCATCGCGAAATCCATACTACTCGTGAGTGGCCTACTGCTACTCATACTCGTCGTGCCCAATTCACTGTTCAATCGATTGTGCATTTTGGCCGTTTCACTCTTTGTCATGGGCTCTGGTGGCTTACTCTATTGGGGCGGCATGCGAGTCCGCAAAGAGACTGAAGCCTATTTAGAAAAATGAAAATTGGCATCATTGGGCTCGATAGCACACATGCCTTACACTTCCCGTGCTTACTCGCACAAGCCGCCCAACGCGCAGGTGTAGAAATCAGCTACCCCCTAGCCTGCCAAGCGCATAGTCCAAATCTAGCCATAAGTGCGCAGCGAGTCGAACGTATAACAGAGCAAGTAGTCGCAGACTATGGCTGCACGCTATGTGAGGCCCCAGAAGAGCTCGCCCAAGCTTGTGACGGCTTACTCATTCTGTCCTTCGGTCTGCAAGTAAAGCAGGCTATGGTCGATCGCGTCCTGCCCTTTGGCAAAGCGCTGTTTATCGATAAGCCATTGGCCCCCGACTCGATTGCCGCCAGCAAGCTGATTCAACAAGCCGATCATTTTGGTACCCCCACATTCAGTGCTTCCGCACTCCCACTGCATCCCAACTTCATCCAATTTGCTGCAGAATGTCAGCAGCACCAATCGAAAAAAATCCATCTCAGCGGCCCTTTAGCCAAAGTAGAAGGCATGAGTGCGCGCCTGTTTTACGGCGTGCACTACACCGAGATGGCAGCTGCCCTACTCGAAGACGATTGCCTAAATCTACAGGTCAACGAAAGCAACAGCGGGCTGCATATTTCAGGAGAATGCCGCAACGGTCGCAAACTCTCGATTGAAGCACGCTATGATGACAACGGCCCCTTCCGTCTAGTCGACCAAGACAATCACACTGCTTACGAGATACCCAGCGGGTCTCCAGGTCTCTTATATTCAGGTTTGGCCGCTGCCATCGCTGCATTCTTCATCCATGGCAAAGCCCCGATACCACTCAAGCAGGTGCAGCGCTCGCTCTCTTGGTTATCCTTATAGTAGCTCCAAGGTTCAAAAGAAGGAAATCCGGAGATGGTGAATAGCCCGTCAAAACGCATCAGCACTGAACTGATCGTATAAGTGAAGGAGTCACGGTATGGATTCATTGACTGGCTAAACGTTTAGCTAATTCTGATGGCGTCATAAAGATGACTCCTGGCTGGCCAATCACTATTGAAAAGGCGAACTGATCGAAATTAGCACAAAGTGGTTAACAGCTCCAGAGCCCTTTATAACAGGGATCCCGAGCGTTTCACCCATTTTGATTGGTCGCATGCGGCACTTCGTGGACGATCATTTTGATTGAAAACGAGCCGCTCCAGTCACACGGGGTTCAGCTCAAAAGCCTCAAAATCTTGCACGATTACGATCATTTCGATCACAGAATGATCGTAATCGACTTTCAAAAAGCCGCTCGGAGTGCCGTTCCCGAAATATTTGGTTCGAAATTTAAGCTACTTCTTCCACCTCCATTTCTTCTCGATGATAGTAGTTTAGCAGCCCTCCTAACCGGACGCGCGTGGCACCATCCGCCGTTCACTTTTTACGATCGGCCCGCTTTCTGAGTGGTTCTGAGGGATGTTCGGAAAGGGTATTAAATTATCGAGCCCCTGGTGATTCCGTTCTTGGTGGAAATGCTCAACATATTGCCTGACAGTTCGACGAAGTGACTTCTCACTGAAGAAAATCATGTGATCAATACACTCACGCTTGATCGCCGAAACAAAACTCTCCGCATATCCATTCTGCTGCGGGCACCCCACTCTGGTCTGAATAACTTCGACACCGGAATCTGTCAGTATCTGACGAAACTCTTTCGTATACAGCGGATCATGGTCACACACGAAGAAACGCCTGCCTGTAAGAAAGCCGTCGTAACTATCAGTCATATTGCGGGCAACCTGTGCCATCACCGCCCCGTTCACCTGACAGCCGATGTGAGCGATCTCCACCTGACGTTTAGCCAAGTTTATGACAAAGAACACATGGTAGCGAACCAACCCGCGTAGAGTCCAAACCTCTACAGTAAAGAAATCCGCGACGGACATTACATCCATGTGAGAACGCACAAAGGTCTTCCAATTGGACTGCTTTCCACGCTCCGGCGAAGGAACGATACCTCTGGCTCTCAGAATATTGCCTACGGTCGTCATACTCACTTTGTAGCCGAGATTTGACAGAGCCCCTTGGATACGGCCATAGCCCCATCCCATATTTTCTTCCGCAAATTGAACACACAGCCCCTGAATAACCTCCATGCGCTTCTGGCGATCCGTCTTCAGCATCCGCTTGGCAGTATACTTAAGAGCGACCAATTTACGGTGCCATGCAAGAATTGTATCGGGTGTCACAATGCTCGCATATTTCATCAGCCCCTTACGCCCAAGCTTCTTGCCACGCTTGGCCAATTTATACCTTTGAGCATTGCTCAACTTCAATTTCACCCCTGTCTTCTCCAGCTGTTCTTTGAGTATCTCGTTCTCCGCATTCAAATACATGATCACATCATGCTGTTTACGGTTCAGCCAGCCCGCCAACGTGGCTAAAAAAATGGTCATTTGCGTCTTAAGGCGCTCTTTTCTAATTTCTGTAAGTCATTGGCAAGCAGAACAGTTCCTAAAATTGAACCCCTTAGCAATGAATTTTCGGTGCCAAGCCATCAGCGTTGAAGGCGTCACCAAACTGGCATAGGTCTGCAAAGTTGCCCAACCAAGTGCCTTAGCCTTTTTGGCCAGACTACGTCGCTGAACATTGCTCAAACGAAGCTTCTTTCCGGAGGCATTCAGTTGCTGCTTCATCACCCAGTTCTCCTCCAGCAGATACTCAATAACTGACTGCTGCTTTCGGTTCATCCAACCTGCTAAAGTGACTAAAAATAATGTAACTTGCGTATTCAAGCGCTCCTCAGTTACGCCTCTGCTGCGGCTTGTCAATCAGCGTAATAATGGAACTCAAGCAGTCTTCGTGTGGCTGCTGATATACTCAAGTGCAGCGCTCACAAGCAGACCAGACCGGGATTCGCCGTGCGAACCCGCATAACTGTCAACCTGACTCAGCAATCGCTCAGGAAACGTAATATTTACGCGCTTCACCTTGCCACTAAGTTTGCTTAAATCCACAGACACTAGAGCGAACACTGCATCCTGAACGAATTCATTGCTTTTGTGCTGCTCAATGCTCATTGCTTGCGGCACAGGCTCCCCATCTTCAAGCAACCCTTCGATATGGCACTCGATCGCTTCGCGTGTATTTGCAAGTGCATCTTCGTAAGAATCACCCGCACTGAAGCAGCCGGGTAAATCGGGAATGATTACACCGTAGTCACTATCCTTGTCTTTATGAATGATTACTGGAAAATTCATTTTACTACCTTTCGCTTTTAGAGTTTTATACCTGCTTGCTTGGCGATTGCCTTTACTGTTCCGATGGGGAGGTCTTTCTTGGGATGCGGCACCGTCACGCGACCTGTTTTAGTGAGGTGCTTGAACTGTTGATGACTGCCTTTCACGTGCACAAGGAACCATCCATCCACTTTGAGTTTTTTGATTACGTCTCCGCTCTTCACTGAGATATACACACCATACACACCTCTAGGGTCAAGGCAATTCACAATTCATGATTTTTTGAAGCACACAGCAGAATGGAAGAAAAATATATTGTGACTTGCGCATTCAATCGCCCCTCTCTTAAGATCCCGTAACGACTTGTCAATCAATCGCATTGGGGGAACTAATCCAATAACTTCACCCTACAGGTGTTCCATTACTCTAAACATCGCCAACCAACGTGCGGCCATCTTTCTGGCACCAATAGCATTCGGATGCACTTTATCGTAAATCGTGTCTGTATGCCAATCAAAGCCCTCTGCCTGATCAACCAGCACAAGATGATCGGCATATTTAGAGTTCTCGACGTAATCAGCAATGCTTGCATTAAGTTCAGGTATATAATCATATTTTGGCAGCTTCCCCGCAGTGATCACCTGAGCAATCAAGATTATCGCATCGGGATTAATCTGTAAGATTGTTCGAACAATCGAATCCGTGCTCCTAAGGATTCCCGCCACTGGCCTGTCTTTACTAAAACTATTATGACCTGAGTGCAGAAGCACTATATCCGCTGGATACTGCATGTAAACATCGCCAATGATCGAAGCGAGATACGCAGTGTTTTTGCCGCTATACCCCGCATGCGCCGAATCACTATCCTTCTTTGGGCCGATAAATGTATATGGCATTCCCTTCGCCTTTAGCATCTCCGGAAGAAATTTTCGGTAACAAACAAAATGCTCGCCGCCTTCAGTGATCGAATCGCCTAAGGCAAGCACAGTGATTTCTGCAGCGGAGCTCGCCTGTAAACTCCCCCATACACCACTCATGAGGCAAATAATGATACTTAAATATTTCATCATGAACTTAATTAGGCTGAATACACTTGTATGGAGAAGATCGAGGCAGTGGCCCCATGTGTATCCAAGAGTTCCAGCTTTAATTGATTCGTTTCAACTGGCTCGGATACATTCAATTCAACGCGCCCTTTATGATTTTCACGGTCTTCGGCCAATAAGTTGTCCGCACCGTCATAAAGACGATAATGCTTCACACAGAAAGGCATGGCATCTTCTGCATGATGCCACTGGACAGTCTCCATGGCATGATCGTAATCGACATCGAAGAAAATGATGACTTTCTGGATTTTCTTAGGGCTCTCCCAGATCAATTCAAGTGTTGGCTTTTCGTCGCTAAGGTCGGCCACCCATGCGTTGGATTGAATCAATGGACGTGCGTAGTCACTCCCCAATTGGTCCGCGCCAAAACCACTCAAGGGCGGATTAAAAGTCACTGCGGGAAGTTTGCCAACGGGACGCCTTTCCGGCAACCAGAACTCAAAGCGATCAAAACCAGCACCATCCGGGGGCGTTTGCACCGCATCCTTGGCCACTTTCTTATTGGCGGTGTGCACGAGAGGCATCACCCCGGTGTGATGGCTCTCAGATTGAACAATTTCCACTCCCGGACATGCCATCAAACAAACAAAGACATATTCGTTTTCGGCGATTTCTGCACTAAACTTGGCAGTCACTGGCATCGCTTCGCCCGCCGGAATCAAAAGGGAGAGCGTTTCCAAAGTTTCGTCTGGTGTATAATTACCTTCGAGACTCGAACGGCGCAATTGCACCTCCAGCGTCTGATCCGATTTCGAACTGAAGTAGAAAGTCATTTCTGGCAAGACACCCGGCTGAGCGGGCAGCAATAAAGCGCGGGCACAGTCCATCGTTGCCAAATGCTTGGACTGTGGAAAGCCTACCAGCTGAGCCTCACTGGAAACCTTCATCTGCGCGGAGCGGGACAAGTCTTCACAATCTTCCGGAAGTTCAAGGTGCGGAATGAATTGCCCCGAACGCCGCAAGCGACGCTGCAAAGTCTGCATCTGGGCTTTCTCGACCAAGTCGCGCGGATTCAAGTCGCCCTCTTGGCATATCGCCGCTGCCATACCGACGGCTTGGGCATTGTGGGCACAGGTCATCATCACACGAGTCGAACCGAAGGCGACGTGCGAAGACGAGATCAGCCGACCTGCGATAAAAAGGTTGTCCACATTGCGACTATACATCGTCCTATACGGAATTTGATAGACCCCCTTACTATGAAACTGATGGCAACCGGAATCCGCACTATACAGACCATCTGCCGGGTGTAGATCAATCGCCCAACCTCCAAAGGAAACCGCATCGTCAAAACGCTTTTGCTCCACGATATCGGATTGGCTCATCATCAAGTCGCCTTCGAAACGACGACTTTCCCGTTTTCCGGGAATCGTGCCGATCCATTCTAAGGTCTGGTTCTCTGCTTCCGGAAATTTTCCCGAATTCTTGATATAATCCCATACGCCGTATGCCACCTTCCAGAGCTCCCATTTGATCTCCTCAGTATCGTGCACGGTATCCATACGACCACCATACTCCAGCCACCAAAGCGCACAGCCATACTGTTTCACTTCGATTTGATCGTGACGCGGAATCGCTTTGATGTCCTTCAATGCGAAGTCCGGTGCTACATATTTGACCGGTTCGCCCGTGTCCTTGCCGTAGAAGTAAATCGTATGCCCGAGGAGTTCGCCATAACTCTCCGTGGGGGCGAAGGGTTCGTTGAACTCGTCGGCAGTTTCCGCGCCCACGCGGTAGGCGGCACCTGCCAGATAGCCGACGATGCCATCGCCGGAGGCATCACAGAAGAGCGGCGAACTCACATCATACAGAGTGCTGTTTTGACTGCAAAAGGCGTGGACGGTCTTGATCCGACTCGGGCCATCCTTCTCAAGTCCGACCATCGCCGTATTCAATAATAAGGTAATGTTCTGCTCGGCTCTCACTTTCTCCAAGAGCAAGGAATCAAAATAAAGCGGATTGCCTTCGCGATTGCGCCACAGATTCTCGACGGCAATCTCATCGATCACTCCGCCCTCGCGGGACCAGCGATTATTATTCCCCTGGTGTGAAGTCGCTCCAAGGGCCCAGAGACGCACCTCGGACGAGGCATTCCCACCCAAGACAGGTCGGTCCTGAACCAAGACCACTTTGACTCCTTCACGTGCAGCAGTGATCGCCGCGCAGGTGCCTGCAAGCCCCCCGCCCACGATGGTGAGGTCGGCTTCAAGTTGAATTTTTTTGAGCGCGCGCTCCGATGTTGGTTCAGAAATAATCATTCAAAGAGTTCGTCGTTTTTGAGTTTTCATAAAGAGAAAGATCGAGCCGGAGATGCACAGGAGCACGACTCCGAAGGTCGCGAGAATTCCATGCCCCGACTCGTTAAAAGGGATCAGCCCAAACATGAGCAGCGCGCAGACCAGCAAACAGCCTCCCACGATGATGGCGGGTAAGGCGCTGGCCTCTGTCACTTTACCTGCGGCAATCACATCACTGACCTGCTTCTGCACACGAATCCAACCAGCCGAGGTTTCCCCACGCCAGTAATGCATGATGGTCAAAAGACTCACAGGAATAAGCACTCCGATGATGAGATCTACGGTGGTGCCATTCGCTTGAATCCATTCAGCCAACGCGGTGGTCGATCCCGAAAGCAACCAACCATTGGTGCCGAGCCCAAGTTTAAGAATCAGTCCTAAAACAAAGCTAATCGCCACCGTCGTCCAAATCGCGCGAATCCCGATACGCCGACTAAACAATCCCCAAATCGTCGGTGCCAGCAAAGGACCCACCATCAAACTAGTAATAGCGACAACCACCTTTTCCGCACCTCCCAAATAGGGAATTAAAAGCGACACCACAATGAGCACCACCCCCAAGGCGATGGTGAAAAGACGGCCAATATTCACGAGGTGCTTCTCGGTCGAATCCGGACGAAAGACCCGACGATACATTTCGTCCGTGAGCACACCGGCAAACACATTGAGCTGTGAGCTCACCATACTCGCGGTCGCGGAAAACATTGCAGCGACCATCAGTCCCACCATCCCGGCCGGAAGCACCGCCCGACAGGCCAGGATGTAAGCCTCCTGCGGATCCGCATTTGGATCCATGGTGCGATAGATCATCGGCGGCAGGAGCCACAGTATGGGACTACACAGGTAGAGTCCTCCAAACAAAAAACAGCTCTTCTTCGCATCCTTCTCACTGGAAACACAGATAAAGCGCTGAGCAAAAGCCCATTCCGCTCCAATCATAAAGAAATGGATCACCACCCAACCAACGAGAAAGAACATCGTGTATTTATCACTGGTTAAGGCAAAAAATCCTTCGGGAGCTTTTTCGAGGAATGCACTCACCCCTCCGACTTGGCCAAAAGCAAGTGGCACAATAAAGAGCACGGCTAAGTTCAATACAATGAACTGCAAGACATCTGTCATCAGAACCGCCCAAAGTCCTCCAGCCATGGTGTAAATCACGACGATCCCGCCGAAAATAACGATCGCCCACATCAGCGAGAGATTACCCGTCGCAGGATCTTGCAAAGGGTTTCCATCCGCCAGTGGCATCATCGCCACCAGCACGATTGAAAGTGAATACAAAGACACCGCCACTCCAACAATCCGGAAGATCATCATCGCCCACGTATAAAACTGCACCGCAGAAGCGCCAAAGCGCAGCTCAATGAACTCGGCCGGTGTCTTCACCCCCATGCGCTTCCAGTGCCCCGCGACGAAAAAGCCTACCAGCAACGCAGCCGCACCATAACAAAGATTGATGACGACTGCGACTAACCCGTGCTGGTAGGCAATCCCTCCCCATACAACAAAAGTTCCCGCGGAGAACATGGTCATAAAAGAACTCAGTCCGGAAGTCCACCAAGGGGACTCTCCCCCCGCCGCAAACATATCCGCCGAGCTCTTGTTTTTAGACGACAAGAAGAGGCCCACCCCGAAGATTCCGGCGAGGTAAATAGCGAGCACAAAGTAATCAATTGAAAGCATAAACACAGAGGATTGAGTATTGATTTGCCGAGGCACTAAACCTCGCGGTTGAATCCATTTTCATCGCCATAAATCGTATACAATGAAGCATTGTCATTAGGGGAGATGCGAATGGAGTGGGATGGAAGACTTCGCGAAGGCGAAACCAGTGACTCAATCTGTAGGCCACAATTAGAGGTTCGACCAACCTAATCCACAACCGCCAGAGGCTTGTTACTGTCACAGTATGGGATGTTTTTACTTCGCATCTGTTTCGGATTTGAATCAAATGAACAATCGCAGGAATCACATCCCAGAGCTTATCTTCACCTGCCCTCTTTCATACTCGACCGCCATGCACATCCATTACGACGTCACGCAATCTCAATTTTCACTGCAAGCAGGCAACGCCACTTACGCGCTCAAAGTATCGGAACAAGGCATCCTCCAACACGTTTACTGGGGGCCGCAGCTTTCAACATCGGGAACCGGCCCGAGCTGTGCCCCGATTCAGGAGCGCGGCTACACGCCTAATCTCGCTGGCGCACCAAATGGCATCAGTCTGGATACACTTCCCCAGGAATTTCCGACCTACGGCAACTCGGATTTCAGAGAGCCTGCTTTGGAAATTTTTCAGCCTGAAACCGGCTCTCGTATTCTGTCGCTCCGCTATAAATCGCATACCATTTCGTCAGGTAAACCCAAGTTGGAAGGCTTGCCATCGACTTATGCGGAGGTCATTGAAGATGCCGAAACGCTGACGATCTTATTGGAAGATACACGACTTCAATTACAAGTAGAGCTGCACTATACAGTTTTCCCAAAACATCCGATCATCACGCGATCCGCACGGATTCTCAACAAGGGAAAACAAAACCTGGAAATTCGACGAGCACTCTCCGCTTCAGTCGATTTCGACGCGGAGCTTTCCGACTACAAATTCGTTCAATTATCCGGGGCTTGGATTCGTGAGCGGAATGCACATTTCTCAACGCTAAGACCGGGCGTCCAGGCAATTTCCAGTCAACGCGGCACCAGCAGCCACCAGCAAAATCCATTTTTCGCACTCGCCGAAAAGGGCGCCAATGAAACCGATGGTTCCGTCTACGCTTACAATCTGATCTACAGCGGTAACTTTCTCGCTCAAGTGGAGCAGGATCAGTTTCAATGCGTCCGCGCTCAAATAGGCATCAATCCCTTCGATTTCACATGGCAGTTAAAACCGGGAAGTTCTTTCCAAGCACCAGAAGTTGTCATGACATACGCAGCCGATGGACTGGGCGGCATGTCGCGGGCGATGCACCGATTTTATCGTCAACACTTACTCCCAATCGCCTGGCGTGATCAACCTCGCCCAATTCTGCTCAACAATTGGGAAGCGACGTATTTTGATTTCGACGCGAAAAAGATTGAAACCATTGCCGCGAGCGGAGCCGAGCTCGGCGTCGAATTATTCGTCCTCGATGACGGCTGGTTCGGTCGCCGCGACAATGACCGCACCTCTCTGGGCGATTGGGTCGTCGATCATAATAAACTACCTGATGGACTCGAGAATCTCGCCCAAAAAGTCAAAGCGCGAGGCATTGAATTCGGTCTGTGGTTTGAACCCGAAATGGTGTCGCCCGACAGCGAACTCTACCGCTCACACTCGGATTGGTGCATCCATGTGCCAGATCGCCCCAGAACCGAAAGCCGAAACCAACTCGTGCTCGATTTCTCGCGCAGTGAAGTTCGTGATGCGATCTATGCGCGTATCGCCACAATCCTCCAAGAGGTCCCGATCACCTATGTCAAATGGGATATGAACCGCCATCTGACTGAGCTGGGTTCGCTCCGTTTGGACGCCACTCAACAACAGGAAACCGCTCACCGATTCGTTTTGGGACTCTACGAAATCATGGATCGGTTCAATCAAGAATTCCCCCACATTCTATTCGAAGGCTGTTCGGGAGGGGGCGGGCGCTTTGATCCGGGCATCTTGGCTTACATGCCTCAAATCTGGACCAGTGATAATTCGGATGCGATCTCCCGCCTACGGATTCAATACGGCACCAGCTTAGCGTATCCCTTGAGCACCATGGCTGCCCACGTCTCAGCGGTGCCCAACCACCAGGTCGGTCGCACGACACCACTGCGCACTCGGGGGCATGTCGCTTGCACCGGAGCCTTCGGCTACGAACTGGATTTAGGCACCTTAACGGAAGCAGAGAAATCCGAGGTTTGCAGCCAGATCGAATTCTACAAAACGATTCGTCCCCTACTCATCTCTGGCGATCTCTACCGCTTGAAAAGCCCCTACGAATCTCAAGAAGCCGCATGGATGATCGTCTCCGAAGACAGGCACGAGGCCCTCGTCACACACGTCACTGTGCTGAATGAACCCAATGCACCCGCGCGCCGCCTCAAATTACAAGGCCTGTCCTCAGAAATAAAATACCGCGTCCGGGCTGACGGGGATTCATACACGGTCAGCGGCGATGTCCTCATGCACCAAGGCTTATTCGTCCCACAGGCCAAAACTGACTTTGAAAGCATTCAGTGGCTCGTTCAGGCCTTGTAAATTGAGAGCCCATCAATAGCGCACATCGCTTCAGAGCTTTGCGAGTAATCCCTGACGCAGGGCAAAGGCATACACCGTATCCAAAGTTTCTTCATACACGGGGCTCTTTCGATAGTAACCATGATTGCCATTCTGATTCGGAAAGAAGTCACAAGTATTGCCATGCGCCAGCATACTGGCCTGAAACGCACGCGCTCCGGCAAATGGCACCGTTCCATCCGCCTGCCCATGGAAGAGTAAGGTCGGTGGCATCTTTGAGTGCACCCGATGCAGCGGCGAGAGCGTCTGCCAGTCAGAACCCAGTTTTGCGTGACCATAACCAGCCTCCGAAGTATCGATCACCGGATTAAAAAGTATTACCGCATCGGGTCGAAATGAGGCCGACCGATTGACCTCTCGATAATCCTCAAAAAGCGCCGTTCCGATCGCCAAATGACCACCGGCAGACGCGCCGGCAATGGCAATTCGATTCGGGTCGATCCGCAGTCGCGCTGAATCCATACGTAGATAAGACATGGCATCCTGTACATCCGCCACTGCATCAAAAACCGAAGCCCCATGCTGGTGGGTATCCAGTAAGCGGTATTCAACACAAGCCACCACAAATCCCATAGCACTGAGTCGCTCCGCCATGGGAAAGAAAATAGCCGGATAGCCACGCGTCCAGCCTCCGCCATGCACCAAGAGGATGACGGGCCGCTCACTTGAAGCGGCATTCCGTGGCTCAAAACAGTGCAGCCAAAGCGAGCGCCCATTGACTGTTTTATAAATAGCCCGAAAATCCGGCTCCCGTGTTGTGCCAGTCATATCGGCCTGAAGTATTGAGTTCATCAGAACTCCCAGACAGAGGCAGCAGAATAGAATTCGTTTCATTTTAAAATATCCATGAACAGCAGACCACCACTCATTCGTAAGCCAACTCGCTTGATTTTAGGACAGGTGCCACCGCCTCGGCCCACACCGCATAGCCACGGTCATTCATGTGCAAATTGTCCCCCTTGAAAATGTCCGGACGTATTGTGCCATCGAGATTCAACATCCCCGAAGAGCTATCGATGTAAGTCAGCAAGGGGTTTGACTCGCAAATCCCTTTCAGCAACTCATTCGCTTCTTGCATACGCCCCCAGAGATTCTTGCGGGCAAGGCTCGGTTTAATGGCCATGACATAAAAGCGAACCTCGGGTTGCACCGCATGCACTTTACTGACGATGGCCTGAAAGCAATCGGCCACAACTTGAGGCGATGCTCCGTGAGCGAGATCGTTATCCCCCTCGTAGATCAGCACCGCACGAGGTCGGCTTTTCAAAATCAATGTATCGACCGAGTAGAGCACATCATCAAAAGTGCTGCCGCCAAAACCACGCCGAATAATCGTCAACGGAGCGAGATCACGCTGAATACTCCCCCACATGCGCATACTCGAACTGCCGACTGCGACAATTCCTCCGGGTGCATGCACCTCTTGGTCAAATCGACGCATATCGCCGGCATACTTTGTCGGACTACGATCATAAAACTGCGTAAATGCAGTGCTTTCATCCACGGCATGAAGACCGGTCTCGGCAAAAACACTGAGCAATAAAAGTAAACTGAGTTGGATAGGATTGTATTTCATAAAATAAATTGATGGGGCTTTGAGATGATTAAACATCGCCTGAATTCCAGAGACGTTTCAGGGTATGTGCGACCAGCTTAGGTTGACGTGATCGGGTGAACACCCCCTTCCGATTGAATATAACTCGATTGAGCGTCTGTCCGACTCGGAAGTCCGCAAAATTCCAAACATGTGCACCAATAAACCAAGGCTCACGCAACAAGCGAGTGTACTGCGTTTCCACAGTTTTAGACTGATATTCCTCACTAAACATCACTTCTGGCAAATGATGCTCACCTGCCACCGCATCGGCACCGAATTCAGCAAAGATGATTGGTTTCTCGAACGCGTCATAAAATTCCTCTAGCTTCTCAACCATTGGCTCGAGACCGTCTTCCAGACGTGCGGTCCACTCATACCAACCGAAATACTTGTTGATACAAAGCACATCAAACAGTGATGCCATCGGATTGTCATCTGGGTTGAGATGAGCCGCATACGTAAATGGTCGGCTCGTATCCAATTCGCGAGCCTTGGCCATGAGCGAACGGTAAAAATGCAGACAGGATTCACGCTCAGACGGATCATTGAGGCAACCAGGAGAGTTCGGCTCGTTCGCCAGCGACCACATGACCACACAAGGATGATTTCGATCCCGCCGCATATGCTCCTCAACCACTCCGAGTGCTTTCTCAAGAATCGACTCTTTATAGAGGCGTGGGCCCAAACCGACAAACGGATTTTCCGAAATTACCAGAATTCCCATTTTATCTGCCAACTCAAGCCACTCTTCCGCATACGGATAATGCGAAGTGCGGTAAGAATTAGCACCGATCCAGTTCATTAAATCGTAGTCCTTGACAATCAACGCATGGCAAAGCCCTTTACCGATCACATCAAAGTCCTCGTGCTTACCAAAGCCTTTAAAATGGACGGGCTTACCATTGAGAAGAAACTCCGTTTTCGTCGTCTCTATGTTACGAATGTCCTCCGAGCCGCACCCCATTTAACCAGACCTCTGCATCTTGGCAGACACTGCCAAAGTGGATAAAGATACGACGGCCCAACCACCCGCGACTGATGAAAAAACGCTTTTCATACCAGCCCTCCCCGAAATGATTATACAGGTCGAGGCACTGCTCATTCCAACTGCCGGGAACCGCCACTTGCCGGGCTTGCTCCAAGCCTAAAGCAACATCCGGCCGCTCCTCATTCCGACCAGGCACGAAGTCCCAAAAACCGTCGAGATCAAAGCTCTCCCGACTCTCATTGTATTGTGGTTTCAACATAGTTCTCGCTTAGCTCCTTCGATCGCAGATTCATTCTGCTGAAGATCGTCATACATCTTCCTATAAAAAGCGTTGTCGATCGGATACCAAATATAAGCAATAATGGACGCAATATGTCCCAAAATAGGCACGCCCAACATGACAAGGAGGAAGGTCCAATAAGCCTCGCTAGACCATGGCATGTTTTTTGTATATCCGATATAAGAGAGCGCGCCACCGATGAGTAATCCGGAGATCGACGAGACCATTTTATCGACAAAGCTAAAAGTCGTCCCGACCAAGCCCGGGGCAAACCGGCCATTTTTCCAATGCTCATAGTCCGCGACATCGGCAATCATCGGTATAATATTCATATATGAGATACCCGTGCCAGCATTCACAAGTAGCATCAGTGCCAAAAAGAGCACCGCTTGCTCGGGTGCAAAAGGTTGGACCACAATAATGAGCACTCCGAAAATCAGCCCCATCCAAGTGCCGAAAAGAAAAGACACCTTCTTATCATAGCGCCGCGCCACGATCACTCCCAAGGTGTTTCCCAAAAAGAGCGCAGGTAATCCCAAGAGCGAAACACGGGCCTGCATGTCGAGACTCTGGACCGTATACAAATAAAAATACACCGCTGCCGCCCCCTGCAGATTACTGGCGAGTTTGTTCGTCGCCGCAGCCGTCACTAACATTTGCAAGGGCCGATTCCCTTTAATTAAACTGAAGATCGCAGTGACTTTGATCTTCTCCTTCTTCACTTCCTTTGAATAACACTCAGGACGGTCGTGATCCTTGAGCGCGAGAATGGAACAAACAGTCAACACCGCATTCACGGCCACAGTGATCACTGCGATCACCCGATAGCCATCCGGATTTGAAAAGCCGCCCTCAAAGCTATCCACATATTTAACCGCAAAAGCGAGAAAGAGAGACCAATAGCCAGTCGAAATAATCGCAGTGAGAAAGCCCAAAGTCGAACGTTGCCCCGGATCATTCGTCAACTGCACTTGAGCCGACTTCGTGCAAGCAGTCTGGCAAGTATATCCAAAGATATAAAAAATGTAACTGCCGATAATCCATGCATATTGAAGCAACTCGTTCTCAAAATGAACAAAGCCACCAAAGAGAAGAAAAATCCCAATATTAATAATAATCGAGCCCACGAGGAGAAAAGGACGAAACTTCCCCCAACGGGTCACCGTATTATCAATCAAAGTTCCAATGATCGGGTCAGTGATCCCATCAAAAACCCGGACCAACATCATAATGATCCCCGCGACAAAGCCAGACAGCACGAGGTTATCGGTCATCATGACCACAAGAAAGGTGCCGATGGTGCAAAGGCCGGCATTGGTGGCCGTGTCATTCACCGAAAAGGCCAGAATTTGCCATGGCTTGGCTTTGTGGTAGTGGGTGGGGTGGGTATCGCTCACATAAGACTGTTTCACTCAGTTCGAGGCCTCCCCATCGCATCAAGATAGCAGTATTCAGGGAGCCGTAGAATGATAATTGGCTGTATTGCCCCTCCGACTGAACCTCCGCGCTTACGTTACTGTCACAAAATCAAATCCACACATTTAATTAAATTGTGACTGTAACATTGTTCTTAGCCTGTTATCACATGATTTTTTCTGCGAAGGTAGTGATGTTTTCCCGAGAACAATCGATCAATCAACAATCAACTCCTAAAAACCTATGCATATGAAATTCTCCAACCCCACACACACACTCACTGCCCTGGTGTTCGCTTCGGCAGCACTTCCACTGGCTGCTTCGGCAGATACTCTTGATTTAGTTGCCTCCGCAGACGGATTTATTCGCGATGGCTTTACTGTTGATAATGTCCAGGATGCTCAAGAGGCAAACCTTTTTCTCGTAGGTAATACGGACGGCACAGATGAATTACGTGCTTTTCTGCAATTCGATTTATCGAACCCGCTGTTAACGGGAGCCACAATCAACAGCGTCACTCTCACCTTCACAGTCGACGGAGGGGACACAAATTCGGTAGAAGAAATTGATACGCTACAATTGTATCAAACCAACACTGCCTTCACTGAGGGCGGCGCACAATGGGACACCCCCTGGACGACGCCAGGCGGCGATTTGGATTCTCTTTTGGCCACAGCAGATGCTAATGCAGGTACTGTTGCCGCAAGTGATACAGTCGGCTTTACCTCAGAAACTATGGATACAGCGATTGCCAACACAATCGGCGGTTCCATTGGACTGATCCTTAAAGTTGACTCCATTGACGCCGCTCGGACGATCTTCCGGTTCACATCGAGAACTCCAATTGAATCCCCGTCTACCTACGTGCCAACTCTGAGCATCGACTACACAGCGGTTCCTGAACCATCGGCCTTCGCCCTCTTGGCTGGTTTTGCCGGTCTCTCACTCGCTGTCGTACGTCGTCGCAAGTAAGTTCCAAATTCTAATCACACTTTCAAAAGGCCTGTCGGCGTAAAACGGCAGGCCTTTTTTATCTCTTACAGCCACTACGTAAATCATGATTCAGGTTCGACCACTCACCTTCCCTCAGGACTTCCAATGGGGCTTCGCAGCCGCCGCGCCTCAAATCGAGGGGGCTGCCTTCGAAGACGGCAAGGAACCTTCCGTCTGGGATACTTTTGCCCGCATTCCCGGGAAAGTGCTCAACGGGGACACCCTCGACATAGCCTGTGATCACTATCATCTCTACGAGAAGGATCTGGCACTGATGGCTCAACTGGGCGCTAAAAATTACCGACTCTCCATTTCCTGGCCACGGATTCAGCCAACCGGTCGGGGTGCGGTAAACCCCAAAGGTATCGATTTTTACAACCGATTGATCGATGCCTGCCTACAAAACGGGCTCACGCCCTGGGTCACGATGTTTCACTGGGATCTCCCCCAAGCTCTGGAGGACGACTTCGGGGGCTGGCGTGATCGCCGCACCGCCGAGGCCTTTGGTCCCTACGCAGAGACTTTAGTGAAAGCACTGGGCGACCGGGTCAAAAACTGGATCACTCTAAATGAGATCTTCTGCTTCACACAAGACGGCTATGGAAACGGCACCAAAGCTCCAGGAGCTAAAGAATCGGAACAGGTCGTCAATCAGACCTACCACACCGCCCTGCTCGCACATGGATACGCAGTGCGAGCTGTTCGCGAATTTGGTGGACCCGGCGCGCGCGTAGGCATTACCGACAATCCGATTCCCACGATTCCTCTAACCGAAACAGAGCGGGATATCGAAGCCGCACAAAAGGCATTTATCGAAATCAACTCACGCGTGCTCGAACCACTCTACCGGGGCGAATACACCGAAGCCTATTTCAAAACTGTCGGTGAGGATGCGGCGCAGTTTAAAGCTGACGATTTCAAACTGATTAGTCAGCCAACCGATTTCCTCGGCCTCAATGTGTATACAGGGCAGTTCGTCCGTGCAGCCGAACCGCAGGGATATGAAATCCTTCCCCTTCCCGCCTCGTATCCAACCGCCGATGCCACCTGGCTGGCTCACGCTCCACAGGCGATCTACTGGTGCGCCCGACATGTCGCGGAAATCTACGAAGTCCCCTCCGTCATTATCACCGAAAACGGAGCGGGCTACGACGATGCGCCACCAGTCAACGGCGAAGTGCTCGACCTACACCGGCGCGACTATGTGCGCAACTACCTAAAGGAACTACACCGCGCGATTGGAGACGGAGTGCCTGTCGAAGGCTATTTCCTCTGGTCATTCATGGATAACTACGAATGGATGGATGGCTATCAACGCCGATTTGGAGTTGTCTACAACGATTACGCCACCCAAACGCGCACGCCAAAGCTCAGCGCCAAATGGTTTAGTCGGGTGATTGCTGAAAACCGGATCGTCTAAGGTTCGCTCGGCGGGCGAGTATATAAACTACAAAGGGGAATCATCCGATGTAGGCGACGAGTTCCAATCGGTCATTGCCGGAAAATTCTGCCCGGCGGCGTCGGGACCTCCGGGAATCAGAACGACACGGATATGTGTCTCCTTCGCTGAAGGTTTCAACGACAAGGTAAAACCGATCATCTTGGCTCCGGGATTCGGGGTATCATAGTCATTTGGCGGTTGAGCGATCTCAAAGATCTCCAACTGAACATCCACAGGAGCGACCACTTCCAACGATAAGACTTCACCGTCCTGCCGGAGCGTGGCACGACGAGCACTTTCAATCGTCACCTTCGCATACGTCACCATGGCCCATCGAACCTCAGCCTGTTTTTGTAAGGTTTCTATTTGGTCCTCGATTTGCACGGCACCATTTGGATGCAATGCAACCCCACGGTGTGCACTTTTCAATTGTCCTCCATAGAGCTCAGACGAATCGATAATGCTATAGGACAACATTCCATTGCTCTCGGAATCAACAATTGCCGCGGCCCCTTCAATTACCTGAGGCTGCTCGTCGAGCACAAGCACACTATGACTCATGTTTCCAAAGCGAAACACCTTCCAGCGGTCGACTTTGCCCCAAATATTGAGCCCGGCTGCTTCTAATTCGTGATAAGGCTGAGTGCCCAAATCGACCGCCCACCGCACGCCATCCGACTCCATGACAAACTGCCCGACATCCATGTGCGCATGACCGACACTGGGCGAACCGCCTTTGATCGCCACAAAAGATGCCTTTGGGTCGGTCCAACTTGAACGATGAAAGGCAACAGGCGTCTCGCCACTACCTGTCCAATGCAAGTGCTCGGGCACTAAACTCTCGGCGACCGTTGGTTCCGCCCAGACTAAGAGCAAGGGAAGCAGGCGCTTATCCGATGCAACTGAGCGCTTACCATCGTTGAATTTCTTCAGGTTTTGGCGTTCTTGCCAGAGCAATTCCGGCTGCTTTAGTTTCTGCGCAAACCAATACGCTTCCGGTCGGATTCCAGTCTTTAAACGCAGCCACTGCCAGCATATCGGTCTGCGCGCGTGCCACATATCGCTCATCACCAGTCAATCTGTAGGCCATTCCCCAATACAAAAGCCGGTGCAAAGATTCACGCGACACTCCGAGTAAACGTCGGCCTTCAAGCTCGCGTTTCAACACTGGCTTTTCTAAAAGCCCTTCTGCCGCCTCGATCACATAATCAGCGAAAGCAGATAACTGCGGATCTGAATCAATCCGAGCATGCCACTGCTCGACATTCCGGTCAGATAAAAACAGACGCGGATGCGAGTTTTCGGTCACAGCGAATCGACTGACTAAGTCACTTTCATCTAGAGAAGAATATCCCAAAAGACAAAACAGAGAGATTGCGAATAGATGCAAACCCGACATCGACCTATTGAATCGCAGTCGCGCGTGGATCGTAATCCAAAGGCATCGCTTTCACATGACCATCCAAATACAGAAAATTCCGAGTCGTTCCATGCACAGGCTCTGTTGGAGTGCCATCCGGACTTGCATTGCCCAATGTGCGCCAGATGGAGGCATCGAGGTCAAACATCGCAACCGCATCCGCAGGATTCGCCAGCTGAGTCAATAGAAGCGCTGGCGCTCGATTGTAATCTCGACCAAATGGCCGAGCGGTCTCCCCATTAGCCAACAATACAGAGGGATTCGCGAGATAACTGGCGTGCTCCGCTTCCATCGCCTCCTCACTTGCAGGGCAAAGCATCACTTCCACATTACCCTCGCCATCTGATATCTCAAAGTAAGGAAGCACGTAGGTAACCAATGAATATTGGTCCCCCCCACTCTCGAAATTATAATCCGCCCGCACCTGACCATATAGCCCCGAATCTCGCCCCGGCAACGCTCCGTTGTGATCAGCAGAATACATGAGAATTGCTTCACCAATTCGGCGAAGATTCGACGCACATTGAGTCTGTTGCGCACTCTGGCGCACTCGTCCAACCGCAGGGATCAGGATAGCAGCCAACACCGCAATGATCGCTATCACGACTAACAACTCAATCAGGGTGAACCCATTGCAACGAATGATTCTCCGTGATTGCAATGGGTCTAAGCAGTGAGGGTCTGTATTATTTTTCATAGGGGTATTTATTGGGGGATCAATATAGAGAACTATTTAAGAATAGAAGTCTATCGGAATTCATTGCCTGAAAAAACTGACTGGATATTCCAAGAGCGGCTCACTTCATAGGATTGAGCAACTCCCCTCTCGCACGATATTCATACATATTCTCTCCAATTTCACGTGCCGTCTCAGTCAATTCCTCATAAGGCGTGTCTGCCACATCGACAAAGCCAATGGCATAGCCTTCGCCATCCCAGCGGCCAGTGAGAGGCTGGTCACGAAACTGAAACCAGTGCGCACCGACGATGTACGGATTGCCCAAGGCTCCCTGCATGAAACGAGCATAGGCAAAGGCACGTTCCTGCTGGGTGAGACCCACCGGTGCCAGCCCGGGTGAAAACATCCCGCGATCATGCACTCCGAAGTGAAACTCCCCAATCATGACCGGTATATCGGGAAAGTCCTGCTGCCACATATTGGCGGGGGTGTGCGAATAAATATTAACACTCAACACATCACAGTATTTCTGGGCAGCTTCATAGAGATCACGGCGAACAGCATCTGTCCCGATAAAGCGGCAGCCTAAATATAAACGGTGCGGGGCGACGGCTTTGATCGCGGCTCGGCTCAAGCGGAAATATTGATCGACCGCTTTGACGAAAAAGACCTGCGAGTCTTTACGATAACCCTTCGATTCCGGGACATCCGTGCGCTCCAACAAATCGTTCCAATTGGAATATTCTGTACTCCATGCATCGTTCAGCTTCTCAACCGTCACATACTGTACCTTCAGGTCCTTGACCAGTTCCAGCTTAGCCGCTTGCCGGGCCGGACTTTTCAATACTTGATCCGTAAAAATCTGACGATTCCGATTACCAAAGTTCAACTCATTATCAATGAAATAGCCAATGCACATCGGGTCCTGCAGAGATTTACGAATGAGCGGATCCCGCTCAGCGGCATCGACCAGTAGGGTCTCCATCGCCCGCACATACTCGGGGTCAAAGACATCATAAAACTTCAAGGCTTTACCGGGAATCTGCGGCAAACTATCGTCGTGATCGATCAACTCCGCAGTGTAGGGAACGTCTCCCAGACTCATCAGATCAGAATGCCCCCAATTACCAATCGTATTGATCCCCCAATGCTCCAGGCGCTTCACCAAAGTTGTGAAAAACTCAGCCTCGTAATCGTCACGCTGATACTTCTTTTGCAAGTTCCAGTGCGTGAAGGGTAAGTCCTGCTTGCCGTCAACGTCGAAGGAAAACCAGCTTTGATGATTCTTCACAGGTGTGGCATCCGTATGCGCTCGCAACACATCCAAACCATTCGAGAAAAATAGATTTCCGGATGGATCGACTAAGTACCATTTGCCTTCATATTTTTCAACACGAAATGCACCGGTCGCTTCCAACTGCGGCCCTTCGGCCCAGCCACCGTATTGATTCCAGGAAGCCGGCCGCTTGGAAGCTTTTAGCTCACGCATTTCCTTCTGATGCGCCTCCACGAGATCGCGGTCGGTATGGATCTTCTCGGCCCAATCCTGATGTTTGTATTGACCGTACACATCGATAAACGGCAGAAAGCGCTCCTCCGACACCGTATAGGAGCGATCCGGCTCGCCCACTAAGCGAACATTTGAAATCAGACAGTCAACCAGCCCGGCTTCTTTCCGCTCAAAAGGCCATTGCATTTGCAGTTCAAACCAGTTGACCGCCGACGAATCAATCGTCTTGGGCCCTGGCACCCCTTCCGGAGTCCAATAAATCTCTTCGTGTGGAATCAGGATACGTACGGTCCGACGTTCGCCGGGATTCAGCGCAATCCCTGAATTGATCTCCACCTGATTGCCCGCCTCTTTGTCGCCACTGTTCAGGTGCAAAGTCAATCGCATCTGCTTATCCTCAGACAAATTCTCGATATCCATAGCCAAGGCTTTGCCGGAAGACAGGTCCCAATGGGCCGCATCGCCAGGCGGCATAATCCGAACACCAGCAGACCATGCCGGATCATCAAACTGAAGACGAAACTCACCTTTGCTGGGATTCGTCCAGGTGACTTTAGCGGATCGTTTGGCTTCCACTTGCTCCTGAGCGATGGGTAAAGAGTCGGCGAATAGTGAGCTGGCGAGGGCAGTCAGCCCGAGTATGCTCAGGCACTGTCTGCCGCGTTGAAGGAATCGCGAACCTGAAAAGGCTCCAAAGCGAAGAGTAATATTTTTCATGATCATTAAGGTGTTGAGTGAAATCATTTATCGATAGAATGGTGATTAAAGTTATCGGTGAAAAGGTGATCCGGATCGTTACTGTCACATGGATAGAATCCCAGTTCCGACAGCGAACGCCATGTGGCAGTGGCTCAGTTTTTGGCAACGAGTTGTATCGCATCCAACTCAATGCGATAGCCGGAAGACATGCGATGCTGACCAACGAGTTTCAGTTCAATTTCAAGTAGTCCGCTGGATCCAAAATTGAGTTCACCGCAATCGACGACCTGATATCCGGGACGTGACGCATACAGGTCGACTTCCGTCTGTACCGCTCCCCCATTCAAGCTCAGTTCCGCGATGCCTCCATCCGGGGACTTCCGAACGAGTAAGGCAAGCTGATAGGCTCCAGCCGAAGGGATCTCAACCTCGTGCACAATCGAATCACCGGGGCCGTCCGCTTCAAAAACACGAATTCGCCCGTGACTGGCGTCCGCCACATCGGCAATGTACTGTGCTGCTCCAGTCACCCGCGACTCCAGCGACTCCGCTTCGTAAGTTCCGGGTGCACTGATTTTTGCCTCAGGCAGGGGTTGATTGAATGCGATATCCGTCACAAAATCGTTGACCGTGACCTGATCAAGCGAATCGACAGGGATGCCAGCATTCACACAATTATTAAATCGAACCCCGTTAATGCGATGCGTGGCATCATATCCGTTCAATCGAATCTGACCACCATTCATCCGGACATTTTGAAACAGTAATCGGTCAAAATGACCACGCTCGTCCAAATACCCGGTCGAGTTGCTGTAGCGGGTCTCATCGATATAAAATCGGATCGGCTTCGAAGGCTTCTCAATCACAATATTTTCAAAGCGCAGATTCTCCATCCAGGCCCAATCCGAGAAATCGCTATAAATTCCGGCACCGGCATGTTCCAAAATATCGACATTGCGAATCGTGATATTACGCCAAAGCTGAGCTTCCATGGATGCACCTATCCGAATCCCATTACCCGCTCCTGTATTCCAAATCACCACATTTTCTGCCAAGGCGTTTTCTGTGATCATCTCACCGTTCGCCGCAGCATCCAGAGAGTGCCAACCGAGACCATCGTCTTCCGCTCGAATAAACGTGTCACGCACCACAAAATTCTTCACCGCATCGATATCCACGCCGTCGGTGTTCACACCAATACCAAAGAGATTCATCTGCGAGACCTCGATGTTGATTGAGTTCAAAAAGAGCGTTTGCCACCAAGTATCATTGCTCCGTACACCAATCCCTTCGACTTCAATGTTCCTGGCATGATCAAAGAGTATGCCGTGCAACTTCTCATTACGCAGCGCATAGCCGGATGTGTCCAAAATCCCACGTCCATGAACCCGAACATTTTCAACATGCTTCGCCTCAATTCGACCGCGAACCAATGCACCGGGCGCGAAATATACCGTCTGATTACTTTCAGGGCGAATCACACCCGCATAAGTAACCCCCGGCGCAAAATACAGCACATTTGCATCGGTCGGATCCGGCACATCCACTTCCTCAGGGGTTGCGATAATGGCCAGAGGCTGTCGACCGGGAATCTGCACCACGAGCTTCAACGGCTCGGATAAGGTAAAACGGATCGCATTCTGCACCCGAGTTGCCTTCAAATCGTGACGGTCCGGCTTGACGCTGAAGTCCGCAAAGTCCCCTTGCACCATCACATCGACCAAAATAGGTTCATCGCGCATTGTAAACATGGCGACATCAAAATCATAAGGCTCTGACTTCACTTCGACTGAATGCCCACCCGCGACCAGATAATAATTCGAGCTCTCCGGTGCCTCCGGATACCCGGGTACCGGAGTGACTCCCTCAACTGGAATTCCGGGCTGTCCCGGCAGTGGTTCCCGCAAGGCCGCGACTGCCGCCGCCACAGCCGGGGATGGCTCGTAATCGATCACCAATCGACTCTTGCCGGATTTGAAACGAAAAATACTCCGCTCCGAATCCTCTTCATCGAGCTTGATCATCAAGGAAATGGATTCACCCTCGGCAGCTTCAATCGCCCGCGCTAAGGAAGTTCCCTCTAAACTCAACCACTGGCCGGCTGAAACTTTTGCGGGATTGGCCCGCACACTGGCCAAGACGGGGCCGAAGTCGCCTCCGGACTGCCGCCAACGTGCACCCAAGCCATTTTGCAACCAATCAACCGATGCTTCAGCAAATTCACCCGACAGTGCATGCAAGTTGAGCTGCTCCGCATTGGAGACACTGCCTCCGTCGCTGGTATCACGTCCATGATACTCAAGGATTAACTTAGCACTCTGGATCCGGGCACCCACCAACTCGGGCCTGGACAAATCATAGGATAAGACAGCTCGAAGATAGTCGCCACTCGTCTCCGTGTCACCAACCAGAAAGAGTACATTTCGTGCGTTATTGGCAATACTCGCTGTGGATTTTGCGCGAATGAAACCATCCGCAACCGGTTCCAAAGTCAAGGTCTCCGCAGACAAAACCCCAAGCAGAGGAAGCAGAGATAAGAGGACCGATATCAGCCGAAATTTAAAGGAGGTAGGAACAGATGCATGCATAGCTCGTTGAATTGGAGAGGACAAATAAAAGTGAAAAACTGACTATGCGGTACATTTCCCAAAAATGAAAACCGACAAGCAAAGTTACTGTCACAATCGAATATAGCCAATCATCCGCAATGATCAGCGCATTGAGTCTAACGAAGGACATGTGACAGTAACGACGAGCAGAAGATTCCAACGCTGAGCATAACTGATAGATTCATCAATTGAATCAACCGCATTGCTGACCACCGTATTACACCATGCGTGCACCCGCGTCATAAAACTCCCTTTGCATTGAAATCTCCATCTGGAGATACACACACATCATAAAGATGCCGAACCATTCACTCCACGACTCGTCTTCCCGCCCCCGGCAACATCAAGCCACTAAGCAAGGCTTTGCCCTGGTCATTGCCTTAGGCCTTATGGCATTCATGCTACTCTTGATTCTAGCGATTGTTACTTTCACCGAAGTGGAAACCGCCAACGCAAACTACTCGAAAACGATGACACAAGCCCGGCAAAATGCCTTGCTTGGACTGCAAGTAGCCATCGGTGAGACACAGAAAGCTCTGGGCCCCGACCAACGCATCAGCGCGAGTTCCAACCGCCTGGATACTGATCCATATGACACAGATGACCGATCAGTAACGACAGGCGAGTTGATCCAAACAGATGGACTAGAAACAACCCGACAGCATTGGACCGGTGTTTGGAACACAACCACTAATGCGAATGGCCGCCCCGAGACGCAATTCAGCCGATGGCTTGTCTCCGGCTTTCCAGATAGTCACATAGACTCAACCAACGACGTCTACACGGGTGCAACTCCATTCACTCAAAGCACCACTCTCTACTCAGGGAGCACTTCCATCGATGTCGGCAAAGTGCCACTGACAGATGGGCAGAATACCGTCGGACGCTACGCCTATTGGGTCGGCGACGAAGGCATCAAAGCTAAGGTTAATCTAGACTCGTCCAGCACCACCAATTACCCAATCTCCGCTCAGCAGTTTGGTATCTCCGCATTGACCGACTCCACTTGGTTCACACAATCAAGTGGAGCAGAAATCCGCAAGCTGGCCACACCGGCCGAATACCAGATTCTAGAAACGAAGTACAAGGGAAGTTCGACAGGCCCTTATACACATTTCAACGACCTCACTTATTACGGTTTCGGACTGCTGGCCGACACATCTACCGGCGGACTCAAAAAAGATTTGACCACCGCCCTCTTTGATACGGCGAATCAACCGACAGGGCAGATCTTCGAACCAAGAAATAACGCGGCACCGAGTGCCTCGGATCCGGGAGGCCCCCTCTGGCAGCAGCTCAGATCATGGCTACGCACCCCACTCAACGCCGCCAACGAACTCCCCATCCAAGCATCCAGTGAGTCCACAGCCGGCATCTACCCAATCGTCACCGGATTCCAAGTGTACTGGGTTCCGACTTATGATCCAGCTGATTCCTCCGGCAATATCCCGGTCCGGCTAAATTTCATGCCCGCAGTGACTCTATGGAATCCCTATGACGTCCCCCTGGAAAGCGCCACGTATACCGTCACCTTCGGCCGAACACTAATGAATGGCGGAACCTTCGATAACTTCGTCAGCATCTGGCGCAATTGGAACCTATACATCAAAACCGGTGGAACTACCTTCGATGAAGCAATGCAGGAGCAAAGCGCGCCGCTCAAAGTCCACCTGACGACTGGCATCATCCAACCGGGTGAAGCCATCGTCTTCAGTCCACCAGCTGAGAACAAGCCCTATAATTTCGCGAACCCCTCGACAACCGAGGCCGTGCTGGTCCGAGGGTACAACCCGGGCTACGGGTTTTACATCGACAGCACGCTTGAATGGAATCCCGAAGAAACCACCAGAGAATACCGCTGGGGAGGCGACACCAGTCGTGTGCATGGCCTCAAGCTGGCCCTGGGCACCGGCAGTAACGCCATCCCTCTGCAGGTCGCTGTGTATATGACTGATAAACCCGTCGTCGGCGTCACCTGGGCGTCCAACTTCGAGCCGATGTATCCCTCCCCGCTGGCAGCCGACCCAATTGATTCCCAGGCGATACCCAACGCTTATGGCTATAAGATGTTGCATACCTTCATTGAGAATCAACCCGTCTGGGACACCAGTGCCGCAAATCTCTCACCGACCACCCGCAAGTGGCTGACGAATTACAACCCCCGGGCAGCCACTCTCGGCCCGACTCCCTTGACATTTGGAATGGCAACATCGTGGACCGAACAAGCCGCGACTTTAAATCCGTCGTACATCTTCAGTCTCCAACGTCGGGGTACCTATATGGATGATGGATTTGCTCCCTATGACTTGGCTGAAAATGTAAATGTCGGCTATTCAGAGAACCAAAGCAGCGCGACCCAAACGATTCTCTTCCAAGCAGCACCGGAGCGAGACGCCCTACACTCAATTGGACAGTTGATGCATGCACCGCTCTTCAACGACCTACCGCTAAACCTGAATGCTGACCCGAACTATACGAATGGGCTCGAAGAGCGCTTTAGGAATGCCCGATTCGGCAACTTGATCCCTGCCTATGCTATCGGACAGAGTGCGGCAGACCCCAGTATTGAGTTGGATCGCGTGGACCGTGTCTGGAACAGTTCTGGATACGAAAGCATCTATCAATTCCAAGGCACGCACCACGACGTCTCCTACAAGCTGAATGACGCACTATGGGATCATTACTTCTTTTCAACCATGCCCGGCAATCCCGCCGATAACAGCCCAGAAAACTCCCGCTTGATCCGCCTGACTGATGAGTTCGTCGAGCCTCGATCCGACCTCGATCAAGCCGCAGCAGATCTCGCGATCAACGGCGCATTCAACATCAATAGCACTTCCGTCGAAGCATGGCGCGCACTACTCGCTTCCTTTTACAAAAGCGATGTGTTACTCGACGACGGAACAATCGTATCCGCCGATCCGGCCAACCCGAAATCACCCATTTTGAGAATCAACATTCCGCATGGAGGTACCACAGCAAACCCGTCAACCAACGACGATGAGTCCTACATCGGATTCCGAAGCCTGCTAGCCAATGAGATTGACGCTCTGGCCGATTCCATCGTCGAAGAGATCAAACTGAGAGGTCCCTTCGCCAGCCTAGCCCACTTCATCAATCGGATGCCGGACACCGACGGCACCTTCTCGGAAAGTACGGATGCTTTCCGTTTGCAGGGAACCCTAGCCGCAGCATTGGATAAATCGGGAGTCAACTCAGGCCTACAACAAAATGCCAGTCTCGCCGCGCAGAACACAGGTATCACTGGTATGGAGGCACAGGCAGAATCCGGCTGGCGCACGGAAAACCTCCCCGGTTGGTTGAGTCAGGCCGATTTACTTTCCCGACTGGGCAGTGTCCTCTCCGCTCGCTCAGACACCTTTCGCGTGCGCGCTTACGGTGAAGCGATCAACTCGGTCACAGGTGACACCGTCACAGCACATTGTGAAGCCATAATTCAGCGCATCCCGGACTTCGTGGAGAGCCAAAGCAATCCACCCGAAACTCCCTATGATACCGCTGAAGCAGCCGCACAAGGCTACGCTCCGCTGACACAAACCAACATGAATTTCGGCCGAAAGTTTATCATCCTGGATTTCCATTGGCTGGAAGACACTGACGTATGAAAACAACGCTATCGATTTTTATTTTTCTAAGTTTACTCATCCATTCACTCTGCGCTCAGGATAAAGAACCGGATGTAAATATAGACTTTCAAGCGTTTCTCTGGCCCAGCCATGCGCCGATTGCGGCCATAGACCCGGACGGGGACTCACCACCGGAACAACCGGGCACCGCGTACACTCCTCCGGAAGTTGCCTATCTGGAAAATGGAAAGGGCAGCACGAAAACTTTTCAGCTCCTGGATGATCGACTCACCGGGCATCTGCAGTACCGGGGGTCCCAACAACTCACCTTCTACAAGCCTGGCACAGAAATCTCCAATCCGGAAGCACGTGTTGAACTCGGTCGTATAGCCATTTCTCCATCTGCCAAGGAACTGACGATCTTCTTTCTGCCCCAGGCAAACGGAAAATATCAGCTGTTCTCTATTGAGACCTCAGCGACCAGCATCCCCCCAGGAAACACCTTGATCTACAATCTGTCGACAACCCGCCTCGCATGTAAATTAGATACGGAGAACTTCACGATCGATTCCGGCAAGTATGCACTCAAGCAACTCAGCCTGCCGAATAAGCACTACCAACCCATTCTGGTCGCCTCACTCCGCCAAGACGGCGAATGGCAGCGTAGCTTAGCGAGAAAACTCATCGTCGATAAATCGGACCGTTTGCTCCTGATTATCTATAATCTAGAAGCAAATCCAAATAGCTACAATCTGATGAAGCTGGTTTTCCGCCCGAACTAAACGACACCAGAGAGCTGATTCTACCCTGCCAATGAAAGACTACGGCTCCGCGACTCGGAGACGAAAAAAGAGACGACCCGGACCAAACTCAGACATCACATCAAGTCGCACCCC